>DATBKU010000114.1:0-33726 GCA_036555725.1 Streptosporangiaceae bacterium | reverse complement strand
GCCGGCCTGGACCCCGCGCTGCGCCGGCTGCCGGAGCGGCAGCGGGAAGTGATCGCGTTCCGGGTCTTCCTCGACCTCGATACCAAGGCCACGGCCAAGGTCCTCGGCATCGCTCCCGGGACCGTCACGGCCCACCTGTCGCGGCGGCCCACAGGACGACTCCGCCCTCGACCCGAGCGGTGTGGGACCGGGAGTGCGCCGCGTCATGCAAGGGCAGCGTCAGGCCGATGACAAGGTCATGCTCGTCTTCGTCCCCTCGGCGATGCGCGCCGGCAGGCAGTTGTTCATCGGTTTCCTCGCCCCCGCCCAGCTCGCCATTACCCACGGCAGCCCTGGATCGGTGGAACGCCTGGTGCCCAGGAGCGGCCCGCTGGTCTGCACCACCACGCCGCCGCCCCCGCATGCGAAGCCGAACGCCTCCGGCGGGGAGGCCAAGCCGAGCAAGTAGACGTAGCTGCAGCGTCGCCGGCGATCACTCGCCGGCCGCGCTGAGAACGCGCGCGGCGATCCGCTCGTGCGCGTCCACCGTACTGGGGAGATCGGACGCGCCATGGCCGCCGTTCCACGGCGTTCCGGTCCAGAATCCAAAGTTGAGCAGGCCGATGACGCGGGGGTGCCGTTGGGCGAGCTGGAGGGTATTTCCACTGCAGGGCTGCGATGTCGCTATCGCTTTGATGTCCCGGAGTACTGGCGCACGCCTGGATCGGGGCGCTTTCGGGTACGAGGAAGAGCTTCTGCGCGTTGCCGGTGACGGACTCCAGCGTTCGCAGTTTGGCCTCCACCTGGTCCATCGGCCGGCAGTAGAGGTCGAAGCCGGCCCAGTCGATTGTGGCGGGAACCTTCAGGGACGGTGTCACCGTCGGCGCGGCTTCGATCATCATGACCTTCGCGCCCGGGAACGTCTTCTTGATCAGCGCCGCGGCGGCGTCGATCTCTTGCGGCGTGGCTCCCTTGTATTGCGGCTCATCGAGGAGGTAGAAGGCCCCGATCTTGTCAAGGCGTGATCGGGCGTAGCCGGCGAGGCGGGCCCAGCGGCTCTCGTAATCCGGATACAGGTGGCAGCTTCGCGTCGTGGGGCAGCGGAAGAACTCGTTGCCGGTGTACAACGCACAGGAATGGGGACCGCAGGCGTCGAGCGCCTCCGGTCGGTAGGCGTCATAGTCGCTGATGTTGACCCAACTCAGATTCGACCGGCCGACGACCTCCGGTACGTGGCTCTCCTTGGTCAACCGGGCGGCGAAATAACCTTCATCGAAGGTGTGCGGCGGCCTGAGGCGCCCGAGAGTTCCACCCCAACTCATCCCGTGCCACGATATGTCCTGCCCTGTCCTCTCTTGCCCCCTGTCAGCCTCACGGCGCCGGTCGACATGTCCCCGTTCGGCCGCACCTCACGCGGACCCATGACTTCATCGGCAACGCCCTAGGAGCTTTGTCCCATGTTGAAAAAGACGGCCGCCGTGCTGGCGTTCCTGTTGATGCCTATCGCATCGGTAACGGCGGCACACGCCGCCGATGTCGGCAGCGCCACAGTGGTGCCGGTTCAGGTCACCGGCGATCCGGCCAAACGGTTCAACCTTGTGGTCCTCGGCGACGGGTACACCGAGGCGGATATGCCGAAGTTCCGCGCGAGCGTCGATGAGCAGCTCAACACGCTGTTCGCGTTCGAGCCGTGGAAGTCCTACCGGAGCTACCTCAACATCTACCGGGTGGAGATCGTCTCCGGCGAGTCCGGCGTGAGCTGCGACCCGTCGCTGACCTCGCCGCGGCGTACCACCCCGCTGAGTATGGCGTTCTGGAGCGGCTGCCGGTCCGACGGCGTCCAGCGGCTCCTGGTCATGGACAGCGGGAAGGCCGAGACGTTCGCGGACATGGTGACCGGGACCAGCACCGCCAACCGGCAGATCCTGGCGCTGGCGAACAGCACGACGTACGGCGGCGCGGGTGGGACGTTCGCCACGGCTTCGGGCGGCAACGCGTTGTCGTCGCTCATCATGCCGCACGAGATCGGCCACTCCCTCGGCAACCTGCAGGACGAGTACAACTACTTCCAGCGCGGCGTGCAGGGCGGCACCTACACCGGCGGCGAGCCGGACTCGATCCACCACACGCTCCTCACCGAAGAGCAGATGCGCGACCAGCACAAGAAATGGTGGCGCTGGCTGGGCGAGCGCAGCACCTCGGGCGGGACCATCGGCCGCTACGAGGGCGGCATGTACAACTCGGCGGGCATCTGGCGTCCCAGCGCGCACTCGATGATGAAGACCCTCGGCTACGCCTACGACCAGGTCGCACGCGAACGGATGACCCAGGCCATCTCCGCCAAGGTGAACCTGATTCAAGACAGCACGGCCACCACCGCTCCGATCGGCGCGGACCGTGTGGTGTGGCTGGAGACGCTGCACCCGGCAAGTCACGAACTCGCTGTCGCCTGGCGTCTGGATGGCAGACCGGTGCGCGGCAACCACAACCTGAATCTGTCCCGGCTACGGCTGTCGCCTGGCGTGCATACGCTCAGCGCGACGGTCACCGACCCGACGCAGTTCGTACGGGACCCGGCGATCAGGGCATCGAGCGCGCTCACCCAGACCCGCGCCTGGACCGTGGACACGAGCGTCACAACGCCGATCTCGCCGACCGCGGTGGACTTCACCGACGCGACGCCGGCGGCCACCCACATCGGCGCCGACGACGTGATCTACGCCGAGACCACCCACCCGGTCGCCGCTGCGCCTGCCGTGCACTGGACGCTCGACGGGCGCCCGGTCGCGACGCCCGGCAACGACCGCGACCTGAACCTGTCACGCTTCCACCTACGCTCCGGCACTCACCGGGTCACGGCACGGACCGGGTCGCGGACGCTCGCCTGGACCGTGGACGCTCAGCGCCCCACGGTCGGCACCGCCTTCTCCGCGCCCGCCGAGACGCTCGGACGCGCGTTGGTGTTCAACGACCACTTCACGATGAAGCTGAGTCCATCCGACGACTCCGGAGGCACCACGCTGGCCGAGTTTCAGGTCGACGGCGACGGCTGGTTCCGCTACTTCGGGTGGCCCACCGACTCGAACGCGCCGTTCCTGTTCACCCCGCTGGGCACCAACATCGACGACCTCATCTACGGCAAGCTCGGCAAGCCGACCCGCGCCGTGGAGTGGGAGAACGTGCCGCCGGGCTACGGACGGCACACCATCGAGGTCCGCGCCATCGACCAGGCGGGAAACGTCGGACCGATCACCGGCTTCACCGTCGTCCTCCGCAAGTAGCCGGGCTGACAAGATCGTGTGGGTGAGGCGGTGATCCCGGAAAGGCGGGGGCTAGCCCACTGACCTGAACTCCATTCGACGGCTGATCGTCAGTATTCTGGTTGGATTGAATGGTTGCGGGTTTCATGCCGGGCTGTGGTTATGAGCGTTGTGTTCCGGGCCGAGGATGAGCCGGCCGTGTCGCGTGCCGACTACTGGCGGCATGTGGTCGGCGACACCTTCGTTCCGTTCGATTTCAAAATTGTCGGTGAGCCAGGGGGCTACCGTGCCCAGCTCCTGACCGGCGATGTCGGCGTCGTTCGGGTCAATGAGGTGACCACCCCGGCCTGTGAAGTGACTCGGACGAAGAAACTCATCCGCCGGTCGGATCCGGAGATTTGCAAGATCGAAGTGCAGGTGCGGGGACGCATGGTGGTCGAGCAGGGATGGCCGGGAAAGCTGTCTGGGTCCGGGCGACTTTAATTTCGTCGACCTGTCGCGGCTGACCGGGGTCCGTATTCCCGCCGACCAGGGCACAGCCGCGCTGGTCTCCACGCTCGCCCGCCAGCTGCCCGGTCACTTGGACAGCGAGGCCGACGGGGCACGCCTGGGCACGGCACTGGTCGACCTGCTCACCGTGGCGCTGGCTGCGCGGCTCGACCGCAGGGAGGCGGTACCGCCGGACTCGCGGCAGCGCGCCCTGGTGCTGCGCATTCACGCCTTCCTTGAAGAACAGCTCGCCGATCCGGAACTGTCCCCGCGTGTTATCGCCGCCGCACATTTCATCTCCGTTCGCTATCTGCACAAGCTGTTCGAGACGCAAGGGACGACCGTCGTGGCCTGGATCCGGCAACGTCGACTGGATCGGTGCCGCCGCGATCTGCTGGACCCGGGGCTGCAGACCCTCCCGGTGAGCGCGATTGGGGCACGCTGGGGGTTCATCGACGCAGTCCATTTCAACCGGGTGTTCCGGGCCGCCTACGGGATCCCGCCCGGCGAGTACCGTCGCACTGGTAACGGTTCAAACCCGGAATAGACATGGGCGCGGCCCTCGCCAATCGCGGCTGGTTGTGCGCCTGTCGTTAATCGTTGTGCACTCATGGCCTGGGGCGCTCGTACGCCGCGGCACCACCGGCGCCCCGCAGCTGCGAGTTCGTCGACGACCTGCCGATGTCTCCCGCCGGCAAGCCGCTCAAAGGCGAGCTGCGCAAGCCGTACTGGGAGGACCTGAATCGCCAGATCCACTGACATCGGCAGGCTGCGTTCCGAAACCACCGGCGTGCCGCCCCTTCGAAATCGGCAGAATGCCCAGGTCATCGCATCAGGAGGAGTGCGCCAGGGACTCGTACACCCGTACCCCCGGATTAAGAGTCAGCTCGAACGATCTACGAGTCGTCCGTTCCTGTGGTGTTTGTGAGCAGGTCGAAGGCCAGCCCGCTGGAGCCCTCGCCGCGACCGGTACCGCGGCTGGTGCTGAGCCAGACGGCGACGCGGCCGTCGCGCCGGCGCGCGCGATTGTAGGCGACGCTGAGCGTGGTGCCGGTCTGCGGCACCTCCTCCTCGTTGACGAAGTAGGACGTACCCGCGTCGAAGCCCTCGCGGAGCAGGGCGGTGCGCGGGGGGACCGGCGTGCCGTCGACCGCGCTGGGCAGAGCGGCGCGCTGGAGCTGGATCTGACGGGTGTCACCGGGGACGTGCACCGGGATGAACGGGATCCAGTTCTCCGCGATCGTGTTCATCACCTCGTACGTCACGGCCGCGTGCGGAGCGTCCGGGGGCGTGCCGGGGAACAGTTGCCGACGATGGGCGAGGACCTCCGCGGCGACCTCGCTGCCGCGCCGACCCTCGCCGATGGGCGAACGTATGGTGCGCTCGATGCCCCAGACGAGGTTCGCGTTCTCGTCGCGGATCAACGACACCTCCTCCAGCGCCGGGCCGGTGGCGACGTGCGGGACCGTCGAGGGCAGGAAGAGCCGGCTGTCGGCGGACGCGTCGCCGAGCGAGTCGAGGTCGTACATCGACCATTGCTGCCAGTCCTGGCCTGCCCCGGTTCCGGCTGCCGTGATCCACAGTCGCTGCCCGAACACGTCCGTCACCGCCAGCCCCTGCACCGTCGCGACCGTGCCGGCCGGCAGGTCGCACGGCAGCTGGAACCAGGAGTTGCTGAAGACCAAGGCGAACTCGAGGAAGATCAGGCGGGTCAGGTCGGTGCTGTCGGGGCGGACCGCGGCAAAGTTCGTTCCGCCGTCCTCGACCGCCCACCAGCGCGGCAGCGGCATCCCGGAGAACCGGACGGGCACCGGGAACACCGTACGGTTCACCGGCACGGGTCCGGCATGGGTGCCGCCGACCGGGGTGCCCGGGTCGAGGGAGAAGGCGTGCCAGTCGAGCTCACCGCCCGGGTACTCGGGCGCGGTGAGGACCGTCTCGCCGCCGCCTGCCTCGGCCGCGGCGACCGAGAACCGGTGCTCCAGCCGGCGCGGATCCCACGTGGCATCCGCCAACGGCTGGTCGATCAGGCCGTTGAACCAGGCGACCAGCCGCGTACCGAGCTGGTCCAGCTGACTACGGAACGGCGGCGGTGCGCCGATGCCGTCCGACGCCTTACCGCCGTCGGCGATGTGCCGGTACAGCGAATAGCCGTCCATCCGGCGGCCGGCCACGGCCTGCAGTTGCGACCACACCTCCGGGTTCGAGGCCCGTGGGGTGTCGTGATCCGCGGACGGGTCCGGCGCCGCGATCGGGTACCGGTTCAGGTACGCCTGTCGCGTCGTCCGGAGCGGCGGCACGGCGTCGATCAGCTTGAGCCAGTGCCGGCCGATCACCAGCCGCAGGTCGTAGGAGATCGGATCGGTGCCGAAGACGAACGGCAGCGCCCGGCGTTCGGCGACCGTCTCCAGCGGCCGGTTGGCGGGCAGGTCCTCGGCGCCGCCCCCGGTGGGCCGGAAGCGGCTCGGCGTCGCCGTCCGGACCGAGTACATCGCGGTGACCGGGGAGCCGGCGTCCTGACCGCGGAACTCGCCGAGCTGCCACTGCCGGGTCAGCATCCAGAGCGCGTCCCGTACTTCGGCGCGCAGCGCGCGGTCGAAGTCGGTCGTCCGCGGGCGGCCCTCCAGCCGGTTCCACACGCCGACGGTGGGGAAGGCGCGGGTCGCCAGCGCCTCCGGAAGGTTTTCGATACGCAGCTCGGTCATCGGGACTTCCAGCGCAGGTTGGCGACGGCGAGATCGGTGCTGATGGTGATGGGCTGCCGGGTCGCGGACATGATGGTCGCCGGCAGCAGCTGTGCGTACGCGGTGTCGTCGAGATGCTCGGGCTCGACCGCCCGCAGCCGGGCCAGCTCGAAGGTCTCGGTGATGGCGGCGACGAGGTCATCGGTGTTCCAGGAGCCGGTACGCGTCGGCGGAACGGCCAGCAGCATGGCCTGCGGGGGTTCGGAGTCCGGCCGGTGGAGGTCGGCCGCGAGCGCGGTGGTCTCCTGGTCGGCCGGGATGATCTCGGTCCACTCGTCGAGCAGCAGGCCGCACCGCTGATGCTGCGAGGGCGGCGGATCATCGGCGTAGTGCGCGGTGTAGAGCAGCCGGTCCTGGTCGATCACGGCGCCGGCCGCGAACTCCATGCCGAGCCAATGGTCGTTCTGCACGAACGGCAGCTGGATCGGCACCAGGTCCGGCTCGTCGTCGGTCAGCGCGTCGCTGAGCAGCACGACCCGCTCCCACAGCCGCGGCATCTCCCGTACCCGGGCGACGCCGTGCAGCCAGTCGTCGACCGGGAAGTCCCGGCCGGCGTCGACCAGATGCTCGATCAAGTCGTCACTGTCGCGCCGCGCCGCGCGCAGGTCGGAGGCGAGCTGGTCGGTGGCGGTGAACTCCGGGACCACCAGGGCGTCCGCGCCGAGCAGCGCGCGGAACGCGCGGAGGGCGGCGTCGACCCGGTCCGGTCCGCTCACCGCCTGGTCGCGCTCGGCCAGCGCCGTGGCGGCGTCGGTCAGCCGCCGGCCGATCTCGGCCTGCAGGGCCTGCGCCCGGCTCTGCAGGTCGCGGGCGAAGGTCACGACCCGGTCCCGGAACGGGGTCAGGTCGAGGCCGGTCCGTTCGAAATCGGTCAGCGGAAGCAGCGCGCCGACCTCGGCGAACAGGTCGCTCAGCGTGTTCTCGCGGGTCCGCGCCTCCTGCTGCAGCGCCTGCAGGCGGTCGTTGAACCTCTTCCGGATCGTGTTCCGGATGGTGTTCCGCAGGTCCTGGGGCCGGCTCGGCCGCACGACCGGTCTGGTGGTGAGCAGCCGCTCGGCCTGCTCCAGCAGGCTGAACCGTACGTCGTCGGTCGCGGACCGCGGCAGCGCGTCGTACTGGGCGAGGAGTGCGTCGGCGGCGGCCAGCGAACCGCTCATCCGTGCCGCCGTCTCCGCCACCGCGGCAAGGATGTCGGCGAAGACCCCGCGCCGCCAGGCGAGCAGCTCGCTCCAGCCGCTGCGGACCATGCCGAATCCGCTCGCGGTGCCGACGAGCTGGGCGTACCGCCGCAGGAACGTGTCGATGCCCCCGACGAGCTGCGTGGTGGGCAACGCCGCCGACAGGTCGTGAACGTAGTCGGCCACGTCCTTGCCGAGGTCGGTGAGGCCGTCCCGTACGGCGGCCGTCCGTTTCGGCGCGATCGAGACGGCGTCGTCGGCGGTCCGGTCCACGTCGGCCGTGCCCGCGGCCGGCACGAGGTCGCTGGGCCGCAGTGGTCGCGAGGTGGTCAGCAGCGTGCGCAGCGCGGCGACCAGTGAGGACAGCTCGAAGAAGGTCGTCTTGTTGTTGATCTTCTGAGTGTGCCGAATGGTCAGCACCGCGTCCGGGCGGGGGTGGTCGCGGTCGATGACGACACCGAGGATGCGGTCGTCCAGGTCGGTCATCGACGCCTCGCTCGCCGGGCGTACCGCCCACAGCAGGTCGATCGGCTGCAGGCCGACGTCCTGCTGGCTGACCGTACGCGCGTGCGCCTGGCCGCCCGCCGGGTCGGTCCAGGTCACCATGGCGGCCACGTCGTCGCGGTCCGGCAGTACGCTCGGCAGCCAGTCGTTGACCGCGGGCTCGGCCTGGGCGCGCGGGGTGGTCTGAAGCAGCGGCGGGTTGAGCCCCGGCGTGAATTGCAGGCCGAGCCGGTGGGTCAGCGTGACCCCGCTGCGCGGGGTGGCGACCACCGCGGGCTCCGGGGCGAAACCCTCCTTCGAGTACGCGTCGAGGGTGGCCGAGGCCCGCTCGGCGTTGCCGGCCAGCGCCTGGTGGGCGCCCTCGGCGACGGCCAGGTCGGCGACGGCGTCGTGGATCTCCAGCAGGCGCTGGACTTCGGCGTCGATGGCCGCGAGCTGGGCCGCGTTGGCATCGGGCAGCCCGTCGACGCCGAAGGGGTACGTTCCGGCGCCCGGGACCCGGGTCACCCGCCGGACCAGTTCCAGGCCGTCGATCACGTTGCGCGCCTCGATCAGTTCGGCGGACGTGCCGGGAGCGGCCTCGGTACCGGGGATCCGGCCGGCCCGCAGCGGGAACGCCCCACGCAGCGCCACGATCAGCGAGTCCAGTTCGGCCTCGGCGAACCGGTCGTGCAGGCCGCGCTCGAACCGGTACCCGAGCAGCGCGCCCAGCGACTGGCCCTGGCGCAGCCCGTCCAGGATGGTGAGCGCGACCCGGACCCGGCCCGAGGTCAGGTTGACCGCGAACGTGCCGGGGTCGGCCGGGGTGGAATTGGCCAGGTAGCCGGCCCGCAGCACCGCCGCCGTGGTCGCCTGGCCGGGCGACGGGGCGTGCACGAAGCCGCCGTTCTTCGGGTCGTGCAACAACGGCGACGAACCCGGCGGCGTGAAGATCTTCGCGAGGTCTCCGGTCAGCTGGACCGGCGTCAGCTCGGTCGTACGCGGGTGCACGTCCTCCAGCCACCCGTACGCGCCGAGGTGGACGCCTCGCCGGGCCGGAGTGGTGCCGTCGGCGCCGAAGCGCAGCTCGGCCAGGCGCTCGTTGGCCAGCCCGAGCTGCCAGGCGTCCAGCCGGTACGTCGCGCAGTCCAGGTGCTCGGTCAGCACCCGCTCCAGCCGGGCCGTGGGCAGGTCGGCAAGCAGCGACAGGGCCTGCACCTGGGCGGCCAGCGGTGCGGTGGCCGCCGCGCTGTCCAGGACGGTGGGGATGTAGTTCACCAGCAGCGTGTCCGGGCTTCCGGTGATCACCGGGTCGGGCGAGTAGAGCTGCCGGAACCGGCTCTCGCTGGGCGCTGCCGGGTCCCCGACGTGCACGAACAGCGGTTCGGCCGGGCTTGGCACCTGCGGGCTGCCGGCGGCTACCGCCAGCCGGCGGGCGGCGTCCGCCCAGCCGAGCAAGACCGCGTGTCGCAGCAGCAGGTACAGCAGTGCCGCAGGTGGCCGGCCGGCCGCGAAGTCCCGTTCCAGCCGGATCTTCTCGAGGTCCGTGTCGGCATGGTCGGCGAGCCAGCGCAGGTAGCCCTGGTGGTCGGTGGTGTACTCCCGGATCGGGTCGGTCTCCGAGAGCGGCCGGTCGTCGACCAGCGGGCCGAGCATGGGGTACTGCGTACCGGCGAACAGCCGGCGGACCAGATCGGGATCGGGCGGTCCCTGGTGGCCGAGCCGGGCCAGCAAGGCCCGGAAGGGCTGCGGCATGTTCAGCCGGTCCAGCGCCGGGAGCACGTCCGGGCCGTGGCCGCCCAGGTTCTCGCGGTTGTAGATGTCCTCCACGCTCAGCGCGTACCGCTGGTAGAACTCGGCCGAGGTCGGGTGCAGGGCGAGGATGTCCAGGAGCATCTGGTGCGGGTCGCCGTCGGCGCCGAGCCGGGTGACCTTCTCCTCGGCCGTCCGCCAGTCGGCGAGCGCGGCCCGGATGACCTGCTGCAGCCCGCGCCGGTGTGCGGCCGGGATCGATGCGGTGTCCGGCCAGGTGAGGCGGGAGTACGCCGTGACGGGCAGGATCCCGTACGGCTGCCGCCCGATCTGCACCGCGGGGACCGGGCCACGGCCCGACACGTACCGGGTGAAGAACTGCCGGGTGCGTTCGACTGTGTCCGCGTCGAAGAGCGGGTTCATCATGCTCTGCAGGTAGGAGCCCCAGGTCGCCGGCCACAGCGCGATGTTGGCCGCGCGTGCGTCCCGCTGGTCCATGCCGTCCGCGTGCGGCACCCCGGCCAGGATCGCGGGGTCGATGCCGAGCAGTTCGGCGAGCCATTGGCCGTCGGTCTTGGTGGTCCAGTCGCTCGGCGCGGCGGCCTTCGGCCCGGACGCGGTCCGCAGCGCCGCCGTGGCCTGTTGCTTCTCGTCCCTGCCGGCCGGCGCCTGGTCGCTGTTGTTCGTCGGTGTGCCCTGCGGCACCAGCCCGAACCCGGCCGGGCTGCGCAGCTGCCGGCTGACCAGGTCGGCCAGGGCGGTACCGGTCTGGTCCGGGGTGGATTTCTGCCGCACCCCGTAGACGACCAGCCGGTCCAGGCCATTGCGGATCCGGTCGTCGAGCGGTATCCGGACTCCCATGCCCACCTGCACGGCCCGGTCGAAGTCGGTCAGCCAGCGCAGGTCGTCGGGTATGTGCAGGGCCCCGGTCGTCTCGTCGACCGACGGCTGGTCGGCGGCGCTCGGGTCGGGACTCACCGCCAGCGTGTCCGGAACGGCCGCGCCGGTCACCGAGACGACCTGCTCCTCGTCGAGGTAGCCGAGCACGGTGAACGCGTCCGGCAGCAGCCGGGCGCGCGCGCCCTGGGTCCAGGACTGCGCGGCGAGGCCGGTCGGAGCGGGCAGCACCAGGAAGGCGACCAGGACGTCATCGGCGGGCACAACCGTCGCGGCGTCGATGCCGGCCGGGCGACGGGACCTGATCGTGGCGGCCCGGGTCGAGCCGACGGCGGCGACCAGCGCGACGTCGGCGGCGCGGGTCTTGGCGGGATCGCCGTGCGCGCGCCACACCGCCGTCCAGTATGTGGTCGTGGGTTGCTTGTCGGCCGCCGCCACGGCCTGGGTGGTGACCACGACCAGGACGGTCGTGGTGGCCGGGACGCCGGTCGGCCGGTCGCCCGGGTTCGCCGGCATGCGGGTCTGCAGCAGCCAGTTCGCGCGCCCGGCGGGCACCCGGCCGGCGAGCTCCTGGAAGGCGGCCTGCTCGGCCGTCGCGTCGCCGCCGGCCCGCCAGAACGCGGTCCAGTACGCGTCCACCGCGCTGATCTCGGCGCTCGTCGGCTGCGGCTCGAACGCGTCCACGGACCACTCGTCGGGGAAGATCCGGACCAGCAGTTCGGTGTCGGTGAACCGGGTCTCGAGCCGGACCGGGCCGAGCAGGACCGGGAAGTCGTCGCTGATCATGAGAGCATCTCCTGCGCGTGCACGGCCATCAGGACCGGCGCCTGGAAGAGGATGTAGGCGATGTCGGCCGAGCTGAGCCCGGCGTGCCAGAGCGGCAGCGACAGGTCCTCCAGGTGCTGGTCGTTCTTCTCCTCGTCCTCGTCCGGGTCGTCGAACTCCTCCAGGGGTACGGGCGCGGTCGACCCGTCGAGCTCGATGAAGCCGTGGCCCTGCGGGTCGACGTCCGGCCAGGACAGGTCGTTCCACACCTCCACCCGGGTGCCCGGGCCCTCGTCGGCGCCGAACCGCGGGTCGCCGGGACGCTCCTTGATGACGAAGAACCATCCGGGGTCGCCGCCCGGGGTGCCCTTCGTCTCGTCGGAGGTCAGGTCGAAGCCGAGCAGGTAGATGTCCGGATCGACCTTCGCCTCGAACACCGGCATGCGGATCTCCTGGGCCGAGGGGTGCTCCTCGTCGAGCAGTTCGACCGGGACCCGCTCCTGTCGCGGGTCCGGGTGGGCGTTGTCGGGCTGCCATCGGGCCCGGTGCGCGTAGATCGCCGCGGTCGGGTACTTCTTCAGCAGCTCACCGCGGATGACCAGGACCAGGTCGGCCTCGGCGCCGTTCTCGTTCGAGCCGAGGTTCCCGTCGATGGGCCAGGTGTGGATCGGCGGGATGTCGTACAGCCGCTCCCGCAGCTGCGCGGGCGTCTCCCCAGGCTGCGGCAGCACCGTGCGCGGGTCCCAGAACTGCCGGAAGGGCGTGCCGCGCTGGTCGGTCGGGTACTCCCGCCACAGCAGCTCGCGGGCCATCTCGTGGTTGAGCCCGACCAGGAAGGCCTCCGTGAACTGCCGGTCGGTCTCCAGCAGGGTGACGGTGTTGGGCTGGAGCAGGGTCAGGTTGGGCATGAAGACGTCCACCGACAGATCCAGCAGCGCGCGATACATCGGCAGGTCGATGACCGGATAGGCCATCGCCTCGATGAACCGCTCCGCGAACGGCTGCAGCCGGTCGGGCAGGCTGACGGTGTTGAGCAGGGTCTTGGGTACGGTCTGGTCGGCGCGCAGGCCGTCCAGCACGGCCCCGGTCGCGCCTGTCACGTCCAGCGCCTTCCGGGCCTCGGTCTGCCCGCCGAGTTCAGCGTCGGCCCGGCCGCGGAACAGGTCGCGCAGGGCGTCCTTGAACCGGCGGGCCTCGGCGCTGTCCGGGCCCCCCGGGGTGGGGATCCGCGGGTCGCCGGGCAGCGTCAGCACGAAGTCGGAGCTGGTGGGCAGCTGGTCGACGGGGTCGCCCGGCGGGTGGCCGCCCGGGTGCAGCACCGCGTCGAGCGCGTCCGCCGTCACGACGGCGCCAGGGGTGGTCTTGGGGGCGGCGGCGGTCACGGCCTCGGCGTCCATCCGTACCAGCAGGTCGTCGGGCGCCGGCTGCCCGTCGCCGAACGGCAGCGTGCGCATCAGCCGTGACCCCGGCCGGACGATCCGCCGCATCGTCGGAGACACCGGCGCGGTCCCGACTCGGCTCTCCGCTACCCGGAACCCGACCGCGACGGTCTCGGCGTCCGCCACGGCGACCGATTCGTCGGTGAAAGTCGCGGTCAGCCGGGAATGGGCCGGGGCGGTCAGCCTGAGCGCCCGGCCGGACACCGGCGTGTCGGCCAGCCCGGCCGGTGCGGACGGGTCGAGGTGGCGCGTCTGGAGCACGTGGCCGACCTCGCGAGCCAGCTGCGCGGCGCGGATCCGGCCGTTGGCCACCAGCACGTCGCCGACCTGCGCCCAGGCCGCGGCCATGAACTCCTCCTGTCGATCCTGGACGACGCGGGTGCCGAAGCCCGCCGCGACGCGGAATCGCGGGTCGAGGTTCAGCTTGTGCACCCAGTTGCGGTTCGGCGAGATATCTGTGCCGTCCCGCTCGGTCAGCAGCCGCGATGTGAGGGCGTGCCAGCGCCCGTACAGCGGCGGGGTGATCAGCGGGTCGCCCTGGCCCTCGGCTGTGATGGCCGGTGCTTGCGGAAGAGCGGCGTTGGCGGCGGCCGGAGGCTTGACCAGGTAGTCGTCGGCCAGGTTGATCAGGCCGGCCAGCGCTCGCTGGAACGGGTGCGGGTACGGCTGACCGGACGCCGGTTGGTCGTCCCAGTCGTCGAAGACGTCCTCCGGCCGGTCGGGCACCCGCAGCGCACCGCCGAGCCGCAGCACCCCGTTGATCTCGGTGGGCGTCGTGATGCCGGGCAGGCCGAGGCCGGGCGAGCGGTGCACGTCGATGTCCCGCCGGCCCACCCGGTCGTCGGGCACGCGCGGCTCCAGCAGGCGGACGAGCGACTCGAAGTCGCCCGCCGATCCGGTGGTGAAGAACCACCGGTAGTAGTACGGCAGGGTGCCCGGCACGGGCTGGTTCGGGTACGGCCCGTTCCAGCTCGGGTGTAGTGCGTCCGGCGCGCCGGCGGGGTCGAGCCCGAGGCCGGCCAGCCGTCCCGTCTCGAACGCCGGCACCAGGAAGGCGTGGTAGGCGGTGTCGGGGGCCAGGTGGCGCGGGCACAGCAGGCGCGCGCACGCGTCGTCGGCGTTCTGCGCCAGCAGCGCCTCCAGCGCGGGCAGGGCTACGGATATGTCGTCCGAGGTCACCTGGTCGGCCAGGCCGCCGTTGACGTGAACGTGCGCCCAGGCGCCGAGCTGGTCCGGCGGCGGCAGCGTGGCGACCGGGTCGGCGACCGTGATGAACGGCAGCGGCCGGCCCTCGCTCGTTCCCTCGGCGAACTCCGCGTCCGGATCGCCGGGGTCCCTGCTGCCGGCGAGCACGACCAGTGCCAGCCACGGCGCGAGCCGGGCGGTGCCGGCGTCCGGGCTCGCCGGGCTGTACCGCCAGGGGAAGTCCTCGTCGAAGAACTCGATGTGCACCAGGAACCCGGACTCGGCGTTGGTGACCCACGGCCGCGGCTCGGTCCGGGAGATCGCCCGCGGATCCACGCCGATGACGTCGCCCGGCCCGTACAACTGCACGTTCTTCACGACATCCTGGGTGAGCACGCTTCCGCCGGATGCCTCGGCGGTGAGCCGGAGCCGCACCGGGATCTGGGCCCGGGTCGCCGCCGTGGCCGCTCCGGCGATCCGCGTCGCCAGCCCGGCACGCAGCCAGGGCAAGAAGGAGTAGGAGTTCATGGCGCGTCCGGCAGGGTGAAGACCTCGGTGCCGGCGGTCAGGTCCTCGGCCGTGGGGGTCGCGGCAGCCAGTCCAGTACGGGCCACGCCGCCGGTGACGACCACTCGGTGGTCGGCCAGCGCGGTGGCGGCGAAGGCCCACCGGCCGACGGTGAGCCCGCCCTGCGCGCTCCAGTCGTCGGCGGCCGCGTCGTAGACGAGTGCGCTGGAGAAGCCGACGTCGTCGCGCACCCGGTCGGTGCCGCCGACGACCAGCACCTTGCCCGAGCCGAGCGACACAGCCCGGTGATGGCCGCGTCCGGCGGGCATTGCCTTGGCCTGCGTCCAGGTGCCGGTCGAGAGGGTGAACAGCTCCGCTGTCGAGCGGCTGAACGGGTCGAACGTGCCGTCCCCTACGGGACCGGGCGGGCTGCCGCCGGTGACCAGGACGGTCTTGTCCGAGAGCGCCACCGCCCGGTGCCGGATGCGCGGCGCGAGCAGATTCCCGGTCGGCGTCCACGTGTCCTGTTTGGCGTTGTACAGCTCGCAGTACGCGAGGGCCGCCTCGTTGTCGCGGCCCGTCGGCACCCCGCCGCCGACGACCAGCACCTGGTCGTCGCCCAGGACCACGGCCGGATGGCCGGTTCGGGCGTCGGTCATCGGCGCGACCTCGGTCCACACGCCGGTGTCCGGGTTGTAGCGCTCCGCCGAGCGCAGCGCGGCGACCGACTGCCCGGACCGTACGGCCGTGCCGCCGGCCACCAGGACCGACCCGTCGGACAGCAGGACCGCGCTGTGCCCCCACCGGGCCACGTGCATCGCGCCGGTCGTGGACCAGGTCTTGGCGTCGGGGTCGTAGATTTCGGCGGAAGGCAGCCCCGGCGCCGGGAATTGGTTCGCCACGCCGGTGCCGCCGGCGACCAGCACTTTCCCATTGGCGAGCCGGGTGATGCTGTGCAGCCGCCGGGCGGTGTGCATGGGCACCGCCTTGGTCCACTTCCCGGAGTCGGGGTCGTAGCGCGCCGTATCGGAGAGGGCGGCGGAGGATGCGTCGGCTCCGCCGGCCACGAAGACCGTGCCGTCGGTGAGGAGCACGGCTCCGTCGTGCTGTCCGTCCCAGGCGCGGGCGGGGGTGGGCAGGTCGAAGGTCGTCGTCCAACTGCCGACGGCAATCTCAGTGGCGCTCGTCATGATCAGGAGCCTCCTGCTCAAGGAGTGAAGATCTCGGTGGTGGCGCTGAGCGCGGGTCCGGGACCGGAGGCCGCGGCGCCTGCGCGGGCGATACCGCCGGCGGCCACGATCCGGCCGTCGGCCAGCTCGGCGGTCAGCTGCGCCCAGCGGCCCAGGGCCAGAGCGCCGGTGGTGGTCCAGGTGTCGGACCCGGGGTCGTAGACGGCTGCGCTCCGGTAGCCGGCCGCGAACTCCGGCCCGCCGGTGCCGCCGACGACAAGCACCCGGCCGGTGCGCAGCAGCACGCTGCGGTGCCGGGTCCGGCGGCCGGGCATCCGGGCGACCGGCGTCCAGCCGCCGATGGCCGGGTCGTACGTCTCGGCGGTGTCCAGGCTGTCCGGCCGGAACGCGCCGTCGGCCTGGACGCCGGCGGTGTCGCCACCGGTTACCAGGACGGTGCCGTCCGGAAGCAGGGTCGCCTGATGGCCGGCCCGCGGCGTGCTCAGCTCCGCGGTCGGCGTCCAGCCGCCGGTCACCGGGTCGAACAGTTCGCAGTACGCGGTCGCGGTCGGCCCGCCACCGGTCGGCAGAATGCCACCGATGACGAGGACCCGCCCGTCACGCAGACGTACGGCCTGGTGGGCGGAGCGGGCATCGGTCATCGGCGCGAAGGTCGTCCAGCCGCCGGTGGCCGGGTCGAACCGCTCGGCGGACGTCAGCGCCCGGCCGTCCGGCCCGCGGCCGCCCGCGACCAGCACCGAATCGTCGCCGAGCAGCGTCGCCGAGTGCCCGGACCGCGCCGCGCCCAGCTCGGCCGCCGCCGACCAGGCGTTGGTCAGCGGGTCGTAGATTTCCGCCGATGTCAGCGGAGCTCCGGCCGAACCACCGGCGACCAGGACGCGGCCGTCCGCGAGCAGGGTGGTCGTGTGCTGCTGCCGCCCGGTGCTCAAGTCGGGCCCGGCCGACCATGTGTTCGCGACCGGGTCGAACAGCGCGACCGAGGTGACAGGGTGCCCGTCGCCGTCCGCGCCGCCGGCGACGAGGAGCCGCCCACCGGCGAGCCGTACCGCCGGGTCCGCGGGCGTGGCCCAGAACGTCGCCGTGGGCAGGGCGCCGCCGACCGTCCACGTGCCGGGCACGGCGAGCGGGGCCGACGCGTCCGCGGCCGGGATGACGTGCAGGGTGCCGGCCAGGCTTGGGACCGCGGTCACCCAGTCGGCGAGGGCGTCGGCGGCCGCCGCCTGGCTGCGGAACGTGGCCGCCACCCCGGATGCCAGGTCGGCGCTGGGCGGAAACGCCTGAACGTTGTTGCGCACGTACGCGACCACGAACCGCTGCCCGGACAGGCGTACGGTGTCGGCGCCCGTGAACGGCCGCCGCCGGTCGGCGTCCTTCTGCGAGAGCACGGACCGGCTGGTGCTGCTGCCGTCCAGAAGCCTGCCGAACACGGCCGGGCTGACGCTGGTCAGCTTCCGCGGTGCGGTCGCGGTGGCCCCGTTCGCGGTGGCCCCGTTCGCGGCCGCCCTGGTCGCGGCCGCCCTGGTCGCGGCCGCCCTGGTCGCGGCCGCCCCGGTCATGACCGCCCGGCCGATCGTGCGGTTGGCGGCGGCGCGGGCCCGGCTGTCGATGACGATCTCTTCGTACCGGGCGCTGCGGCGGACCACCCGGGCCGAGGCCAGCAGCCCGTCCGCGCCGGCCAACTCCAGCCCCGCGTCCTGGTTCTCGTACGCGGGGCGGGAAAGCTTCGCCGCGTCGTCCAGGTCTTGGTACTGGGCCATCGCGAACTTGTCCGCGGTCACCGACACCTGGGCCAGCCCGCTGTCCGGCGCGGGCACCACACCGAACCGTCGGCCGTCGCGGGCCTGCCGCCCGCCGATCCGGTCCAGCCGTACGTCGAGCGGGAGCGCGCGCTGGCGGACGAAGAGCGTGCCGAGCGGGTGCAGCACCAGATCGTCGCCAGGCGGCAGGCTGCGCAGGTTCACCAGCGTGGCGCGGCCGGTGGGCAGCCGGGTCTGCCAGCCCTCGACCTTGTCGATCTCGGCCGCGAGCAGCGGGAGCACGTCGATTGGCGGCAACGTGGTGTCGCGGGCCTCGCCCCAGGTGATGTCGAAGTTCGCGGAGATCTCGAAGAACAGGAAGCCGATCGAGCCGCGGCCGTGCGCGCGGTACGGAGCCGGACCCTCCAGCTGGAACCGCAGGTGGATGCCGAACAGGCCATGGCCGAACGCCTTCAGCGACACGCCCGCGGAGATGTTGATCACGAACTGGAACGGCGAGAACTGGAACAGCGCGTCGAAGCCGAGATGTCCCTCGATGCTGAAGTGCGAGAAGCCCAGCCGCAGCTCGGCCAGCGCGCCGAACTGCGCGGTGTTGCTCGTGATCGCGAAGTAGCCGGACACCCGGATGAGCTGGTTCGGCCGGTTGAGGAGGTCCACCGAGACCCGGTTCGGCATCGGGAACGGCAGTGGCGGCGGCTTGTACGACGGGTGGAACCCGCCGACCGTGATCACCAGGTCGGGGTTGTCGCCCCAGGCGAACAGCAGGCCCATCTCGCCGGTGAGCGGCACGGTCAGGACCCGCGAGTCGAACAGCCGGGCGAAGAACCACACCCGGTCCTTGTCGAACTCGACCGCGCCGACGAAGTCGGCCTGAAGTGCCAGCAGCGCCGCGTCCCGGTTGGGCAGGAGCGCCCGCAGCACGCCGAGGACCGCCAGGTTGCCCGGGATCTCCACGATCACTCCGAGCTCAATGCTGATGAGCGTCGGCGTGCCCCAGCCGATCTTGGCCATCGGGCCGATCAGAAACGTCCCCTGCTCCGGCGGAAAGAACGCGCGCAGATCGGACAGGATCCGCGGCGCGTTGGCGACCACATCCTCGGGGAACATCACCGACTCGACCGCACCGCTGCGCACCCCCTCGACGAGGGCCTGCAGGTTCATGCCGCGGTTCAACCCGAGCAGCCCGCCGACGGCGAGCAGGGTGAACCCGTACCCGAGCTGGATGCCGGTCTCGCCGAACTCGGCGGTCATCACGATCAGCAGCGAGTACCCGCCGAAGTCCGGGTTGCGGGTGCTGATCAGCCCGATGGCCTTCACCGCGACGAAGCCCGCGAACTCCAGCTCCAGCGCGCCGGCGTACTCGCCGCGGTCCGGATCCGCGGACAGGAACCCGCCGCCCGCCACGATGCCGGCGTTCACGGTGAGCCCGACCCCGGTGGGCGGCTTGAAGCCGAACGTCAGGTCGGCCGGGCCGAGGTTGCCGCCGCCGTCGGGGAAGGTGACGTCGGCGCGTACCCCCATCCGGTCGACGACCGCCTGGATCGGCCCCAGGCTCGCCGAGAAGCCGGCGGACAGTTCGAGCCGCACGCCGCCGTTCAGTCCGACGGCCGCGTACAGGTTGTCGATCTCGACCGGCCCGAGCTCCACGTGGACCGGGATCTGCAACTCCAGGCCCCCGCTGCCGCCCAGTTGCAGCCCGGTCCCGGGCGCGTACGACGCGTCGAGGTCGAAGGACGACTCGACGCGTGCCGAGCCGAGCACGCTGGTCAGGAAGCCGTCGCCGCCGGAGGCGTCGAGGACGATGTGCCCGCCCTCCAGCCCGAGCCGTACGGTCGGTCGCCCGTCCTTGACACCGGCGCCCGCCGACAGCGCCTTCGCCTCGACGCGGACCGCGTTCGGCAGGTCCAGCAGCGTCATGGGCTGATCGGAACCTCCTTCGACGCGGATCGCGAGGACGATGCTGCCGGGCGCCGTACTGGAGGGAGCGACAGTGTCCAGGCCGGTCGTGAGCACGGGCGACTGCCCGGGGCGCAGGACCAGCGCGACACCGCCCTCGATGTCGATGGTCGAGTCGACCGTGAACGCGACCCGATCGGCCAGCGGGAAGCTGATGTCGGAGGTGCCCCGCGCGTACGGCGTGATCCCCATCCCGCCGTCGGGGGCGCCGTCCGCGGTGGGACGCAGGCCGAACAGCGAGATCCCCACGTCCAGGTCCTCGAAGCCCAGCCCCTTGACGAGGCTGATGAGCAACTGCAGTGTGGGCTCGGCTCCGTCGGGCACCGGCAGGCCGGTGACCTGGGTCTCCGCACGGGCCGGCAGCGGCCGCATGCCCGCGCTGACGCTGGCGTGCTGGAGCAGGCCGCCGATGTTGACGATCAGCGCCGAGGGGTCGAAGTCCGGCGTGCCCCATCCGTAGACGTCCCGCAGCAGCGCGGCCGGGTCGTGCAGCAGCGTGCCGATCCGGTCCCACCGTACGACGTGCCGGAGGTGCTCAGTCTGGAAGTTCGCGGGGTCGGCGGGGTGCGGCTCGCCGAGGAAGATGCCGCCCAGCTGCCCGACGGCGAAGACCGCCGGTGCGAACCGGGCGATGGCCTGGATCACGATGAAGTCCAGCAGCCGGCGGAAGAACTCGTCGGCGATGTGGGTCCTGGCCAGGTAGTCGGGAGTGGCGCTGAAGCCGGCGGCGACCCGGCGAAGCTGGTCGAGCGCGTCCGCGACCCCGATCGCGAGGTTCGCGTACGCGGCCGCGATCTCTTCCGTGGTGCCCGAGCCCCGCGCCTTGGTCAGGGCATCGACCTTGTCGTGCAGGCCGGAGAGATCGACGGCGGCCAGGCCGATGTCGGAGACGCCTGGCGGAGTGTCCCAGCCCAGGAGCCCGAGAAGCTGCCGCGGCACCTCGAGATGCCGGTCCGCCTCCGCGAGCATGGCGGCGACCTGCTCGTACGCCCGATCAACGCTATGGGGCATCGAGAGGCCCCCTCAGCTCCACCGGGTCCACCTCGGGACCGTCGTCCCGCCAGGTGCCCTCCTTGAACCGGAATCGCCGGCTGCCCTTGATCGGGTCGAGGCGCAGGTTCGCCTGGTCTCTCTTGAGGACCTCGGCCAGGTGCTCGCGCGGGTGGTTCAGCGTCCGGTCGGCGTCCGGCCACCTCAGGATGTGAGAGTCCTGCTTGCCTACCGGCTCGTTATCGAGGTTGTTGCGTTCCTGGAACCATTGCTCATTCCAGACGTCCGCCCAGGTCTTGTCGGGATTTTCGGTACTTGGCACGTCGCCTACTGGAATGCCCAGGTGCTCCGAGAACAGGCGGCGCCGCAGCAGGCTGATCACCGGTGACTGTGGTTGCTCCGCGATGCCGCTCAACAGCAGGAAGTCCATCTCGGTCTCGCGTACGTCTCCGAACTGGAAGGCGTGCAGGGGCTGGAAGAAATCCAGCGAATCGCCGTCCAGGTTGGCCGAGCCCACGGCCGCCCACTTGTCGTCCACGATCCCGACCTTCGTGTGCAGATAGGTCGGCGCGATCCGCGGATTGGGCTGGCCCGGTGGAGCCGCGGGCTCATGGGTCCAGCGGGAGAAGACGCCGAAACGCCGGTCCGGGTCCTCGTTGATGGCGCTCTTCATCTTGTCCCTGATGCGCGCGATCAGCTTTCGCTGGTATCGGGGATAGAAGAGCGGAACGTCCGGGTTGATGTTGAGCAACAGAATGACGTTGAGTTTCGGTCGGCTGAGGTCTGTCAGCGCATTCGCCAGCGCGTCGCCGATGGCCTCGTTGGTCAGGTATTGGTTCTCCAGGTAGATGTAGTTCTGAGCGCTCGCGATCGCCCGGAGATAAGCCTCGAGGACACCCTTCTCGCCGTCCGGAAGGTCGGCGAACATGCGCGCGTCGATCGTGCGCACGACCTGCACGGAGGCGAGCCCGTCGAGGCCGTTGGGACTCGTCTGCTCCGGCGGCGGATCGATGGGCTGGACGTTGTCGGCTGGCGTCGCGGCGGCGTTCCAGTGTCGGCGGAATATGTCGTGGGCGTCGGCGACCGCCGGACCGGTCACGACAATGCTCACGTCATGGATGGGCAGATGATCGGAGTTGCCCCGGCGCGGGTCGTCGATGAGGTGCTGGTCGTCACCGAAGTAGGCGCTTTCGAACGGCGAGGCGATGTTGACCGCGGTCTTGCCGTCGACGATCAACTGCTTGGCGTGGACGGCGCCGAAGAACGAGGATTTCGCGCCCAGCACCCGAATGTTCGGTGCTTCGATCTCCCCGAAATAGTGCTGTACGGCCTTGAGCGTGGCCGCGTACTTGATGGCGATGAGGGCGAAGATCAGCCCCAGCCCCGGCAGGACCAGCGACGCACCGATCACATGGATGTCGAGCTGCGGATCCCAGATGAGCACCCTGACCGGCATGTCGGGATTCCTGGTCGCCGCGCCCGCGAGCAGTCGTTCCGCGCGGAGATCCTTATCGTCCACCTTGCGGAGCTGCGTCGCGGAGAGCGGTGCGCCGAACCGCAGGACGACCTTCGGATCCTCCTCGTTCGGATCCTCACTGAACTCGTCGGCGATCTCGTAGCGGAGCTGCATCAGGTCGATGGACGACTCCGCATTTCCGATCAGGTCGGTGACCTTTCCCCAGGCCTCGACGTTGTCGATCAGCAGGCCGACCGCGTTGTTCTTGGTCACCGGCGGCGAGGCCGCGCCCGTTCCCTTGGTCACCAGCCAGCCCGTGGCCTCCGCCGCCGGTATATGGATGACACCGAGGTTGAACACGGCGGTCTCGACGTCCGTAACCTGCATGCTCTTCACCACCCGCCCGACCCTGTCGAGCACGCGGAACTCGAGGGTGCGCCGGCCGCCGAATGTCGTACCTATGAAGAAGTCCTCGTCATAGGTGAGCGTGAACTTGGGAAGGATCTTGTTCACTGTTTTCGAATCCAGCGGGCGGGTGATCAGCGCCGACAGATTCCGGATTTCCACGAAGAACGACATCTCCTCGTCGTCGACCTCGAGGGAGACGGTCCCCTCTGCCCGGGAGCTCATCGCCGCGCCTCTTCGGTCGTGACCGAGCGCGCGTCTTTCCACGGTTCCAGCACAGTGCCCCCTTTATGGCCGTCCACGTTGTGGGTACCGGGCCGGCATCGCTCCCCGGAATCCATCGACCGCCTCACTGGTAAGGCGTTCCATCCCGTTCCATGGCTGGGGACGGCGGCAAGATCTCCAGCAAAGCCGTCGTGCACCCTTGACAGGTATCCCCGGGCCGCAGATGGTCATCTGTGTGCGCGCTAACAAGCCCCAGCGCATGGTCGGTTGCGAAAGCTCGCCGGATCGCACGCGTGGCTGCGGGCCGTTATCGGACGGCAGTCTGGCGCGGTCGGCTCACGCCGGTTCTCGCCGAGAGAGGGATCCTCGGTTCCCACTTGATTGGCTATATGTGCCGTGGTTGAAACCGCTCAGCACGGTCAAGGGCGCTTACCCGGGTTAGTGACGCCCTTATCCGTCAGCGCCAACGAACATCGGTTAATGCCCAGATGATCGCACTATCAGCTGGCTTTTCGCCTAGCCAAGCCCGCCTCAGTCAGCATTGGAGCTTATCCAGCATGTTCATGTCCCTCATCCGGCGCATACGCCTTAGGATCCTCGCCGCTGGCCTGGCGATCGCGCTGTTGCCGATGGGCGTCACGTACGCGGTGGCCACACCGGCGCAGGCGGCCCCTCCGCCCAGGCCGCAGGGCCCGTGTGACATCTACGCCGCCGGCGGCACCCCCTGCGTGGCCGCTCACAGCACCACGCGGGCGCTGTACGCCTCCTACAAGGGCCCGCTCTACCGGGTCATGCGCCTGTCGGACAAGCATGTCAAGGACATCGGCGTCGTCGCCCCCCGCGCTGCGCGGTTCCGGGATGCGGGCGGATACGCCGACGCGGCAGCGCAGGACGCGTTCTGCGTCAACGCGGCCTGCCTTGTCACCAAGGTCTACGATCAATCCCCCAACCACAACGACCTCACCCAGGCGCCCCGCGGCGGATTCAGCGGCCCAGCCATGGGCGGCTTCAACAACCTCCCGATCGCGGACATGGCGCCGATAACGATCGGCGGTCACAAGGCGTACGGCGTCTTCATCGAGCCGGGCATGGGCCTGCGCAACAACGACACCAGGGGCATCGCGACCGACGACCAGCCGGAGGGCATGTACTGGGTCCTTAACGGCCAGCACTTCAACAACGGCTGCTGCTTCGACTACGGCAACGCCGAGATCGACAGCCGCGACGACGGCAACGGCACCATGGAAACCAGCTACTACGGCAACGCCACCGCCTGGTACCACGGGCCTCCCCCCGGCCCGTGGATCATGACCGACCAGGAGAACAACCTGGTAGGTTGCGTCAACCCGGGGAGTACATCCAAACTCTGCCCAGACCTGCCGAGCATCACCTCGCGGTTCGTGACCGCCGTGGCCAAGGGCGAACCGCACCACTGGGCCTCCCTGGGCGGTGATGCGCAGCAAGGCGCCCTGTCGACCATGTTCGACGGACCGCGCGTTGATTCCAGCTACGACCCGATGCGCAAACAGGGAGCCATCGTCCTGGGCAACGGCGGCGACAACAGCAACGCTTCGCAGGGCACCTTCTATGAAGGCGTGATGACGGACGGATACCCGACGGACGCCACCGATAATGCGGTGCAGGCCAACGTCGTGGCCGCGAAGTACGACGTGCAGCGGCTGAGCCTGGCACCGGCCTCCGCGACGACCACTCCGCCAGGACTCCAGACGTTCTCACCGCGGTCCTCGCAGAACTCCACTGTGACGTTCACCAACACCACGGGGTCGCGCGCGGTGGGCGTGAAGTTGAGCATTTCCGTGCCCACCAAGCAGTGGACTTCCTTCGTCCCGGGCACCAACCACACCTCGCAAACGTTCGATTCGGTCGCGCCCGGCGCGAGCGTGAGCGCGACCTTCAAGGTCACCTCGGGGCCGGCGGCCTTCAACGGCGACCTGATCGGCAACGCCGCGTGGACGAACTCGACGAACGGTGCGCGACAAAGCGAGACAACGACCGAGAAGGTACGGAACGTCAGCCCGATCAAGATCAACGAGTTCCGCACGGGCACCAGTACCAACCCGGCCAACGCGTTCATCGAGCTCTACAACGCCGGCGACAACACCGCCGACCTGTCGAACTGGACCCTGACCGAGCACCCGACCCGGCAGGCCATTTCCTCGACGGTGACCGTCCCGGCCGGGACGAGGCTAGCGAGCCACCATTCCTATCTGCTCGGTCTGTCCAGCTCGGGACTGGCGGCCCCTGCCAGAAGGGGCGACACCGCCATCAATGTCACCAGCTCGACCGGTCTCGCTCCCGGCCAACAGGTCCAGATCGGTACCGGCTCCGCTGCGGAGACCCGCACGATCGCCCACGTCACCAACTCCGGTGCGACCGGGCCCCGCGTACCGGGCAAGATCGGCAACGCCGTCAGGCTGTCGGGAAACGGTGAGTACGTGAACCTGCCGTCGGACATCGTCAGCGGGCTGACCGACTTCACGATCGCGACCTGGGTCAACGTCACGTCGACCGACCAGACGTGGGCTCGGATCTTCGACTTCGGCACCGGCACGTCCGACTTCATGTTCCTCACCGCCAGTGCCGGCGGGACGAATGCGCTGCGGTTCGATATCAACGCCGGTGCCGGGTCGCAGATGATCCCGGCCAGCGGCTCGGGTCCGCAGCTGCCCACCGGCTGGCAGCACGTGGCGATCACGCTGTCGGGCACGACCGGCACCATGTGGCTCAACGGCGTACCCGTGGCCACCAACCCCAACATGACCATCAGGCCGACCGATCTCGGCGCGACCAACCAGAACTGGATCGGCCGATCCCAGTTCAGCGCCGACCCGTTCCTGGACGCCACCGTCGATGACTTCCAGATCTACGACCACGCGCTGTCCACCGCCGAGATCGGCGCGCTGGCCGGCGGGCAGGCCGGTGCCGGCAACGTTGCCTCGTACACGTTCGACCAGGACTCCGGTGAAACCGCGCCGGACTCCTCAGGCAACGGCCGCAACGCGACAATTATCAGCCAGCCAAGCGCCAGCACGCCGCTGTGGCAGCCGCTGCCCGACGGTCCGGTCATCACGGTCGCCGCCGGCTCGACCAACGTGCCCGTCACGAGCACATCGGGCTTCACGGCCGGCCAGAAGCTGGCCATCGGCTACGGCGACACGTTCGAAACAACCACGGTGACTGACGTCGGCAAGCCGGGCACGCAGGCCCTGCTCGCGGCTGCGGCGCCCGCCGGCGCGACCAACATCAAGGCCACCTCGACCACCAACATCACCGCCGGCGACAAGATCCGGCTCGACATCGACTCGAAGATCGAGAACGTCACCGTCGCGTCGGTGGGCACCTCCGGCGCGGGCGGCACCGGTCTCACCCTGACCGCCCCGCTGAAGTTCGACCACTCGTCCAACCTTCCCTTCAGTGACCGGGGCACCGGTGTCACCTTCAGCCCCGCGACACGCTTCGCGCATTCGAGCAACGAGCCAGTGCAGGCGCTGGGCAGCAGCATCACCCTCGACAAGCGCCTCGACAACAGCCAGGCAATCAACGCGCCGGTGGTCGACGCCGCCGTGACGAACGCGGGCTACCAGGGCCCGCCGGCACCCGACCAATGGTTCGGCGGACCTGCCCTCTCGGCCGGCGCCGGCAACATGGTGCTGCGCGATGCCCACGGCCGGGTAGCTGACAGCCTCAACTACGGAAGCCTGGTCGATCCGTGGCTCGCCGAGGGCTACCAGGGCAAATCGGGCTCCGGGCAGGCAGGGTGCACCGTGACCGTGCCGGGCACGGCGACCGGTGCCGGCAGGAGCGCGATCCGCAACCCGGACGGCGCCGACACCGACAGCAACTGCGCCGACTTCATCACGTCGAACAATCCCACGCCGGGTGGGGCCAACCACCCGTAATTTCGCTCAGTCACTTCCGGTGCCCACCGTGGTAAGCGGGCACCGGAAGCGATGGCCCGCCCTGTTGACGCAGCGCGTCGGTGCCGAATATTTCTTTATGGCCGGGTGGAGGCGGGTGCGGTGGAGTCGCGGATGATGAGGCGGCCGGGCTGGCGGATGATGCCGGTGCGGCGGTCGCCGTCGAGGGCTTCCAGCAGGTGGGCGACGGCGTCGGTGCCGAGCTGTTGCAGGTTGAGGTCGACTGTGGTGAGCGGCGGGCGGCACTCGGCGGCGAAGAGTTCCCAGTTGTCGTAGCCGACCAGCGCCACGTCGTGGGGGACGCGCCGGCCTAGGTCGTGCAGGGCGTCGGCGACCCCGGTGGCGATCTGGTCGCTGCCGCAGAAGATGGCGTCGATGTCGGGGTGCGCCGACAGCAGGATGTGCGCGGCCTGGCGGCCCCAGCGCTGGGTCCACTCGCCGTAGAAGGGGCGGTCGCCCATCAGGGGGAGACCGGCGTCGTCGAGCACCGAACGCAGGCCGGTGACCCTGTCGCGCGCCGCGCGGTAGGCCTCTTCGCCGGTGATGTGCGCGATGCGGCGCCGGCCCAGTGAGATCAGATGCTCGGCGGCCAGGACGGCTCCGCCTCGGTCGTCGGCCAGGATGGACAGGTCGTCCGGATCGTCGGACTCGCCGTACACGTACACCACGGGCACCGGGATGTCCCGGCTCAGCGAGGGGCGCACGTCGTTGCGGTCGCCGACGACGATGAAGCCGTCCACGTGGCGTGCCACCAGGGTGCGGATGTAATGCCGCCGCCTGATGGCATCGCCCCGGGCGTCGCACAGCAGCACCGACATCTGGCTGTTGCCCAGCGCGTTCTCCGCGCCCAGCAGCACGGGGAAGGCGAACCGGCCGGCCAACTCGTCGGTGAGCAGCCCGACCGTACCGGTCCGGCCCAAGATGAGCCCCCGCGCCAGGATGTTGGGCTGGAATTCCAGCTCCTTGGCCGCCCGCAGCACCCGGCGCCGGGTTTCGGGCGCGACTTCGGCGCGGTCGTTGAGCGCCTTGGACGCGGTGGCCACCGACACCCGGGCCAGCCGGGCGACGTCGGTGAGCGTCACCGTCTGGGAGTGCGGTCTCGGCACTCGAAATCCTTTCGAAAACAATGAAAAAGATCTTAGCGTGTGAGCTGCTCTGATGACTGGATCCATACCAGATCTTGACGATGGTCACGCTCACTGCCAGCATGGCCGAAAACGTTTTCGGAACTCCGCCTCCTACCCGTATCGGATCGACGCCGTGCGTGGCTGCGCCGCTGTAGAGCGGGGGCCGGTCGTGCTGTGCGCAGAGTCCATCGACCAGTCCCATGACGATTTCGACGAGCTCCGGGTGGACGCGTCCAGCGCCCTCCGGGAGAGCAAGGGCACGGCCGAGGTAACCGGCGAGTTTCGCCCGAACCGGCGACGGCGATTGGCCGTACGCCTCCGGCGTGTCCCTGGAGACGCAGGCGGAGCGCACGCCGATCCGCCTGATGCCCCATCACCTGTGGGCCCGGCGAGGCCCGTCCGGCCATACGGATCTGGCTGCCAATCTCCCCCTTCCAAACCTCCACCCCGTAAAGGAAGGTGCCTGATGAAACGACGAGCCCAGTGCGCGGCCGCCCTGCTGGTCGCTGCCGCGCTCGCCCCCCTCACCGCCACCGCCGCCGGCGCCGCGGGGGAGACGTTGCAGGTCAACGTCGCCGCGCCGTACCGCCCTGTCACCCATGTCGCGTCCGGCGGCCTGTACGGGCTGGCCGAGAACAACCGGCCGGCCGACACCACGCTGCTGCCGATCAAGATGCACACGCTCACCCAGCCGCCGCCCGGTGTGCAACAGCGCCCCAACGGCCAGCCGCCCGGCGGCGACGCGCTGAAGGTCGCCCCCCAGGCCGACCGGGTCGGCGCCGACGAGATCATCCGGCTGCCCGACATCTACCCCGACTTCCCATACCGATGGGTGAGCTGGGCCGACTGGCAGAGCAAGGTGGACACCATGGTGAACGCCCGCCTCTCGGCCACATCGTGGAGCAACGTGCGCGGGTACGAGCTGTGGAACGAGCCCGACTGGACTTGGAACACCTCGGCCGCGGGCCCCTTCAACGACGGTTGGGTCCGGACCTTCCAGCGGGTCCGCGCCCGCGACTCCATCACCCCGATCGTCGGGCCCAGCTCGTCCACCTACAACGAGTCCTTTCTCCGGTCGTTCCTGACCTACGCGCGCGACCACAACGCGCTGCCGGACGTCATCTGCTGGCACGAGCTGTCGCAGACCTCCGGACCCATCGCCTCGCACGTCACCGCGTACCGCGACCTCGAAAGGTCGCTCGGCATCAGCCCGCGGCCCATCGTCATCAACGAATACGCCTGGACGGACGAGGTGGACGTGCCCGGCAAGGTGGCGGGCTACATCGCCCAGCTCGAACGGGCCGGTGTCGAGTCCGCGCAGCGCGCCTTCTGGTTCGAGTACGGCACGGTCAACGGCCTGGTGGTGAACAACAACCAGCCCACCGGCACCTGGTGGCTCTACAAGTGGTACGGCGACATGGCGGGCAACATGGTCACGACCACCCGGACCTCGAGCGGCCTGGACGGATTCGCCTCCTACGACCCCACGCGCCGGATCGTCAACGTGGCGCTCGGCGGCGGATCGGGGACCAACGCGGTCCGGCTGACCGGGATGTCCGCGCTCAACGGCTCGGTGCGGGTGCTCATCGAGTCCGCCCCGAACTCGGGCCGGTTCACCGCGGTCTCAGCGCCCACCACCGTCTCCGACACCACCGCGTCCGTCAGTGGCGGAACGCTGACCGTCCAGGTGCCGAACATGGACGCGGCCCGCGCGTACCACGTCGTCGTCCAGCCCGCCAGCGGTGTGCCCTCCTACCAGCAGCGATACGAGGCCGAGAACGGCTCGGTGTTCCGGGCCAACCGGCTCAGCAGCTCCAACGCCTCCAACGGCGGCTATGTGGGGCAAATCGATAACTCCGGTGACCCACGCAGGGACAGCTATGTCGACTTCATCGTCAACGTGCCCACCGCGCGGAACTATACGATGGCCATCCGGTACGCCAACGGAACCGGAGCCACCTCTACCCACGGGCTCGCCTACAACGGCGGCGCCTGGTCCACGGTCAGCTACCCGCCGACCGCAGGCTGGGCGGTCTTCGGCACGATCACGACCACCGTCTCACTCAGAGCCGGTTACAACGTGATCCGCCTGGCCAAGGGAGCGCCCCACTTCAGCGGGGCCACCGGCTACGCGGAACTGGACTACCTAGAGCTGACCTGACGCCTATCCGAAGCCACGGCTGGGAGGTCGGCGACGAACCCCTCCCAGCCGTGACTTGCGCGCGGTCCGGCCTACCGGAGGCCGACCCGGCACCTGGCACCCGGCACCGTTTGCTCAACGCGGCTAAGCCGGTTTCACCGGTGATGACGGTGGCGAGCAGGGGTGGGGAGATGTTCGCCCCGGACAGGATGGCGACCACCGGCCCCTTCGAGGGTACGCGGCCGGCGAGGACCGCCGCGGTGGCCACGGCGCCGGCACCTTCGGCGATCAGTCCATGCTCGGTCGCGAGGTATCGGATGGCCGCGGCGATCTCATCCTCGGTGACCGCGACCATGGCGTCCACCCGAGCGCGGCTAATCTCGACGGTGACCGAGCCGCGCTCAATGTTGCCCGCTAGACCGTCGGCAAGCGTGGGGTTGATGTCGACGTCGACGATGCGGCCGGCGTTGATGGCCGTACTCATGGCTCGCGAGGCGGCCGCTTCGGCGCCGACGATCCGCACGTGCGGGTGGGCACGCGCCCACATGCACAGGCCGCTGATGAGGCCGCCGCCTCCGACGGGGCAGACCACCGTCGCCGGTGGCGGGATGTCCGCCAATTCGTGGCCGAGTGTCGCGTAGCCGGCGATGAGGTGCGTGTCGTTGTAGGACGAGACGTACCGTCCCCGCCCCTTGGCTGCGAGCCGGAGGGCCGCGGCCTCGGCCTCGTCGAACGAGCGCCCGGCGCGAAGCATCGTGATCGGCTGGCGGCGGAGTTTCGCCAGCTTCGCCCCCGACGCCGTCTCGGGGACGACGACGATGAGCGGCCGCGCGAGGTGCCGCGCCGCCCACGCCATGCCGAGCGCGGCGTTGCCGGCAGAGGCGACGATCGCGGTGGTGCCGGGCCCCAGTGCGCCGAGCGCCGGAAGCGTTCCACGAGGTTTGAACGAGGCTGTCGGTAGCGCCGTTTCGACCTTCAGGAACACGCGGTCACCGAGTCCGGGCGATTCGAGAAGCGGGGTCGGGCGCAGTACGCCGGCGAGCGCGGCGCGGGCGCGAGCGAGGTCTGCGGACGTGGGGATGGCGACCGAGCGGGGGGTTGCCGCGCCGCTGCCCGGCGCGTCCGAGTCGGTCATCGGGCCGGTCATCGGGCCGGGCATTGGGTCGCGATCCTGCTTTGTGGAGCGTGGCCGGAGGCTTCTGCCGGCTCAGCAAGGGGTTCTGCGGCGGTCGAGCCGCGGGCGCCGTCGGCCAGGCATGCGAGGGCGGCGCCCGCCGCGGCGAAGACGGCGCAGGCCCACATCGCGTCAAGGAATCCGTCCACGAACCCGGCCGGCGAGGCGTAGCTTCGCGGGCTCGCGAAGATGGTCGCGACGAGGGCAACCCCGAACACTCCGCCCAACTCGCGGACGGTGGTGTTGGTCCCCGAGGCGACGCCCATCTGCTCCGCGCGTACGGCTGCGACGGCCTCCCCCGACATAGTCGGCATGACGAGCGCGATGCCGACCCCGGACAGCACGAGCGGCGGCCACAGGTGCGCGTACGGCGAATGCACGCTCGCCACGAGCGCGAACCAAGCCATGGCACCGGCCTGGAGCGACATGCCGGCGATCATGAACGGGCGGTTTCCATACCTCGCGGCCAACGAGCCGGCGATGGGGGCTCCGAAGACGGTCGGGAGCGGCCAGGGCATGAAGCGCAGTGCCGCCTCGACCGGGCTGTGGTGTTGGGCGAATTGAAAGTACTGCGACATCAGGAACACGCTGCCCGCGAGGCTCGCGAAGATGCAGAAGCTGACGCCGTTGGCGGCACTGAATCGGCGAATGCGGAAGATGGCGAGCGGCACCATCGGGTTCGCGGTGCGGTGTTCCCACCGCAGGAACGCGCTCATCAGGGCAAGGCCGAGCAGAATCGGGACGACGACGGCCGCGGCACTCCATGGGTGGTTGGTCGACTGGACCAGACCCCAGCTCAGCCCGAAGAAGCCCGCCGACGCGAGCGCGAGGCCTGGTACGTCGAGTGGCTGACGAGGTCCGTAGGTCTCGGTGATGAAAGTGCGGGCGGCCGGGATCAACAGCACCGCGATCGGCACGTTGATCCAGAAGATCCACTGCCAGCCCAGGCCCTCGACGACGACGGCGCCGATGATCGGTCCGAGCACACCACCCGTCCCGAGGACCCCGCCCCAGATGCCGATCGCTCTGCCGCGGGTCTCGAGGGGGAACGCCTCACTGATCATCGTCAGCGTGAGGGGCAGGATGAGCGCCGCTGCCGCGCCCTGTACGGCGCGCGCCGCGATGAGCACGCCGATCCCCGGTGCGAGCGCGGCGAGTGCCGACGACGCGGCGAAGCCGGCCAGCCCGAAGCTGAAGACACGTCTGCGGCCGAACCGGTCCCCTAGCCCCGCGGCGGTCAACAGCAGGCACGCGAATGCCAGGTTGTAGGCGTTCATCGTCCACTCGAGGTCGCCGATCGACCCGCCGAGCGACTCGCGCAGCACGGGTATCGCCGTGGTCACGATCATGATGTCGACGCTCGTCATGAACGCGCCGATCGAGGCCACGGCCAGGGTCGCGCCGGGCTTGGCGTGGGCCGGGGGACGTGCGGCTGCAGCAGACACGGTGGGACTCCTCGGTTCACCTGGGGAACTTAATTTAGAAGCTTCTAAATTAAGACGCTGCTACACTTCGCTTGTCAAGACGCGGAGCAGGATCAAGGAGTGACGGTGGAGGCCAGCGAGGCACTACAGGTCATCGCCTCGCCCCGCAGGCTCAAGATCCTCGAGCTTGCCTGGGACCGTGAGCTGAGCGCCGGCGAGATCGCCCGCAACTTCGACGTCACGTGGTCGGCGATCAGCCAGCACATCACCGTGTTGAAGTCCGCCGGGTTCCTGGTCGAGCGGCGCGAGGGCACCAGCCGCCTCTACCGCACCGACAAAGAGGGCCTGGGGCCCCTTCGGGACGTGGTCGAGGCGCAGTGGCGCGCCGGCCTGATGCAGGTCAAGTCCCTTGCCGAACAGGAGCATGCTCGGGGGAAGGAGACCCGGTGATTCCGGAGACCGACGTCGTCGAGGTGGACGTGCACATCGAGGCGCCCGCGCACACGGTGTTCAGTTACTTCACCGACCCCGCCCGCTACGTCCAGTGGATGGGGCGCGAGGCGACCATCGAACCTCGGCCCGGCGGCCGATACCACGTCATAGTCCGACCGGGCGTCGACGCCGTCGGCGAGTTCCTCGAGGTCGACCCGCCGCGCCGGCTGGTCTTCACCTGGGGCTCAGCGGCCCATCAGATCCCGGACCACGGGACCACGGTCGAGGTCACGTTCTCCGAGGAGAACGGCGGCACCCGCGTCGTGCTGCGCCACTATGGCATCGACGACGCCGAGCAGCGCGCGCGCAACACCGGTGGCTGGGGTACCTACCTGCGCCGACTCGCCGTCCTCGTCTCGGGCGGTGACCCCGGACCGGATCCGTTCGGCCGACCGGCGGTGGCATCAACTGACGCTGCTCCTAGCCACCAGTAGCCTCCCGGGCGTTCGCCCAGACCTCGGCGCCCCGGCTGGAGGACTACCTCGATGCCGGGCGGGTCCTGGTCGCGCGATGCGGCGGCGAGACGATCGGTCACCTGCAGCCCGTTCGGAGTTATTGCGCTGAGCCGGACGACCGCATCGAGACGGCATATTCGAGGTCGACTTCGGGGGGCTGACGGTGCGTTTTACGTTCGGTACACGGCGGTCATCCAGATGTGGGTGAGGACGTCGATCAGCTTGTCTTGGTCGTCGAAGGGCGGTATGTCGATGGCGGCGAGGTAGTAGAGGCGTTCGCCGAGCCAGGTCAGCGCGGCGGCCAGCGTTTCCGCGTCGA
>DATBKU010000113.1:0-27517 GCA_036555725.1 Streptosporangiaceae bacterium | reverse complement strand
TCTGGGGGTGGACACGGTCAAGCAGGCCGAGGTGTTCGCCGCGGTGCGGGAGCGGTTCTCCGTCGAGCGCGACGAGAGCTTGAAGCTGCGGGACTTCCCGACGCTCGCCCATGTGATCGGCTGGATCCGCGACAAGACCGGGGCCGCCGCAGCAGCCCCCGAGCAGGCGGCCGAACCCGGACAGCCCGTGTCGGAGCCGGCCGGCGCACCGGACCAGGAGCGGTATCCACGCCGGGTGCCCGTCCCGACACTGCGGCCGGGGCTGGCGCAGTGCAAGCCCACCGAGATCACGCTCAGCGCCGGCACCCGCATCGCCGTCATGCCGGACGCGGGCGGCGTCGGCAAGGCGCTCGCAGCACGGCTCAGCAAACTAGGCTGCGAGGTTCTTATGCTCGACCCGGCCGCCGCGCCCGGCGAAATCGTCATCGAGCGGCGAATCGACGGCGTTTACTGGTTGCCGGCCCTCGACGACGAGGGACCGATCGACGGCATGAGCCTCGACGACTGGCACGAGGCGCTGCGCCGCCGCGTTAAGGGCCTATACGCCGTCGTCCGGCGGCTCTACGACCAGTCGCCGTTCCTCGTCGTCGCGACCCGCCTGGGCGGCTACCACGGCTACGACGAGCAGGGCGCGACTGCTCCTCTCGGGGGCGCGGTCACCGGCTTTGCCAAGGCGTACCAACGCGAGCGCCCCGACGCGCTCGTGAAGTCGGTGGACTTCCCGGCGAGCCGGAAGACCAGCGCGCTCGCCGACACGCTGATCGAGGAGACGCTGCGCGACCCCGGGTGCGTGGAGGTCGGGCACGCCGACGGCCTGCGCTGGACGGTCGGGCTCGCCGAACGTCCCTTCGCCGGGTCTGGTGAGCACGCCCTGACCGATAACACGGTGTTCCTCGTCACCGGTGCTGCGGGCGGCATTGTCTCGGCGATCACGGCCGACCTCGCGGCCGCGTCCGGCGGCGTCTTCCACCTGCTCGACCTCACCCCGGAACCCGACCCCGCCGACGCGGATCTGCGGCGGTATATCGAGGATCGCGACGGCTTCAAGTCCGACATCGCCGTACGGCTGAAGGACCGCGGCGAGCGCCCGACGCCGGTGCTCATCGAAAAGGAGCTGGCCCGCTACGAGCGGCTGCACGCGGCGCTCGCCGCCATGCGCGCGGTGGGCGACGCGGGCGGCACCGCGCACTACCACTGCGTTGACCTCACCGACGCCGCCGCGGTCCAGGGGGTGATGGACGACGTACGGGCCACCAGCGGCCGCGTCGACGTCTTCCTGCACGGGGCCGGCCTGGAGATCAGCAGATCGCTGCCGGACAAGGAGCCGGCAGAGTTCGATCTCGTGTTCGGTGTCAAGAGCGACGGCTGGTTCAACGTCATGCGGGCGGCCGGCGATCTTCCCATCGGCACCACGGTCGCGTTCAGCTCGGTCGCCGGCCGGTTCGGCAACGCCGGGCAGAGCGACTACAGCGCCGCCAACGACCTGCTGTGCAAGTTGACCAGCGGCATGCGGCGCACCCGGCCCGACACCCGCGCGATCGCGCTGGACTGGACCGCGTGGGCCGGCATCGGCATGGCCACCCGCGGTTCCATCCCGAAGATCATGGAGATGGCCGGCATTGAGATGCTGGCTCCCGAGGTGGGCGTCCCCTGGGTCAGGCACGAACTGACGGACGGGTCGTCCGGCGGTGAGGTCCTGGTCGCCGGGAAGCTCGGCGTCCTCGGCGAGGAGCGCGACGAAACGGGCGGCATCGACCCGGCGACGATGCCCGTCGCCGGCCCGATGACCGGCACTGTAGTCACCGCCGGCCTGCATACCGGACTGGTCGTACAGACCACGCTCGACCCGAAGCGGCAGCCGTTCCTCAACGACCACCGCATCGACGGCACCGCCGTACTACCAGGCGTGATGGGCATCGAGGCGTTCGCCGAGGTCGCCAGGCTGCTGGCGCCGGGATGGGCGGTCGCGAGCGTTGAGAACGTCGAGTTCCTGGCACCGGTCAAGTTCTACCGGGACGAGCCGCGCACGCTGACCGTACGAGCGCAGATCCGGCCGGACCTCAGCTCAGACCGGGCCGCGCTGGTCGCGGACTGCACGCTGGAAGCCGAACGGCTGCTGCCCGGCGCCGCCGAGCCGCAGCGCACCACCCACTTCACCGGGTCGGTGCGGCTGGGGCATACGCCGCCGAAACGGGAACATGCGGACCCGGTACGGGAGGTCGCCGCGACCGTCCCACGGGAGGACGTCTACGCGTTCTACTTCCACGGGCCCGCCTACCAGGTCGTCTCGGCCGCGTGGCGTCCCGATGGCGGCTACGGTGCCGCCGACGCCCAAGGAGCGGCAGCCGCTCGGATGGCCGACGACCTGCCGGCGGACCGCGAGCGGACCGAGCCGCCGGCCGTCCTGGAGCCACGGCTGGTCGAGCTGTGCTTCCAGACGGCCGGTCTCGAGGAGGCGGCCAGGTACGGCCGGCTCGCTCTGCCGCACCACGTCGATCGCGTTACGGTCCTGCCGCACGCCGCGACGCCGCACGGCCCGATCTACGCGACCGTCGCGGAGCACGACGGCCGCTCCGACTGTGGGGTGGTGGACGCCAAGGGCGATGTGCTCGTCCGCGTCGATGGCTATCGGGGGATACCCGTTCCCGGCGGGCTTTCCGACGACATCAAGGCGAAGCTCGCCCCGATGGCATGAGGAGCCATGATGGCACCGCGCCACCTTCGTACCGAAGGTCCACCCAAGCCGCTCCGACGCCTGGCGATCGTCAACCGGGGTGAGCCTGCGATCAGGGCGCTCGAGGCCGTGGCGGAGCTCAACCGCGACGGCGTGGTGCCGCCGATCACCACGATCGTCGTGCACACCACGCTCGACGCCGACGCCTGGTTCGTACGGATGGCCGACGAGGCGGTCTCGATCGGCCCGGCCACGTACGTCGATCCCGTCGACGGGCATCGGAAGTCCACCTACCTGGACGAGGCGCGGGTCCTGGCCGCGCTGCGCGACGTGCGCGCCGACGCGGCCTGGGTCGGGTGGGGCTTCGTCGCCGAGCACGCCTCCTTCGCGGAGCGCTGCGAGGAGGCCGGGATCGTCTTCGTCGGCCCGGCCAGCGACACGATCCGCCTGCTCGGCGACAAGATGGCCGCCAAACTGCTCGCGGAGAAGGTCGGCGTGCCCGTCGTACCGTGGAGCGGCGGGCCTGTCGTCGACGTGCAGGACGCCGCCGAATACGCCGACCGGCTCGGCTATCCCATCGTGTTGAAGGCGTCGGCGGGCGGCGGCGGCCGCGGCATCAGGGTGGTATGCGATCGCGGCGATCTGCCTGGAGCGTTGTCCGCCGCACGCGCCGAGGCCGACCTCGCCTTCGGCGACCCCGCCGTCTTCATGGAGCAGCTGGTCTCGCGGGCCCGGCACGTCGAGGTGCAGGTCATCGCGGACGCCCATGGCAACACCTGGGCGGCGGGGATCCGCGACTGCACGATCCAGCGGCGCAACCAGAAGGTGATCGAGGAGTCCGCCTCCACGATCCTCGACGCCACGGCCGAGGACAGCCTTAAAGCGGCCGCGGTGCGCATCGCGGCGGCCGCGGGCTATCGCAACGCGGGGACCGTGGAGTTTCTCGTCGACCCCGAGACCGGCCGGTTCCACTTCATGGAGGTCAACACCCGGCTCCAGGTCGAGCACCCGGTCACCGAGGAGACCTCGGGGATCGACCTCGTCAAGCTGCAGCTGCACGTCGCCAGAGGCGGCTGGCTCGAGGGCGACCCGCCTGCGATCCGTGGGCACGCCGTGGAAGCGCGGCTGTGCGCCGAAGACCCCGAGCAGGGCTTCACGCCCGCTCCGGGCCGGATCGTACGGTGGCGTCCGCCCGCCGGACCCGGTATCCGCGTCGACACCGGGGTGATCGAGGGCGATCTGGTGTCCCCGGAGTTCGACTCGATGATCGCCAAGGTCGTGGCGTGGGGACGCGACCGGCGGGAGGCGCTTGCCCGGCTGCGCCGGGCGCTCGCCTCCACCGTGATCGTCATTGACGGCGGAACCACCAACCGATCCTTCTTGCTGGCCCTGCTGGGACGGCGCGAGGTACGGGAAGGACACATCGACAACCGGTGGCTCGACCGGCTGGTCGCCGACGGTGAGCATGTTGCGCCGGCCAACCCGATCGCCGTGCTACAGGCCGCCATCGAAGCCTACGACGCCGACCACGCCGCGGCCGCGGCGGCGTTTCACGCGGCGGCCGGACGCGGCCGGCCCGACCTGCCGGAGGAGATAGGCCATCGGGTCCGGCTGCGCTACCGGGGCAGGGCGTACCGCGTCGCGGTCTTCCGCACCGGCCCGGACACCTACCGGATCGACACCGGTGACACGGGGAGTGAGCCCGCAGAGCAGAGTGGCGGGAAGAATACGGTGGTCGAGGCGCACGTCTACCGGCAGGGCGACTACGACAGGCGCATCGTGTGCGGCGATCCGGGCAGTCAAACCGCCCATCGGGTCGCGGTAGTGGCACAGGGTTCGTCGTTCCTCATCGACATCGGCGAGACCACCCACCGCGTGTACCGCGAGGACGGCGGGCTCGTCCGCGCCGCATTCCCGGCCTTCGTCGTCGCGATCAAGGTCGCGGTCGGCGACCAGGTCGATGAGGGCGATCCGGTCGTCGTGCTGGAGAGCATGAAGATGGAATCGACGCTCACCGCCCCCTTCGGGGGGCAGGTGACGAGCGTCGACGTCGCGGCGGGCACCCAGGTCGCCGAGGGGGAGCCGCTGCTGCGCCTGCGGGATGCGACCTCCGACGCCATGACAGGGGACGAGACAGCGGGCCTCGACTTCACGCCACTCGCGATACACGACGACGATGGCGCCCGCGGCGAAGTCCGCCCCGTCTACGCGGCGCTGCGCAGCTACCTGCTCGGCTTCGACCTCGACCCGGTGGCGGCTCGGCAGATCATGATCGATCAGCGTCGGCTGGAAGCGACCGTCGAGCCGGACGACCCGGAGCTACTGGCCGCCGAAGAGGAGCTGCTCGACCTATTCGCTGACGTGAGCGGGCTGTACCGGCCACAGCCCGAGCCCGCGGCCGACGAACCCGAGCCGGCCAGCGCGCAAGAGTACCTGCTGTCGTACCTGCAGTGGCTGGATCCCGAACGCGCGGGCATTCCGCCGGCCTTCGCGACCCGGCTGGAGAAGGTGCTGGCCCGGTACGGAGTCGACGGCCTCGACCGCACCACGCGGCTGGAGGATGCGGTGGTCTGGATGTTCCGCTCGTTCCGCCGGGCCGACGAACTGGTCCCGGCCGTCACGACCGTACTTGAGCGGATGATGCGGCAGCGGGCCCGGCTGATCTCGGCGCAGGAGCCGGGACCGGGGCTGCGGCCGCTGCTCGACCGGCTGGCCACCGCCACTCAGAGCCGCCATCGGGTGATCGCGGATTCGGCCAGAGACGTGCGCTTCTGGTACTTCGACGAGCCCCTGCATGAGCGGGCGCTGGCCGAGGTCTACGCCGAGATGGAAGGCCACCTGGACGCGCTGTCGACCCATCCCGGCGGATCCGATCGCGACGAACTCATCAACCGGCTCGTGTGGTGCCCGCAGCCCATGCGGGGGCCGCTGCTGCGGCGCTGGGCGCTGGGCGGCGCCGAAGCGCGCAAGGCGGTCCTCGAGGTCTACATCCGGCGCTTCTACCGCACCCGCGAGCTGACCTCGATCGGCTTCGTCCACTCGGCCGGGCTGCTCCTGGGCACGGCCGACTGGGACGAGAGCGGGCATGAGAGCGGGGATGTGGACAGCACGCCGTGCCACCTGGTGGTCGCCTATACGCCCTTGGCCGATGCGGCACGCGTCGCCGCCGCCGTCGCACGCCATCAGGCCGATGTCGAGCCAGACCGCCGGGTCACCGTTGACCTGGTCACGTGGCGACCCGGGGAACGGCCTGACGCCGACGCGATGGCCACCGAGCTCGAAGCGCTGCTCGCCGGCTGCCGGTTCGGCCGGCCGCTGCGGCGCCTGAACGTGACGGTGACGAGTCGGCACGGGAGCGGCGCCGAGCACCACCGCACCCTGCTCTTCACCTACCGTCAGTCCGACGAGGGGGGCTTCGCCGAGGAGTCGCTTTTCCGCAACCTGCACCCGATGATCGCCGAACGGGCGGAGCTGTGGCGGCTGTCTAACTTCGACCTGGAGCGACTTCGTTCGGTCGAGGACGTCTACCTGTTCCGCGGCGTGGCTTACGATAACCCGGCCGACGTACGGCTGTTCGCGATCGCCGAGGTGCGCGACCTGACGCCGGTACGGGACGCCACCGGCCGGATCGTGTCCCTGCCGCGCCTGGAGCGAATGGGCCTGCAGTCGCTGGCCGCGATGCGCGAGGTCATGTCGCAGCTCCCGGCAGGCCCGCGCCCCCAGCTCAACCGCATCATGCTCTACGTCCGGCCGCCGTTCGACGTGCCGAAGGAACAGTGGCGCGACCTCGCCCGGCCGTTCGCCTCACTCGCCATGGGGGCGGGGCTGGAGAAGGTAGTGCTGCGGGTGTCCATCCCCGCCCCGGGCGGGCCCCGGGAGGCGGTGCTCCATCTCGAAGGGGTGGACGAGGATCAGGTCACCGTTCGCGAGTTGCCGGTCGGCGACTCGCCAATCCGGTCGCTCACGGAGTACCAGCGCAGGCTGTTGCGGGCCGAGCGGTTCGGCGCACCGTATCCGTACGAGATCATCCGGATGATCGCGCCCCCGGAGGGAACGCCGAGCGCCTTCCCGTCGGGCCGGTTCGTCGAGCACGACCTCGAGGACGGAAGGCTCGTGCCGGTCGAGCGGCCGCACGGCGGCAACTCCGCGAACCTCGTCGTGGGACTCCTGACCAACCAGACCGCGAAGGTGCCCGAGGGCATGACCAGGGTGGCGATCCTCGGTGACCCGACACGCAGTCTCGGCTCGCTGGCCGAGGGGGAGTGCCGGCGCATCATCGCCGCGCTTGACCTGGCCGAACGCATGCGGGTTCCGGTCGAGTGGTTCGCGCTGTCGTCGGGCGCCCGGATCGCCATGGACAGCGGCACGGAGAACATGGACTGGATCGGCGCCGTGTTGCGCCGCATCATCGAGTTCACGCAGGCCGGCGGTGAGATCAACATCGTTGTCACGGGCATCAACGTCGGAGCCCAGCCGTACTGGAACGCCGAGGCGACGATGCTCATGCACACCTGTGGCATCCTCGTGATGATCCCCGGCAGCGCGATGGTGCTGACCGGCAAGCAGGCGCTGGACTTCTCCGGCGGGGTCTCGGCCGAAGACAACACCGGGATCGGCGGCTTCGAGCGGATCATGGGGCCCAACGGCCAGGCCCAGTACGCCGCCCGCTCCCTCGTGGACGCCTGCGAGATCCTGCTGCGCCACTATGAGCACACCTACGTCGTCCCCGGCGAACGCTTCCCGCGCCGCCGTCCGAGCGACGACCCGGCCGATCGCGACATTCGTACGGCCCCGCACACAGTCCTGCAGGATGGCGACTTCACCCAGGTGGGGGAGATCTTTTCCACTGAACACAACCCCGAGCGCAAGCGACCGTTCGACATCCGGTCGGTGATGCGCGCGGTCGCCGACATCGACGCAGAGCCGCTGGAACGCTGGGGGCGCTGGCGCGACGCGGAGACCGCCGTTGTCTGGGACACACACATCGGCGGCATCCCGATCTGCCTGCTCGGCCTGGAGTCACGGCCACTGGCTCGACGCGGATTCGTGCCCGCCGACGGTCCGCCGGCGTGGACCTCGGGCACGTTGTTCCCGCAGTCGTCTCGCAAGGTCGCCCGCGCGATCAACGCGGCGAGCGGCAATCGCCCGGTGGTCGTGCTGGCCAACCTCTCCGGCTTCGACGGCTCACCGGAGTCGATGTACCGCTGGCAGCTGGAATACGGCGCCGAGATCGGCCGGGCGGTAACCAACTTCGCCGGGCCGATCGTGTTCGTGGTCATCTCGCGTTACCACGGTGGCGCCTTCGTGGTCTTCTCCAAGCGGCTCAACCCGCGGCTCGAAATCGCCGCCGTGGAAGGCTCATACGCCTCGGTGATCGGCGGCGCCCCGGCTGCCGCCGTGGTATTCGTCCGCGAGGTCAAGGCACGCACCGAACGGGACCCGCGGGTGGCATCGCGAATCGAGAGCGCGGCCGTGCTCAAGCGCCGCACAGAGCTGCACGAGTTCTACGAGACGGTACGGGCCGAGAAGCTGCGCGAGGTGGCCGCGGACTTCGACGGTGTGCACAGCATCCAGCGTGCCCTCGCCGTCGGCTCGGTGGACCGGATCGTCGCGGCCGCCGAGCTGCGCCCCTACATCATCGACGCCCTTAACCGCGGAATGTCAGCGGCCGAGGGTTGAGCCAGCCAGGTGGGCAGCGGGATGGCGGGGGCGCCGTGCCCTTGCCGCGCGAACCGGCACGCACGCGAGCATGCCAGAGGTCGCCAACTGGGGGGACGTAGGCCTCTGCGGAATCGTGACCGGCGCGACGATCGTGGAAGCGTACGGAGAATCTGGCCCGCTTGGCCAGATGGCAGGCGGAGCGGATGGGTGGCCGTGCGCATCGCAGGGGTCGACCCGTCCACTCCTGATCGCTTGCCGAGGAGGTCGGATGCCATGAGACGGCGCACCGTAGGGGACGTGATGACGACGGCGGTGGTGAGCGCGTACGAGGCCGCCACCTTCAAGGACATCGCGCAGATGATGACGGAACGTGGCTTCAGCGCTCTGCCAGTGGTCGGCGATGGGCACCGGGTGATCGGAGTTGTCTCGGAGGCGGATCTGCTCGTTACGGCCGAACATGAGGATGACGGCTGGGGCTGGCTCGCGCGTATCGGTCGCGGCGGCCGGTCACGGGTGCGGGCCCACGCACTGACGGCGGGCGAGCTGATGTCGGCCCCGCCGATCACCGTCGGGCCGGACGCGAGTGTCGCGGAGGCGGCGCGAGTTATGCATCGGCACGGGGTGAAGCGGCTGCCCGTCGTGGACGAGCACGGCTATCTGCTGGGCATTGTCAGTCGCCGCGACCTGCTGAAGGTGTTCACGCGCGGCGACGATGAAATCCGGGCCGAAATCTGCGAGGAGGTCGTCGGACATCTCCTCGGAGGGGACGCGGAAACCGTCGCGGTGGAGGTCGATAAGGGCGTCGTGACGTTGACCGGCCGCGTGGCCGAGCAACGGCTGATACCTGCGGCCGTACGGGTCGCTGCCGCGACCGATGGCGTCGTGGAAGTGATCGACCGGCTCACCGTTCCGGCGACGACCTGACCGGGCCGCCGCGCGCGGGACGGCGGCCGGTCCTTCGCCAGGTGATGGCGGGTCGTTCGGCTCCGGGCTGTCTATGGGAACCGTGTGGCTGCCGATCGCGGCCGGCGCCGTGATCGCCCTCGCGCTGCCGGTCTTCGACCGGTGCCACATCGCCGCGCACTAGGGGACGCGGTCCGCCTTGGGATGCCCGCCGATGTGGTGTCCTGCGTTGCGACACCCCACTGGTTACGTACCGTCGAACGGCGCTGATGGCGAGGACGTTCGTACCTGCCTGTCCCGATTTCACTGCGCCTAACCTGCCAATGTCGGAGCGGCGGTGAGGCTGCCCGGCGACACACAGGCTGCGCCGGCCGGCGGCGGTCGCCGTGATGGTGAGAGGGAAACAGGTGGCCCCATGAGCGTAGGGCCGATCAGCTTCCCGAACTCGAGGTGTGTTCGGGTGCGCTGGGCGATCCGGCGGCTCGGTCTCTATCGGAGCGAGCTGCGCCGGCCGGTGGACCGTGCGCAGTCCGCCATCGCTCTCGGCCTGTTCCTCGTCTTCCTGGTGCTCGGCCCGATCGTTACATTGCACGTCGTTCAGCGCGTGTACGACTCCGGGGTGCGGACCGAGCGGCAACATTCCACCCGGCAGCAGGTGGAGGCCACCGTCGTGGAGTACCTCCAGCCGTCCTCCACGTCGATCGGCTACCGCGGGCGGATCCAATGGCGAGCGGCAGACGGGTCCGTGCGCAGCGGCACTGTCATCACGGCTAAGCCGGTTGGGGGTCACCTGCAGGTATGGGTCGACAAGTCCGGAGCGATCACTGGGGCGCCGCAGACCCGGACGCTGACAATCGGGACCACCGGCTTCGCCGGTGCGGGAGGACTGGCCGCCGTCGGTCTGCCGCTCGCGTTCGGTTACGCGCTGGTTCGTCGCCGCTTCGAGCGCCGCCGCTTTGCGGACTGGGACGCTGAGTGGAGCCGGATCGCCCCGCTGTGGACCGGTCGCGGTTGACCGGCATGCACAAGGCGCGGCACGACTCCGGACATCATTCCGCAGGTCGGAGGTGATCTGCGCCGTCATGCCGCCGAACGGTGGTCGGTCGGCGTATCCCGTGAGACCTCGCGAGGCACGGCGTCCTGTGCCTGGGCGTCGCGTTCGGCCGTCGGCCGGTCGGGCGTCCTACGGTGGCGACAAGGTAGGTGAACAACGCGGTGAGTACCGCTCCCACGATCACTGAGTAGAAGGCAACCCAGTTGATGTCGGCGATACTCACTTGCCCTGTCTGCTCGCGGCGCGACCGCACGTGTGCGCGCTCGCCAACAACCACGTGCTGGACCTCGGCCGGACCGGGTTGATCGACACCCTCGATGCCCTGGCGGGCGCCAACGTCCTGGCGGTCGGTGCGGGACAGACCGCGGCCAGGCGCGGCGACCTGCGACTGTGTCGGTCGGCGGCGGGGCGGGTGCTGATCGTCGCGGCCGGGACGCTCTTCAGCGGCATCCCGGCGGACTGGGCCGCCACCGACGACCGGGCCGGTGTCGCCTACCTCGCCGGCCTGTCCAGCGTCGCCGGCGCCGAGATCGCCGGCCGACTTCGTAAGGTAAAGCGGCCCGGCGACATCACGGTGGCCTCCCTGCACTGGGGGTTCCAACTGGAGCTACCACGTGGGCGACGAGCAGGTCCGTTTCGCGCACGTTTGTCGACGCCGGCGTCGACGTGGTGCACGGGCACTCCTCCCACCATCCCCGCCCCATCGAGATCTACCGTGGCAAGCTCATCTTGTACGGCTGCGGCGACCTCATCGACGACTACGAAGCATCACCGGCTATGAGGAGTATCGCGACGATCTGCGGCTGCTGTATTTCGTCTCCGTCGAGCCCGGGACCGGGACGCTGGCAGGTCTGCAGATGACACCCCTGCGGGCCAGCCGGATGCGGCTGCGGTACGCCTCCGGATGGTTGCGGGCGACACTGGATCGCGTCAGCCGCCAGTTCGGAACCAGCATCGACCTGCGGCCTGACGGCGAGCTCACCCTTCGCCTGCCATGCGCAAAACGCCCATGAGCCGCCCGTCAAGGGCGAGGCTGCGGGGGAATCACGACCAGTCGGATCCAGATGTCGCCGTTGGTCTGTGTCCGCTTGTTGCGGCCGTTGCGTGCGTTCGTGGCATTGCGCCGCTTCCAGCTGGCCGAGGCGCGGGCTTGGTCGGGTTGCCGCATGCCAATCACCCTGGTGACGCTCTTGTCGTTACATTCGTCGGTCCTGGCGTATCGGACGCCTCCGAGGCTAAGGCCTCTGGCGCCGGGACGGTGGATCCACCGGAGCGGAGCCGTGTGTCCGTTGGCGGGTGCGTTCGGCGCTGGCCAGCGCACGAGACGGCCTGAGTCAGGGGACCTTTGCCCCTTACGCGCCGGGTTCTCGCGCAGTCGTGTTGAAGGTGAGGTCAGTTTCACCCTCTCTTTCCCAGGGAGGCGCAAGATGCTATTCAGCGATCGTGTAGATGCCGGGCGCCATCTCGCCCAGCGGTTGCGGCACCTGCGTGGTGAGGATGTCGTCGTGGTCGGTCTGCCGCGTGGCGGGGTGCCGGTTGCCTTCGAGGTAGCCCAGGAGTTGAAGGCTCGACTGGATGTGATCGTGGTCCGCAAGCTCGGGGTGCCGTTCCAGCCGGAGTTGGGTTTCGGAGCAATCGGCGAGGGCGGGATACGGGTCGTCAACGACCAAGTGGTGCGCCTCGCCTCCCTCACCGCAGAGCAGATCGTGACAGTGGAAGCCGCCGAACGCGCCGAACTCGACCGCCTGTCACAGACCCTTCGAGGCGACCGGCCATCGGTGCCACTCGCGGGCCGTACCGCGGTGGTGGTGGATGACGGGCTCGCCACCGGCTCTACGGCACGCGCCGCCTGCGAGGTGGTGAGGGCGTTGGGCGCACGGCGAGTGGTGCTCGCGGTACCTGTAGCCCATCCCGCGACCGTCGCGTCGCTGCGCCACGACGTCGACGAACTGGTATGTCTGCAGACCCCCGATTCGTTCTTCGCCATCGGTGAGTGGTACGCCGATTTCGCCCAGATCCGTGAGGAGGAGGTCGCCGAGCTGGTGGCCAAGGCCGCCGACCCACCACCTGCGGGCACCGATGCCGGCGCCGCGGCGGGCCGGTCGTCCTTCGATCAGGAAGTCACCGTGCAGGCCGGCCGGATCCGGCTGCCCGGACACCTCACGATTCCGGGACAGGCCACCGGCGTGGTGGTGTTCGCCCATGGCAGCGGCAGCAGCCGCCACAGCTCCCGGAACCGCTTGGTCGCCGGCGCTCTCAACCAGGTCGGCCTGGGCACGCTGCTGGTCGATCTGCTCACCGCCGGCGAAGAGACCCACCGTGCCTTCGTGTTCAACATTCAGCTGCTTGCCGAGCGGCTCGCCGATATCACCATTTGGCTGCGCCGACAGCCCGCTGTCGGCGACCTGCCGATCGGCTACTTCGGTGCCAGCACCGGCGCCGCCGCGGCATTGTGGGCCGCGGCCGTTGGGGACGGGCCCATCGCGGCGATCGTGTCACGCGGCGGGCGGCCCGACCTCGCCGGCGGGTGGCTAACGACCGTGCGAGCGCCCACGCTGCTCATTGTGGGCAGCCGCGACCGTACGGTCCTCGGCCTCAACCGGGAGGCTCAGCAGCATCTGAGGTGTGAGAACAGCCTGGCCATGGTCCCCGGCGCCACCCACCTGTTCGAGGAGCCGGGAGCACTGGACATCGTGGCGGAACTGGCCCGCGACTGGTTCACCCGTCATTTCACGGCGGCTCACCCGACGTCGCCCGTGCCCGGCTGACCACACCTGACATCCCTCCAGCCAGGTCGGGAGTCATTGCCTACGATTGGCGGGCCGCTGCGCCGACCTGCCTGGCAAGTGATAGATCGATGACCGGCCCACTGGCCTCTGGGATGGCCGGAGACCCGGCACCCACCGCCATGGGACCAATGTCCTCGTCGGGGGGACGAACCACTCTGCTTTGGTCACCATCATCGCGTCTACCGTCAAAGGTAAGACGAGTGCAAGGGGTCGGGTGATGAGGCGACGCAAGGTGGCCGATGTCATGACCATCAAGGTTGTGACCGTAACGGACAACATGCCATTCAAGGAGGTGGTGCGTACCCTCGCCGATCACGGGGTGGGTGGCGCGCCGGTAGTCGACGCCGAGGATCGCCTGGTCGGCGTGGTGTCCGAGACGGATCTGCTGCGCAAGCAGGAAGACAAAGGGGTGCAGGGGACGCCGGTCGGATTCCTCCATCGCAGGCTACGGCGTAACCCACACGCCAGGGCAGGGGGCGTTACCGCTTGGCAGATCATGAGCGCACCCGCCGTGACTGTTTCGCCGGAGACGCCGGTGGTAGAGGCGGCCCGCTTGCTGTCCCGGCATAAGATCAATCGGCTGCCTGTAGTCGATTCCGATGGCACGTTGGTCGGCATCGTCAGCCGTGGCGACCTGCTCGGGGTGTTCCTCCAACCAGATGAGGAAATCCGCGACGAAGTTGTCCATGACGTAATTGTGCGAGCCCTGGCGGAGGACCGGTCCAGGGTCCACGTCGCGGTTCACGACGGCGTGGTCACCCTGCGCGGACAGCTGGAGCTCAAAAGCCTCATTCCCATCGCGGTCGCACTGACCGGTGCGGTCGATGGAGTCGTCGGCGTCGACGATGACCTCACCTACCGAATCGACGACACTCACCCTGCCCCGTACCCTCGCGCGTAGCCACCAGGGACACGCGCGGGGAAGGGCTGCAGTGCGCTTCACCGTGATTGTCTCCGCCGCATTCCTCGGTACGTGAGTTCGTCAGCGCTGTGCGTGCGGATTATTCCATCCGAAATCTCGTGAAAACTGTGGTCGGCGGAGTCCGATAACCAAGCGATGTGCTGTGTCCGTCGGGCTTCCGCCATTCATCTCACTCGGATTTCATCGTGTCGCTCGGCCAGGGCAGACGGTCCCAGACGACCTTGCCCTATTCAGCGCGGGAGTTTCACCCACTCACCCCATAAGGGGGGCCGAGTGGCGAAGGTGACGGGACCTTCGGCTCTGCAACGAATGGCCCGTGCGGCGCTAAACAGAAAGTAGATCCTGCCCGCGGGGGTGAGCGTATGCGCTGGGAACCTATCCGCAAGGCCGGGTATGCCGGCGTGCCGCCGATCTTGCTCGACTATGACGCAACATGCCGGTCCTTCTCCTGGGAGAAGGCGCGCGCTCGGCTGGACGGGCTGCCGGGCGGCCGGGGGCTCAACATCGCGCATGAAGCGGTCGACCGGCACGCCGCGGGTGCGGAGCGTGATGTCGTCGCGTTGCGCTGCCTGTCGCGACGTGGGGACGTCACCGAGCTGACCTATGGCCAATTGCGCGGTGAGACCAGTAGGTTCGCGAACCTGCTGCGCTTCCTTGGGGTGGGCCGCGAGGATCGGGTGTTCTCACTGCTCGGCCGGGTGCCCGAGCTGTATGTGACGGCGCTCGGCACGCTCAAGAACACGAGCGTCTTCTCGCCGCTGTTCCCGGCCTTCGGCCCGGAGCCGGTCCGGGAGCGGCTACGGCTCGGTGATGGCAAGGTGCTGGTGACCAGCCCGGAGCTGTATGCCCGCAAGGTGGCGCCGATCCGAGAATCGCTGCCCAGCTTGGAGCATGTGCTCATCGTGGGTGGGGAGGCACCGCCGGGCACGATCTCCTTCCATGAGGCGATGGTCGCCGCCGACCCGGTGTTCGAGATCCCGCGGACCGATCCGCGGGACATGGCGTTGGTGCATTTCACCAGCGGCACGACCGGTAAGCCAAAGGGCGCGGTGCACGTACACGAGGCGGTCGTCGCGCACCATGCCACCTCCGCGTACGCGCTCGACCTGCGGGCGGGGGACGTCTTTTGGTGCACGGCCGACCCCGGCTGGGTCACCGGCACGTCGTACGGCATCATCGCGCCGCTCACCCACGGCGCCACCCTCCTCGTCGACGCGGCCGACTTCGATGCCAGGCGGTGGTACAGGGTGCTGGAGGAGCAGCGCGTCACGGTCTGGTACACCGCGCCGACCGCGCTGCGGATGCTCATGCGGTACGGCTTCGAGGCGGCCCGTGGCCATGACCTGAGCGCGCTGCGGTTCATTGCCAGCGTGGGGGAGCCGCTCAACCCCGAGGTGGTCACGTGGGGCATGGAGGCGTTCGGCAAACCGATCCATGACAACTGGTGGCAGACCGAGACTGGCGCCATCATGATCAGCAACTACGCGGCAATGGATGTGCGGCCCGGCTCGATGGGCCGCCCGATGCCGGGTGTCGAGGTCACGCTGCTGGAGCAGGGTCCAGACGGCCGGGCCTTGCTAACGGCCGGTGAGGTGCACGTTCTCGACAAACCGGATGCCCAGGGGGAGCTCGCGCTGCGGCCCGGCTGGCCGTCGATGTTCCGCGGCTACCTGCACGACGAGGCGCGGTATGCCAAGGCGTTCGCGGGCGGCTGGTACCTCACCGGGGATGTGGCCCGCCGCGACGAGGACGGCTACTACTGGTTCGTCGCGCGCGCCGATGATGTGATCAAGTCTGCCGGGCACCTCATCGGCCCATTCGAGGTCGAGAGCGTGTTGATGGAACACGAGGCGGTCGCCGAGGCCGGTGTGATCGGCAAGCCCGATCCTGTGGCCGGGGAGATCGTCAAGGCGTTTGTGACCCTCAAACCCGGCTTCGAACCCACCGAGGAACTCCGGCTCGGCCTGATCGGCTTTGGTCGCCGCCGGCTGGCCGTCCTCGCACCCAAAGAGATCGTCTTCGACCAGCACCTGCCGCATACCCGCAGCGGAAAGGTCATGCGCCGGCTGTTGAAGGCGCGCGAGCTGGGTCTGCCGGAAGGCGATGTGTCCACCTTGGAGGACGCGTCATGACCGAGAAGCGCGGGACCCGTACCACACGGAAGCGTACGAGCCAGAGCCGTACCAGCGTGGCCCGGACGAATCGGAGCCATTCCACGGATAACGCCGCGCCGACGGCCCCCGGTCACGAGGCCGCCAAGCACCGGGCCGATCTGCTCCGGGAGATGCGACGCATCCGCCGGTTCGAGGAGCGGTGTGTCGAGCTCTATAGCGCCGCCAAGATCCGCGGCTTCATGCACCTCTACATCGGTGAAGAGGCGGTCGCCGTCGGCGTTATGCGGGCGCTGACCCCGGACGACGCTGTGGTCACGACCTACCGCGAGCATGGCCACGCGCTGGCGCGCGGCATGTCCGAAGAGTCGATCATGGCCGAGATGTACGGCCGGGTCACGGGATGCAGCCGGGGCCGGGGCGGCTCGATGCACCTGTTCGACGCTGGGCTGCGGTTCTATGGCGGCAACGCGATCGTGGGCGGGGGGCTGCCGCTGGCGGTAGGGCTGGCCCTCGCCGACCGGATGCGCGGCGAGAACCGGGTCACCGCCTGCTTCTTCGGCGACGGTGCGGTGGCCGAGGGGGAGTTCCATGAGTGCCTCAACCTGGCCGCCCTGTGGAACTTGCCGTTGTTGTTCGTCTGCGAGAACAACCTCTACGCGATGGGCACCGCGTTGAACCGGGCCCAGGCCGAGACAGACATCGCGCTGCGCGCGTCCTCGTACGGGCTCGCCTCGTGGGCAGTGGACGGCATGGACGTCCTCGCGGTCGAGCAGGCCGCGGCCCGCGCCGCGGAGGCCGTCCGGTGGGGCGGTGGGCCGCACTTCCTGGAGCTGCGCACCTACCGTTACCGGGCGCACTCCATGTACGACCCGGACCGCTATCGCGACAAGGCCGAGATCGAGCGGTGGAAGGCCCACGATCCCATCGACGCCCTCGCCGCCCGGATGCGCGCCGAAGGTCAACTGACCGACGACGCACTTGCCGCGATGGACAAACAGATCGCCGACGAGATCGACCGGGCCATCGAGGCCGCCGACGCAGGTGCGTGGGAGCCGGTCGAAGACCTCACCAGGTTCGTCTACTCGGCGCCGCCCACGAAGGCGCCTACGGGGGCGATGTCATCATGACGACGGCGGTGAAAGGCGAGCAGATCAGCTACCGCGAGGCTGTGCGGGAGGCGATCCGTGACGCGATGCGCCGCGACGACCGCGTGTTCCTCATGGGCGAGGACGTCGGCCGCTACGGCGGCTGTTTCGCCGTCAGCCTCGGGCTGCTTGAGGAGTTCGGTCCGGACCGGATCCGGGACACACCGCTGTCGGAGTCGGCGTTCGTCGGCGCGGGCATCGGCGCCGCGCTGGCCGGGATGCGGCCGATCGTCGAGATCATGACGGTCAACTTCAGCCTGCTGGCGCTCGACCAGATTCTCAACAACGCGGCGACGATCCTGCACATGTCCGGCGGGCAGTTCAACGTGCCTCTGGTCATTCGGATGACGACCGGCGCCGGTCGGCAACTCGCCGCGCAGCACTCGCACAGCCTCGAGGGCTGGTACGCGCACATTCCCGGCCTGCGCATCCTCGCTCCGGCCACCCTGGAGGACGCCCGCGGCATGTTGTGGCCCGCGCTCGAGGACCCAGACCCGGTGCTGATCTTCGAGCATGGGTCGCTGTACAACCTGTCGGGCGAGCTCGATAGCACAGGCCCGGTCGACATCGACCACGCCGCGGTGCGCCGTCCGGGGAGGGACGTGACGCTCCTCGCGTACGGCGGCATGCTGCACAAGACCCTGGCCGCTGCCGAGCAGCTGAGCGAGGCCGGCGTCGAGGCCGAGGTGATCGACCTGCGCACGCTGCGCCCGCTGGACGACGAGACGATCACGGGATCGGTCCGCCGCACCCATCGAGCTGTGGTCGTAGACGAGGCCTGGCGCTCGGGCGGCATCTCCGCTGAGGTGAGCGCCCGGATCACCGAGCAGGCGTTTTACGACCTGGACGCCCCCGTCGAGCGGGTGTGCGGGGCCGAGGTGCCCACCCCGTACGCCAAGCACCTGGAGGAGGCGGCCCTTCCGCAGCCGGCGGACATCGTGGCCGCCGCGTGCAGGGCGGTCGATTCCGATGCCTGAGTTCACGATGCCGTCCCTCGGCGCCGACATGGACGAGGGCAAGGTGCAGGAGTGGCTGGTCAAACCCGGCGACCAGGTGCACCGCGGCGACATCGTCGCGGTCGTCGAGACCGCCAAGGCCGCCATCGAGGTGGAGTGCTTCGCCAACGGTGTGATCGAGACCCTGCTCGCCGAGCCCGGCCAGGTCGTGCCCGTGGGTGGGCCATTGGCCGTCATCGCGCCCGTCGGTGCGTTTGTCGAAAGCCCGCCGGAGGTGACCCATCTCCCTGAGTCGCCTGCGGCGTCCCGGGCGGCGGAGCCGTCCCCTCCAGGGGCAGCCGTTGTCATGGCTCCGCCGCCCCCCGCCCCGCTGCCCCGCGTATCGTCGCCACTGGTTCGTCATCTCGCCGAGGAGATGGGCGTCGACCTGGCGTCGGTGCGGGGCACGGGGCGGGCAAAGGCGATCACCCGAGCCGACGTCGAGGAGGCGGCGCGCCGGGGCACCCGGCCGCGCGTGTCTCCGCTGGCCCGCCGACTCGCCGCCGAGCTCGGCGTGGACCTGCGCGATGTCGCTGGCACCGGCGCGCATGGCACGATCCGAGCCGAGGACGTACGCCACACCGTGCAGGCAACTGCCGCGCCCGGGGCGGCCGTCCGCCCGGAACCGGCCGCGTCGCCTAGGGCGGTGCCCTCCGCGGAGCCCACCGAACCGAGTGCGGCTGTTCCCAGTGAGTCCGCCGCGCCGCCGACGGCAGCCCGCGGGGAACGGGCTACAGACCGGCAGGCGGCGATGCGGCGGGCGATCGGGCGGCTCATGGCAAGGTCCAAGCGGGAGATCCCGCACTACTACCTGAGCACCACGATCGACATGGCCCCGGCCATGACCTGGCTGCACGCGCTTAACCGGCAGCTGCCCGTCAGCGGCCGCCTGGTCCCGGCGGCGCTACTGCTCAAGGCGACAGCACTGGCCGCGCGCGACGTCCCCGAGCTGAACGGCTTCTGGGTCGACGACGGATTCGTGCCCGGCCCCGCCGTACATCTCGGCATCGCGATCTCGCTGCGCGGCGGCGGCCTCGTAACACCGGCGCTGCATGACGCGGCCGACCTAGAACTGTCCGAGCTCATGGCGCGGATGCGCGATCTTGTGGGCCGGGCCCGGGCCGGACGGCTGCGCGGTAGCGAGCTGACCGACGCCACAATCACCGTCACCAACCTCGGTGACCAGGGGATCGAATCGGTGACCGGTGTCATCTTCCCGCCGCAGGTGGCGCTGGTCGGTTTCGGCAAGGTGGTCGAGCGGCCCTGGGCGGTGGGCGGCCTACTCGGCGTACGCCCTGTGGTGACCGTCACCGTCTCGGCCGACCACCGGGCCACCGACGGGTACACCGGTGGCCGCTTCCTAGACATGATCAGCCGACTTCTCCAAGAACCTGAGGACCTGTGATGACTCCCGACCAGGCTCGCGACATCATCATCGACGCACTCCACCAGGTTGCGCCCGAAATCGACATCGACATGGTCAAGGGCGACGCCGAGTTTCGCGACAGCGTGGAGCTCGACTCCCTCGACTTCCTCAACTTCGTGGAGCTCGTCAGCAAGCGGAGCGGGGTGCGCATCGACGAGGACGATTACCCCGAGTTGGCCACCGTCGACAGCTGTGTCGACTTCCTCGCCGGCAAGGCCTAGCCGCGACCGGCAAGCAGGCCGGCGCGGATCGACCGGGTCGGCGGTATGGCCGTGCCGGGAATCGTCTTCGCCGCCGCGGCCATCGCGGCCAGGTACCCGCGCCCCTCGGCCGAGTCGACCCCGCCGATCGGGAATCCATAACCCCAATGCAGATCCGGCATCGCCGCCCGGCGAGACCACCCCGCCGGCGTCCACGTCGGTGGCCGCCACCAGGTAAGTGCGCGGGCGGTGGAGCGCGGCCTAGGGCAGGTCGGCAGGTCTGCACGACCTGCACCTCGAGGAAGTGGTTGCCCGACCCCAGGCTATGACATCTCTCACAACCTCGCCAAGATCGAAACCCACCTGGTCGGCGGACGGCGGAGGCGGCTGTGCGTGCACCGCAAGGGCGCCACTCGCGCGCTGCCTCCCGGCCACCCGGACCTGCCGGCAGACCTCGCCCCCGTTGGGCAACCGGTGCTGATCCCGGGCACCATGGGCACCGCCTCCTACGTCCTGGCCGGCGTGCCCGATGGGGACGCGTTCCACTCCACCTGCCACGGCGCCGGACGCGTACAGAGCCGGCACGCCGCCGCCCGGCACACCAGCGGCCGGCAGCTCCGCGACCGGCTGGAGGCCGCCGGGATCGCCGTGCGCGGCTCCTCTTGGCGCGGGCTGGCCGAGGAAACCCCCACCGCCTACAAGGACGTCGACGCCGTCGTTGACGCCAGCGAAGGCGCCGGCCTGTGCCGCAAGGTCGCCCGGCTCGTCCCGCTCGGCGTCGTCAAAGGCTGATTCATGCACAAAGGATGACCGCCATGGCAGGTGAGAGGGCGATCAGCGGGCATCGTTCGACCCCGCACACCGCCGACATCCGCATTGAGGCCTGGGCGCCGAACAGAGAAGACTGTCTCGCCCACGCCATCCTCGCCATGGTTGAAAGCTTCACCGCGGCGCCGCCCGGCACGCCGACCACCGTCCGCGACGTCTTCATCGTCGCCGGAACCGCGGAAGACGAACTCGCCGCCGCACTGGACGAGGTCATCTACCAGATGGATGTACGGCACGAGATCCCACTCGACGTACGGGTACGGCGCGTCCCATCTGGGCTCGTCCTCCGCCTCGCCATGGCCGACACCGCCGCCCTCACCCAAACCGGCGCCGTGCCGAAGGCGACCTCGCTGCACGAGCTCGCCTTCACCAAAACGCCGCGGGGATGGTCCTGCGCCGCGACCCTCGACGTCTAGCCCCGGATCTAAAGGGAAATGCCGTGAAGGTTGTGAAGATCAAGATCGTGTTTCTGATGGGCTCGGTGTGCAGGGTGGTGAGACAACGACGACCGGGCACGGCGCGCGCCGCAAGCACGCCGCGGTGACCGCGCCGACGGTGTGCCGTAGCGGAGTGTCGGACCGGTGTCCGCCCAAAACGAGCAGGTCTGCGTCCGCCGCCTCATCAAGCAGTACCCGGGCCGGCGGCCCACACTTGAGCACCTCACGCAGCTTGATCTGCGGGGCCGGTCCGAATACCTCCCACACTGCCAATGTCAGCTCCTCAGCGGCGCGCTCATGCGCCTGCTCCGGCGACAGGCGGCCACTCGCCGGAGCGTACGGCGCAGGGCGGAACGTCTCGGGCTGGAGCCATGCGTGCACCACGCTCAGTTCGCTGTGGATCAGGCGCGCCTCGTCGGCGGCCCATCGCAGCGCCTCCAACGAGGCGCTGGACGCCTTCACGCCGACCACGATCCGCCGGGTCCTTGTCATATCGCTCACGGTCTTCCCGATTCCAACACTCCACCGGACAGGAAGTCAGAAGAAGGGACGAAAGTCCCTCAGCCGGCGACGTGTGTCGCACTGGTCAGGCATGGGTCCAGGAAGGGTGTCGGAAACGCTCGTAGCGCCGATGTCTGTCGTGGTCTCCCGAGCCGACCTTTGGCCTCGTACGGCGGGACCAGTGGCCCCTGACGCCGCCTCGCTCGCCATCACATGATCGGCTCACGAACGCGAAATGCCGGAGGTTCCGCATGGGCGGCACAACGAAGTGGACCGTGCACATCTACATCAGCGATGAGGACGATGCCGTCCGCGCGTGGGCCGTGCTGTCTCCAGGTGATGGGACCACGCTGGCCGGCAAGGGACGCGCCGAGCAGTGGACGGTCAAGTACCCAGCCGCAATGACGCCGATGACGGCCGCCGTCGAACAGGCCCTGACCGACCTGGGCCGGCGCCTCCACGGCATCGCCGCCGATACCGGAGATGGCCACATGGCCCGCGCCCGAAGACCAGCATGTGTCCAACCATTTGTCTAACTGCGGCGCATCATCGGCCTCGAACAACGGTTTGCTGCGGCAGGCCAGTGGCGGGTGTGGGTGGCGAATGCGGCGTGCGGTGTAGGGGAGGGCCGCCAAGTCAGCCTGGAGCCGGTGCCGGGCATTGTCGAGGAGGTCGGCCGGCCCGATGCGGTGACCGTTCTTCATTACAGGCACGAGCAGGGGCTCACCGTCGGGTGGTGGGGGCTCGTCGCGGGTGCCGAGGCGGTCGTTGAAACGCGGGCGGCGGAACACCTGTTTGGCGCCGGGCGTGGTGGCTTTTCCCGCCGACAGCTTCATCACCGGGCGGCCGTCGTAGTCGACCAACTTGTAGGCCGTGTCGAGATACGGGGCGTCGGCGGATAGGCCCATTTTGGTGCCGACCGCGAACACGTCGATGGGCGCCCCGACCCGGACGAGGTGATCGATGACGTACTCGTCCAGCCCGCCGCCGGCGATGATCCGGACATCGCGCAGCCCGGCGGCGTCGAGTATCCGCCGCGCGGATGCCGCCAGGCTGCCCAGCTCGCCGCTGTCGAGCCGGATCGCCATGTCCGGCCGCCGGATCGTCTTCAGCACCCGGGCGGCGGTCCGTACACCCTCCAAGGTGTGGTATGTGTCGACCAGCAGCGTCACCGGGCCGGGGGTACTGGCGGCGAACGCCCGGAAGGCCGTTTCCTCACTGTCGAACGCCTCGATGTAGGAGTGGGCCATGGTGCCGGTGGCCGTCAGATGATAGGTCGCGGCGGCGGCGACGTTGCTGGTGGCGGTGAACCCGGCGAGCGCGCTGAGACGGGCCGCCTGCATACCCGCCTCCACTCCGTGAGTGCGTCGCAGCGAGAAGAAGTCCACCACCGGCTTGCCGGCGGCGGCCAGCACACACCGGACCGCCTTGGAGGCGACGGACGTCTGATGGGTCACCTGGTTCAGCAAGAACGTCTCCACCAGCTGCGCCTCCGGCAGCGGCGCGCAGACCTCGACCAGCGGTTCCCCGGCCAGGACGATCCGACCCTCTGGGATCGCCCATACATCGCCGGTGAAGCGCAGCCCACGCAGCGGCTCGATGTCGCGCCGATCCAGGCCGAGGAGATCCACGAGGGCTTCGATGTCGCCATCGTCAACGTGGAGACCGGCGAGGTAATCCAGGCACGACTCGAGCCCGGCGGCGACGAGGAAGCCTCGATTCGCCGGGAGTCTGCGGGCGAACAGGCTGAAGGTGGCCAGGCCGGTCATGTCCTCCCGCATGTAGGACAGCGCCATCGTCACCTCGTACAGATCGGTCACCAGCGCATCCGACACGACATCCATTTCCCCCTGCTCCGTCGCCGCAGCCGGTCTCAGCTGAACAGAACCCACCGTGCCGCGTGTTAGCAAAGGCCCGCCATCAGACGGCAGACTCGTCGAGCGGCCTGGCCTCGCCCTCGAGGTCAGGCCGCCCGTGAACCACTGCCGATGCGCCTTGCCCGCGCACGTCTGGCATACAACCCCTCTGTTCGCGGGCATCCTGTTCGGGGGTCTCGATGGTCGGGGCCCCCTTGCGGCGGCCCTCAGGCAACGCGCCGCAGACCCTTCTCCTTCTCCATGGACTCTGCCTCGTCAAGGAACTTGCGCTGCATCACCTTGACCAGGCTGCCTGTGACGTACCAGACCTGGGCGATTCCCGCCAACGCAATGCCGGTCAGAATGATCCCGATCCAGTCCTCCCGCACCGGAATCTGCCACGCGGTGAACAGGCTGAAGTCGGCCAGCCACGCCGTGCCGACACCGAGCGCTACCAGCAGCAAAGCCCACAGCTCCGTCGCCATCGCGCCGAACCGCGCGAACCGCTCGATGATCAGGGCCACTGCGACCACGGCCAGCCCCAGCAACACCGCGATCCCGAAGACATACATCGCCGTACTCCCCTCGGCGAAGAACCAGGCCAGCATCGATCGTCTTCGCCGCCGAACCCAGTCCTTCTAGAACTCCCTGGGTCCGCAGGGCCAAATAACCCAACGGGCTAATACCAGCATCTCTCTCCCGGTCGTCCGAAACAGGCGCCGGAAGTCCCACCCTTTGCGGACGAATGACCTATTCACGGCGATGCCTGGATTGATTGCCGGTGACTCGCCGTTCGACGGGGGGCGGACCAACCCGGACGATGGGGGCGCGGGGCTACGCACGTTCGGCGGGGCGTGCAGGCCGCCGGAGGTGCTTCCGCTTGGTGCCCGACCCGTCCGGATGAGACTAAAGCCTGGAGCGACCAATGGCCCTACTCGCCGGTAGTGCGCTCCTCGACGCTGAAGGCAAAGGAGGCCACCCCGCCTACCCGGGTGACGCGCGTGTGGGACAGGCCGTAGTTCGAGGAGCTGGTTATGGACGAGCGGATTATGGACGAGCGGATCGATCGTGACAGCTGGCGTTCGCTATCGGATCTGGAGCGACGCACACGCTGGTTGGAGCTTCAGGTGGTCACTCTGGCGGAGGCCGTCCGCACTCTGATCACGGGCTTGGACGACGAGGCGACAAAACAGCGCGACCATGGGGACATCCAGCATGCCCGTGACTTGCTGCGCATCGCCGAATCCATGCCACACCCCGAGCGGCTGCCATGACCGTGCCGCCGTATCAGAGCCGACCTTTCGCGGCATGAAGCGCAATCCCCAGCGCCTGAAGATTAACAGCGTCTGGGGATTGCGCTTGGTGTCGATGGTCGCGGCGACGCCGGGTCAGTGCGCAGTGCGGCCGGGTGCCGGGGTTTCGGTTGTTCCGGGTCGGCTGACGTGCTCGATGACGGTGTCGGAGGATGGGTAGAAGACGCTTTCGTGGTCGTCGTGCCAGCGTACAAGGTACGGTGGCGCACCGTTCGCGCCGCGCACCTCGATGATGACCGCTTCGCGGTCCTTGTCGCCGAGGTGATGACCTTTGACGACTAGTGTGTCGCCCACCTTCGCCTGCATCATTCCTCCCTCCAGAGCGTTCAGGACACGACGCTCGTGATCTTTCTGCGGAGCGATCGTCGCCAATCGCCTCCAAGGTCAGGTCCGGCGCCCGGCGCCGGTCGGAACGGGATCCTGTTCGCCGTTTGCCGTGGTGAGCCGCCCGCCCGCCTCGTCGTACACGGCCGCGCCGACGGCGGCGAGACCGGCGCGGGCGAGCCCGTAGTGGTGGCCGCACAGCAGCAATCCATCGGGTACGGCGGGCCGGCCGTGAGCGGCAGCACCGCCACCACAACCGGTCTGGCCACACAACAGCAGGCGCGGTCGGCGAATGCGAGCGGCCACGCCCAGTTGCCCTCGACCTGTCACACCCGTCGACTTCCGTCGGGCCGCGGTTTTCACGTGCCTGAGGTTGAAGGCCATACCTGTAGCGTCACACCGCGCCACAGCGCTGAGAAGGGACGAAACTCCCGGGCCGCCCGGGGCCAATGGCCCACCCTTCGGTCGTTGGCGAGACTACGCCGGGCCACATCCACACAGTCGACCCGGCGGCCGCCGTGGTGGCGTCAAGGGCAGGCTCCGTACGACCAGTTTTCGGGGGCGGCGATTAGAGCCGTACGGCCGTAGCGGCGGCGACGTTTGACTCTCCCGAGCCGAGTGGATGTCGGCGATTCTCCAAGGTGAGCCCAGCCTATGGTGGGAGGCCACGATGAATGTGCTCGTCGTCATCAACGATTCTGCATACGGCAGTGAGCGGTCGTATAACGCATTGCGGCTGGCCGGTGTGCTGGCCACGCGGGACGAGGCGGACGTCCGAGTGTTCCTGCTCGGGGACGGCGTCTCGTGCGCGCTGGCCGGGCAGAGGGTGCCTAACGGCTTCTACCACGTGGACCGAATGCTCACCTCGTTCGTCCGCCACGGTGGGAAGGTCGGGTGCTGCGGCACGTGCCTGGACGCGCGCGGCATTAGTGAGGACATACTGATCGACGCTGCGACCCGTTCGACCATGGAGGAGTTGGCCGACTGGACGCTCGACGCCGACGAAGTCCTGGTCTTTTGACCGACGTCAACGCCAGTCCCAGCGCTCGTCGGACACCAGGCAACGCACCGACTCCGCCGGAGCCGTGAGAACGCGCAACGATGCGCGTCCCACCATAGGCCCGCCCTCAGGCCCGCAAGCCGGCCCGGAAGCAGCGACCCGGCGGCGCAGTAACAGCGCCGGGCGGACAGCCCCAGGAGCGTTGGCTGATCGGCGTCGGCGACCTGGTGGCAGGTGATCCTCGCGGTCGACGGCACCTACGTCGACCGCGGCTTGGCCTGAACGCGCTTGTCGTAGCCAACCTGGCTGAACTCGCTGCCCCGGTCGTCCAGGCTCTCATCCCGTAAACGCCATGGGCGGGATGGTCGTCTTCGCCGCTGGTAGGCCGAACGTCCTATCAGCCCGGTGCCCTTTGTTCCCTGCTCGTACTGTCGCCCGCCTGGTGCGCTGGAGGTAGTCGCCGAGGGAGGGTCGCATGAGTGCCGCAAGGGACCGGACGGGGGACCGTTCGGCAAGAATCGGAGATCGCCCATCGTCGTCGTTCGCGCTGCTGATCGACGGCACCATGATCGAGATCCGCGAGGCGCGGAGCGAGGATCGGGATGCCGTCGAGCGGCTGCACGCGTCGTTGTCGCCGGAGAGCCTGTATTCGCGGTTCTTCTCGATCAACCTGAAGGTCGCCGGGCGTGTGGCGGACAAGATCTGTCGGCTGGCCGACCCGGGCCACGCCGCGCTGTTGGCGTTGCTGCACGGAACGGTGATCGGGTGCGCCGGGTATGAGCGGCTCGCCGAGGAGAGTGCGGCCGAGATCGCGATGGTGGTGGCCGACTATATGCACCACCGGGGCGTCGGGACGCTGCTGCTGGAGCACCTCGGGACGCTGGCCCGTCACCGCGGCATCCGCGAGTTCCATGCCGACACCTTGGCCGATAACCATGCCATGCTCCGGTTGCTGGCCGACGCGGGCCTTCCGGTGCAGCGTCGGCTGGTCAACGGGGTGATCGAGTTGCGCATTCCGCTGATCGCCGATGAGCGCTATCTGGAGACGGTAGGGGAGCGCGAGCGGCGGGCGAGTGTGGAGAGTCTGCATCGCCTGCTACGGCCCGCGGTGGTCGCGATCGTCGGGGCCGGTCGGCAGGAGGACTCCGTCGGTCACGCGATCTTGCGCAACGCGGCCACCTATGGCTTCACGGGGACGCTGTACGCGGTGAACCCGCACGCGAGCGAGGTTGCCGGAGTGGCGTGCTATCCGTCGGTGGCGGAGCTGCCCAAGCTGCCCGATCTGGCGGTGATCGCGGTGCCGGCGGCGGCGGTGGTGCAGGTGGCCGAGGACTGCGGCCGGCGCGGCGCGGGTGCGTTGGTGGTGATCACCTCT
>DATBKU010000112.1:0-5167 GCA_036555725.1 Streptosporangiaceae bacterium | reverse complement strand
CTCGCCTCGTCGATCCAGAACTACTCCGGGCAGACCGACGACTCGATCGTCGCGTCGGAGAAACTGCTGTTGACGTTCACCGGGGTCCGGAACGAGGCCGGGAAGAACAACGACATTTTCAACCAGGCCACCAAGATGACCGCGGACATGGCCGCGAAGATGGGTGGTGACGCGTCGAAATACGCGGTGCAGCTTGGTAAGGCATTGAACGACCCGGCCAAGGGCGTGTCGAAGCTGACGAAGATCGGGGTGACGTTCACCGACGCGCAGAAAAAACAGATCGCGGCCATGGACAAGGCCGGGAACAGGGTGGGCGCGCAAAAAGTCATCATGGCCGAGCTGCGTAAGGAGTTCGGCAACTCGGCGAAAGCGGCCGGGGACACCCTGCCCGGGAAAATGGCCCGCGCGCAACGGTCCTTCGAGGACGTGTCGCAAGGGCTGATCGCGTCGCTGATGCCGATCATCACCAAGCTCGCGGACGTGCTGCTGCAGGACGTGCTGCCCGCGTTTGAGAAGGTGATGGGGTTCATCGAGAAACACCAGACCCTGTTCGGGATCCTGGCCGGGGTGATCGGCACGGTCGTGCTCGCGATCAAGGCCTGGTCGCTGGCTCAGGCGATTTTCAACGCGGTGATGGCGGCCAACCCGATCGTGCTGATCATCGCCGCCGTGGTTGCGCTCGGCGTGGCCCTGGTTATCGCCTACAAGAAGTCCGCGACGTTCCGCAAGATCGTGCAGACCGCGTTCGGCGGGATCGTCGCCGTCGCCAAGGTGCTGTGGGCCGGGTTGAAACTGCTGTTCGCGTTCTGGATGCTGCAATTCCGGCTGGTGCTGGCCGTGGTGCAGACCGTCGCGCGGGGCGTGATGGCCGCGTTCAAATGGGTCGTCGACGCGGGCGCCACCATGATCGGCTGGATCCGGAAGATCCCCGGCTGGATCAAATCCGCCCTGTCCGGACTGTTCAACATCATCAAGGCGCCGTTCCTGGCCGCGTGGAACTGGGTCGCTAACAGCCTCGTCCCCGGCATCGTGGGCTGGGTCAAGTCGATCCCCGGGAAGGTCACCTCCGCGCTCACCGGTGTCGCAGAGGCGATCAAGGCGCCGTTCCGCGCCGCCTGGGACTGGGTGGCGCACACTCTCGTGCCCGGCATCATCGGCTGGGTTCAGTCGATCCCGGGGAAGGTGCGGGCCGCGCTGGCCACCCTGGCCGCGATCATCAAGGCACCGTTCTCCGCCGCCTGGTCGTGGGTCAAGACCAACGTGATCGACAAGATCGGCGGCGCGTTCGCCGGGCTGTGGTCGGCGATCAGGAACGCCATGTCGAAGGTGGAAGGGGCGATTACCGCACCGTTCAAAGCGGCCTGGACGTGGATCAAGACCAACGTGATCGACAGGATCGCGTCCGGGTTCTCCACGCTCGGCGCCGCACTGAAGAAACCGATCAACGCAGTCATCCGAGCCTGGAACAACCTCAGTTTCACGATCGGCGGGTTCAAGCTGCCGTTCCCGCCGCACACCAAGTTCCCGTCCGTGACGATCAGCACGCCGAACCTGCCGCTGCTCGCGTCCGGCGCCTACGTCACCCGCGCCACCGCCGCCGTCGTCGGCGAGGGCCGCTCGGCGGAGTTCGTCGCGCCGGAGCCGATGCTCCGCGCGGTGATCCGCGACGAGCTCGGCCGCGGCGGCGGCAACGTGTACAACTTCCAGGTCCCGCCCACCGCGAACCCCGCCGAAACCGGCCGGGTCATCGTCAAGGCGATCCAGGCCTACGAGCGGGCCGCCGGCGCAGGGTGGCGATCCGCGTGAGCACCCTGGTCGCCGACGGCACGGTCGAGATCGCGGTCGAGCTCGGCGTCGGCCGTTCCGCGCTGGAGGGCGTGTGGGACTCCGCGGTGTGGGGCACCAACGTGTGGGGGCAGTCGGACACCAGCCTCGGGGATTGGGTGGACTTCACCTGCGACGTGGTCGACGAGTCGCTGTCCACCACGTCCGGCACGGACCAGACCGACGGGGTGGTGACGCACTGGGCGGCCGCAACCTGCTCGCTGCGGCTGCTCGGCCCCGCCTGGGACCCGTGGCACGGCCCCTACGCCGGGCTGGCGGGCCCGGGACTGCCGGTGCGGATCCGGTGGCGCCCCGCCACCGGGATGGCCGCCCTGGCCGGCATCGCCGACGACGAGGAGGATCTGGACGCGTCGGGCTGGCAGTTCGCGTTCGTCGGCGCCGTCGACGACGAGGGATACAACTGGAACCCGCAGACCGACCCGGCCCGCTCCTACGCCGCGCTCGCCGCCACCGACGGCACCCGCATCCTGTCCGCGTTCGACGGGCTCGAACAAAACCCGCAAGGCGCGCAGGAAACCGCCTCGCAGCGGGTCACCCGCATCCTGGACACCGCGCTGTGGTCAGCCACGCTGCGCGACATCACCGCCGGCGGCGTCGCCGTGCAGGCCACCACGCTCGCCGACAACGCGTGGACCATGCTGCTGCAAGTCGCCGACACCGACCTCGCCCTGCTGTGGATCCGCCGCGACGGCTACGTCTGCTACCGCCCGCTCGGCCGGATCAAGTCCATGGTCGCGGTCGACGCGACCATCGCGGTCTGCCCCGCCGACAGCTCGCAGATCCAGATGGTCGACATGGAAGGCGGGCAGCCGACCGTCACCCGCAACATCGTGTCGATATCCCGGCAGGCCCGCGACGAGACCGACACCCCGGTCACCATCACCCGTACCGACGACGAGTCGGTGGCGCGGTTCCTGCCGCACACCTACCAGCGCACCGACCTGATCCACTGGGACGACGACTGGTCCGGCGTGATCGCCGACGCCGTCCTCGCCGGGTCCGCCTGGCCCCGCGACGCGCCCCAGTCGGTCGAGCTCAACTCCCGGGTCGACCCGCGCGCCGCGCAACTGCTGCTCGGCCTGGACTTCGACCACCGCCTCACCATCACCGACGGTGTCTCGGCGTGGCAGGTCGCGCCGTCCGCGTTCTCCGACGTGCAGATCAACCGGCGTGAGATCACCGGCGTGATCGCCCTGCTGGACATGTCCGCGTGGGCGTCCGGCGCGTGGGACACCGCGAAATGGGACATCGACCAGTGGGGGTACATCTAAATGCCGACCGGACGAATCCAGGTCGCCCCCGGCCAGACCATCGTGTCGGCCGGCTGGGGCAACCCGCTGTGGGACCACTCAGTACAGGCGTTCGCCTCCGCCGCGGACCGTGACAACCAGTTCCCCGCACCGCAGCCCGGCGCGATGTCGTTCACCGAGGACACCAAAACCCTGTGGGTGTTCGTGTCCGGGGCGTGGGTGCCTGTTCCGACCGGCATGAGAATCGTGTGGGGCAGCGTCGCCGTGCCGATCGCGACCGCGAACACCGCCGCCTCGGCCGCGGTCACCTTCCCGGCCGGGTCGTTCACCGCCGCACCGTTCATCGTCGCCGGCATCAGCACCGGCCCACCCGCCGCCGGGTCCGCGTTCGCCTGGCCGTCCGCCGGCACCGCCAGCGGCTTCACCATGAACGCGATGCGGTCCAACACCAGCACACAAACCTGCTGGTACATCGCGATCGGGGCCTGAGCATGAGCACCGTCACCTGCCACACCGAGGGCTGCGACAACAACGGGGTGCCGCTGCAACTCGACCTGACCGTCTACGACCCGGACACCGGGCAACCGGCCGGCACCACCAGCACCGTGATCTGCGGCCCGTGCGGGCAGCCGATCACCGACATTCAGGACGGAGCAGCGTCATGAGCGACCCGGACGGCTGGCCGGTGCAACCGGTCGAGGAAGAACCCGTGCAACCCGAACCCGAACCGGACCCGGTCCGCCGCGACACCGGCGACGCCGCCCGGCTCGAACAGCCCGGCGACAGTCAACGATGACGGATCTAGTGCTTACGGTTGCGCATCCGCGAGCATTCGGCGCAGGTCCGCTTGCCGCCTGCCGCACCGACGCGCGTCCATACCCGATCGAAGTCGGAACCGTACGGACGCCGGTTTCCCATGCCACAAGTGTAAGCGACAGGGAAGGGGGTGAGGCCGATGAGTGAGTACGCGCCAGCCGCGATCACCGCGTTGTTCAACACCGTGAAGGCGGGTATCCCGTCCGCGCAGAACGCAGGGATCGTTGGGGATTCTGCGCATACTTACGGTTGACCGGCTATCACAGGTGCCGGGACGTCGTCCCACCCAGTGACTATTCGGTGCAGCTGTCGCAGGACAAGAAGGGTGACGGTGAGGCGGCCTGCGCGCTGGATATCTCGTGGTCGAAGGCGTCGGACCAGTACACCGTCAGTCAACGGCTGCTGAACGCGAAGAACGACACGCGGATGAAGAAAGCAGTCCGCGAGTTCTACGGCTCGACAGACGGGGTGGAGGTGATCGGGTGGGACTATCAGGGGCAGTACGCGGTGACCTCGGATGACTCCCACCTTTAGGGCTCTGGCACGTCCATCTGTCGATCCTGCGCGAGTACTCCAACGACCACGCCGCGTTGCAGCAGGTTGCCGCAGTCATCACCGGCGGCGACGCACCGCCCACACCACCCCCGGAGGACGACATGGGCACCTTCCGAACCACGGTGTGCAAGAAGGCGCAGCAGCTCACCACCAGCTGGCGCACGCTCACCATGGACGACGACGGCAACCAGTCCTGGTTCTGGGGGCCCAGCAGTTTCCAGGCTCAGGCGAACTTCACCGTGCAGGGGCTGCCCGTCGACGGGTCGTCGGTCCGGTTCCGCTGGGTCACCGTTGACGTGCGCGCCAGCGACGGGTGGACCAAACCCGACCCGGTCAACGTGTGGCCCGACATCGAGGTGTCCGGCACGGCCGGGTCCACGTTCGGGGAGGTGATGCAGCTCGGGCAGATCGGGAGCCCGCCGTCGGGGTATTCGCGCCGGCTGCGGCTGCAGGGGTACGCGGACGCCGCGTCCGGGGTGTCGCTGGCCTATCTGCGCTGTAGTTCGTTCGCGCAGTGAGCCCACTGGACTGGCAGGGCGCGGTCGCTCTGGTGCTCGCGCTGACCTTCGGCACTTGCATGGTCGCCATCGTCCTGGACATCACGATCGGCAAGGACAGCCTGAACCCCGGCGGTCAGCAGATCCTCGCCGCGCTGCTCGGCGGCATCCTCGGCGCACTGTCCACCTACCTGGGGTACACCA
>DATBKU010000111.1:0-33058 GCA_036555725.1 Streptosporangiaceae bacterium | reverse complement strand
GCTAGCCCGGCAAGACCGACATATTCGCAAATATCAGAACCGTGTAGTGAAAAATCTTCACTTGTCTCACTTCGTACATAGTTCACGCTGGACGGCAGTGGATCGTACGTTATCGTCACGCTCAGCCAATGCCTGGCCCAGTGCCCGTCGTCGTCGACCCCGCTGCGACCCGGATTACGAGGAGAGAAGTGACCATCCTCCTTGTTGTGCTGTGTCTCATCGTGGGGGCACTGGAGCTGTATGCCGGAAAGCGGAGCAAGGACCAGACCGACGCGTTCCTCAACCGGATCGAGGAACTGAGGGAGCAGGTCGACCGCCAAAGCGGCGTGCTGGTGGGGGTGGGCGAGCAGCTCAAGGCCGAGCTGTTCAAGGTGCAGCGCGACGTCCTGCCGGCCATGGAGACCCGGATGCGGCAGAACACCGGGCAGATCGAGCAGCTCAGGAACCTGTTGCAGCAGGCGGAGGCGTACCTCAGAACCCAGGCCGAGCGGCTGCAGGACCTGGAGAAACAGAAGATCACCCTGGCCGCGCTGCGCCGGAAGCTGTCGGACATGGAGGCTTCGGTGGACGCCATGCCGCGGCCCGACGCCGTCGTGACCGAGGACAACGTCGAGGCGGCGCTGACCCGCATCGCGGCGCTGGAGCGCAACGGCGATCAGATGCAGGAGCTGCAGCGCGACCTCACCACGACGCTGGAGGACGTGGAGGACGTCGTCTCCGACCTGCTCGGCTACACCTCCGACGAGCTCGATCAGGCGGTCGCCACGTCGCTCACCGGGCAGCGGGCGCCGGGTGTATCGGTCGGCGGCCGGCTGTCGTCGCGCGACCCGCAGCTCGAGGACGTCTTGGTCGAGATGTACGAGCACTGCGTACGCGCCAACAACCTGAACATCCGGTTCAAGACCATGGACGGCGATGCCGGTCAGCTGCGCTACTTCTTGGCCGGCAAGAGCCCCGAGGAGCTCGTCGGCGACTTCGCCGCCCTACTCGTCTCGATCGGCCGCGACGACGTGGCCGCGACGGGACGGCGGCGGACGGCGGACGCGCTCGCGCTGCAGGCCATGCTGCGGACTTTCGGAGAGAGCACAGGCGCCACCGCGCAGATCGGGCCGCTGGCCGTGCTGCGTACCCGCGAGGAACTGCTGTGCGCGGTGCTCAGCCACGCCCAAGTGATCGACTTCGAGCGCCACCGGCTGTTCGAGGACTCTTTGGCGGCGGCGGTGTGGATGCGCCGGCTACCCGGCCATCAGGTCCGGGACCTGACCGCCTGGGCCGCCCAGCCGCCCGAGGTGTAGATCCGCACCGCTCCCGTCGTGCGATCTCCGATACGTACGAAAAGTGGGCACGCGGGCACCCGAGTGATCGGGTCGACCTCGCCGCAAAGGCCGATCCCGGCCACCGGATCGAGGAAGACGATGTTCTCCACCGCCTTGGCCGCCCGTACCGCCGATATCACCGAACGGGCCTCGGCGGTATCGAAAAGTGTCTCGAAGGTCAGCTTCCGGCCGTACCGGATCAGCCCTGGCGGGTCGACGATCCGGGTGCCGATCGCGCTCGCCGACCCGTTGACGACGATGCCGATCGAGCGGACCTCGCGCCCCCGGATGTAGATCTCGCGGGCCGGCTGTAGATGCGCGGCGCGCTGGCGCAGCCGCAGACCAAAGCCCGTATCGCCGCTGAGAAACACCGGAAAACCCGTCACCGACGAGTTATCGGCCACGAGCACCGACGAGGTGGTCACCTGATATTCGGGCAGGAAGACACGCAGCCCTTTGACCAGCAACTTCCACAGCGGCCGCCCGGAGAGCACGGCGAGAAAGTCGTCCCAGGAGCCCTGCTGGGCGTTCTGCCGCTGCTCGTGCACCATGGCCATGCGGTCATCCTCCGGTGCCTCGCCTTGACAGACAAGTCAGACAATTCCCTCCTATCCGCCCGTTACGATCTCGGTGTCAGCGCAATGGTCCCTGGGCCGCGCACAGCGTCGCAGGGCCGGACTGTCGTCGGGATGGGGCCCGTGACGCAACAGGGACCGGCATTGTCGTTGGTGGCCGAGAAAATCGGTGCGGTACGCGATAGCGCCGTTGACCGATACCGCCTTGCCGCCGCGTTCTACCAGGATGCCGCCGACGGCCGGCGCCCGTACGGCAGGGCCGAGCTGAGCTTCCTCCGGTGGGAGATCATTCGCGGTGTCATCGACCCGGAGTCGGGGAGCCCGTGGTGGCGTGCGATCAACGAGCGGCTGCTGCGCGACAAGGTGGAGGCCGACCTGCTCGCCTATGGCGCCACCGGGGAACCGTCGGCCCGCAGCGTGGAGCTGTGGATCGAGTTCCTCCGCGCTCCGTCGGCGGCCAGCTGGTATCGCGCGCACAACGGCAGTGTGCTGGCCGGCTACCTCGACCACGAATCGTTGACCGGCACCGAGCTGACGGCCGAGCGATTCTTGATGAACGTCGCGCTGCTGCGGGTCATGTACGCGCACGCCCTCGCCGCCGCGCCTCGGCTCGCCCTCGGCGTCTTCGCGCCCGCCGGACGGCTGCTCGGCGATCCGCGCCGCGGCACGGTCGGCCTCTTCCTCGACCTGCAACGGGTCTTTCCGCAGCACTATCCGCTGAACGGGCGGGAGCTCGAGGACCTGATCGCGGCCGAGCGACCGCTGGCCCGGGCCCTCGACTACGGGATCATCGGCTCGCGGCTCGCCGAGCTGTATCACTTCGCGGCCGACTCGCTCGGCCTGCCCGGGGTCGCCGACCTGGTCGCCGACGGCACGCCCTGCTACGCCTGGCCGGCCACGCAGCGCTCGGTCTGGCTCGACGGCACCACCACCCGGCTGTCGCGGCTGGCCGCCTTCGCCACCAGGAGTTCGCGGCTCGTAATCCGTCCCGCCTTAGCACCGACGACACCCACACGGACAGGTCGAATGCGGCCCGATCCGGACTGGTCTCGGTGATCACGCGATGCTCGCCGCCGCTTACGTCGCGATACTCGACCTCGAAGCCGCCGCCGGGCAGCACAGTGGCCACGGCCCGCCACGGCGACGCCTCCGGCCCTCGCTGCTCGATGGCGAGAAAGGTATTGTCCGGCTCGCTGAGCTCGGTGAGCAGCTCGAAGATCGCATCCTCCGAGGGGTTGCCGACGATCTGCCCGTTCTCGGTGTAGGCCTGGAACGCCGGCGGATCCGAAACCACGCGCAGCCCCCGTTCCGATGGCTTCCGGTCTCCCGGGGTAAATAGGCCACATTAGTCTCACCGTGCCGCCATGCGGCCGTTCCCCTGACATTTCCGGCGGATTTCTCTGTACGCCTCATACCGCCGGGGGCGGGGGTCAGCCGCGCGGCGGCGGGAGCCGGTAACCGTGCTCGACGATGCGCCGCGCCGACTGGGTGTACGCGGCCGGATCGGCGGGCTGTACGGTCGCCAGCCCGTCGACGTACCGGTTGTACATGCAGAAGGCGGCGGCGATGAGCACGGCGTCGTGGATCTCCACGTCGGAGGCACCCGCGTCCCTGGCCGCCGCGACGTCCGCCGCCGTCACATCCGTACCGCTCTCTCGTACGGCCGCCGCGATCCGCAGCAGCGCCTTCACCTTGTCGGAGATCGGCGCGGTGTCGAGGTCCGCGCAGGTGTCGGCGACGACTGCCGGGCCGCCGGGCAGTTGCGCGCCCGCGGTGGCGCCGTGGCTGGACGAGCAGAACCGGCACTGGTTCAGATTGGAGACGTAGGCGGCGATGAGCTCGCGCTCACCCCTCGACAACGTGTTGGGCCCGCGCAGCAGCACCTCGGCCAGCTCGCTCAGCACCCGGCCGGTCTCCGGCCGATACTGCAGCAGCCCCCGAATCCCCGGAGCGTCGTTGCCCAGCTCGATGTGCGGCATCGCACCCACCTCGTACGTACGTAATGGAGCTAGGGGTTGGCGTAGACGCGCTGCGGCGCGAGCAGCACGACCGTGCGGCGCTCCTCGGCCATCACGCGGTCGTAGGTGTCCCAGTCGTCGTGCGTCCCGCCCGCCGCGGTGAACACGGCGCGCAGCAGCAGCCGCAGCCCCTCCGCGTCGACTCCGGCCAGCGGGTCGTCGGGCCCGCACAGCTCCACCGGCCCCTCGGCCGCCGCCCACTCCCAGCCGGCCCGGACCACGATGTTGAGGTACGGACGGGCCCGCAGATTGTCCAGCTTGCGGGTGCCGCCGCGGGCCACCAGGCCGACCACGCGTGTTTGCGTGATCGGATGCGGCAGCACCCCGGCGTTGACCACCGAGGACTGAATGGTGTCGTCCGTACGCAGGGTCGACACGACGCACAGGCCGTGGTCACCGGAGATCAGCCGGGCGAAGTCGGCAAGATCGGTCATGCCGGGAGCGTAACCGACCCCGCCGACACGACCGTGCGAAGCCGTCGGAACCAAGCGGGTGGCGCCCGCGATCAGATGAGGTATGCGGTCGTTCCCGATTCAGCTGTTCCGCTTCGCGCTCGCCGAGGCGCGGTGCTGCGTGTTCGCCGTCGCGCTCTTCGCCGGACTGGCGATCTCGTCGGTCGTGCCGCTGCCGATCCCCCGCTACGACGCCCTGCTGATCTACGCGGTCGCCGTGGCCGCCGGGTCCTGGTTGCTGAAGCTGGAGACGGCCCAGGAGGTCGCGGTCATCGCCGGCTTCCACATGATCGGCCTGCTCTTCGAGCTGATCAAGGTACGGCTGGGTTCGTGGAGCTACCCGGAGCACGCGTACACCAAGGTCGGCGGCGTGCCGCTCTACAGCGGGTTCCTGTATGCGGCCGTCGGCAGCTACGTCTGCCGGGCCTGGCGGATCTTCGATCTCCGGCTGGCCGGCTACCGGCCCGTGCCGACGGCGCTGGTCGCGACGGCGATCTACGTCAACTTCGTCACCCAGCACTGGTTCGTGGACCTGCGCATTCCGCTGGCCATCGCGCTGGTGGCGGCCACGTGGGGCACCGTCGTGCACTTCACCGTCGGCACGCATCGCTACCGGATGCCGCTGGCGCTGTCGCTCACCCTCATCGGCTTCTTCCTGTGGGTGGCCGAGAACATCGCCACCTACTTCGGGGCGTGGCGCTACCCGTACCAGGCGGAGACCTGGCGGCTCGTCCACCCGTCCAAGTTCGGCGCCTGGGCGCTGCTGGTCAGCGTCACGTTCGTGCTCGTGGCGGCCTGGCAGGCGGGGCACGGGCGACTCCACGCGCCGGTTCAGGCCGGGCGCCGGATCCGCGACCGCGGCTGGGCACTGCCAGTCCGCCGCGCGCACACGTAGCGAAACCGATGTGTCAGGGCCGATGTGTCAGGGCCGATGGTCGCGGAAGAACTTTCGTACGTCGGCGACGAGAAGATCGGGCGTCTCCAGCGCCGGGAAATGGCCGCCCTGCTCGAACTCCGACCAATGCACGACTTTGTGCTGGGGGTCCATCAGGCGCCGCACAATGGGATCGGTATTGAACACGGCCCAGCCCTGCGGCACCTCAGATGGCGCCACCCAGTCGAGCCCCGAGTGCGCCACCTCGTACAGGAATTGCGCCGCCGACGCGCCGGATCCGGTGAACCAGTAAATGCTGACATTGGTGAGCAGTTCGTCGCGCTCCACGCTCTTTTCGGAGGTCCACGCCGCGAACTTCTCCGCGATCCAGGCGAGCTGCCCGGCCGGCGAGTCGGTGAGGGAGTACGCGAGCGTCTGCGGACGGGTCGACTGGAGCACGATGTAGCCCTTGCCGTCGGCCCAGGCCTGCTGGAACGGCTTGAGCCGGGCCTGCTCGGCCTCGGCCGGCTGGCGTACGTTCCGCGCCGACCGGATCCGACCGCGCACCCCGACCGGCCCGCGGTTCGCGCCGCGCGAGCCGCCCGGCGGCGACGTGGCGGCGTATGTGTCGAAGGGCCTGGGCTCGGCCATGTGGAGGTATCGCGCCCGCGTGACCGTGCACGCGCCCGCGGAAGTGATCGCCGTACGGCTGCCGCCCACGGTCGAGGTGGAGGCGGTGGACGAGCACACGTGTGTCGTCGACGTCGGATCCGACACGCCTCAGCTGCTCGCCGTCTACCTGGGCATGCTGGACGCCGACTTCGAGGTCACCGACCCGCCCGAGCTGGTGCGCGGCCTCCGGGAGCTGGCCGATCGCTACCGCCGGGCGACCCGCCACGCCGCGCCCTGACCTCCCCCGGCCGTCCTAGGTCATCGACGACTTGTCGACAGACTGACAGAGGGGGCTGCTAGAAATGATCTTATGACCGCACTCGGCGCCGTCTTCCGGCCCCAGCTACCCCCCGAACGGCTGCGCGGCGTGGCGCGCGCGGCCGATGACGCCGGCCTCGAACAGCTGTGGCTCTGGGAGGACTGCTTCCTCGAAAGCGGCATCGCCAGCGCGGCCGCGGCGCTGGCCTGGACCGATCGGCTGCGCGTGGGCGTCGGCCTGCTTCCGGTTCCACTGCGCAACGTCGCGCTGGCCTCGATGGAGGCCGCCACCTTGCACCGGCTGTTCCCCGAGCGCGTCGTGCTGGCGGTCGGGCACGGCGTCCAGGACTGGATGGGGCAGGTCGGCGCCCGGGCCGGCTCGCCCCTCACGCTGCTGCGCGAATACGTGACGGCGATGCGGGCGCTGCTGCGGAGTGAGCGGGTCACAACGGACGGCCGGTATGTGCAGCTCGACGACGTCGCCCTCGACTGGCCGCCGCCGCAGGCGACCAAGGTGTTCACCGGCGCGGTCGGCCCGCGCACGCTGCGGCTGGCCGGGGAGGTCGCCGACGGCACCATCCTCGACGCCGGCACCCGCCCCGACGTGGTACGACGGGCTCGCACGCTGATCGACGAGGGCCGTACGGCCGCGGGCCGCGCCGGCCACCACGAGGTGGTCGCCTACCTGCACGCGGCGACCGGGCCGGACGCGGTGGAACGCATTGGGACCGAGCTGCGAAGCCGCGACGAGGCGCCGATCCCGGAGTACGCCACGGCCGTGGACGCCGACACGGTCGCCAAGGCCGTGGCGGGGCTGGCGGAGGCCGGTGCCGACACCGTGATCCTGCAGCCCACCGCGGACGAACCCGACCCCGAGGGATTCGTACGCTTCGTGGCGGAGGAGGTACGGCCACTTGTTCAGTGACGTACCGCCTGGTAGCAGGGCCGGTAGGAGTCGAACCTACATTTGACCGGGGTTGGAACCCGGTTGCCTATCCATTTGGCTCAGCCCTTCGTACATGAGGTGTGATGCCGTCCGGGTGCGGTTGGTTCGCGGAAAGTGCCGCCCGAGTTTTCGCCGACGGGTTTCGCGTCATGCCACTGGTTGACTTAGAGCGAACTTCAAGAGGCAGACTCTCCCTTCATATGCACCAGTGCCCGGAGGTACGGGCCGTACGGAGGAAGCAGCTGCCGCATGAGATACCGCACGATCGGTACGAACCCATCGACGCGTCGCGAGGTGAGCGTGCTCAGCCTCGGCGCCATGCTGTTCGGCACGGCCACGGACGAGGCGACGTCCTTCGCGATCCTCGACCGGTATGTAGAGGCCGGGGGCACCTTCATCGACACGTCCAACAACTACGCGTACTGGTTCAACGGCACTCAGGGCGGTGAGAGCGAGGCGCTGCTCGGCCGCTGGCGGCGCAGCCGCGGCGTCGGAGCCGAGATCGTCATCGCCACCAAGGTCGGCGGGCGGCCGCTCGCCCCCACCGTCGGTATGAGCGACGACATCGAAGGGCTGTCCGCGAAGGTGATCCGCGAGTCCGCGGAGCGGAGCCGGGAACGGCTCGGCGTGGACCGCCTGGACCTCTACTACGCGCACCTCGAAGACTCGAGGGTGCCCCAGCAGGAGACCGTCGAAGCCTTCGCCGAGCTGGTCGCCGCCGGGGCCGTCGGCCTGCTCGGCGCGAGCAACTACTGGTCGTGGCGGCTGGAACGGGCCCGCGCCCTTGCCGCGGCCGCGGGCCTCCCCGGCTACGAGGTCCTGCAGTACCACCACTCCTACCTGCGGCGGCGTACCGACGTACCAAGCCGGCGCTCCCCCGACGGCCAACTCGGCGTGGTCAACGGCGAACTGCTCAGCTATCTCCGGGCCGAGCCCGAGCTCGCCCTCGTCGTCTACACGCCGCTGCTGTCCGGCGCGTACGTCCGCGACGACAAGCCGCTGGACGCCGAGCTCGACCACGCCGGGACCCCCGTACGGCTCGCGGCCCTGCGGGAGGTCGCCAAGGAGACCGGCGCCACCGCCAACCAGGTCGTCCTGGCCTGGCTGCTGGGCGGCGAGATCCCGCTGATCCCGCTGGTCGGCGCCTCCTCGGTGGCCCAGCTCGACGAAAGCCTCGCCGCCGTGGACCTCGACCTCACCCCCGAGCAACGCGCCAAACTCGACGCCGCCCACTGAGCCCTTAATGGCCCGTTAGCGGGCGAGGCGGCTGAGGAGGGCGGCGGCCGTGCAGATGCCCGCGACGGCGGCCACGCCCAGCGCCGAGAAGTCGAGCCAGTAGTTGGTGGGCTGGCCGATGAGGAGCCCGCGCAGCGCGGCCACTTCGTACGTGAGCGGGTTGGCGTGGCTGAGCACCCGCAGCCACTCGGGCATGACGTCGACCGGGTAGAGGGCGTTGGAGGCGAAGAACAGCGGCATGGTGATCGCCTGGCCGATACCCATCAGTCGTTCGCGGCGCAGCACCAGGCCGGCGATCGTCATCGACAGGCAGGAGAAGAAGGCCGCGCCCATGACCACGACGACCAGCACACCGAGCAGCTTCGCGGGGTTCCAGGTGAGCCCGACGCCGAGCAGTGCGGAGACCACGAGCACCACGACGGCCTGCGCGATCGTACGCAACCCGGCCGCGAACGCCTTGCCGGCCACCAGCGCGGTACGCGGCGTGGGCGTGACGAGCAGCTTGGTGAGGATGCCGGCGTCGCGCTCCCAGATGATCTGGATGCCGTAGAAGATGGCGACGAACAGCGCCGACTGGGCGATGATGCCGGGCGCGAGGTAGTCGAGATAAGGCACCGAGCCGGTCGGGATCGCGTGGATCCGGCTGAACGTCACGCCGAAGATGACCAGCCACAGGACCGGCTGGATCGCGCGGGTGACGAGCTCGCTGCGGTCGTGTTTCAGCTTCTGCAGCTCGACCAGGCAGAAGGTGCCGATCCGCGACAGCAGCAGAACGGCGCCACGCGGCCCGGGGGCAAAGGGCGGCTCAGCCCATCCGCCGGGCGGTGCGGCGGGTACTGCGGACATCGCGCAGCGCTCCTTTCTCCCCCTTCTCGGTGGGCAGCAGGCTCTCGCCCGTGTGGTGGCGGAACACGTCCTCCAGGCTCGCATCGGGCGCCAGCGCGGCCTTCAGCTCGGCCGGTGAACCGGAGGCGCGCAGCCGGCCGCGGTGCATGAGGGCGATCCGGTCGCAGAGCGCGTCTGCCTCCTGCATGTAGTGCGTGGTCAGCAGCACGGTCATCCGGTAGCGCCGCTGCATGTCGGCCACCCGGTCCCAGATCGAGTCGCGGGCCACCGGGTCGAGCCCGACCGTCGGCTCGTCCAGCACGAGCAGCGCGGGCCGGTTGACCAACGCCTGGGCCAGCTCCAGGCGGCGCACCATGCCGCCGGAGTAGGTCGACGCGAGCCGGTCGGCCGCCTCGGTCAGGTCGACGGTCGCCAGCACCCCGGCGACCCGGTCGGCGCGCTCGCGACGCGGCACGTCGAACAGCCGGGCGAACCACGTCACGTTCTCGCGCCCGGTCAGCGCCCCCTCGATGGACAGCTGCTGCGGGACGTACCCCAGCAGGCGGCGCACCGCCATCGCCCGCGATCGTACGTCGAGGCCGAACACGCGGACGCTGCCGGACTGCGGCGGGTACTGCGTGTTGAGGACCCGCAGCGTGGTCGTCTTGCCCGCGCCGTTGGGCCCGAGCAGGCCGAAGCATTCGCCGCGCTGGACGGTCAGGTCGAGGTCATCGACGGCCACGTGCTCGCCGAACCGGTGGCTGAGCCCCGCGATCTCCACCGCCGGTCCCGCGCCGTTGAGGGTGCCGGTCATGCGCTCCCTCCGGCCGCGCGGGCCGTGTCGTCCGCGGCTGCCGTCGGTTCACCGTCGGTGCGCAGCCGCTCGGCGATCTTGGTCAACGCGGGCAGCGCGGCCTGCAGCGCGTTGAGATCGGCCGGGTCGAGGTCGTCGAGCACCTGCGTGACAAGGGCGGCCCGCAGGTCACGCCAGGCGTCGATCTGACGCCGGGCCAGGTCGGTCAGGGTGAGCCGGGCGACCCGGCGGTCACGTGGGTCCGGCACGCGCCGCAGCAGCCCCTGCTCGGTGAGCTGCCCCACCAGCGTGGACACGGTATTGGGGACCAGGCCCAGCTCGGTGGCGGCCTCCGCCACGGACGTCTCGGGCGCGCGGTGGATCAGCCGCAGCAGCTCGGTCTGCGAAGCGGTCAGCGAGGACAACGGCCACGGCCGGCCCGCCACCCGGCGCAAGTGCCGGCGCAGCAGGCCGATGACGGCGAGCAACTCCTCCGCGAGCGCGCCGCGGCCGGAAGCAGGGGACTGCGGAACCACACCCGCAATATTAGCTCTGGTACAGAGATATTCAAGCCGGGCCCGGGCGCGGCGTGCGCCCGGTCGGTCAGGAATTGGGATGGACGGATACGTGTACGGCCGCCTCGCCCGGCACCTCACCTGCGAGGGTCTCGATGGCCAGCGCGGTGTCGTCCAGGCCGAAGGTGTGGGTGTGCAGCTTCTCCAGCGGATACCGGCCTGACTCGATGAGGGCGATCGCCTCGTCGTAGCCGCGGGCGTCCACCCCGAACGCGCCGACGATCGTGAGCGCGCGGTTGATCACCAGGTCGGTACGCACCGGGATCTCGCGGTTGCCCTTGAGCCCGGCCAGCACCACCCGGCCGCCGTGCCGGGCGGCGAGCAGCGCGTCGGTAACCGGCGCGGCGGCCATCGGCGTCAGCTCCAGGACGACGTCGGCCATCGCACCGTCGGTGATCTCACGGACCCGCTCGACCGTGTCCTCCGCCGCATCGCCGTCGACGACGATGGTGTGGTCGGCGCCGAACTCACGGGCCAGGGCCAGCTTGTGCCGGTCGGCCTCCAGGCCGGTGACGACGATCGTCCCGGCGCCCGCGGCCCGGGCCGCGATGACGGAGGCGAGGCCGCGCTGACCGGCCCCGAGGACGAGCACGGTGTCGCCGAAGTCGACACCGCCGAGGTGGCGGGCCCAGCGCACCCCGGCGCCGAGCGGGTTGTACATGGCCGCGATCTCGGCGGGCAGGCTCGCGTCGATCTTGTGCACGATCGTGCCCGGGGAGAGATAGAGGTACTCGGCGAAGCCGCCCCACAGCGCCGGCGCGATTTCGATCGGGGTCACGCCGTGGCCGGTGGTCCGGTTCGGGCAGGCCTGGTACCGGCCGGTCAGGCAATGCTTGCAGAACCGGCACGGCACGATGACCTCGAGTGCCACCCGGTCCCCCGGCTGCACGCCCCAGCGCGCCGCCGCCTCGTCGCCGATCTCCTCGACGATGCCGAGTGGCTCGTGCCCCGGGATCACCGGCTTCCCGTCGCGCCTCCCCAGATGACCCTTGTACGTCTCGACATCGCTGCCGCAGATGCCGTTGGCCTCGACGCGCAGCAGGCCGTCGTCGGCCCCGGTCTTCGGGCGCGGGAACTCACGGATCTCGATCTGCCGCGGACCGGTCTGAACTGCGGCGCGTACGGTCTCTCCCATGTCAGGCGGCCTTTCTCGGGCTCGTCCAGCGATTCGGCGGGCCGGTTCGCCCATCATCACCATCTCTGGCCCCATGCGGCGAACGCGACAGCGGTTTCGTGCCACGGAAGCGTCACGCAATTCCGGTCGGTCGTCGCGCGACATGTCTTCCGTCTCATGAAAGCGGGCTATGCCAGGCCGGTGCCGTGTGGTGACGTCGCCCTTAGTACGTCTGTGAGCCAGGCCACAGGGGGTGGGTCGTGCTCCACGTTCGAGGTGCCGGCCTTCGCCTCGGCGCTTCGAGGAACCGCACCGGTTACTGAAGCAGGAGGACGCGGTGAGAACGAAATTCCAGCTGATGGCCGCGCTGCTGGCGGTGGTGCTCGGCGTCGCCGGCCTCGCCGCGTGCAGCCAGCAAGGTGCCTCCAGCGGGGGGGCGTCGCCGGCCTCTGCCGGACCGCCCCAACGCGGCGGCCACGTCACCGTGCTCAAGGACTCGTCGTTCGACGGGAGCTGGCCGACGGGGCTCGACCCCGCCACCAACGCCACCGGCGGGGCCAACATCGCCCAGATGGCCGCGATCTACGGCGGGCTGTTCCAGCTCACCGCGAACCCCGACGGCAGCGGTGCCAAGGTCGAGCCCTACCAGGCCGAGAGCTACCAGTACCTCGACGGCGGGAAGACCCTGAAGATCAAGATCCGGAAGGGCATCACCTTCACGGACGGCACGCCGCTGAACGCCGAGGCCGTGCGGTTCAACATCCAGCGCGACATGGATTCGCCCTGCTCGTGCCGGCCGCTCTGGCTGCTGGCAAAGAACGGCATAGCCACCGAGGGCGACGACACGGTGGTGCTGCGCTTCAAGATTCCGACCGCGTCGGCCGTTAACAACTTCCCCATCTCCAACGTCAACTGGGTCGCCTCGCCGACGGCGCTGAAGCAGATGGGCGAGAACAAGTTCCGGCTGACCCCGGTCGGCGCCGGGCCGTTCAAGGTCGTGTCGGACAAGCTCAACTCTGAGCTGGTGCTCCAGCGCAACCCCTCGTATTTCAAGCAGGGCCTGCCCTATCTGGACCAGCTGACCTTCAAGGCGATCGGCGGCGACCAGGCCGCGTACCAGGCGCTGCTGGCCGGCCAGGCGGACGCGTTCGAGGGGATGACCACCACTCCGCTGCTGGACCAGGCGACGAAGAACAGCAAGCTCACGGTCACGTCGCAGCCACCCACGTCGCCGTACGTCATCCAGCTCAACACCAAGATCGCGCCGTTCAACGACGAGAAGGTGCGGCAGGCGGTCTACTTCGCGACGGACTTCGACGCCATCGCGAAGGGGCTGTTCAAGGGCAAGTACCCGGTCAGCCAGTCGTTCACCGCGCCCGGCGGGCTCTTCTATCACCAGACCGTGCCCGGCTATCGCACCTACAACCTGGCCGAGGCCAAGCGGCTCGTCCAGGAAGTGGGCGGCATCACCGTCAAACTGGGCACGCTGGGCGACTACGTCGCCCGGCAGGTGAACATCGCGCTGCAGACGCAGTGGCGGCAGGCCGGCATCAACGTGACGATCGAGGACTATCAGCTGAATACGCTGGTCCAGCAGTTCAACGGGGGCAAGTGGCAGGCGATGCTGCAGACGGCGGGCGCGTGGGACCCGGCCGCGGGCGTCGGCGTCGCGTTCCGGTTCCGCTCGAACTCGCCGTTCACCGGAGTCAAGGACACCCACCTGGACGGCATGCTGGACCAGGCCGCGGCCGAGCTCGATTCCGCGAAGCGGGACACGCTCTACACCGAGGCCGGCAAGTACATCAGCGACAAGGCGTACGCACCGTTCGGCCTGGCCTTCGCCCCGGCCAACCTCGCGGTTAAGGGGGTGTACGGCCCCGGACTGACTACCAAGATCCCGCCCATGGTGGTCAACCCCGGCATCCTGTGGGACCAGGTATGGAGAAGCGGAAAGTGAGCGAGCGACGAGCCGCCAGGCGAGGAGCGCAGCGAACAAATAAGCACAGCGAGCCTGCTCACGCGCCGACGAGCCGCCAGGCGAGGAGGGCAGTGTGACGGCTGTCGCTGAGCGACAGGGCTACCGGGGCGCCTGGACACAGGCGCTCCGGTCGCCCGTCTCGCGGCTGGTGGTCAAACGGCTGCTGCTGGCGATCCCCATCATGCTGGGGGTCACGATCCTCAGCTTCTGGGTGGTCAGCCTGATACCGGGGAACGCGGCCCAGGCGCTGCTGGGCCCCGAGGCCACCCCGGACCAGATCCACACCATGGAGCTGCAGCTCGGTCTCGACAAGCCGGCGTACGAGCGTTACCTGGATTGGCTCGGCCACGCGGTAAGGGGCGACCTTGGTACCTCTCCGGTCAGCGGCCAGCCGGTGACTCCGCAGCTCATCGACGGGCTGGCGGTGACCAGCGAGCTGCTGGGGCTGGCGTTGATCGGCGCCTTGGTGCTCGCGGTGCCGGTGGCGTTGGGGGCCGCGCACCGGCCTGGCGGACTGTTCGACCGGCTGAGCATTTTTGTCAGCATGATCGGGCTGTCCGTGGCCAATTATGTGCTCGCGCTGGTTCTCGTTCTGGTGTTCTCCGTGAAGCTCGCAATGCTTCCGGCGATCGGGTTCGTACCGCTGTCGGAAAGCGTCAGCGGCAACCTGAAATCCTTGATTCTGCCGGCCATCGCGATCGGGTTCCCGCTGTTCTCCATCTACACCCGCTTTCTCCGCGGCGACCTGGTCGATCAGCAGCAGAGCCAGGATTACGTGGTCACAGCGCAGGCCAAAGGGGTGGACCCGTGGCGGGTGCTGGTGCGCCACACCTTGCGCAACTCCTCGTTCGGGCTGATCGCCGTAGTCGGCCTCAACCTGGGTGTGCTGATCGGCGTCACTGTGATCATCGAGCAGATCTTCGCGCTGCCCGGGCTCGGGCGGCTGCTGCTGCAGGCCGTCAGCGCCCGCGACATGGTGGTCATCCAGGCCTGTGTCGTGGTGTTCGCCGTGGTGACAGTGCTCGGGAACCTGGCTGCCGACCTGCTGCAGACCGTACTCGACCCGAGGATCCGCTATGGCGATCGCTGAGGCCACCCCGTCCGTCGTCGCCGGCGCGCCGCTGGAACCACCGGCGCGGACCTGGCTGCGGCGGCTGGGCATCATCGTGCCGGCCGCGCTGATCGCGCTGGTGGTGCTGGCCTGCTTCCTCGGCCCGCTGGTGCTGCCGATCCCGGAGCCGACCGGCGGCAACATCCTGGAGGCCTACCTGCCGGCCTTCTCCCCCGGTCACATCCTCGGCACCGACCCCAACGGCAACGACATCCTGTCGCGGATCCTGTACGGGGGGCGCAACTCGCTGATCGTCGCGGTCGGGGTGACCGTGGTGGGACAGACGATCGGCGGCACGTTCGGCGCGTTGTCGGCGTACTTCGGGGGCGCGGCGGACACGCTGATCATGCGTGTGTTCGACGTGTTCATCGCGTTCCCGGCGCTGGTGCTGATCATCGCGGTCGCGCAGAGCCTGGGGCCGAGCGTGACCACCGCGATCCTGGCGCTGTCGTTCTTTGGTATTCCGGCGGTCGCCCGGGTCTCCAGGGCCGCCACGCTGAGCCTGCGCGAGCAGCCGTTCATGACGGCGGCGAAGCTGTGCGGCACCCCGTGGTGGCGGGTGCTGCTCCGGCACATCGCACCCAACATCGCACCGCAGCTGATCACGTTCGCCATGCTCGGCATGGGCCTGATCATCGTCCTCGAGGGCGCGCTGAGCTTCCTCGGGCTCGGCATCCCGCCGCCCGCGCCGAGCTGGGGAAACATGATCGCGGAGGGTCAGGCGAGCCTGTCCGCGACGCCGATGCTGGTGATCTGGCCCAGCCTGGCGCTCTTCATCACCGTGCTGTCCTTCAACCTCCTGGGTGAGTCCCTGCGTTCGCTATGGAGTGCTCGATGACGCCTGCCGCCGCCCTGCAGAGCGGGCTGCTGCTCGAGGTACGCGACCTGCGGGTCACGTTCACCCGGGGCGGACGCCGGGTGCATGCGGTCAACGGCCTGTCGTACGACCTCGACGAGGGTGAGCTGCTCGCGATCATCGGTGAGTCGGGGTCCGGCAAGACCGTCGGCGCCCGCACGCTGATGGGCCTGTTGCCGCCGTCCGCCCGGGTCTCCGGGTCGGCCCGGTTCGACGGCACCGAGCTGGTCGGCATGCCGGAGCCGCAGATCCGCCACTGGCGCGGATCGGAGATCGCGATGGTGTTCCAGGACCCGACCCGATCGCTCAACCCGACGATGCGGATCGGCCGGCAGATCACCGAGGCCATCCGGCAGCACTCCGAGCTGGATCGCGACGCGGCCAAGGAGCGGGCGATCGAGCTGCTCAAGCTGGTCCACCTGCCGGCGGCCGAACGCCGGTTCTACGAGTACCCGCACCAGATGTCCGGCGGCATGCGGCAGCGCGTGGTCATCGCCATCGCGCTGGCGGGCGAGCCGCGGCTGCTGATCGCGGACGAGGCGACCAGCGCGCTCGACGTGACCACTCAGGCGCAGATCATGGCCCTGCTCCTCGAGCTGCAGGAGCGGCTGGGCATGGCGATCATCCTGATCAGCCACGACCTGGGGCTGGCGGCCAGCTACGCGCAGAACGTGGTCGTCATGTACGCGGGCCGCGCGGTGGAGTACGCCACGGCGCGGCAGCTGTTCGCCGGCGTGCGGATGCCGTACACGCGGGCATTGCTGGGCGCCATCCCGCAGCTGGAACGCCCGTCCCACGGGCAGCTGCCGGTGATCACCGGCCAGCCGCCGGACCCCGCCGCGCTGCCGGAGGGGTGCCCGTTCCGGCCGCGCTGCGACCTCGCGACCGACAAGTGCGCCGAGTCGCCGCCGTTCCTGGAACACGAGCCGGGGCACTGGTGGGCCTGCTGGAATGCCGCGGCCGTACCCGCCGTGGTCGGCGACGACGTGGACGATGACGGAGTGCGCTCATGACAAGGGCGACCAACGGCGGCTCGCTGCTCGAAGTGCGCGATCTCGTGCAGGAGTTCGCGGTACGCGGGCCCGGCGGCGTCAAGGGCGCCGTGGTGCACGCGGTCTCGGACGTGTCGTTCGAGGTCGGCGGCGGGGAGACGCTGGGCATCGTGGGCGAGACCGGGTCCGGGAAGACCACGCTGGCCAGGTCCGTCATCCAGGCACCCCGCCCGAAGGCCGGCGAGGTGCGCTTCCTCGGCACCGATCTCATGCGGCTCGGCCGCCGGTCGCTGACCCAGGCCCGTCGCCAGATGCAGATGGTCTACCAGGACCCGTTCGGCTCGCTGAACCCGCGTTGGCGCGTCACCCAGCTGGTCGAAGAGCCGCTGGTCGGGTACGGGGTGAAGCCGGCGTCCGCGCGCCGGGCGCGGGTGAACGAGTTGCTCGACCTCGTCGGGCTGGACCCCTCGGTGTACGGGAAGCGGCGCCCGCACGAGCTGTCCGGCGGCCAGTGCCAGCGGGTCGCCATCGCCCGCGCGATCGCACTCAACCCGGCGCTGGTCATCTGCGACGAGCCGGTCGCCGCGCTGGACGTGCTGATCCAGGCCCAGGTGCTGAACCTGTTCGAGCGGCTGCGCGCCGAGCTCGGGCTGTCGTACCTGTTCATCTCGCACGATCTGGCGCTGGTCAAGCAGGTCAGCGACCGGGTGGCGGTGATGTACCTGGGTCAGCTCGCCGAGATCGGCCCGTCGGAGGAGCTGTACCGCCGGCCGATGCACCCCTACACCTCCGCCCTGCTCGACTCGATCCCGGGCCTCGATCCGGCGACCGGAGAAGTGCGCCGCCCGGTGCCGCTGGCCGGGGAGCCGCCGTCTCCGATCGAGCCGCCGAGCGGCTGCCGGTTCCGCACCCGCTGCCCGTTCGCGCAGCAGCGCTGCGCCACCGAGACACCGGCGCTGCGCGAGATCGAGCCGGGCCGGCAGGTCGCCTGTCACTTCCCCTTGAACGTGGTGGCCGATTCCGTCCCGGCTGCCGCGACATGAATTTCTGCCGTCGACAACGAGAGCGCTATGGGTATGACGACGCGCGCGGCGATCTGCCGGAAACCCGGCACGCCGTGGGAGATCACCGACCTCGAACTCGACGACCCGAAGTCCGGTGAGGTTCGCATCCAATTCGCCGCCGCCGGGCTGTGCCATTCCGACGACCATATCCAGAAGGGCACCGCGCCGATGCGGATGCCCGTCGTGGGGGGTCATGAAGGTGCCGGGATCGTCGATGCCGTCGGCCCGGGCGTGACCCGGGTCGCGGCCGGCGACCACGTGGCGTGCTCATTCGTCTCGGTCTGCGGGACCTGCCGGTACTGCGCCACCGGGCGCCAGAATCTGTGCGAGAAAAGCGTCAACGCGGCCACCGGAATGCTGCCGGACGGCACGTTCCGTTTCCATGCGGACGGCGTGGATGTTGGCGGGATGTGCGTGCTCGGCACGTTCTCGGAATACGCCGTGGTCTCCGAATTCTCGGTGATACCGATTCCCGGCGACATTCCCTTCGACGTGGCCGCGCTGGTGTCGTGCGGCGTGCCGACCGGCTGGGGCTCGGCGGTGTACGTGGCCGGAGTCCGCGCGGGCGACACCGTGGTGATCTACGGCTCCGGAGGGGTGGGCGGCAACGCCGTGCAGGGCGCCCGGTTCGCCGGCGCCGCCACCGTGGTCGTCGTCGATCCCGTGCCGTACAAGCGCGAGATGGCCGAGGTGTTGGGCGCCACGCACACCTTCGCGGACGCGGCCAAGGCGCACGAGTTCGTCGTCGAGACCACCTCGGGCGAGCTCGCCGACCACGCGGTCATCACGGTCGGCGAGCTGGACGACGAGGTCATCGGGCACGCGCTGGGCGTCGTCGGCCGCAGCGGACAGGTCACGATCACCGCGGTCGGCGGCGGCTCGCTGGACGCCAACCCGGGCCAGCTCATCGGTTTCCAGCGGCGGGTCCAGGGCGCGGTGTTCGGCGGCTGCAACCCGCTGTACGACGTGCCGCGGCTGCTGGCGCTGTACCGGTCCGGCCACCTCAAGATCGACGAGCTCATCACCCGTCGCTACCGGCTGGAGGACGTCAACGAGGGCTACCGGGACATGGCCGACGGCAAGAACATCCGCGGTGTGATCATCCACGAGGAGGGGCCATGAGCGCGCCGCGGGCGCGCGACGCGCGCCGGACTGAGGGACCCCGGGAGGCACTGCGCCTGACCACACGCGCCGCCGTCGCGCGCGGGCCGCACATCGGCTGGGAGATCGCCGAGCTGCGGCTCGACGAGCCGAAGGCCCATGAGGTACGGGTGAAGTTCCACGCCGCCGGGCTGTGCCACTCCGACGACCACATCACCCAGGGCGACGCCCGCCCGCGCTTCCCGATCGTCGGGGGGCACGAGGGCGCCGGCGTGGTGGAGTCCGTCGGCCCCGACGTCCGGCGGGTCAAGGCGGGCGACCGGATCGTGTGCTCGTACATCCCGGCCTGCGGCGCCTGCAAGCCCTGTTCGACCGGGCGCCAGAACATGTGCGTCACGGGACGGAACGCCGGCAGCGGCATGTTCCTCGACGGCACGTTCCGGTTCCATCTGGACGGCGAGGACCTTGGCGGGTTCTGCTCGCTCGGCACGTTCTCGCAGTACGCCGTGGTCTCGGAGTGGGCCTGCATACCGCTGCCCGAGGACGTCCCGTACGAGGTGGGCGCCCTGGTGAGCTGCGGCGTGCCGGCGGGTTGGGGCTCGGCAGTGTACGCGGCGGGCGTCCGGGCCGGCGACACCGTGGTGGTCTTCGGTGCGGGCGGCGTGGGCAGCAATGCCGTGCAGGGCGCCCGGTACGCAGGCGCGCGGCACGTCGTCGTGATCGACCCGGTCGAGTTCAAGCGTGAGATGTCCAAGGTCTTCGGCGCCACGCACGCCTTCGCCGAGGCGGCCACCGCCCACGAGTTCGTGGCCGAGGCGACCGGCGGCCGGCTGGCCGACCACGCCATCTGTACGCCCGGCGTGGTCACCCAGGAGATCGTCGAGGCGGCCCTGGACATCGTCGGCAAGGGCGGCAAGGTCACCATCACCGCGGCGGGCAAGGCCACCGAGAAGGCGGTGCATGTCCCGGGCATTCTGCTGATCCGGGGCCAGCGGCAGATCCGCGGCGCCCTGTGCGGCGACTGCAACCCGCTGTACGACGTGCCGAACCTGCTCGATCTGTACCGGTCGGGCGACCTCAAGCTGGACGAGCTGATCACGCGCCGGTACCGGCTCGACGAGATCAACGACGGCTACCGCGATCTGGCCGACGGCAGGAACATCCGCGGCGTCATCGTCCACGAGCACTGACCAGGTGAGGAGGGGCAGTGTGATCCAGCCGAGCGTCGTCGCACCATTCGTCGCGCCCGATGACCGGGACGCAGTCACCGCGCTGCTCGGCGCACAGCTCGCGCGGCTGCCCGGCCGGTCGCCGTTCTACGCCGACCTGTTCGCCGCGCACGGCGCGGACCCGACGGCGTACGTCTCGCTCGACGATCTACGTCGCCTGCCGTTCACCGAGAAGCAGATGCTGCGCGACTCGCAGGCGGCCGCGCCGCCGCTGGGCCGGCACGCCGGGGTGGACATGACCGAGGTGATCCGGGTACACGCGTCCACCGGCACCACCGGCAAGCCCAGCTGGGTGGGGGTCACCCGGCACGACGCCGAGGCCTGGACCGAGATGGTGACCCGCGCGTTCCGGACCATGGGCGCCACCCGCGAGGACGTGGTGCTGCACGGTGCGGGTCTGACGCTGTTCGTCGGCGGGCTGCCGATCCGCGACGCGCTCGAACGCATCGGTGCCACCTTCATCCCGATCGGCACCGGGGCGTCGGCGAAGGCGCTGCAGGCGCTCGACTCCCTCGGCGTCACCGCGTTGCACGCCACCCCCTCGTACATCCGGTACCTGGCCGAGTACGTACGCGACCAGGGCCGCGACCCGAAGGAGTTCGGGATCCGCAAGATCTTCGTGGGCGGCGAGCCGGGCGGCGGCGAGCAGGCGTTCCGGCAGCACATAGAACAGGAGTGGGGCGGCCGGGTCACCGAGGGCCTGGGCAACGCCGACATGGCGCCGGTGCTGTTCGGCGAGCTGCCGGGCAGCGGCGGGATGCGGTTCACGGGCGGCCGGCATGTCGTCGTCGAGCTGATCGACCCGGACGGCGGCGAGCCGGTCGGCGCCGAGCCGGGCGCCTCCGGCGAGCTCGTCTACACCTCGGTGGACCGCGAGTGCTGCCCGCTGGTGCGGTTCCGTACGCGGGACCGGGTCGTGGTCACCGGGCTCGACTCCGACGGCGCCCCGCTCATCCGGTGCGTGGGACGTACGGACGACATGCTCATCGTGCTGGGCGTCAACGTGTTCCCCTCGGCCGTACGGGATCTCGTGCAGAGCCTGCATCCCCGTACCAGCGGAGTCGTACAAGTGGTCCGCCCTGACGGTGGCCCGCGGGTCGAGCCGCCGCTGCGGGTGGAGGCGGAATGGGGCGACGAGCCCGGCGAGCACGAGGCGCTGCGTCGCGACATCGAGGGGCTGATCCGGTCGCGGCTGACCGTGCCGGCGGTGGTGACGCTCGTCCCGCCCGGTTCGATCCAGCGCTCCGAGATGAAGTCGCAGCTGACCCGGATATCCAATTGATGGGGTCGTTCCCCGCTGACCTGCCACGTTAGGAGCCGTACATGTCCGACGACCCGCTGACCGATCCGTTCGCCGACGCCGGACCGCAGTGGATGACCGGCCGGACCGCGCTCGTCGCCGGGGGCGGGCAGAACACCGAATACCCCGGGATCGGCTACGCCATCTGCATGCTGCTCGCCGCGCACGGCGCCCGGGTCGCCGTGCTGGACCGGGACAAGGACGCCGCCGCCCGTACCGTCGAGCGAATCGCGGCGGACGGTGGCGAGGCGATCCCGGTGATCGCCGACGTGACGTCCGATCGCGCCTGCGCCGACGCGGTGGCCGAGACCATCGCCGCCTTCGGCACGCTCGACACGCTCGCCTGCACCGTCGCGATTGGCGACCGGGCGGGGGTGTTCGAGGTGACGCCGGAGCGGTTCGACGAGCTCATGAGCATCAACTTCAGGTCGACGTGGTCCATCACCCGGCATGCCGTGCCGGTCCTGCCGCGCGGCGGTTCGATCGTGACCATCTCGTCGGTGGGCGCGCGGTACCGCGGCCCCGGGATGGTCTATTGCGTCGCCAAGGCGGCGCTGGAGAACTTCACCGAGGGCGCGGCCACGACACTCGGGCCGCAGGGCATCCGGGTCAACTGCGTGCAGGTCGGGGCGATCTACGGCGCGTTCGCGGCGCGCGGCGGCATGCCCCAGGAGCTGCGCGAACCGCGTCGCCTGGCCACCTCACTGAAGACCGAGGGCACCTCATGGGACATCGCGCACGCCGCGTTGTTCCTGCTCAGCGACCGGGCGCGATGGATCTCCGGGCACATCCTGACCGTCGAGGGCGGGCCGCCGCACCGGTTCCCGGAGACGCCGCCCATCACCTCTGTGCCATGACCGCCTGATCGTACGCGCGCCGCTCCTCGCGGACCCGCGGCGCCGGCGGCGTCGAGTCGGCGCGGGCCTCGTGGACCCGGGGGGCCGGCGGCGGGGCCGCAGCGGCACGGTTCTCGCTGTTCGGGGCCGGGTCGGCGGCGTTCCCGCTGCTCGGGGTTGAGTCGGCGCGGGCCTCGTGCGCCGGGTCGGCGCGGGCCTCGCGGTTGGGGGTGGGTGGCGCGGGCAGGTCGGTGATCCGCGGCGGGTCGGAGACCGGCCGCCTGCCGGCTCCTCCGGCCGACGGCGCTCCCAGCGCCCGCGAAATCGCCCGCGCGGTCGTGGCCAGCGCGGGGACCAGCGCGTACGGCGAGGGAGAGTCGGTCGGCGTGGTCAGGCCCACGGCCGCGATCACCCGGTCTCGCGGCCCCCGGATCGGGACCGCGATGGCGCGCGCGTTGTACGTGAGCTGCTTCTCGATGATCGCGACGCCCGACCTGCGGATCTCGGCCAGCCGGTGCCGCAGCGCGTCCGGATCGGTCGGGGTGAACTCGGTGAACCTGCGGAGCTTGGAAGAGAGCACCTCCTCCTGGAACTCCTGGGGTGCGTTCGCGAGCAGCACCAGCCCCGTACCCGTGGCGTGCATCGGCCAGCGCCCGCCGAGCCGGCTGGGTACGGGCACCCCGTCCAGGCAGCGCAGCGACTCGATGTAGATCACGTCGTGCCCGTCGGCGACACCGAGATGGATGTTGGCCCGTACCACGTGCTGCAGGTCCTCGAGGAAGGGCAGTGCGACCTCGCGGAGCCGCAGCCCCTGCGATGTCGTCCCCAGCTCGAGGAGCCGCAGGCCGATGCTGTACCGGCCGTCGGCATCGCGGCACAACGCACCCCACTCGCGCAGTTCGTTGACCAGCCGGTGGGTGGTGCTCAAAGTGAGTCCGGTACGACGGCTGATCTCGCTCAGCGACAGCGCGGCGTTCTCTATGTCGAAGACGCCGAGGATCGAAAGCACGCGCTGCGCGGCCGTCAGGCGCTTGGCTTTCGGGTCGGCTGCCTGGACGGTCATCACGCTCACCTACTCGGCCCCCGATAATGCGGCCGAAGTTTCATCCCTGTAAGCGAGGCTACAGAAACGACGGTCCTGGGGAAAGACGCCCGTAAGCCTAAGAAAATCTTCCGTACAGCGGAAGTCTGCTTCACGTACGCCCAGCGACAGCGCCCGACCGGACGAACCGCGGTGGCCCCTACGAGACGAATCATCCGGCCCTACCGGACGAATCGCGGCGCTCTATCGGACGAATCATGGTCGCCTTTTCCGCGACTTCCACGACGTGAAAGCATTGGTTCACAGCACGCCGCGCCGACCTACAGTCGAGAGCAGGGCGAGTGTTCACGTCATGGCTCTGCCCGCCGGCACACTTGCTAGTCACGAGCTCATGAGTGAGGCGACGATGCGCGACGAGGAACGGTTCGACCACATCCTCGACCCGACCGGGCAGTCGCGGCGGTCCACCCAGGCGTCCTCAGCCGCACAACGGCTCCCGGCCCTGGCGAACGCCCGCGTCGGACTGCTGAACAACACCAAGCAAAACGCCGCGCCGCTGCTGGCCGAGCTCGGCAGGTTGCTGGCCGATGGCTACGGCGCCACGGTGACGATCCAGCGCACCAAGCCCACGATCGCGTTCCCGGTGGATGAGCCCACTCTGAAGGAGATCTCGGCCGTGAGCGACGTCGTGATCGTCGGCGTGGGCGACTGCGGCTCCTGCAGCGCGTCCGCGGTCGCCGACGGCATCGCGTTCGAGCGTGAGGGCGTCCCCGCCGCGGTGATCTGCAGCGACGCGTTCGAGGTGACCGCCCGGGCGATGGCCGAGGTGCAGGGCGACGCCGGCTTCGAGTTCCTGATGACCTCGCATCCGGTGGCCGTACTGACCCCGGACCAGGTCAACGCGCGTGCGGCCGAGCTGCTGCCCGCCGTGATCGCCCGGGTGACCGAGCAGGCGCTGACCGAGACCGCGACATGACCGGGCGCGCCGTGGGCGAGACGACGGGCGGCGCCGTAGACGACACCACACTCACGCAGGGCGACATCGAGTACATGTACGAGCGCGGGTGGACCGACGGCCTGCCCGTGGTGCCGCCGACCCGCGAGCTCACGGACGAGCTGCTGGCCACCACCTCCCGGCCGGCCGACGAGGTCATCGGCCGCCTCGACCACCTGAAGCGCGAGGTCACCGTCGAGCTGGCGGCCATCAACTCGGTCATGGCCGGCTGCCGGCCCGAGTACTTTCCGGTGGTGCTGGCCTGCTGGGACGCGCTGATGCTGGAACGCGCCACCGTCGGCGGCGGCTGGCAGAGCACCAGCGGCCCGGCGCCGCTGCTCGTCGTCAACGGCCCGGTACGGCAGCGGCTCGGCTTCAACAGCACCGGCGGCGTGTTCGGCCCGGGGTTCCGCGCCAACGCCACCGTCGCCCGCGCCATCGGCCTGATCGTCCGCAACGCCCTCGGGATCGTGCCGCACGTCTTCGAACAGGCCACCCAGGGCATTCCCGGCCGATGGGCGATGTGCATCGCGGAGAACGAGGAGGAGAGCCCCTGGGAGCCGCTCTCGGTGGACGGCGGCCTGCCCTCCGGCGTCGATGCCGTCTCCACGACTCTGCTCCGGACCAGCGAGTACGTCGACAACCGGCACACCGGCGACCCTGAGAAGCTGCTCGCCGACTTCGCCGACACCATCTCGCGTACCGGAAGCTGGATCTTCCGTAACGCGACCGCCGGAGTCGTCTTCTGTCCCGAGCACGCGCAGCTGCTGGCCGGGGCCGGGATGACCAAGGATGACGTACGCTCCTGGCTGGTGGCCCGCTGCGGCCGCTCCACGGCCGACTTGAGCCGAGTGGGCAAGTCCCTGTCCGAAAAGGGCGTCCGCGGCGACCACGGCGACGACGGCGACCACCCGCGTGACGGCTTCGACCCGCTGTTCGCCGAGAACTCCCCCAAGCACCTCCTCATCGCGGTCGCCGGCGCCCGCAACGCCGGCATCTCGATGGTGGTACGCCTGTTCACCCCCTGGTCCGGCATCTCCGCCCGCGTCGACCCGCCCGCGGCCACGCGCCAGAGCGTCCGCCTCGACCGGTCAAATGGGACCTAAATTCACTAGCCCTGATATTTAATGTCATATCTGCACAATCAGCGCTTCGCTGACTATTTCGGCACGGTGTGTTTACACAGGTCGGGATGTACGACAAGCTACAATGGTCGATTCCGGCCGGCATCTGTCCGGAGCCGGGTCAGCGTCGTTCTCACAGGTAGGCGGGGGGTTTCGCCTGTATATAGCGCGCGCTTATGGCGCGCGAGTGTCAACGAGTGTGAAAGGGTTTTCCGTGCGCATAAGCCACCGCGGAACTCGGCATTACGCCGGTATGGCTGTTCGAACATATGTGAGCCTCGGATGACGCGCGGCAAGTTGCTTGATCGACTGGCGCGCCGGTTCTCTACGCAGGCGCCGGTCGAACTCATCCCTTATATGGAGCCCGTGCCGGAGCCCGTTTCGGAGCCTGGGCCGCCGCCGGAAGGCGGCGTACGTGCCGCATGGCCGGCCGTGGCCGAGCAGTTCGCGTTGCAGGTCCTCGTGCTCGCGGAGCATTTGCGGCCCGCGTTGGACCTCCTCGAGGAGGACGAGGACGACCCCGGACGCCTGCAGCGGCTCTACCAGGTCGACCACGCCGTCACCAGGATGCGCCGGGCCGGCCGCGACCTGCGGATCATCGCGGGCGGCGGAGACGACGAGTTGACCGGCTACACCACCTCCCTGGTGGACGTGATCCGGGTAGCCGAATCGTCGATCGAGCGCTACACCCAGGTCTCGATCGGCACGGTCGCCGAGCTCGCCGTGGTGGGATACGCGTCCGACGACGTCGCCTCGCTGCTGGCCGCGCTCATGGACAACGCGACCCGCTACTCGCCGTCCACGGTGACGATCAGCGGGCATCTACTCGCCGACGGCGGCGTGATGTTCCGCATCGAGGACTCCGGCATCGGCATGGAGCCGGCCCGCCTGGCGCGAGTGAACGCGGCGCTGTCCGGCCCGGTGCGGGACGTTGACGAGTGGACCGGTAGACACACCGGGTTCCCCATAGTGCACCGCCTGGCCCACAAGCACGGCATCAAGATACGACTGGCGGGCCGCTCGCCTTCGTCCGCGGGGATGCACAGCGGAACGATCGCGATGGTGATCGTCCCGCCGGAGATCCTGTGCGAGATCCCCGCCCCGGCTCCGTCCGCTCCGCACGGACCGGACGGAGCCGGGCGAGCGCCGCAACGGACCGGTGCGCATTTGGCGATGGCCCGCCGGCCGTCACTCCCGGGGCCGTCACTCGCGGCCTCGGCCCACCGGCCCGCGTCCCTGCCGGTGCAAACCCTCCCGGAGTCCGTTCCGGCGTCGTCGGGAGCGGGACAGGAACTGCCGCATCGCCGCCGCATGAGCCTGCGCGAGGCCGGCTCCGCGGGCGCCCCGCCCCCGGCGACCGCCGAGGAGCAGCCGGACGTCCGAGATCCCGGGGCCTCGGGCCGATCGTTCGCCGCGGACCTCAGCGCGTTCACCGGAGGCGACCTGGAAGCCCGGCGGGAGAGCACGGGGCCGGCGAGTGGCAGCGACGACAACCCGGAAGAGCAGGTGCCCTGATGTCTGCCGCCAGCACTCCCGCCAGGCCGCGGGAACCCGCCGATTTCGACTGGCTGGTCAACGACTTCGCCAAGTCGACGCCCGGCGTAACGCACGCGTTGATCGTGTCTTCCGACGGACTCCCGCTCATCGCCTCCAGCGGGATCAGCGAGGACCTCGCCGACCCCCTCGCAGCGGTCACCAGCGGCTTGCTCAGCCTCGCCCACAACATCGCCACCCAGGTGGGGCACAGCGGCTGCGAGCAGATCATGCTGAAGTTCGCAACCGGGCACTTCCTCTTCATGGGGATCGGCAGCCTGGCCGGTCTCGCCGTGCTGGTCCAAGACGGCGCCAACCTCGGTGTGGTCGCCTACCGAATGGCCCAGCTCGTGGACAGCGTCGGCCACGTACTGACCCCACAGATGCGCGACGACCTGCGCCGCCTGACGACCGGAGGGGCGTGACGTGACCCGCCGCGCATGCCGCAAATTCGAAGCGGAAGAGCGATCATGACAGCCAATCCGTGGTTGCGGCCCTACGTCCTGACCGGTGGCCGCACCGGTACCCAGCAGCACCTGCTGGTCCACACCCTGGTGGGGGTGGAGAACTACGACGCGGCGTTCGCCGCCCGGCTGCTCCCCGAGGCCCAAGCGCTGTACGAGCGGGCGTACGCCGCCACCGAGTCGGTCGCGGAGCTGTCGGCGCACTGCGGAGTGTCGCTCGGAGTAACCCGCGTGCTGCTGGGCGACCTGGCCGCGAGCAATCGGATACTGATCTATCCGGAGACCTACGACTCGCCCTACGATCCAAGCCTTCTGAAGGAAGTCATCCATGGACTTCGTGAGCTCGCCTGACGGCCCGCCGCGACGACGTACTTCGGCCAAGATCGTCGTGGCGGGCGGGTTCGGCGTCGGCAAGACCACGTTGGTCAGTGCGGTCTCCGAGATCCCGCCAGTGAACACAGAGGCGTGGATGACCCAGGCGAGCAAGACGATCGACCCGCTGAGCGCCGCCGATGACAAGACCACGACCACCGTCGCAATGGACTTCGGCCGGATCACCCTCGCCCGGCACCTGGTGCTCTACCTTTTCGGCACGCCCGGACAGGCGCGCTTTTGGCCGATGTGGGACGACCTTTGCCGAGGCGCCAGCGGCGCGCTGGTGCTGGTGGACAGTCGTCGGCTGGACGTTTCCTTTCCCGCCATCAACTACTTCGAGAACGACTCCGACGTGCCGTTCATCATCGTCGTCAATCTGTTCGACGGCGTGCAAACGCATTCGCTGGAGGATATCCGGGACGCGCTCGAACTCTCCGGCCAGGTACCGCTGATCGCTGCCGACGCCCGCGATCGCAGGTCGGTCATCGATAGCCTGACCGCAACCCTGACGCACACGATGGAAGTCACGGCCCCCGGCAACCGTGATGCCGTCACCGCCCGCTAACGGCGGTCGCCGGCCCATGGTCGTACGGCAGCGGCCACATATGGCGGCAAGGCCGCGTACGGCACAGGCCATGTACGTAGAGAGGCAGAGAAGGCAGCGATGCGCAGAATCCTGATCGTCGGGGCCGGCCAGGCGGGGCTCCAGCTCGGGCTGAGTCTGCTCGCCGAGGGTTACGACGTGACCATCATGTCGGCGCGCACCCCGGACGAGATCCGCGCCGGCCGGATCATGTCGACCCAGGTGATGTTCGCGCCAAGCCTGCGCCTGGAGCGCGAGCACGGCTTCAACCTGTGGGACGAGCAGGCCCCTTGGATCGTCGGCCAGCGCTCGACCCTGTACGACCCGCCCGGCGAGCGGGTGTTCAGCTTCATCGGCCGATGGGACGAGTACGCGCAGTCAGTCGACCAGCGGGTCAAGATGTCCGGCTGGCTAGAGCTGTTCGCGTCCCGGGGTGGCAACGTCGTCTACCACAGCGTGATGACCTCCGACCTGGAGGGCCTGGCCGCCCTGTACGACCTGACGATCATCGCTGCCGGAAAGGGTGAGCTGGTCGAACTGTTCGACCGAGACGCGAGCCGCTCGCCGTACGACGCGCCGCAGCGGATGCTGGCATGCATCTACCTGCATGGCATGGACCCGCTGCCTGATTACCCCGAGCCGCATGTACGGATCAGCGTCAACCCGGGCATCGGAGAACTGATCTACATGCCCGCGTACACCCTCACGGGGCCATGCGACATCCTCCTGTGGGAGTCGGTTCCGGGTGGTCCCCTCGACGTCTGGCAAGACCGGCCCAGCCCGGAGGCGCACCTGGCCCGCACGCGCGATCTTATGCGGCGCTACACACCGTGGGAGGACGAGCTCTGTACGCGGGCCGAGCCGACCGACGCGCGCTGCACGCTGTACGGCGGGTACGCGCCGGTAGTCAGGCAGCCGGTCGGCGAGCTGTCCCCCACCGCCCTCGTGCTCGGCATGGGCGATGTGGTGGTCGCCAACGATCCGGTCACCGGCCAGGGCGCGAACAACGCCGCCCACTGCGCCGCCATCTACTTCGACTCGATCGTGGCCCAGGGCGACAAACCATTCGACCGGGAATGGATGCAACGGACGTTCGACGCGTACTGGGAGTACGCCAGGCACCCGACCGAGTTCACCAACATGATGCTGGGCCCGCTGCCCGAGCACGTTCAGCGCGTACTGGGCACCGCCGTCCAGAATCCCGTTGTCGCCCACCGCTTCGTCTACGGCTCCGCCGACCCGACGGACTTCGCCAAGTGGATCATGGATCCGGACACCTGCGATGCCTACCTGGCCTCGGTTTCAGGCGACATTCCGTAACTGGCCAGGGGTGCGCGTCCGGCATCGGTGATCGCTCCCGGGTGCCGGGTGGCCGTCAAGCCGCGCGCATGCCGCGACATGGAGGCGGATCGCCGGCCGGGTGACGAGCACCCGCCAATGAACCTTGGTTCCCCGACCGCCTACGTTCCGACATTGATCATTGTGGAACCGTCAGGACATTGACGAGACTGCGCTGACTGGTGTCCTCCGCGACCATCATGACCTGCCCATTGGCGACGGCCAGCGGCTCGCCGACATAGTTGGTCCCATTGGTCTGCAGGTCGAGGAACGCCACGGGATCACACGTCGACGTCCCGCACGGGGTGGTGGAGTAAGCGAAGATTCCGCCGGTGAAGGAGAAGTCCTCCGGCCGGATCACCGGAGAGGCGCCGACCAAGACCATATGCCCGACGACCACAGGGTCGGACTCCGTTCCTTCGGACTGGGCCATGCCGGTCCAGAGCGGTTCGCAGACCGCGGCGCCGCATCCGGCGGCGGGGAACGCCAACACCACGCCGAAGCCCAGGAACGGGCTCGAATGGCTCCTGACAAAGATCGTGCCGTCGGCGACCGCAGGAGTTCCGCCGGATGACGTGTCGCCGAGATCGTACGAACGGAGCGGCCGGCAGACCTTCGCGCCACAGCCGCGCGTGGGGAACGCGAACAGGTTCGGCTTGGGGTTGTCGCCCACGCCGAACCGCGGGTCGGAACCGGCGAATACAGTGCCGCCGCTGACCACCGGGGAGAAGCTGCGAACCGGACCTTGCAGGTCGGCCGTCCAGATCGGCTTGCAGACCCGGGCGCCGCATCCGGCGGCGGACAGCACCACGAGCCGGCCGCTAGGCGGATCGACATTGTTCTGCGTCGTGCCCACGAAGACGCTGCCCCCACCGACGGCGGGCGCGGTCGTGATCTGCTCCCCGGAGCCCTGCCACGTCCACAGCGGCTTGCAGGACGGCTTGCCGCAACCGGCTGCGGCGAAGGCGTACAACCGCCCGCCGAAGTCACCGACATAGGCGACGCCGTTCGCCACGGCGAAGATCCAGCCGGTGTCGTTGGTCGCCGCCGTCCACACCGGGCCGCAAACGGCCTTTCCGCAACCGGCGGCCGGGAAGGCGTACACCACATGATCGGTCGCCGCGGCCAGCACGACCTTCCCCGCGACGGCCGGAGTACCGGGGAACCCGTCGCCGTTCGGTGTCCGCGCCCGCCAGAGCGGCTCACAGATCGCCGCACCGCAGCCCCCGGCCTTGAACGCCGACAGCACCCCATCGGAACCTGTGACGTAAGTGAACCCGCCGGCGGTCACCGGCCCGGTCCCGTTGTTGGTCACGTCCCCGAAATGGTCGGCCCAGCCGACCTTGAGCGTCGGAATGTTCCGCGGATTCAAGCTCCGCTCGGCCGGGTTGGTGTTGAGATGAGCCGCGCTCTGCCCGTACTGCGGCCATGCATTCACAACCGTCGCCGAGCCCTGCGTTGCCCCGGTCAGCACACTCGCGGCGATCAATCCGAGCAGCAGAACCAGCGTCCGTATAGATCGCGAAGCCAACATGAGCACCCCCCGGTGGATAGGTTCTGCATCCGGGCACGAACCCGCCCGTCCCCCGGTTCGCCCCTGTCCACAACCGGTCCCTGGCGGCGAGATCGTCGCCGCGCGGAGAGGTGGGATGTGTTGCGCTGTTGTCGTACCTCCTGGCCGGCCCACGACGGGGGCGCGGCCAGACGGTGAGCGTTCGATCGAGCCAGATGTGGGTGCCTCCGCGGCGGGCCTCGGTCAGCAGCATCAAGGCCGGCAACCCCACGACCTCGCCGTCGGAGGGCATCAGACCACGCACCAGGCGGGTCAGTCTGATGGCCTCGGCGATCAGGTCGTTGCGTACGGGATCCGTCTCGGCGCGGCGCTGCGGGCCGAGGTCACCGCCTGTGTCGAGTTCGAGCGAAGCCAACTCGTCGAGCGACCCGACGGATCAGGAGGTGATCAGCAAGTCGCCTGCCACGCCGATCCACAGGTCACCGATGAGTTCGACCGGCACGACGAGTCATCACAGCACAACGAACCCACCGAAAGGACAATCCAATGACCGAGGTGAACGCGGAACATGCCCGGCGAGCGATCGTCGAACACACCCGACGTCTGGCGGAATCAGCCGCCGCGGCCGGACCTGACGCCGCCGTGCCGACAACCCCGGAGTGGACCATCACTGACCTGGTCGAGCACGTGGGCCAGACCCAGCACTGGGTCGCGGAGATCATCGAGCGGCGCATCACCGACCCCGCACAGCTGCCCACGGAGATGGCCGTGCTCCCCACCGACCCCCGCGAGTGGCAGGCGTGGCTGGCGAGTCCGCGCAGCGGGTCGCGAGCGCGTGCTCCGATGACGCGCTCGACGCGCCGGTGTTCAACCACCGCCGGCGACGCGGGCGCTTGGTTCCTCGAACGGCGGCCTGACGGGGCAACGTGGCAGCCTGGAACCCAGCAGGCCGATGTGACGGTGACCGGCCCGGCACGATCGCTGCTGCTGACCTTGACCCGACGACTCCCTCTCACCGACCGCGAAGCCACCAACATCAGCGTCGACGGCGACACCGACCTCGCCCAGCACTGGCTCGACAAAACCGCCCATGTCAGCGGCTGACCGGCACCGAGGCGTCGATGCCCGAGCTTCCCGAGTCATGACCGGAACATCCTCTAACGTCCAGGTCATGCGCAAATCTGTCGGGCTGGCGGGATTCGAACCCACGGCCTCCTGCACCCAAAGCAGGCGCGCTACCAAGCTGCGCCACAGCCCGTTATCGCTGCGATGCGACCGCAGCTTACCTGTCGGCAACACTCCTACCTCGGGAGACCAACCCGAGGTCCAGACAGAATCGAACCCACGGCCTCGTGCACCCAAGGCAGGCGCGTTACCAAGCTGCGCCACACCCCGTCGCCCCACGCGAGGTGGTCCAGAAAGCCGGTACGCTACGCGAGTGGCGTCTTGAGAAGTGTAGGGGAATCCCCCACCATCTCGGGGCCCGCGCGGGTGTAGCTCAACGGTAGAGCCCCAGCCTTCCAAGCTGGTCACGCGGGTTCGACTCCCGTCACCCGCTCCGCAGAAGTAAGGCCCAGGTCACGGGCGTGATCGTTAGCTTGCGCTTCGGTCGTCCTGACACCGGTTTCCGCCCGCGTGCCCCTTGCGTGCCCGATCCTGTCGTCTGCTTGTCCCATCCCGAGTTTCTTCGCTACCAGCGTGCCGACGCTCTTAGCGATCTCCTTGTCTCGCTCTTGTGTCGCATGCAGGTAGATCAGCGCGGCGCGCGTGCTGGAGTGTCCCATCCGCGCCATCAACTCCTTGATGGTTGCCCCCGTGGCGGCAGCCCAGTGGTTGCCGGTGTGACGGAGATCATGGAAGTGCAGCTCAGGCATCCCGATAGCTTCCCTCGCCTTGATCCAGGTACGCCGGAACGTCGAGCGCCGCATCCGGGCGCCCTTGGGCCCGACGAAGACCAGGCCATCCCTGCCC
>DATBKU010000110.1:0-282552 GCA_036555725.1 Streptosporangiaceae bacterium | reverse complement strand
CACCCGACTAGGCGGGATAGGCGCCCTCGATGAGCTTCGCGACCCGCCGCCGCACGGGCACCGCGCAAACCGACTAGGCGGGATAGGCGCCCTCGATGAGCTTCGCGACCCGCCGCCGCACGGGCACCGCGCAAACCGACTAGGCGGGATAGGCGCCGTCGATGAGCTTCGCGACCCGCCGCCGCACGGATTCCGTCGTGAACGCGGCGGCGAGGGCGTCCCGGTTGACCTGCCCGAGGTCGGCCAGGGTCCAGTCGAGGACGTCGCCCAGTCGTTCGTACTCCTGGGTCAGCCGTATGTCGGTGACGGCCCGGGTGTCGGTGCTAATGCCGACCGGCACGCCGGCCGCACGCAGCTGTACGACGGGGTGCTCGACGAGGGACGGGACGGCGCCGGTCTGCAGGTTGGACGCCGGGCAGACCTCGAGATGGATCCGTTCCGCGGCGAGCCGGGCCATGAGGTCATCGTCACCGACACTGTGGATGCCGTGCCCGATGCGGCGCGTGCCGACCTTGTCGAGGGCCTCGCGCACGCTGGCCGGGCCGTCGGCCTCCCCCGCGTGGACGGTCACCCCGAGGCCGCCGTCTTGGGCGAACGCGAACGCCGGAACGTGCGGGTCGAGTGGGTAGGCGGCCTCGTCGCCCGCGATGTCCAGCGCCACCACCGGGCCCGAACGCGAGTGCCGTACAGCCAGCCGCGCGGTGGCCAGGCTCTGCTCGGCGCTGTAATCGCGCAGCGTGCAGAGGATCAGGCCGGCGTCGATGCCCGTCGCCGCCAACTGGGTGGCCGTCTCGTCCGCCACGCAGGCCACGACCTCGTCCGCGGACAGCACACCGCTCTCGGTGTGGACGAGAGGCGCGAAGCGCAGCTCGGCGTACACGATGCCGTCGGCGGCCATCTGCTCGAACACGTCCCGCACGGCGATGCGCAGCGCGCGCTCGGTCTGCAGCAGTGCGCGGTAGTGCAGCGTGTACGTCAGGTACTCCGCGAGCGACGAGCACCTCGGCGGCGCCACGAACTGCCGGTCGTACTGCTCGCGCGAGATGGCGGGGTCGATCCGCCGTACGGCGTCGTAGCTCAGGCAGCAGTCGAGATGGCTGTGCAGCTCGATCTTGGGCAGGGCTTCCATTTTTTGGTCCTCCGCGCCAAGCGTACGGCCCCCCGCAATTCTGGGCCTGGCTACCGTTCGTGACTTGTGCAATGCTCTCCGCCAGCAGACAGGCGCTGTGCCCGCTCCGGCGGGCCTGGTGCGTCTCCGGGTGGGTCAACCGCCGTTCGGGGCTGAGGACGACGAGCCGACAGACATCGAGAGGACTTGTCGATGGCAGAACCGAACGGCGTGGGCCGCCGGCGTTTCCTTGGCTACCTTGTCGCGGCGCCGACGCTGGCCGTCGTGGTGGGGTACGGCGTGGACGCGGCGCGCCGGCCGGAGGCGGAGGCCGCGCCCTCGCCCCCGCAGCCCGAGGAGATCTTCGACCTCGGCGACGCGCAGAACCTCGCCGCGGCGCCGACGTCGGGGCTGATCTCGGTCCAGGTGCATCCGGACGGCACCGCGTCGTTCGCGGTGCCGCGGGCCGAGGTGGGCCAGGGCATGACGACGGCGGTGGCGATGATGGTCGCCGAGGAGATGGACCTGCCGCTCGACAAGGTCCGGGTCACCCTGGCCGGCGCCCGTCCCGAGCTGCTGATGAACCAGCTCACCGGCGGGTCGAACTCGATGCGCAGCATCTACGTCCCGGTGCGTACGGCGGCGGCGATCGCGCGGCAGCGGCTGGTCGCCACCGCCGCCCGGCGGTGGGGCGTGCCGGCGTCCGAGCTGACCACCAAGGACGGCGTGATCAGGCATCCGGGTGGGCGGACCGCGACCTACGGCTCCCTGGCAGCGGCGGCGGCGAGCCCGCGGACGACCCGGGTCGAGGCCGAGCTGAAGTCGCCGTCGGAGTTCACGGTTCTGGGCACGCCGCGCAACCGCGTCGACGCGTACGACATCGTGACCGGCCGCAAGGTGTTCGCGGCCGACCTGCGGGTGCCGGGGGCGAAGCCGGCGATGGTACGGCGGCCGCCGACGATCAACGGCTCGGTCGTGGCGGTGCGGAACGCCGACGCGGTGCAGCAGCTGCCGGGCGTCACCGACATCGCGGTCATCGAGCATGGGGTGGCGGTGCGCGCCGAGACCTTCGGCCAGTGCATCGACGCGATCCGGGCGCTCGACGTGGAGTGGGGCCCGGGCCCGGTGGACCGCGAGTCCGACGCGACCGTGCTGGCGAAGTTGAAGAAGGCGACCCCGCCGGTGCTCGTGCCGCCGCTGCCGGCCAAGACGATCGATGCCGAGTTCACGTTCGCGTTCGCGAGCAACAGCCCGCTCGAGCCCGACATCGCGATCGCCGATGTACGGGCCGGCCGCGCCGAGATCTGGGCCAGCCTGAAGGTGCCGATCGTGGCGCAGGAGGACATCGCCCGCCGGCTGGGGCTGCCGCAGGACGCGGTGACGGTGCACGTGGTGGAGGGCGGCGGCTCGTTCGGACGGCATCTCTTCCACGACGTGGCCGCCGAGGCCGCGGAGGTCTCCCAGAAGATGGGCAAGCCCGTAAAGCTGTCGTGGTCGCGTACGGACAACTTCCGGCAGGGCCGCACCCATCCCATGTGCGTCTCGCGGGTACGCGTGGCGTACCTCGGCGGCAATGTCCTGTCCTACGAGCAGCGGCACACGAGCGTGCGGACCGACTTCGGGCACGGCCTCGGCGAGATGCTCAGCGCGACGGCCGCGCGGCTGCCGATCGCGGGCAACCTGTCCATCGCCGAGTCGATCTTCGCGCTGACGCAGTCATCGCCGTACAACTTCGGCGTCACCACGCAGCTGCTCAACGAGATCCCGCTGAAGTTCCGCACGGGCAGCATGCGCAACATCTACTCGCCGAACGTGGTGTGCGCGCAGGAGCTCGTCGTCGACCGGCTCGCTGCCGCCATAGGCAAGGACCCGGTCGCGTTCCGCCGGAAGTACCTCAAGGACGAACGGCTGCGGGCCGTCCTGGACAAGGCGGTCGCGGCCGGGGAATGGGGCCGGTCGCTGCCCAAGGGGGTCGCGCAGGGCATCGGGGTGCATGCCGAGTACCGCGGCGCGGTGGCGGCCCTGGTCGAGATCGACTGCCGGCCGGAGACCGTGAACCGGCCGATCGAGCACGGCGTAACCGGCCCCCGCGTCACCCGGGCGCTGATCGTGGTGGACGCCGGCTTCGCCATCAACCCGCGCGGGCTGGAGGCGCAGATGATCGGCGGCATGAACGATGCCATCGCCCTCGCGCTGACCTCCAGCCTGCACATCAAGGACGGCCTGCCGCTGGAGGGCAGCTGGGACGACTACTTCTACACGCGCCAGTGGAACACGCCGCTCGACATGCGGGTCATCGTGATGCCGAACTCCCGCAGCACCCCCAGCGGCGCGGGCGAGCTCGGCGTCGCCCCCTCGTTCGCCGCGGTGGCGTGCGCGTACGCCCGCGCCACCGGCACGATGCCGACCCGGTTCCCGATCAACCACGGCACGCTCGGCTTCGAACCGTTCCCGGTCGAGCCGTCCACCCCCCAGTCCCCCACCGATGGTCTCGACCACACGTACTGACCCGACCACATGCACTGGCTCGACCACATGCACTGGCTCGACCACACGTACTGAGGAGCCCCGTTGCCCACCCATACCTTCCAGCTCAACGGCAAGCAGGTCACCGTACAGGCCGAGGACGACGTACGGCTCCTGTGGGTGCTGCGCGACCTGCTCGGCGTCACCGGCCCCAAGTACGGCTGCGCCCTGGGCGTTTGCCAGGCGTGTACGTGCCACATCAACGGCCGGGCGTTCAACCCCTGTTCGGTTCCGGTGGGGAAGATCAAGCCGACGGACGAGATCACCACGATCGAGGGCCTGCCGGGGACGGTCGGCAGGGAGCTGCACCCGATGCAGGAGGCCTGGCTGGCCCACGACGTCGCCCAGTGCGGTTACTGCCAGCCCGGCCAGATCATGGCCGCTGTGGCCAAGGTCCGGCAGGTCCGGGCCACGGGTCGCGAGATCGACGACGGCGACCTCGACGAGATCCGCAACGTCTGCCGCTGCGGCACGTACTCGCGCATCCGCGCCGCGATCAAGGACGGCGCGCAGCACATGTGATGCAGTCAACTCAGGATCAGCCGACGCGCAGTGGGAGCGTACGCGGCGCTGTGGACTGGACCGTCACCCAACGCGCAGTGGGAGGGTGCGGGGGCCGCGGACCTGGCCGGCGGCCCAGGTCACGGCGGCCGGGTCGTCGAGGGTGAAGACCGGGAACCGCTCCAGCCAGACCTCGAGGGCGGTCCGCAGCTCCATCCGGGCGAGGTGGGAGCCCACGCAGCGGTGGATGCCGAGACCGAACGCGGCGTGCCGGTTGACCTCGCGGTCGATAACGACCTCATCTGCCCGGTCGAACTGCGCGGGGTCGCGGTTGGCGGCCGGGAACGATAGCAGGATCCAGTCCTCGGCCTTCATGTCGACGCCGCGCCACCGCATGTCCTCCCGTACCAGCCGCGCCATCGTGACCGGCGCGTACATCCGCAGGAACTCCTCCATGGCGGTCGGCAGCAGGTCCGGCTCGGCGGCGAGGCGCTCGCGGTCGTCGGGCGTCTTCGCCAGGTGCCACAGCGACGCGCCGACCGCGCTCCAGGTGGTGTCGATGCCGGCGATGAGCAGCAGGCTCATCGTGCCGGACACGTGGGACGGGTCGAGCCTCTGCCCGTTGAGCTCGGCGTTGAGCAGGTACGTCGTGAGGTCGTCGCGCGGGTTGTCGAGGTGGTCGTAGATCTGCGCCAGCAGGTAGTCCGACAGCACCTCCATCCGCGCGATGCGCTCATCCGGCGGCAGGTTGACGCCCTCGAGCACGTTCTCGACGAACTCGCGGAACCGCGGCCCGTCCTCGCGGGGGAAACCGAGCATGTCGGCGATGACGCGCATCGGGATGTGCTGCGCGTAGTCGCGGGCGGCGTCGACGACCTCCTGTCCCGCGAGCGCGTCGATGAGCGTGTGGCAGTACGCCCTGGTCGCCGGCTCCAGTTTGGCGACCGAGGCCTTGGTGAACGCGGGGAGCAGCAGCTTGCGCGCGCCGTGGTGGAACGGCGGGTCGGAGGAGATGGGCGGCGCGCCGCCCATCGGCGCCAGCTCGCGCGGCGGCCGGAAGTTGCTCATGATGATCGCCCGCGAGGAGAACCGCTCCGTGTCGTACGCGATCGCCGCGACGTCGTCGTACCGCGTCGGCAGCCAGCCGCCGCCGAATCGGTCCGTGTGCGCGATCGGGCAGCGCTCCCGCAGGTCGTCCTGGATCGGGTAGGGGTCGGCGGCCCACTCCGGCTCGAGGTGGGAGAAGTCGCTGGCCCAGTCGGCGACCGGGCCGGCGACGACCTCACTGCGCGTGCCCTCGCGACGCTGTTCGCGCCCCCCTATGTACTCCTCGCCGAAGCGGTCGTCGTCGACGGCCACGTCACCCCTCCTCGATGAGGTCGATCGCGCGTTCGGGGCAGTTGGACACCGCGAGGCGGGCGTCGTGCTCTTGGCCCGGGGATACGGCGCCGTCGCCCAGGACCGTGCCGTAACCCTCGTCGTCCTCGCCGAACAGGCCGGGGGCGAGGTCGTAGCAGCGACCGTGGCCCTGGCAGCGGCTGGAGTCGATCTGCACTTTCACCGCGTCTCTCCCCGTGGTGCCGTGGTGTCGTCCCGTATCGGGCTCACCATCCTTAGCGAACCTAAAGATCTTTCAGTAGCTCGGTCAAGGCCGGGACCGCCGTCGAGAGCGGCCGTCAGGGGCTCGGGCAGCGGAACGGAACCGGTCTCGCCGGCAACGGCCACGTACGTCGTGCGACCCGTCACGATCAGGGTCTCCCCGCGCCGGATAACGTACGACATGGTCAGCGAGGTACGGCCACGACGCTCGGGCTGGGCGTGGACCGTCAGCCGATCGTCCAGCCGGGCCGGGTTGGCGTGCTCGCAGCCGCTGGCCACCACGACGAGGTCGGTTCCGGCCTCGCGCAACCGGGCGTACCCGCCGACGTGCTCGTCCAGCCACTCAATGAAGGCGTCCTCGAAGAACTCGTAGTAGCGGGCGGCGTGCACCATGCCCTGGGCATCGCAGAACCGCGGCCGTACCCGTAGCGAGGTGCGCTGGGCCGGGCCGGCCGCGCTGTCAAGGCGTGCCGGCGCCTGCCGCGCATCGTCCCGATCCATAGATCTCCTCCTCTCCTTTGTAGACGGTCGGGGCGGTGCCGCGCGTGCCACCCCCGCGTGTCAGGTGGAGTTCGGGGCGGACCGGCCTATGCCACCTCGGCCAACTACACAGCGGCCCTCTGATCAGACCAGGTCTCGGTTGATGTCCATCTTATGAGCGATCATGCTATTAAGTAATCACGACCAGTCAGCATGCCCACGTCGCGGCTCGGCACGGAGCTGGTGTACGAGCTGGAAAGGCTCAGCCCATGATGCGGATCGCGTTCGTCGGAGCCGGCTCGGTCGTCTTCACGCGGCAACTGCTGCGCGACATCTTTTCTCTCTTCTCGCGAGGGGACGTGCGGATCGCGCTGCACGACATCGACGCCGAGCGGCTGTCGGTGGCCGAGGCGCTCGCGCACCGTACGGCCGAACGCCACGGCGTCAAGCCGCAGATCGTCGCGAGCGCCGACCGCAGGACCACACTCGAGGGCAGCGACGTCGTCGTGAACATGGTCGCGGTCGGCGGGCATCGCGCCACGGTCACCGACTTCGAGATGCCGGAGCGGTTCGGGCTGCGGCAGACCATCGGCGACACGCTGGGCATCGGCGGAATCTTCCGCGCGCTGCGCACCTTCCCGCTGCTGGACGCGCTGGCCGCCGACATGGCCGGCGTGTGCCCGGACGCGTGGCTGCTCAACTACACCAACCCGATGGCGATGAACATCCAGTACCTCACCGCGGTGGCGCCTGACCTCAAGGCCGTCGGGCTCTGCCATTCGGTGTACTGGACCGTACGCGGGCTGTGCGACATTGTCGGCGTCCCGTACGAAGAGGTCGACGTGCTGTCGGCAGGGGTCAACCACCAGGCGTGGATTCTGCGGTGGCGGCACCGGGGCCGCGACCTCTACCCCGCACTCGACGAGGCGATCACCCGCGACCCCGAGTTGCGGCGCCGCGTACGGGTGGACATGTACCGGCGGCTCGGTTTCTACCCGACCGAGACCAGTGAGCATTCCTCCGAGTACGTGCCGTTCTACCTGCGGCATCCCGCGGAGATCGAGCGGCTGCGCATCCCGGTCGGCGACTACGTACGGATCAGCGCGGACAACCTTGCCGAGTACGCCGCCGTACGAGATCGGCTGGCGGCGGGCCTCGACCCGGAGCCGGGGGCGGCGGACGAGGACGCCGTCGAGTACGCCCCACAGGTCATCCACAGCCTCGCGACCGGGACACCGCGTGCGCTCCAGGTCACCACGCCCAATACCGGGCTCATCGGCGGCCTGCCGAGCGGCGCCGCCGTCGAGGTGCCGGCGACCGTCGACCGGCTCGGCGTGCATCCGCAGCATGTTGGGGCGCTGCCGCCGCAGCTGGCCGCCCTCAACCGGAGCTTCCTCAACGTCGTGGAGCTCGTCGTCGCCGCCGCCGTCGAGGCCGACCCCCGGCACATCCGGCACGCGGCCATGTCCGACCCGGCCACTGCCGCGGCGCTGACCGTCGACGAGATCTGGGCGCTGTGCGACGCGATGGCGGCTGCGCACGGCGCCGCGTTGCCGCCGGCGCTGCGCGGGCCGGTACGGCTGCTCGCCGGCGGGGCGCAGACCGGTGGGGCCCGATGAGCGGCTCGGGGCGGCTGCCCGCCGGCGGGGCGCAGACCGGTAGGGCGCGGGCCGACGGGGCGCGATGAGCGGGTTCGACCTGCTGGTCATCGGTGACGCCAACCCCGACGTACTGGTGTTCGGCGCACCGGAGACGCCGCCCGCCGGGCAGGCCGAGACCCTGGTGGACAGCGGATCCCTCGTGCTCGGCGGGTCGGCGGCGATCGTCGCGCACGGCGCCGCCCGCCTTGGCCTGTCGACGGCGCTGGTCGCGCTGGTCGGCCGCGACCCGGCGGGCGACTTCGTCCTCGACACGCTGTCGGCGGCGGGGGTGGACATCCGCGGCTGTACGCGGCATGTGAGCCTGCCGACGGCGCTGACGGTGTGCCTGAACCGGCCGGACGGCGACCGGGCGATCCTCACCGCGCCCGGGTGCCTGCCCGCCTTCGGCCCCGAGCATGTGCCCGACATGGCCGCCCGGCACGTCCACGCCGCCTCGTATTTCCTGCAGCCGCGCTTGGCCGCCGGGCTGCCGGAGCTGCTGGCCGCCGCCCGGGCCGCGGGCGCGTCCACCTCACTGGACACCAACGACGACCCGGCCGGCGCGTGGCGGCTCGCCCCGGGCCTGCCGGCCGTCTGCGACCTGCTGCTGCCCAACGAAGCCGAGGCCGTCGCGCTGGCCAGGACGCTCACCGAATCGCCGGCCGGACCTGCGGCCAACCCCGGCGACCCGCCGGCCGGAACTGCGGCCAACCCCGGCGATCGGCTGGCCGACGCGCTCGTGACGCTGGCGGCCGCCGGGCCGACGCCGGTGGTGAAGCGCGGCGCCCGCGGTGTGGTCGCGCTCCGGGACGGGAAGATCACGAGCGCGCGCGGGCCCGCCGTCGCGCCCGTCGACGCCGTCGGGGCGGGCGACGGCTTCGACGCCGGCTTCCTGGCCGGCTGGCTCACCTCGGGCGACCTCGCCCAGGCGCTGGCCTTGGGCTGCGCCTGCGGATCGCTGTCGACCCGTGCCGCGGGCGGCACCGCGGCCCAGCCCGGTCGTGCGGAGGCGGAGCGCCTCGCGGCGCAGGTCCGGATCACCAAGTGCTGCTGACCCTGATCGCTCACAAGTGGACACAAACGACCACATAGCTGAGCGCAGCCTGGCAATAATGGTTATAACCCTTCGTCAGCGATGCTCTAGGATGAGCGAATGCGTCAAGAAGAGCGCCTCGGCCTGATCCTCGAGCGGCTCGCCCGCGACGGCACCGTCTCAGTGGCGGGGCTCACCGCCGAGCTCGCGGCCTCGCCGGCGTCCATCCGCCGAGACCTGCGCGCGCTCGAAGAGCAGCAACTGCTCAAGCGCACGCACGGCGGCGCGGTCTCGGCCGAGGTGGTCTACGAATTGCCGATGCGCTACCGGGCCGGTCGCCGCCATCACGAAAAACTGCAGATCGCGCAGGCGGCGGCGACGCTGGTCTCCGATTCGGTGCACTCGGTGGGGCTGGGCGGCGGCACCACGACGACCGAGCTGGCCCGCATCCTGGGCGCCGCCGGCCGGCCGCTCAAGGTGGTCACCAACGCGCTCAACATCGCCGGTGATCTGTCCCTGCGGCCCGCCATCGATCTGGTCGTCAGCGGTGGCAGCGTGCGCCCGGAGTCGTACGAGCTGGTGGGTCCGATCGCCAACCGGGCGCTGGCGGACATCAACCTCGACCTCGTCTTCATCGGCGTCGACGGCATCGTGGCCGACCGGGGCATCAGCACCCACGACGACGTGGAGGCGCAGACCGACCACTGCCTGCTCGGCACCGCTGACCGGGTGATCGTGCTGGCCGACGGGTCGAAGGTCGGCAAGCGCGCCTTCTCCCGGATCGCCGGGACCGACGAGATCGACATGCTCATCACCGACGGCAGCGCCGACCAAGCCGAGCTCGATCGGCTCCGCGTCGCGGGCGTCGAGGTCACCACCGTCTGATCGCCCCGCGGCGACCCACGCCGCAGGCGCTTGCAGCACGTCACCTGAAGTGCGTCACTTGAAGCCGGACGACGCGATCGACCGTACGAAGAAACGCTGCGCGAGCACGAACAGCACGAGCACCGGGATCTGGCTCGTCACGGTGCCGGCCATCAGCACGGGCCAGTTGGTCAGGTGCGCGCCCTGGAAGTTCTGCAGGCCCAGCTGGATGGTCATGTTCCCCGGACTCTGCACGGCGATCAGCGGCCACAGGAAGTCGTTCCACACGCTGAGGAACGTCAGGATCGACAGCGTGGCGAGGATCGGCCCCATCAGCGGCAGCAGCACCTTCACCAGGGTCCGCAGCCGCCCGGCGCCGTCGATCCGCGCCGCCTCCTCCAGCTCCTTCGGTATGGCGGTGAAGAACTGCCGCAACAAGAAGACCCCGAACGGCGTGGCGAGGTTCGGCGCGATCAACGCGCCGAGCGTGTCGATCATGTGCAGGTGACGCAGCACGATCAGGGTGGGCAGCATCACGATCTGGAAGGGCACCATCAAGGTGGCGAGCACCGCGATGAACAGCACCCGGCTGCCGGCGAAGCGGATCCGGGCGAAGGCGTACCCGGCCAGCGAGCAAAACACCAGGTTGCCCACCACGCAGCTGACCGCCACGATCGTGCTGTTGAGCAGCCAGTGACCGAATGGGCCCTCGGACCAGGCGCGCAAGTAGTTCTGCCAGTGGACGCCGCTCGGCAGCCCCGGCGGGAAGCGCCTGGCCTCCTCCTCCGTGGAGATCGACAGCAGCACCATCCAGACCAGCGGGGCGAGCATCAACGCCGAGAGCGGAACCAGCACCAGGTGCAGCGGACTCGGCCGCCCGGACCGGCCACCGGACCGGCGATGCCCCGCGGCCCCACCCGTGCGGGCCGTCCGTACCGCAGCCGTCTCGGCCACCTCAGCTCACCTCGTACGGGGACGTCCGGCGGCCCAGCCAGAGCTGCACAGTATCGATCAAGACCACCTCAGCTCACCTCGTACGGGGACGTCCGCCGACCCAGCCAGAGCTGCACTACGGTCACGGCCAGGATCACCACGAACAGCACGGCTCCGATGGCGGCCGCGTAGCCGCCGTCGAAGTCGACGAACGCCTGCTGGTAGAGGTAGTAAACGAGGACCGTGCTGGCATGCAGCGGGCCGCCCTTCGTCGTCACGTACACCTCGTCGAACAGCTGCAGCGCGTTGATCGTCAACCACACCAGCAGGAACGCCGAGGCCGGTGCGAGCAGCGGCAACTCGATCCGCCAGAAGGCGCGCACCCGGCCGCAGCCGTCCAGCGCGGCCGCCTCCATCAGCTCCCGCGGCACGTTCTGCAGCGCCGACAGATAGATGATCACGGCGAAGCCGAGCCAGCCCCACACCGTCATCACCACCACCGACGGCAGCGCCTCCGCCGGGCTCTGGAAGAAGCCCTGCTGCGGCAGGCCGAGCTTGGCGAGCGCCGCGTTGATCGGGCCGAGCTGCGGGTTGTAGAGCCAGCTGAAGATCACACCGGTGGCGACCGTGGAGGTGACCACGGGAACGAAGACCGCCATCCGGTAGAAGGTCATCCCGCGTACCTTCTGGTTGAGCAGCACCGCGATGGGGATCGCCAGCACCATGGTGATCGGCACGAACAGCACGCTGTAGAACACCGTCTGCCGCGCCGCCTGCCAGAAGACCGGATCGTGCATCATCCGCCGGTAGTTGGCGGCGCCCGTCCACGTGCCAGGTGAGGTCAGGTCGGTCTGCTGGAACGACAGGAGCAGCGACCAGATCACCGGCACCAGACCGAACAGCCCGATGAGGAGGACGGCCGGGGAGACGAACGCCCAGCCGGCGACGTGGTCGGCCCGCCGCACCCGGTCCCGGCCGCGGGTCCGCCCGGGTGGGTGTGGCCGATGGCCGACCCGGTCCGCCGTCGCGGCCGTCGTCACTCCTGCGCCCCCACCTCTACGCCCCGGCCGCCAGGATCTGGTCGACCTGGTCCCGTGCCTGGTCCAGCGCGGCCTGCGGCTGGGCCTTGCCGAGCAGCACGGACTGTACGGCCGTGCCGATGACCTGGGAGACCTTCGGGTACGCCGGGATGTTGGGCCGTGACTTGGTGACATTCTTCGCGAGGTTGTCGACGAAGACCTTGTTGCCGGGGTAGCGCTCGAGGAACTGCTGGTAGCCCGGAAGCCGCGTCTCCGACTGGCGCAGCGGCAGATCGCCGGTGGCGATGGCGAACCGCAGGTGGACCTCGGGCGAGTCCAGCCACTGCAGGAAGGCCCACGCGGTCTTGCGATCGTTCTTGTTGAACATCATGTAGTTGTCCGGCCCGGCGATGGTGGCATGCGTGACCTTGCCCGGCAGGAACTCCGTGCCGTACGAGAGCTTCTTGGGGATGCCGGACAAATCCCACGGCCCGGTCCAGAGCATCGCGATCTTGCCGGCGTTGAAGATGTTCTGGTACTGCTGATCCCCTTGGTCGAGGTAGACCGAATGATCGGTCACCGCCATGTCGTGGAGCAGTTGTATGGCGGACAGGCCGGCGGGCGAGTCGAAGGCCGACTTCTTGTTGTCCGGCGTGAGCAGATCGCCGCCGGCCTGCCACAGCAGCGCGAGGAACCGCCACACGGTGTCCTCGGAGCCGTCGTTCACGTAGGCCCAGCCGAACTGGTGCTTGGCGGGGTCGGTCAGCTTGCGCGCCGCGCTCTGGAACTCATCCCAGGTCCAGTTCGGCGTCGGGTAGGAGACGCCGGCCGCGTCGAAGAGCTTCTTGTTGTATACCAGCGAGAGGTTGTCGATCAGCGCGGGGATGCCGTAGATCTGGCCGTCGGGCGTGGCCGCCGCCTGCCGCGCCGCCGGGAAGAAGTCGTTCCAGTTGATCGATGGAGTCTCCTTCACCAGCGACGTGAGGTTCTGCGTCTGGCTCCGCTTGGCGAGTGTCGTGATCGAGGAACCGAACTCGTAGGCGACCCCGGGGGTCTTCCCCGAGACGAAGGAGGCCAGCGTCTTCTTGAGCGCGTCGTCGTTCTGGCCGGCGAAGGTCACGTTGACCTTTTGATCCGGATGCGCCTGGTTCCACTCCCGGCCCAGCTGCGTGATCGCCGTCCCCTCGACGTCCGTGTAGCCGTGCCACACGATCACGGGTGCCGACGGCGAACTCGAACCACCTCCGGAGCAGCCGGCCACGACGACCAAGGCCGACGCCGCGGCCGTGGCGGTGAGCCGATCCCGGGTCCGCCGGCCGACCAATGATCTGGTACGCATCATGACAACCCCCCGGTCCGTCGGCCGCTCAACGAATGAGCAGTCAGCCGACCAGGTGCTCGATAGCGATTGATATGTGGGACCTTAGATCAGAAGTAATCACAGAACAAGCGATCTCGCGAGGGAAACAGCCTCGATAATCTGATCGATTATGATCGATACAGGCATGCGGCGGCCGAGGTCGTACGCCAGGGCGGGCAGCAGGAGCGAGCGGACGATCACCGAGTCCAGCAGGACCCCGAATGCCACCACGAAGCCGAGCTCGGCCATGCTCACCAGCGGCAGCGTGGCCAAGGCTGCCGCGCGGCCATGCCGTCGGCCGAGTCGGTCAGCGGCGACCCGCGGCGAAGCCCCAGATCCGGCTCTCACGTGTACTCATGTGTCTCCAATCCAGAATCGGGCTCAGGCGCCCGGGACCTTGTCGAGAAAGCCGTGGATCTGGCGGATCCGGCCGTCGGCGGATACGGCGATCACGTCGAATCCGGTGGGGGTGCACAGCTCCTCGAGGAGCCGGCGGCGATCACGGGAGCGGTCCTCGTTCCAGGCGGCGATATACCGCTGGACCAGATCGTGGAAGTCGCTCATCTGCTTCCCTTCGCGTGTTCTTTCGCGTTGGTGCAGGCAAGACGCTAGGAGCGACCGAAGCGAGGGGAATCTGTCGTGCTTAGGTACTTCGACTGGCACCCATACCTGAACGGGTAGCGTGCGACTCGTGCTGTACGGGCGCGACGCGGAGCGGGCGACGATCACCGGGCTGCTCGACGGGGTCCGCGCCGGAACCAGCGAGGTGCTGGTGCTGCGCGGCGAGCCGGGCATCGGCAAGTCCGCGCTGCTCGACGACGCGGTCGCCCAGTCCGCTGGCCTGCGCGTCATCCGCGGCGCCGGCTACGAGGCGGAGGCCGAGCTGGCCTTTGCCGGCCTGCATCTGCTGCTTGGCTCGGACCTGGACCGGATCGACGCGCTGCCGGGCCCGCAGCGAGCGGCCCTGGAGGGAGCGTTCGGCCTCGGTCCGGCGCCGCCGGCCGACCGGCTCCTGGTGGGCCTCGCCGTACTGTCGCTGCTGGCCGAGCTGTCGGAGGAGCGGCCCCTGCTGTGCGTGGTGGACGACGCGCAGTGGCTGGACGGCGCGTCGGCCGAGGCGCTGCTGCTGGCCGGGCGGCGGCTGCACGCCGAGGGGGTATGCCTGCTGCTGGCCGCCCGCGACGACGCCTTCGCCGCTCCCGGACTGCCCGAGCTGCGGCTCAGCGGGCTGCCCGAGGACGTCGCCGGAGATCTGCTGGACGCCCGCGGGACTCTGGCGGCCGACATCCGGCGCCGGGTCCTGGACGAGGCGCACGGCAACCCGCTGGCCCTGCTCGAACTGCCGGCCGCGCTGGCGCGCGAGCAGCCCGGCGGCACGTCCGGCACCGTGCCGCTGAGCGCGCGGCTCCAGGTCGCCTTCCACGGCCAGGTCAGCCGGCTTCCCGCGGCGACCCAGACCATGCTGCTGGTCGCCGCGGCCGAGGAGACCGGCGAGCTCGACGTGGTAATCGGCGCGGCCGCCGCGCTCGGCGCCGGCCTGGACGCGCTGGCCCCCGCCGAGGAGGCCGGGCTGATCCACCTGACCGGGCCGGCCCTGACGTTCCGGCATCCGCTCGTCCGGGCCGCGGTCTACCAGCGGGCCCCGCTGGTCCAGCGGATGGCCGCGCACCGGGCGCTCGGGGACGTGCTGACCGCGCCAGACCAGGCCGACCGGCGCGCCTGGCACCTTGCCGCCGCGGCCTCGGGGCCCGACGAAGGCGTCGCCGTGGAGCTGGAGCGCAGCGCCGAACGCGCCCGGCACCGGGTCGGCTATGCCGCGGCCGCGTCGGCGCACGAGCGGGCCGCCCGGCTCAGCCCGGACCGTGACGCCCAGGCCCGGCGGCTCACGCTGGCCGCGGAGGACGCGGTCAAGGCCGGCCAGGTGGACCGCGCCGCCGCGCTGGCCGACCGGGCGGCCAGGCTGACCGACGACCCTCGGCTGCGGGCGACGCAGATGTACGTACGGGCCGTCGCGCACTTCTGGCAGGGCCCGTTCGCCACCGCCCACCGGCTGTTGCTGGACGGCGCCGCGCTGATCGAAAAGGGCGCGCCGCAGCTGGCGGTACGGATGCTGATCCAGGCCCTGCACACCGGGTGGTACCTCGGCGAGGAGCCGCTGACCGAGTCGTTCGACCGGCTGGCGGCGCTGCACCCCGGGCCGGACGACCCGCTCGCACCTGTGGTGGGCTACGCCCTGGGCGTACTCCGGCCCATCCTGGACCGCCCGGGCCCGCCGCTGGAACCCGCCGTGGAGGTGGCCGCCCGGGCCCGCGCCGCCGGGGCCGACGGACCACGCGATCTCGTCCAGGTCTGCGGCGCCACCCTGATCGCCGGCGACGACACCGCGACGTACGAACTGGGCACCGAGCTGGCGGCCGAGGTGCGCGGCGAGGGCGGCTTCGGGCTGTTGCCGACGGTGCTGTTCTTCCTCGCCGAGGCCGAGCTGTTCCACGGCCGGCACCGGGACGCGCTCGCCACCGCGTCCGAGGGGCTGCGGATCGCGCAGGAGACCGGCCAGCTGCAGTGGATCAGCCAGCTGTCCAGCTTCCTGGCCTACCTGGCGGCGGTGGGCGGCGACGAGCCGCGCTGCCGGGGGCTCGCCGCCGACGCGCTCGCCGACACCGGCGGGGCGGCCGCCGGGGAGCCCTGGGCGCACTGGGCGCTCGGCCTGCTCAACCTTTGCCTGGGCCGCGCCGAGGAGGCCCTGTCCCGGCTGGAGACGCTGGTCACCGGCCCGCAGCGCTACCACGTAGCGGCGGTACGGTGCGTACCGGACCTGGTGGAGGCGGCCGTACGGCTCGGCACACCGGGTCGGGCCGCCGGGCCGCTCGCGGCATTCTCGACCTGGGCGGCCGCCGTGGACCGGCGATGGGCCCACGCCCTGCTGCTGCGCTGCCGGGCGCTGCTGGCCCCGGACGACCAGGCCGCCGCGCGGTACGCCGAGGCACTGGACCTCCATGACGAGGCGCGCCCGTTCGACCGGGCCAGGACGGCCCTGCTGTACGGGGAGGCGCTACGCCGGTCCCGGCACAAGGCCGAGGCCCGCACCCAGCTACGTGCGGCGCTGGAGACGTTCGGCCGCCTCGACGCGGCTCCATGGGCCGAGCGGGCCCGTACCGAGCTCACCGCCACCGGCGGCGCCGCGCCCGCCCCGGACACCCCGGGACCGCTGGCCGCGCTCACCCCGCAGGAACTGCAGATCGTACGACTGGCCGCCCGCGGGCTGTCGAACCGCGACATCGCGGCGCATCTGTTCCTCAGCCCCCGTACGGTCGGCTACCACCTTTACAAGGCCTATCCCAAGCTGAGCATCCAGTCGCGCCGCGACCTGTCGGCGCTGGTCGCCGCCCAGTAGCGGGCTCAGTACGGCAGCAGCCGTCCCGAGGGAGTGCGCCGGTCGATGGGCGCCACGGTGGTGGTTTTCTTGGGCTTGCGAATCTGGATCCGGACCTGAGCCATGTCAGCACACCCCTCCAGCGGTAACGAGCACCCGCGCGGCACCCAGGTCGGTCGGGCGGTGCGGCTCGATGGCCACGCCGCTGGGGAGCAGCGCCCCGGTGTCCTCGAACTCCACGACGCCGTTGCACAGCAGGCTCCACCCCTGTTCGGGATGGGCGGCCACGACCCGGGCGGCGTCCCGGTCGGGCGCATCCGCCGGCGGGCAAGGCGGTCGGTGCTGGCACATCGTGCTCACCTCCGTTTCCGTCTACTGGCTACGACGCTAGAAGCGGCCGCCGCGACGGGAATCTGTCGTACTTAAGTACTTCGCCCGGTATTCGCCGCCGCCGCGCCGAAAGATGGGTCGGTTACCCGTACCGGAGGTGACTGGGGATGACGTAGCGCCGCGAAGGGACTAGGTTCGACGAGTCCGGGAGCCAGGGGGCGGGCAGGAAGGCAGCAAGCGATGGCCACCGTGAGCGTCCGATACATCGTCGACGACGTCGACGCCGCGATCGAGTTCTACTGCGGGCAGCTCGGCTTCCACGAAGACATGCATCCGGCCCCCGCCTTCGCCATGGTGTCGCAAGGCGATCTTCGGCTGGTGCTCAGCGCGCCCGGCGGTGGGCCAGGGGGCGGCCAGGCCATGCCGGACGGCACGATGCCCAAGCCGGGCGGGTGGAACCGCTTCTCCCTCGAAGTCTCCGATCTGGACGCCACCGTCGAGCGGCTGCGCAAGGCAGGGGTCCACTTCCGCAACGACATCGTCGTCGGCGTGGGCGGCAAGCAGATCCTGGCCGAAGATCCCTCCGGTAACCCCGTCGAACTGTTCCAGCCGACCATCCCCGAGGCCGAGCTCTCCAGCTCTTCCGACACATAGCCGCCTCCCGCACATAGCCGCCTCCGACGCGACGACCGGACCCCATCCGGGGTCGATCGCGCCGGCGCGAGATTGCCGGGCGGCGTCTGTCACAACGAGGCGACGAGCCTGATCGCGATGAGCACGCTGGTCGTGAAGAGCAGCGCGGTGACCAGTGTCCGCAGGAAGGAGTCCGGGAGTCGTAGCCGCCGCGCCCCGTAGATGCCGATCGCCGCGCCGAGCGCGGTCGCGCCGCCCAGTACGGCGGTGAGGGTGGGATCCGGCCTGGTGTGGAGCAGGTAGCCGAAGGCGCCGGCGGGGGTCACGACGGCCTGCGCGACTTGGCCGACGACGATCGCTCGCAGGGTGGGCAGACCGAAGGCCATCAACGCCGGCGTGAGCAGGACCGGGCCGCTCGTCCCCGTGATCGCGGACCCGAAGCCCGTGCCGAGCCCGACCGGGACCGCGGTGGTGAAGTCGAGGTCCTCACGGACCGCTACGGTGTTCGTGGGGCGGCCGCGCGTGATTCCCCACACCGCCGAGAACAGGCTCACGCTGAAGAGCGCGGCCAGGATGACCTCATCGGGTATCCGGCTGCTCAGCCACCCGCCGAGGAACGCTCCCGGAAGCAGCCCGATGGCCAGGGTCCAGGTGAGAGTCCGTGGGAAATCGCTGCTGCGCAGGTGCAGCGCGAGGCTCACGATGCCGGTCAGGGTGAAGCTGATCAGGCTGATCGCGGTGGCTTCGTGCGGCTCAACCTGACCGATGAGGATGAGCGCCGGCGCGAACAGGACGCCCCCGATGCCGACGGTTCCCACGATGACGCCCACCAGCAGGGCGGCCGCGCCGAGCAGGCCGATCGTCATCGCGGAGATGTGCCGACCTCGCCTTCGCACGTCGTTCTAACCCGGACGCCTCCCATACCTGGCCGGCGAACGGAGCAGGGCGCCGAGCATAGCGGCGAAGGTGATCGCCCAGACGGGGAACGCCACCCACACCCACACGCGGCCGATCTGTTCGATGATCGGCAGTGCCGCGGCCCGTCCGAACTCCATGCCGGCCACGGCGTACATGCCGAGCGGGAAGACGACACTCCATAGCTGCGGCCGATAGCCGGGGCGGGCGCGGCTCGGGGCGTGCCGCCGCAGGTCGTGCCCCTGCAGGTCGTGCCCCCGCGGGTCGTGCCCCCGCAGGTCGTGCCCCCGCGGGGCGTGCTCCTGCAGGCCGTGCCGCTCCAAGCCGTACCGCCGCAGGCCGAACAGGACCAGCATCGGGATCAGCCAGGTCCCGAACGCCCACAACAGAACGGCCAGTCCTGTGATCACCGGACGTGCGGCGGTGATCGCCGGGGTGGGGGGCATGCGCAGAATCTGGCCGGCGGCGAGCACCGAGATCGCCGTGGCCCCCATGGTGATCCAGTACGGCGGTGTGAGGTCTTCCGGACGTACATCGAGAAGCAGCAGCCGGAGCAGCACGAGCACGGCGACGATGAGGTAGAGCAGCACGCCGACCGACCACATCACGACTGCCACGAGCCCGGCGAGCCGCGCCGCACCCGGGTAGCCGGACCCGAGTACGGCGGCGATGACGGCGAGCGACTGGGTACCGACCGCCCACATGAACCACGTGCCGTTCACGTCGGCGAGCACCGGCCGGGAGCGCGACCCGAGGATCAGGCGAAGCGGGATCCCGTAGCTCAACCCGAGCCAGGCGAACAGACCCAGCCCGCCCAGCACCGCCGCCGCCGGCGGCGCCCCCTCGGCACTGACGCCGTCGCCCAGCACACCGCAGGCCGCGACGAAGGTGAAGAACACGTACGCCTGATCGGGAGACGACAGGTCGGCGAGCACCTCGCGTGGGAAGCAGATCACCCGAACCGTCGTGGCTATCGCCAGCACGGCGAAACAACCCATCGCGATGACCAGCAGCACCGCCGACATCACCGACCGGCCCACATCACGCAGCCCCGTCGACACGATGCCCGTCGCCATCACCAGTGCGAAATAGCCCGGATACAGCCGTCGCACCGTCTCGGCGCCGAACCGGTCCATGCGAGGAGTCCAGCGGAGCGGCCACGACAATCTCTGACCGGTCAACCGCACGCCTCCTCCGGGTGACCGCCGCGGACGGCAGTCCACGCGCCTAACTCCGATCATCCCCCGCCGTTGTCACCGCCTACCCGGTGGGCGTTTCGCCGGAGCGGACGCGCGCTCGCCGGGCCATACCTGGCGCGTTTCGGGCGGGACGTCACGACAACGCGTTGAGGTCGGGGGCGGCGCGGGCGGCGGTGCGGGCCAGTTCGCGGGCGAGGGGCCCGATCCGATCGTCGCTGAACCGGGCCGACGGTACGGCGATGGTCAGCGCGCCGAGGGCATGTCCGGCTTCGTCGCCAACGCAGCGGCCGACGGCGATGAGCCCGGCCTCGGTCTCCTCGCGGTTCAGCCCATAGCCGCGCCGCCGTACGTCCTCCAGCTCATGGCAGAGCCGCTGGAATTCGGCGCGGGTCAGCGCCGGGCAGTCGGCGCCGGAGCCGTACAGCTCGGCGAGTTCGGCCTGGCTGAGCGTGGCGAGCAGGGCCTTGCCGCCGGACGTCTTGGCCGCGGGCAGCACGGCGCCCGCCCGGTCGCCGACCCGGAGCACCTGGGTGGACTCCACGCTGGTCAGAAAGCGGGTCTGCGTGCCGACGCGCACCATGAGGTTCACTGTCTCGCCGACCCGCTCGCACAGCGCGTCCATGTGCGGCAGCAACACCCGGCGCAGCTCCTGCAGCGGCCGGTCGCGTACGGGCGAGGCGGACAGCGCAGGGCCCGGCAGGTAACCGCGCCGGTCGTCCTGGATCGCGAAGTCGCGATACACCAGCATCGCCAGCAGCCGGTGCGCGGTGGATCGCGCGGTGCCCAGCTCCGCGGCGGCCTCGGTGACCCGCAGCCGGCCCTGGTCGCGCAGCAGTTGCAGGAGCCGCAGCGCGTTGTCGACCGAATCGAGCGAGTACGGCGGCTTGTTCTTCACAACAGAATTCTATTTCTTGCATCTGGAACAGCCAAGAAGCCTTTCCTACGGTGGATATCTCGCGCACTCCGGGAGGACGGTCGGTGACGGAGGTTCTGGTGGTGGGCGGCGGCATCGGTGGGCTGGCCGCCGCGTACGCGATGCGCCGCGCCGGGCGCGAAGTTCGGGTGCTCGAGCAGGCCGCGGAGTTCGGCGAGGTGGGTGCCGGGCTGCAGCTTGCGCCCAACGCCACCCGCATCCTGGCCGAGTGGGGCCTGCTCGACGCGGTGACGGCGACGGGCGTACTGCCGCGGCGACTGGTGCTGCGCGACGCCCTCACCGGCGCCGAATTGACCCACCTCGGCGTCGGCGATGACTTCCGGCGGCGCTACCGGGCGCCGTACGTCGTGGCGCATCGCACCGACCTGCACCAGATCCTGCTGGACGCCTGCCGCGACAGCGGTGTCGGGCTGGAGACCGGCCGTACCGTGCAACGCGTCGAGACCGCCGGCGACACGGCGATCGCGTATTGCGCCGACGGCTCGGTCCACCGCGGCGCCGTCGTCCTCGGTGTGGACGGACTGAACTCCGTCCTGCGCGGCGACGTCGTGGACGACGAGCCCGTCAACTCGGGCTTTGTCGCCTACCGCGGCACGCTGCCGATGGCGGACGCGGCGGGCGAGGTCGAGCCCGACGAGATGGTGATCTGGATCGGGCCGGGGCGGCACTTCGTGCAGTACGGCCTGCGCCGCGGCGAGATCCTCAACCAGGTGGCGGTGTTCCGCAGCCCGTCCTTCGCCGGCGGCGGGCCGGACTGGGGCACTCCAGACGAGCTGGACGCCGTGTTCGCCGACTCGTGCGACCACATCCTCAAGTCGCTGACGTCGATGTGGCGGGACCGGCGCTGGCCGATGTACGACCGGGCCCCGATCGACCGCTGGACGAACGGCCGGATGATCCTGCTCGGCGACGCGGCCCACCCCATGCTGCAGTACCTCGCGCAGGGCGCCTGCCAGGCCATCGAGGACGCCCACGCCCTGGCCGCCCAGACCACCCGGCACACCTCCCGTACCGGCCGGGTCGACTGGCCCGCGGCGCTCGCCGCCACCGAGCGGGTCCGGGCGCCGCGCGCCGCCCAGGTGCAGAACGCGGCCCGCCTCTGGGGCGACATCTGGCACGTCGACGGCCTCACCCGGCTGATCCGCAACGAGATGCTCACCACCCGCGATCCGCAGGACCACCGGCGGCTCGACTGGCTGTACGGCTGAGCGCGGCCGCGCCCGCGATGCTGGCAGGCTGGAACGGGAAGTCTGTTGAGGAGGGGCTCCGGTGACCATCCAGCTGAACCACACCATCGTTCACGTCCACGACAAGCGCGAGTCGGCGAACTTCCTGGCCGAGCTGTTCGGCCTGGACTCACCGACGCCGTTCGGCCCGTTCCTGGTCGTCCAGCTCGACAACGACGTGTCGCTCGACTTCGCCGACGACCACGGCGAGGTGCGACCGCAGCACTACGCGTTCCTCGTCCCGGAACAGAAGTTCGACGAGATCTTCGATCGGATCAAGGACCGAGGCCTGCCGTACTGGGCGGACCCCGGGAAGCGGCGGCCCGGCGAGTACAACACCAACGACGGCGGCCGTGGCGTCTACTGGGAGGACCCGAGCGGCCACTTCCTGGAGATCATCACCCGCCCATATGGCGGCTGACCCGGGCGGGGTTCGTGGGCGGCCGTCTGACGGTGGCGCCAATCCACGGCCATCGCCGGTGCGAATACGGGGAGAAGCCGACGCGCTGCCAGGGAGGCAAGCATGACGTCCGCGACATCCCCCACGGCCGGCCGTATCGTTGTGGCACTCGCCGCCGGTGCGTTCTTGGCACTCGCCGCCGGTGCGGCACCGGCCGCGGCCGACCCGCCGCCCGCGGGGGCCGGCACCACAAGCCACGGCTTCGTCAAGCGGGGGACGTTCACCGCGATCGATCACCCAGACGCGACCATCGTCCCTGCCGCTCTCCCGCAGGCGGGGACGGGGACCACCGGCATCAACGACCGCGGCCAGATCCTCGGCGCCTATGAGGCCAAGAATCGGCCCGGTCAGCTCAGCCACTTCCTACGCGACCGGGGCCGCTACACCGGGCTCGAGGATCCGCCGGGGGGCAGCAACGCCGACGAGTACGTCGACATCAACAACCGCGGGGAGATCGTCGGCTTCTACGACGACGATCAAGGCGTTACGACGACCGGGTTCCTGCGCACCCGCACCGGACGGTTCATCGACATCGACGTCCCCGGCTCCCAGGTGACCGGGCCGTTGAAGATCAACGACCGGCGGCAGATCGTCGGCCTCTATGTCGACACCCGCGGGCTGCACGGCTTCCGCTGGGACCGGGGCAAGTTCACCACCATCGACGTGCGCGATGCGGCCGCGACCGTGGTGTTCGGCATCAACAATCGTGGCCAGATGGTCGGCGTCTACGTCGACACCGTCGGTGCGTACCACGCTTTCCTCCGCAACCCGAGCGGCTCCGTCACCACCCTGCCCGACGCTCCCGGCGCCGTCCCGACCGCAGGCGGAACCCAGCCGGCCGCGATCAACGACCGCGGCCAGATCGTCGGCGTCGCGCTCACCGCCGACGGAGGATCACGCGGCTTTGTGTACCAGCGCGGCGCCTTCACCCCGATCGACGCCCCCCACGCCGTCTACACCCGCGCGCTCGACATCAACAACGCCGGGCAGATCGTCGGCGACTACGGGACCAAGCCGCCGACCGGTAACCGCGGCCCCACCGCGCCCCGGCTTCCCTAACCGCGTTCAACCGCGTTCAACCGCGTTCAACCGCGTTCACAGGTCGACGCGGAGGTCGTAGCAGCGGAGCCACACGTCCAGGTCCAGGACCGCGTTCACAGGTCGACGCGGAGGTCGTAGCAGCGGAGCCACACGTCCAGGTCCAGGATCATCTCCGCCGGGGCTCGCGTGAAGGTCGAGGTGGTCTTGGCCGCGGGCGCGGTGACGAGCTGCTGGACGGCGGGCCGGTTGAGCAACGGCCGCACCGGGGCATCCCCGTCCGCGGCGATCCGGTCGAGTGCGTCGCGCAGCGCCTGGTCGTACGCCGGGTCCTGGGTCGCCGGGTACGGGCTCTTGACGCGTTCCAGGATCGAGTCCGGCACGACATCCCTGACGGCGGCGCGCAGCAGGCTCTTCTCCCGGCCGTCGAAGGTCTTCATCGCCCATGGGGTGTTGAAGACGTACTCGACGAGCCGGTGGTCGCAGAACGGCACCCGCACCTCGAGCCCCACGGCCATGCTCATCCGGTCCTTGCGGTCGAGCAGCTCCTGCACGAACCGGGTCAGGTGCAGGTAGCAGATCTGCCGCATCCGCTTTTCCTTGCCGTGCTCCCCGGGTACGTGGGGCACCTCGGCCAGCGCCGTGTGGTAGCTGTCGGCGATGAACGCGGGCATATCGAGCTGGTCGAGCAGCTGCCGGTCCAGCAGGTCCGCCGGCGTGAGGTTCCCCATCAGCATGGCGATCCACGGGAAGGTGTTCGCGTTGACGACCTGCGGCGCGTGGAACCAGGCGTACCCGCCGAACACCTCGTCGGCCGACTCACCCGACAGCGCCACCGTGGAATGCTCGCGTATCGCCCGGAACAGCATGTACAGCGACGTGTTCATGTCCCCGATGAACCGCGGCATATCCAAGGCCCGGACGGCGGTGGCACGCAGCGCGGGGTCGGCCAGCTCATCGGTGTCGAGCATGATGTCGATGTGGTCGGGGCCGACATGGCGGACCAGCTCCTGGACGAACGGCCCGTCCGCGTCGACGCGCATCTCGTCGGGCTGGAAGTTCTCGGCGTACCCGGCGAAGTCCACCGCGAACGAGCGGATCGGCCCGTGCTTGGCGGCCAGCGCGGTGATGGTCGACGAGTCGAGGCCGCCGGACAGCAGGCTGCACAGCGGCACGTCCGAGACGAGCTGCCTGGCGACGATGTCGTCGAGCAGCTCACGGATCGTGCGGATCGTCGTGGTGAGGTCGTCGGTGTGCTCGCGGGCCTCGAGCGCCCAGTACCGCCGTTCGCTCGGCCCCTCACGGCGGACCCGCAGCAGATGCCCGGGGCGCAGCTCGTACATCCCCTTGAAAACCGCCTGACCTGGCGTCTTCACCAGCGTGAGCGCCTCGCGCAGGCCGTCGGCGTCCACCGCGCGTTCGGCGAGCGGGTTGGCCAGGATGGCCTTGGGCTCGGACCCGAACAGCACCCCGGTCGGCAGCGGATAGAAGAACAGCGGCTTGATCCCCATCCGGTCGCGGACCAGCAGCAGCTCCTCGCGCCGGGCATCCCACAGCGCGAAGGCGTACATGCCGTTCAGCCGATAGACGAAGTCCTCGCCCCATTCCAGGTATGCGCGCAGCACCACCTCGGTGTCGCTCTTGGTACGGAACCGGTGTCCCTTCGCCTCGAGCTCGGCGCGCAGCTCCCCGAAGTTGTACACCTCACCGCTGTACGTGATGACGGCGAGCTCGTCCGCTTTCATCGGTTGCCGGCCGCCCTCGACATCGATGACGGCCAGCCGGCGATGGCCCAGCGCCACGTGCGTGTCCAGCCACAGCCCTTCGTCGTCGGGCCCGCGGCAGGCCATGGTCTCGGCCATCGCCTCGCACGTAGCCCGCTCCCTCTTCAGATCGCGGTCGAAGTTCACCCAGCCGGCGATCCCACACATGAACGAAATCCCCCGTTCGCAAACGACATTGATCTGTCTGCCAGCATCAACGGAGGCGGCTTCGCCTGTCATTGATCGCGCGCGCAATCCTCTAGACCCTCCGCGCACAGCCGCCGCGCGGAGCCGGCCGCCGGCGGACAGGCCACAGGCAACGATCCGGCGTACACCTCTTGACGTGGTCGAGCGGGGTCCCTACTTTCGGAAGGCAGAGTTAGGAAGGTTTCCTAACTCTGCCTCGAGAACGGAATGAAGTGGCCACTCCCACGGCCGGCACTCCGAGTCTCCTGCGCGCCATCAACGACCGGGCCGCGCTCGAGCTGCTGCTGACTCACGGGTCACTCACGCGTCCGCAGCTCGGCGAGCTCACGGGACTGTCCAAACCGACCGCCTCTCAGCTGCTCGCGCGGCTGCAGCAGGGCGGGCTGGTCATGCGGGCCGGGATGCGGGAGGGCGCCACGGGACGGGCCGCGGAGGTGTACCGGATCGACCCGTCCGCGGCCTTCGTCGCCGCGCTGGACGTGTCCCCCGTACGGATCAGGGTCGCGGTGGCCGACCTCGTCGGAACCGTCGTCGGGGAGCACACACTGCGTACGTCGGGCCGGTCCGGCGCGAACGTGATCGGCCGGGTGCGGAGCGCGGTGGAGAGCGCGGCGCAGGCGGGCGGGCTGGAACTCAGCGAGCTCAACCGGGTGGTCGTCGGTATCCAGGGAGCCATCGACCCGGCCACCGGCCGCCTCGGGTACGCCGCGCACATCCCGGGCTGGCATGTCCCCGACATCACCGACCGCATCTCCGAGGGCCTGGGTCTGCGGGTGGCCATCGAGAACGACGTCAATCTCGTCGCCCTTGCCGAGCGGGACGGCGGTCAGGCCGCCGATGCCCGCGACTTCGTGCTGCTGTGGGTCGGCGACGGCATCGGGATGGCGGTGGTCCTGGGCGGGCTGCTGCACCGCGGCGCCACCGGCGGGGCCGGCGAGATCGGCTACATGCCACTCGTGGGCGCGCCGCTCATCCGCGACGTACGGCGGACCCACACCGGCGGAATGCAGCTCGCCGCCGGGACCCCCGCCATCCTCAAGCTGATGCGCGAGCACGGCTTTCGCGGCACCGACGCGGTCAAGGCCGTCGGCCGAGCCGCGGCAGCCACACGCTCGGACACGACTGAGGGCGCCCGGGCCACCGCCGCGCTCACCGAACTGGCCGCCCGGCTGGGGATCGCGCTCGCGAACGTGGTCGCCGTGGTCGACCCCGAGCTGATCATCCTCTCCGGCGACGTGCTGCGCGCCGGCGGTGCGGCGCTGCGTGCGCTCATCGAACGCGAGCTGCACTCCATGACCATCCCAAGGCCCCGGCTGCGACTCGGCTCGGTCCAGGGCAATCCCGTTCTGGCCGGGGCGCTCCGTCTCGCCTTGGCCGAGGCTCGCGACGAGATCTTCTCCAGCACCGTCCCCTGATGTCCATCCGGAAGGAGAACTGGAGTGCATACCTACTTGCGCCGGATCTCGGCGGCCTTCGCCGTCGGGGGACTGGCTCTGTCGTCGGCGTGTACCGCTGGTAACAACTCTCCATCCGACACCGGCCCCAAGGCCGACGCACCGCAGACGATCGAGGTCTGGCACGGATGGAGCGCCGACCATGAGGTGAAGGCCTTCGAGGACGCCGTGGCGGGCTTCCGCACGGCGCACCCCAACATCACGGTCAAGCTGGTCGGGGACCAGACCGACGACCGCATCACCAATGCCATCCGCGGCGGCGACGCGCCCGACGTGGTGTCATCGTTCACCACCGACAGCGTCGGACAGTGGTGCCAAAGTGGCGCCTGGCAGGATCTGGCCCCGTACATCGGCAAGGACAAGCTGGACCTCGGCACCTTCCCCAAGGCGGTCCAGGAGTACACCCAGTACAAGGGCAAAAGGTGTGCGATGCCGCTGCTGGCCGACACTTACGGGCTGTACTACAACAAGGCGCTTATGAAGGGCAATCAGCCGCCCAAGACGATGAGCGAGCTGACCGCACTGGCCAAGAAACTGACCGTGCGCGACCCCGACGGCACGATCAAGGTCGCCGGCTTCATGCCCTCGGTCCAGTACTACGAGCACGTACCTCAGCACGTCGCCCCGCAGTTCGGTGTGAAATGGCTGACCGACGACGGTAAGGCGAACTTCGCGGGCGACCCCGGCTTCAAGGCGTACCTGCAGTGGGAGAAGAGCCTGATCGACTGGTACGGCTACAACAATGTCCGCCGGTTCCTGCGCTCGATGGGCCAGGAGTTCGAGTCGTCCAACCCCTTCGAGAAGGGGAAGGTCGCGATGGCCATCGACGGTGAGTGGCGCACGAAGTTCATCGAGCAGGAAGCACCCAAGCTCGACTACGGCACCGCTCCACCGCCAGTCGCCGACAACATGCAGGCGCGCTACGGCGGCGCGTTCATCGCCGGCACTGTCATCGGTATCCCGCGCGGTTCCAAACACCCCCAGGCCGCCTGGGAGTTCATCAAGTACCTGACGACCAACACCGGCGCACTGGTGACGTTCGCCAACGCGCTCGGCAACGTGCCCAGCACGATCCCGTCGCTGACATCGCCCGACCTGAAGCTGCCGCCGCAGTTCCAGACCTTCCTGCAGATCTTCAAGAATCCCAGCAGCTCGACGACGCCGCCGACGCCCAACGGCAACGACTACATCGTCAAGGGCCAGCAGTTCGTACAGGATGAGTGGGAGCCCGGCAAGGTGCGCGATCTCGACAAGGGTCTGCGGCAGCTCGACGCCGAGATCGACAAGGCGTTGCAGCTGGCCGGCGGCTGACCATGGAGGTGCTGGCCCGGCTGCGTGCGGCCGTACGGCGGGCCGCCCCCGCCGAGGAGGCGGCACTGGTCGGATTGGCCGTCCGGCCGGCGCGGCCGCAGACGACGGCGGCGTCGCGGGCGCGGCGCCGCCACGACCGGCTACGGGTGCTCGCGTTCATGTCGCCGTGGCTCATCGGGTTCGGGTTGTTCTTCGCGTACCCGATGTTCGCAACCGTCTACTTCTCCTTCACCCGTTACAACCTCTTCACGCTCCAGTACGTCGGCCTGACCAACTACAAGTTCTTCTTCCAGGACCGCGAGGCCTGGCATGCCCTGGGGAACACGATGTGGCTCGTCGTGGTGATGGTGCCGCTGCGGGTGCTGTTCGGGCTCGGCGTCGCCCAGCTCATGGTCAAGATCAAGACCGGGGGCAACGTCCTGCGGTCGGTCCTCTACCTGCCGTACCTGATTCCGCCGGTGTCGGCGACGGTGGCCTTCGTGTTCATCCTGAACCCGGCCACCGGACCGGTCCACACGATTCTCCGCCACCTCGGGATCTCGCTGCCGGACTTCTTCAACGAGCCGGCCTGGGCCAGGCCCGGTCTCGTCCTGCTCGGGCTCTGGGCGGTCGGCGATGTCATGATCATCATGCTGGCGGCGCTGCTCGACGTGCCCGTCTCCCTCTACGAGGCCGCCTCGATCGACGGCGCCGGCGCATGGCAACAGTTCCGCCACATCACCTTTCCGATGATCACTCCGGTGGTCGCCTTCTGCGCGGTCACCGGCGTCATCGATACCTTGCAGTACTTCACCCAGGCCATCGTCGCCGCGAAGGTCGCCGCCGGGCAGGCCGACCAGCCGGGAACCCAGTTCGCCCCGGGCTATCCCGACGGTTCCACGCTGACGTTCCCGCAATGGCTCTACGACGAGGGCTTCCGCCAGTTCAACATGGGTTACGCCTGTGTGCTCGCGCTCGTGCTCTTCGTGGTGGCGATGTTCTTCACCCTGTTGCTGTTGCGCCAGTTCCATGCCTTCGCCGACGAAGCCGCCGCATGAACCGCCGCATGAACGGCGATATGAACCGGAACAGCAGCCGCCGGACGGGCCGGCGGACTGCTCAGCGGACTGGCCGACGGAAGGGCAGCACCAGGCGGGTCCTCTACTGGACCGCCACGCATGCGATCGCCATCGCGCTGGCGATCATCTTTATGGCCCCGCTGGCCTTCATGTTCCTCACGGCGGTGATGACGGACGGCCAGGCCCTCAGCGACGAGATCTGGCCGGCCCGATGGGAGTGGGGCAACTTCAGCGACGTGTTCTCCGGGGACATGGTCCGCTGGACCGCGAACAGCCTCCTGTACGCGGGCCTGTCCACCGTGCTCATGCTCATCTCCAGCGTCCCGGTGGCGTACGCGCTGGCGCGGCTGCGGTTCCGGTTCCGCAAGACGGCGTTCGTGCTGGTGATCTCCACGATGATGCTGCCGCCGCAGGTCACCGTCGTGCCGCTCTACATCGTGTGGGCCCGCTTCCACCTCACCGGCACGCTGTGGCCGCTCATCATTCCGGCGCTGTTCGGCAACGCGTTCTCGATCTTCCTCCTCCGCCAGTTCCTGGTGACCATCCCCAGGGAGTACTCGGACGCCGCGCGCGTGGACGGCTGCGGGGAGTTCCGGACGATGATGCGCGTCATCTTGCCAATGGCCAAACCGGCGCTCGCCGCGGTCGCACTGTTCCAGTTCTTCTACTGCTGGAACGACTACTACGGGCCGCTGATCTACGCCAACACCGAGAACTGGACGCTGGCCATCGGCGTGGCCACCTTCCGCGCCGCGCACCACGTTGAATGGAACCTCACCATGGCGGCCACCTTGCTGACGGTGCTGCCCGTCGTCACGCTGTTCTTCGTCGCCCAGCGGGTCTTCATCCAGGGCGTCACCTTGACAGGAGTCAAAGGTTGAAACTGGCAGTCATCGGGGGCGGTTCGACCTACACCCCGGAACTCGTCGATGGCGTGACGCGGCTACGCGACATCCTGCCCATCACGGAACTGGTACTCATCGATCCCGCGATCGACCGGTTGGAACCGGTCGGCGGGCTGGCCGCTCGCATGTTCGCCCGGGCCGGGCATCCCGGCACCGTCCGGTGGACCGCTGATCTGGCCGAGGGCGTCGCCGGGGCCGCGGCGGTGCTGATCCAGCTGCGCGTCGGCGGGCAGGCCGCCCGTCAGGTCGACGAGACACTGCCGCTGCGCTGCGGCTGCGTCGGCCAGGAGACCACCGGCGCCGGCGGGCTGGCCAAGGCCTTGCGCACCGTTCCGGTCGTGCTCGATATCGCCGAACGCGTGACGGCGCTCGCCCCGAACGCGTGGATCATCGATTTCACCAACCCCGTCGGCATCGTCACCCGCGCCCTGCTCGACGCCGGACATCGCGCCATCGGCCTGTGCAACGTCGCGATCGGCTTCCAGCGGCGGTTCGCCGGGCTGCTCGGCGTGGACCCGGGCCGGGTACGCCTGGGGCACGTCGGCCTCAACCATCTCACCTGGGAACGGACGGTCCACCTGGACGGAGAAGACGTCCTGCCCAAGCTGCTCGCCGCGTACGGCGAGGAACTGGCGGCCGAGCTCGAGCTGCCCGCCGGGCTTATCCGGCGGCTCGGCGTCGTCCCCTCGTACTACCTCCGCTACTTCTACGAGCACGACCTGGTGGTCAAGGAACAGCTGGCCGCTCCCTCGCGCGCGGAGGAGGTCGCCGCGATCGAGCGCGAACTGCTGGAGATGTACGCCGACCCGACGCTGAACACCAAGCCCGCACTGCTCGATCGGCGTGGCGGCGCCTACTACTCGGAGGCCGCAGTCGACCTGCTCGCCTCCCTGCTCGGCGGGCGCGGCGGGCGCGCTGAGGTAGCCGGCGACGTAGGTGACGTAGGTGACGTAGGTGACGTAGGCGGCGACGCAGGCGGTGGTGTAGCCGACGACGAAGGTGACGTACAGGTGGCGAACGTCCGCAATGACGGCACCCTGCCGTTCCTGCCCGACCAGGCGGTCATCGAGGTGCCCGCCCGGATCACCGCCGCCGGTGCCGTGCCCCTGCCGGTCGATCCGGTCGAGCCGCTGTACGCGGGCCTGATCGCGCACGTGTCCGCGTACGAGGAACTCGCCGTCGACGCGGCCCGCCACGGCGGGTTCGACCGGGTCGCCACGGCCTTGCTCGCCCACCCGCTGATCGGCCGGCGGGAGCAGGCCGACCGGCTCGCCCGCGACCTGATCGCGGCCAACCGAGCCCATCTGGGGTGGGCGTGATCGCGCCCTTGCTCCTTGCCATCGATGCCGGGAACAGCAAGACCGAAGTCGCGGTGGTGGGCGAGGACGGCAGCGTGATCGCCATGACCCGCGGCGGCGGATACCGCCCGCACGAGGTCGGGGAACAGCCCGCGGTCGAGGTGGTGGCCGACGCCGTCACCACCGCCTTGGACCTGGCCGGCGTCGCACCGGGCATCGTCCTGGCGCACGTCGCGGCCTCCATGGCCAACGCCGACCTGCCCGACGAGGAGGAGCGGCTGACCAAGGCCCTGCACAACCGGGGCTGGTCCCGTACGGTCCGGGTCGGCAACGACACGTTCGCGCTGCTGCGGGCGGGCGCATCGGCCGGCTGGGGCGTCGCGGTGGTCTGCGGCGCCGGCACCAACTGCGTCGGGGTCGGCCCGAACGGGCGGGTCGTCCGCTTTCCGGCACTGGGCACGATCACCGGCGACTGGGGCGGCGGAGCCCACCTCGGCGAGCTGGCGCTGTGGCACGCGATACGGGGCGAAGACGGTCGCGGTCCGCATACCGCCCTCACCGCAGCCGTCGCCGCGCACTTCGGCGTGGAGCGGGCCATCGACGTCGGACTGGGCCTGCACACCAAAGAGATCGACGGCGCACGGCTGCTCGAGCTCACCCCCGTACTGCTGGAGGTGGCCGCCTCCGGCGACACCGTCGCCGGAGGCGTGATCGACAGTCAGGCGGAGGAGATCGCGACCCTCGGCACGGTCACGCTGCGGCGCCTTGACCTCCTGACCGTCCCAACGGAGGTCGTGCTCGGCGGCGGCGTGCTCAGGGCCCGGCATCCGCTGCTGATGGCCGCGATCGAACGACGCTATGCCGAGCAGGCCCCGCAGGCCGAACTGATCGTGGTGGACGCTCCCCCGGTCCTCGGCGCCGCGCTGCTGGGCCTCGACCACGTCGGCGCGGCGCCGGAGTCGTACGCCACCCTGCGCGCCGCCCTGCCCGGCCGGCCCGGCTCCGCCCCGCCGCCCTGACGGGACTATCGACGGGTGGCCCGGGCCGACTAACGTCACCTGGGCCACGGGCAAACGCAAACACATAACGATAATCCGTGCGGCGGGCGTGCTGTCCGCTGCGCCGCGACGTTCAGTCCCTGAGGCGTCAGGCGCAGATACGAGCCAACAGCCCCATTCAACTGGCATCTGCCAACAGAATCGACGCCTAGTCTGGAATTTGCCGGGGTAAGGTACGAGACGTGACGACGTTCGGGATAGCCGAGGCCGCCCAGATACTGGGAGTCAGCCCGGACACCGTGCGCCGATGGGTGGACGCCGGGCGCCTCCCCGCCACCCGCGACGCCGACGGCCGGCGACGGGTGGCCGGCCCGGATCTGGCCGCCTTCGCCCGCGCCCAGGCCGACGCCAGCACCTCCGGGGGCAAAAGGGAGTCCCGAGAGGCCGCCTCGGTGTCGTCGGCGCGTAACCGGCTCCCCGGGATCGTCACCGACGTGGTCCGCGACACCGTCATGGCCCAGGTGGAGATCACCGCCGGGCCGTACCGCATGGTGTCGCTCATGAGCCGCGAAGCCGCCGACGAGCTCGGCCTGGAGGCCGGCGTCCGGGCGGTGGCGGTGATCAAGTCCACCAACGTCGTCGTCGAAGTCCCCTAACATCCCAGCCCTTCTCGGGGCACTGCGCGTGAGGAGAAGTCCGATGGTCGACCTCCCCAAGATCCCCAAGATCGTCCGGGCGCTGAGCGTCGTACTGATCGGCGCAGGGATGACGCTGACCGCGAGTTGCGGCAGCACCGACGACTCTGGCTCCGGATCGTCGGCGAAGCCATCCGGCAACGGGGGCAAGACCGTCGTGGTGTTCGCCGCCGCCTCGCTCACCGAGACCTTTACCGCGCTCGGCAAGACCTTCGAGACCGCTCACCCCGGGGTGACCGTCAAGTTCAACTTCGGCGGCAGCTCCGGCCTGGCGCAGCAGATCACCCAGGGCGCCCCGGCCGACGTGTTCGCCGCCGCCAGCCCCGCCACCATGAAGACCGTCACCGACGCCCACATGGCGTCCGGGCAGCCGACGACCTTCGTTCGCAACCGGCTGGAGATCGCCGTACCGCCGGACAACCTCGGTAAGGTCACGGCGCTCAAGGACCTGGAAAACGCCAAACTCAAGGTCGTGCTGTGCGCGCCGCAGGTGCCGTGCGGTGCCGCCGCCCAGAAGGTGCTGGACACCAACGGGCTCACCGTCAAGCCCGTCTCCCAGGAACAAGACGTCAAGGCCGTCCTCACCAAGGTGCAGCTGGGCGAGGCCGACGCAGGCCTGGTCTACCGCACCGACGTCAAGGCCGCCGCCGGAAAGGTCAAGGGCATCGACTTCCCCGAAGCCGCGGACGCCATCAACGACTACCCCATCGCGACTCTCGCCAAGGCTCCCCAGCCCGACCTCGCCGGTCAGTTCGTCCAGCTCATCCTGTCCGACCAGGGCAAGGCCGTACTCACCCAGGCCGGATTCGAATCCCCCTGATCACCCAGCTCTCACCGCACCCGATGTGATGTCAACCGAGCAGGCCAACGCGGCGGGAATGTCGCCCAGAAGCGGCTGGGGGCCGTGCACGGCCCCGAGCGCGAGCATATGCAGATAGCGGCGTTCGTCCTCGGTGAGGCGCAACACCCGGGCCAGCGCGTCAAGCACCTGAGCCGACGGGTGGATGTCGCGGCCCTGCTCGAGGTAGGTGTACCAGGTTGGGCTGAGCCCGGCCAGGACCGCGACCTCCTCGCGGCGGAGCCCAGTGGTTCGGCGCCGCAGCCCGGTCGGCAACCCGGCCGCGGCCGGAGTGACCTTGGCGCGGCGGGACTTCAGGAAGCGGGCCAGCTCCTGCCGACTGTCACCGGAGCGGGAGCTCATTCGCCCCACCCCGCGGACGTGCGGAGTTCCCCGAGAGAGCGCCGGCTGCCGGCCGGTCCCGTCCGGTGCGGACCGGTACGGCGGACGCTGGATCTTGCAGTACCCGCACGGCCTGGCTCTCCCCACCGCGTACGGCCGCGGCGGACGCTGCCGCTGAACTCATCGATCCCGACTCGATAGCAGGAGGACAGATGGCAGCGCAGAGCACCGGACCAGCCCCGCAGACCACCCACGGAGAGGTCGCCGGCCCGGCCGGATCGGCTCGGGTCACGGGGGAGGATTGGGGTAGCGGAGTAGTCGCAGTACGCGGCGACGAGGGTTCGCCGAAGGTGACACCACAGGTGATCGCGTACGCGCCGCGCACCGTCACGGCGCTGGAGCCGCTGTCGCGCCTCGGGTGGCGGCTCAAGGTCACCGGCATCAGCCACGGCGGCGGCCGACCCCGACCGGACCTGGTCGCCGCGGCTCACCAAGCGGCGCCGCCGGCGGCGACAGTGGTGTTCTTCCAGGCCGGATCCTTCAGAGTGGTCGACACCACCACCTTCGGCATGGCGTTCATCTTGGCTCCGAACTCTCCGGCCGCCTCCTCCATCGCCGGCCAGTTGGCGGCGAACTCCTCGTAGGTGACGCGGCCAAGCAGCTGTACGTCGCTGGCCATGAGCTCCTCGAACTTGAACTGCTGGCCGTCGTCGGCGGGGAACCGGAAAGTCCACCCCCCGAACTCGGTGCCCTCGGCGCCGCCCGGGTCCTCGATCACGCCGTCGAGCGAAATGAACTCACTCACCACTACCTTGCCCATACCAGTCTCCTTCTGTTTCGATTTGTCGTTGTCCTAGCACTGAGCTGTGTCAGCGCGGTTTCACGGGCGTCAGTGGGCCGCCCACCGCGGCGACGGAAGCGAGCCGGTCAGTCGCGGTTGCGACGGGCCAGCGGGAGGGCGGCCAGGACGAGCAGGGCGGCCGCGGCGAACGCGGCCGAGCAGCCCGCACCGGCGACGACCATACCTATCCCGATCGCCCCGGCGCCCCAGCCAAGGTCGTACGCGCCGTTCCAGGCGGCGCTGACGGCGCCGTACTGGGATCGGGACACGCGCTGCAGCATGGTGTTCATGCTGGCCGACTGGGCCACGCCGAACCCGGCTCCGAAGACGGCCATGCCGGCCACCACGGCGACGCTGTTGCCGGTGAACGCGGCCGCACCCATCCCGAGGGCCGAGACCACCACGGCGGGGACGAGCAGGCCGGCCGCACCGTGCCGGTCGCTGTGCCGGCCGGCGAGCCAGCGGGTCAGGGTCGCCGACGCCGACTGCACGAACAGGGCGGGCACCGCGACCGAGCCGGTCACTGCGCCGGGCAGGAACGCCACGACCGCACCGCCGGCGACCGCGGTGGCCGCGAACACGAGAGTCGGGCCCAGTACCGCAGGGCGCCGCAGGATGGCCGCCAGCCCGCCCCCTTGGTGGTCTGCTTCGGAGACGCCCTCGGGCAGTTGTCCCACGAGGACGACCGCCAGCAACGCCACCGCGGCGGCGACGATGAACACCACCAGGTAGCCGAATCGCCCGACGAGCCATACCCCCAGCGGCAGGTTCACGACGGCCGGCAGCATCGCGACGACCCCGAGGGCGCCGAGGCCTTCCCCGCGCCGCTGTTCGGGGATCGCGGTGGCGGTCAGCGCACCGACGGCCACGACCACGATCGCGAACCCGACCCCGCGCACCACGGAGACGGCCATCAGCGCGACCAGCCCGGTGACGGCGGGCAGCGCCAGCGCGGGCGCGCCCAGCAGGACCAGGCCGCCCATCAGGAGCCGGCGGTAGCCGAGCCGTGCCGCAAGGCCGGGGGTGGCCATCTCGGCCCCGACCGACGCGAACATCAGCACGCCGGTGGACAGGCCGGCGCCGACGCTGCCGATGCCGCTGTCGGCGGAGTACAGCGGCACCACGGACAGCAGCAGGTAGAAGCTGCTCATCGCGGCGAAGTCGACGGCGAACAGCCGCAGCACCGCGCCGGTGAGCAGCCGGGGCCGCGCGGGCGCGACCGGAGCGGGCAGGGCCGGAAGGGTCTGGATCATCGTCGTCATGCGCTCAGCGTCGCCGACCGCACTGGTCACCGATAAGGTCCAGTTTTATGGCCATTCAGTGGACCGGTTTGAGCCCGGAGCTGTTGATACCTCTGGACCGGGACGGCGCCGAGTCGCTGCGTGCCCAGCTCGAGCGCGGGCTGCGCGAGGCGATCCGGTCCGGGCGACTACGGGCGGGCGAGCGGCTGCCGTCCACCCGGGAACTGGCACAGGGGCTGGGGATCTCCCGGGGCCTGGTGGTCGACTGCTTCGACCAGCTCCAGGCCGAGGGGTACCTGATCGCCAGAGCCGGGTCGGCCACCCGGGTCAGCCCGACCGCGCAGGCCCCGGCCCCGCCGCCGGCCCGGCCGCCCGCGGCGCCGGCCGCGCCTCGGCTTGCGGTGGACTTCCTGCCGGCGGTGCCCGACCTGGGCTCCTTCCCGCGCACCGACTGGGCCAAAGCGGCGGCCGAGGTATGCCGGACCGCGCCGAACGCCGCCTTTGACTACGGTGACCCGCGCGGCAGCGAGCCGCTGCGTACCGTGCTGGCCGGCTACCTCGGAAGGGTCCGCGGCGCCGCCGCCGATCCCGAGCGGATCGTGGTGTGCACCGGCTTCTCCCAGGGCCTCAACCTGTCCCTCCGCGCCCTGGCCGAGCGTGGCGTGACCCGGGTGGCGTTCGAGGATCCCGGATACGACGAAACCGGCCAGATCGCCACCGCCTGGGCAGGCGTCGACCTGGTCCCTGTGCCGGTCGATGAGCACGGCCTTCGCGTCGACGCGCTGGCCGCAACCCGCGTACGAGCCGTGGTCCTCACGCCGGCGCACCAGTGGCCCACCGGCGTGGTGCTGTCGCCGCAGCGGCGGCAGGCGCTGGCGAACTGGGCCGTCCACACCGAGTCCTGGGTCGTCGAGGACGACTACGACGCCGAGTTCCGCTACGACCGCGACCCGGTCGGCATGGTGCAGGGCCTGGCGCCGGAGCGGGTCATCAACATCGGCACGGTCAGCAAGTCCCTCGCGCCGACCATGCGGCTGGGCTGGATGCTGTGCCCCGCCGATCTGGTCGACCCCATCGGAGACCTGAAGATCGGCAATGACCGGGGGTCGCCCGGGCTGGAACAACTGGTCCTGGCCCGGCTCATCGAGTCCGGCCGGTTCGACCGGCACCTCCGTCGGATGCGCAAGATCTACGCCGGCAAACGCGACGCCCTCGTGGCCGCGCTGGCCGAGCACGCCCCTGCGGTCGGTGTGTCCGGCCTCGCCGCCGGCTTCCACGCGGTGGCCCACCTGGGCGACGGTGCGAACGAGGCCGAGGTGGTCGCGCAGGCCCAGGCCCTGGGGGTCGGGCTGTACGGGATGAGCCCCAACCGGTCTACCAAAGCCGCCAACCCGCCCCAGCTCGTGCTCGGCTTCGGGACCCTATCCGAGCGAGCCATCCAGGAGGGAATCGCCCGGGTCGGGAAGGTGCTCGCGGGCTGACTCCGCCAGGGCATGGAACTGCGCGCCCGGGAATCTTGGACGAAGGTCGATCCGCTCGCTACGCTAACGTACTAGTTCGTCCATTGTGGAGGCGACGTTGTCCTCGTACGAGCGGCGCGACACGTCGTACGTCACCGAGCCGAATCCCAGCGCGACGGCGTTTCGCGGCATGCGCAGGTCCATCGCCACGGTGTCGCTGAGCGGGTCGCTGGCCGAAAAACTGACCGCCGTCGGCGGCGCGGGGTTCAACGGCGTCGAGATCTTCGAGAACGACCTCGTGGCCAGCGAGCTGAGCCCGGCGGACGTACGTCGCCGAGCTGCCGATCTCGGTCTGACCATTGATCTGTACCAGCCGTTCCGGGACTTCGAGGGGGTGCCCCCGGCGCGGCTCGCCAGCGACCTGCGCCGGGCGGAGCACAAGTTCGCGGTGATGGAACAGCTGGGCGCCACCCAGCTGCTGGTCTGCTCGAGCGTCTCCCCCGACGCCATCGACGACGACACCCTCGCCGCCGAGCAGCTGCGGCTGCTCGCCGAACGGGCCGCCGAGCACGGGATCCGCATCGCGTACGAGGCCCTGGCGTGGGGCCGGCACGTCAACGACTACCTGCACGCCTGGCGGATCGTACGCATGGCCGACCATCCCCAGCTGGGCCTGTGCCTGGACAGCTTCCACATCCTGTCGCGCGACGTCGACCCGTACGCCATCGAAACGATCCCGGCCGGCAAGATCTTCTTCCTGCAGCTGGCCGACGCCCCCGCCCTGCCCATGGACGTCTTGTACTGGAGCCGCCACTACCGCTGCTTCCCCGGGCAGGGCGACCTCGACGTGGCCGGGCTGGTCGCGCACGTCCTCCGGACGGGTTACCGCGGGCCGCTGTCGCTGGAGGTGTTCAACGACATCTTCCGGCAGGCCGCCGCCGCGCGCACCGCCCATGACGCCATGCGCTCCCTCATCTTCCTGGAGGAGGCGGCCGGCCGGCGTCTCGGCGACGCGCCGCAGGCGGAGGCGCTCGCGTTGCCGCCACCACCGGTGATCCCGACCGGGTTCGCGTTCGCGGAGCTGGCCGTACCGGGAACCGGCCCGCTGAGCAGGCTGCTCACCGCGCTCGGCTTCGTCCGCACCGGCGTACACGCGGGCAAGCCGGTCGAGCTCTGGGAGCAGGGACAGGCTCGGATGCTGCTGAACACCGGGAGCCCGGACAGCGCGGACGGCCCCGTGCTCAGTGCGATGGGGCTGGAGTCCCCCGACCCAGCCGCGTCCGTCAAACGCGCGGAGGCGCTCCTGTCGCCCGTCGTGCCGCGGCTACGGGATCCGCACGACGCGCCGCTGGACGCGGTGGCGGCGCCGGACGGGACAGAGCTGTTCTTCTGCCGTACGGCGCAGCCGGACCATCCGAGCTGGACCGGCGACTTCTCCGAGGACCGCCGGGACGCCGCGACGGCGGCCACCGAGATCACCCACATCGATCATGTGGCGCTGACCCAGCCGTGGCATCACTTCGACGAGGCCGCACTGTTCTACCGCAGCGTGCTCGGGCTGCGGCCGCATGAGAGCCTCGACGTCCCCGACCCCTATGGGCTGCTGCGGAGCCGAGCGGTCACCACGGATGACGGCCGTGTCCGGGTAGCGCTCAACGTCGCCTACGTCGCGGCACCATCCGGGACATCCGGCGGCCCGCCGGACGTGGCCTGGCAGCACGTCGCGCTGGCCACCCGCGACATCGTGGCCACCGTGCGCCGGGTGCGCGCCACCGGTCCCTGGCAGCTGGCCATTCCGGACAACTACTACGACGATCTCGCGGCCCGGCACGACCTAGGCGCGGAACGGCACCAGCTGCTCCGGGAGCTCGGCCTGCTCTACGACCGGGACGAGCACGGCGAGTTCCTGCACTTCTACACCGTCACGTCCGGACGGGTGTTCGTCGAGGTCGTACAGCGGCTCGGAGGATACCGAGGGTACGGTGCGATCAACGCCCCGATCCGGCTGGCCGCCCAGCATGCCCGTCCCGCCGAGACGCATCCCCGGTGAGTTCGCGGCTGGCCGGATGTGCCCAAGAGCGGGGGCCACGCCGCGCCATAGGATGATTTCCCAAGCGACCATTTCGTGGAGTCACATGTCCTCGCAGCCCACCGCACCGGCGTCCGGAGAACGGCAGCGTGACGCGGAACGCACCCGGGCGGAGATCCTCGACGTCGCGCAGCGGGAGTTCGCCCGGCACGGGTACGCCGGGGCCCGGGTCGACGATATGGCCGCCCTCATGCGCACCACCAAACGGATGATCTATTACTACTACGGGGGCAAAGAGAACCTGTACGTAGCCGTCCTGGAGAAGGCGTATTCCGAGGTCAGGGCGGCCGAATCGGCCATCGACGTCGAGCATCTGGCGCCGGTGGAGGCGATCCGCACGCTGGCCGAGCTGACCTTCGACTATCACGAGCGGCACGAGGACTTCATCAAGCTCGTCAGCATCGAGAACATCCACCAGGCAGAGCACCTGCGTAAATCCGAGGTGCTGGGGAAGCTCGGCACGCCGGTGGTCGAACTCATTTCGCGGATCCTCGACGCCGGGCGGGCCAATGGTGACTTCGTCGCCGACGTGGACGCCGTGGACGTGCATGTGCTCATCAGCTCGTTCTGTTTCTTCCGGATCGCCAATCAGCACACGTTCGGTGCGCTGTTCGGCCGAGACTTGACGGCGCCCGAGCACCGGTCGCGCTACCGCGAGATGATCGGCGAGATGGCCGTCGCCTACCTGACCGGCGCCGGGCGTCGTACGTAGAGCCGGGTGATGTGGCCGGCGATAGCGGCACCCGTTGGTCAGTACACCTCGACCTTGCCGGTCGGCCTCGGGCTGTGCGAATCGTTGAAGAAGTACTCGCCCTTCTCGTGGAACGTGTACGGGGCGGACTCACCGGGCTGGAGCCGGAAGTCGAACAGTCCCTCGAAGAACTGTGTGGCGCTGTGCGCGAAGAGATTGTCGGCCGGGTTGACGAAGGTGACGGTAGTGCCGGCGGGCACCCGCAGGTGGGTCGGCGCCATGGCGTTGACGGCGGTGGACTCGACGGTGCCGACCTGTCCCGTCGACGAGTCATAGGTTCGGGCGAGCATGATGGTGTTGCCGACCGTCGCCCCCTCCACCGGCGTACCGGAGACGGGGCGGCGGACGACCGGCGGCGGCGGCGTAGGCGCCTCGGCAACCGCGCCGCCGATCTTGAATGCCCACAGGTAGTCGCCCCGCGGCGCCGAGTCGCCGTAGGGGATGCTCGTGCCACCGGCGTACACGGCGAGGTACTGCTCGCCGTCCACCTCGTACATGATGGGGCTGCTGCTGATGGCCGCGCCGGTCTGCCATCGCCACAGCTCGTGTCCGTCGCGGGCGTCGAGGCAGAGCAGGTTTCCGTCAGGTTGCCCGATGAACAACAGATCGCTGGCCGTGGTGAGGATGCCGTTGCCGTGCGCCAGCTCGTACGGCATCCGCTTCTTCCATCTGACGTGGTTCACGCTTGGGTCGACCGCGACGATGCCGCCCGTCTGGTATTCACCCGGCGGCCGTAGCCCGTTGCTGGCCTCGGTCAGCGAGTGGGCCGCGGCCACATATCCGAAGCCGGTGTACATCAGGCGCGTGCTGTGGCTGAACGACTGATGGTTCCAGTCGGCGCCGCCGCCGTGGCCTGGGATCGTCAGGATCGGCACATCCCAATGCGGGGCGTACAGCGGCCCGGTCACGTAGTTGGGGACCGCCCGGTTCGGGTTGCCGGGGACAGCCGTGCCCAGCGGTTGCTCGACGACCTGCGTCTCGGTCCACGAGCCCTGTCGCGGGAACGGCTGCGTCGGCCAGGTCTTCTGCCGCGGTTCCTGGTGCACCGGCCGCTCGTCGATGCCGAGCGGCGCGGATCCGTCGGCTCGGTCGAGGATGTAGTACATGCCGCACTTGCTGCCGTACACGACCAGCTTGCGCATCCTCCCGCGGATCTTCGTGTCGACCAAGACCGGGGCCATGGTGTTGTCCATGTCCCAGATGCCGTGGTGGATCGACTGGAAATGCCACTTGTACGCACCGGTCCGCAGGTCCATCGCCACGAGTGAGCTGGAGAACAGGTTCATCCCGCCGCGCTGCGAGCCGTCTTGCGACGACCGGTTCCCGCGCGCGTTGCCGAAAGCCCAGTAGACCAGGCCGAGGTCGGGATCGACCGCCGGGTGCATCCAGGGCGCGGCGCCACCTGACTGCCAGGAGTCCCCCTCCCAGGTGTCGTTGCCGAACTCCCCTGGACCCGGTGCGCCCCAGAAATGCCAGACCACCTCGCCGGTGCCGGCGTCCAGGGCGAGCGCCGCGTTGCGGTCGGCGTCGTGGGTGCCGCACAGCAGCAGGCCGTCGTGGTAGGTGACGGCGACCTTCTCCATGTTGCCGAATCCGTTGACCTGGTTCTCCCACACGACCTGGCCGGTCTGCTGGTCCAACGCGATGATCCAGTTGCCGTTGCCGTGGGTGAAGACCATGCCCTGCCCGACCCCGACCCCGCGCCGCGTGAGGGTGCCCCGAGTCTGGGTGTACTTCCACTTCGTCCGCCCCGTCGCGCCGTCGACCGCGAGCACGTTGCCGAGCGCCGATTCGATGTAGAGCACGCCGTCCACAGCCACCGCCGTGCTCTGATTGTTGCCGCTGGTAAGGCCGCCCTCGACCCGGTTGACCCAGGCCGCGCGCAGTCGCTTGACGTTGCCGCGCCGAATGCCGCCGAGCGAGGTGTAGTTCTGGTTCCCGAGGTTTCCGCCGACCTTCGGGAAATCACGCCCGGTCGGCCGCAGGCCACGGGACTGGACCGGAACCGACGTGGTGGAACCGGAACGGACCTCGGCTCGTGCCGGGTCGCGGAACGGCGTGAGGGCCACAGCGCCGGCGGTCGCGGCGCCGGTGAGGAAGTGCCGTCGTTTCATGCCGATCTCCAATCTCAGGCGGCCGGAGGCAGGATACGAGTGTGTACCGCTAGATGGACTGATCGATCCGTTAACCGGATGCAACCGTAGACCGCCCCTTCTTCCCTGACAAGTACTCCAATGTCCTGATTCGCTATTGCGGCGGCGGTCGGTTCGTGAGATCGTCATCCAGCATCTAGCGGTACAGCTGAACCACTAGATGGACCTAGAGGGTGTGCCAGGAAGGAACCCGGCCATGAGAAGACTCCCTGCCCATCTGGTCACGGCGTTGGCGACGGCGATCGGCACCGCCGCCGCCCTGGTGGGAGTGACGCTGGCAGCGGGCTGGACCGCCACGGCCGGCAGCGACCGTGCCGCGCCGAAGGACCGCGGCGCCGAGCAGCTCGGCAACCCCGACTATGGCGTCTGCCGTGGTACCGACGTGCGCTGCTACCACGACTGGGGGAACTTCGACCCGGCCAAGGGCTATCGGGTACTCGTCTACAGCCGCACCGCCGGCCCGCGGCACGCCAACCTCGGCCCGGCGCTCGCCCCGGGCCTCAACCCCCCACTGAGTCCGGCCAATGTCGCGCAGAACGCCATCGTCACGATGGGCAAGGACAACGGCTTCGGAGTCGACTGGACAGAGGACGTCACCCAGCTCGCCACGCCGCAGCGGCTCTTCGCCTACAACGCCGTGATCTTCCTGAGCACCTCCCGCGACACCCTCGACGACGCGGCCCAGACGTCGCTGCGCCAATACATTCGGGGCGGGGGCGGGTTCGTCGCCATCCACAACGCGTTCGGCACCGAGTACAACTGGCCCTGGTACGAGGGGCTCCTCGGCAACGCGAACTTCTACGACCACGGCCCCAACCAGGCCGGCACCGTCCAGACCCGAGACCGCAAGGACGTCTCCACCGCCGGGCTCCCCGCGCGCTGGGACTTCACCGACGAGTGGTACAACCTCATCCCCTTCCCGTCCCAGGTCCGCTTCCTCGCCACGGTTGACGAGACCACGCTGCCGAACGGCGTCAAAGGCTCCATGGGGCACCCGGGGCACGGCTCGTTCCATCCGGTCGCCTGGTGCCAGTACTACGACGGCGGACGCTCCTGGGTGACGACGCTCGGCCACAACGCCGACGCCTACACCGACGACGGCGGCACGTTCGCCGGAGCCGCGCAGTTCCAGCGGCTCATCCTCGGCGGTATCGAGTCCGCCATGGGCAAGCAGCCCTTCTGCCGCTGACCCGGTCGCCCTACAACCCCAGGTAGATGCGCCGGACGCGGACATCGTCACGCAGCTGCCGGGACGTGCCGGTCATCGCGACCTCACCGTTCTCCATGACCACGCAGTCGCTGGTCGCCTCGAACGTCAGCTTGGCGTTCTGCTCGACCAGGAGCAGGCTGAGCCCCTCCTCGCGCAGCCGCAGCAGCACGTCGAGGATGTTCTCGACGAGCTTGGGCGACAGCCCCATGGACGGCTCGTCCAGCAGCATCAGGCGTGGTCTGGCCATGAGGGCCCGGCCGACCGCGAGCATCTGCTGCTGCCCACCCGACAGCGCTCCGGCCAGGCGGGATCGCATCTCCCCCAGCACCGGGAACAGCTCGTACACCTCGGCGAGCGTCTGCCTGGTCTCGGCGCTGCGCCAGGGACGGGCGTAGGCGCCCAGCATGAGGTTCTTCTCGACCGAGAGTCCCGGGAAGACGTGCCGCCCCTCAGGGACATAGCCGATTCCCTGCCGGACCACATCGCGGGCCTTGACCTTGGTCAGGTCGGTGTCGCCGAAGCGGATCCGGCCCCCGCTGCGGGGCACCAGGCCCATCAAGGCCTTGAGGGTGGAGGTCTTGCCCGCCCCGTTGGCGCCGATGATGCCGACCGACTGGCCCGGCGCCACCGTGAATCCGATCGACCTGACCGCGCAGACCCCGCCGTAATGCACCGACAGGTCCTCCACCGTCAAGGTGGCCTCGGTCGATGGGCGAATCATGGTCTTACCTCGCTGGTCGGCAGCGGCATGTCGGCCATGGCCGAATCGCCGAGGTAGGCCTCGATCACGGCGTGGTCTCTGGCCACCTCGGCGGGCGTGCCTTCGGCGATCACCGCGCCGCCGGACAGGATCGTCACGCGCTCGCACAGCGACATGACCAGGCCCATGTTGTGCTCGATGAGCACGACGGTGACGCCGCTGTCGCGGATGGACCGCACGATCTCGGCCAGTTGCCGTACCTCATCCCCGTTGAGACCGGCCGCCGGCTCGTCAAGCAGCAACAGGCGGGGCCCGCCGGCCATCGCTCGCGCGATCTCGATCCGGCGCTGGATGCCGTACGGAAGGGAGCCCGGCCGCGCTTTGGCGAACTCGGTCAGTCCGAACCGGGCGAGCAGGGCGTCCGCCTGCTGGTTGAGCCGGCGCTCTTGCCGCCAGATCCCGACGGGCCACAGCACGTACCGCCAGATCGCGACGGTGCGGGTGCGGTCCAAGGCGACCAGCAGGTTGTCCTTGATCGACATCTCTCCGAATAGACGCAGGTTCTGGAAGGTGCGGGCCAGCCCCAGCATGGACAGCCGGTACGGGCGAGCGCCGGAGATGACCCGGCCGTCCATCTGTACCCGGCCGCCGGAGGCCCGGTAAAACCCGCTGATCACGTTGAACAGCGTGGTCTTGCCCGAGCCGTTGGGGCCGACGATGCCACGGATCTCGCCACGCTCGACGGTGAGCGAGACGTCCTTGAGGGCGACCAGTCCGCGGAAGTGCTTGCTGACCTGGCGCACCTCGAGCAGCGGCGGCGCGTCCTCTGGGGACTCGTACGGCTCCGCGGGTTCGTACTGCTGGAACGGCCGCAGCGTGGCGCGATCGGCGGCCCGTCCGCGACGCCGGTCCACCGTCGCCCTCGCCCGGGCCGGGATGCCGGCGAGCCCGGTCGGCGCGAACACCACCATGATCACCACGACGATCCCGAACCCGAGCTGGGTGTAGCTGGGGTAGTCCACCAGCTGTTCGCGGATCAGTGTCAGCCCGATCGCGCCGACCACGCAGCCGGCCAGGCTCTGCCTGCCTCCGATCACGACCATCGCCAACAGCAGGAACATGTTGGCGATGCTGAACGTGTCCGGCGCGATGAAATGGATGAGGCCGGCATACAGCACGCCGGCGGCACCGCCGTACACGCTGGACAGCATGAAGGCGGTCATCCGCAGCAGGGGAATCTCCGCGCCGACCGCGCCCGCGGCCAGCGGGTCGTCGCGCATCGCCATCAGCCTGCGGCCGAGACCCGTTTTGACCACGAAGAGGCCGAAAGCCAGGGCGAGCGCGAACACCACCGCTTCCAGGTAGTAGTAGAGGTATTCGCTGCCCATGTCGATGCCGAACATGGGCGGCACGGGGATTGCCGAGATGCCCTCGGCGCCGCCGGCCAGCTCGGCATTCGTGGTCCAGTTGATGAAGCCGAGCGCCAGCCCGAGCGTGACGATGCCGAGGTAGTGCGACTGCATGCGGAGCGCCGGGATTCCGGCGAGCAACCCGGCCAATGCCGTGACCACCATGGCCAGCGCCGCGGCCGGCCAAAAGCCGAACCCGTTGTGGGTGGTAAGGATCGCTGTCGCGTACGCGCCCACACCGAAGAAGGCGACCTGGGCGAGGTTGATCTGCCCGGCGATGCCCATGGCCAGGCCCATGCCTACGGCCAGCAACGCGAACACCAACGCGATATCGACCACGTGGATGGCGTAGCTGCCGACCTGGTACGGCAGGATCCAGGCGAAGGCGATGAGCGCCGCGAGCCCGCCGAGTCGCGGCGTGGCGCGGCGCCTGAGGGCGGCCATCATGCCCGGCTCACTGTCATCTCGCCGAACAGGCCCAGCGGGCGGATCATGATGATCACAGTGAAGACCAGGAACACCACCAGCTCGGAGTAACCCTGGAAGTGGCCGGCGGCGAAGGAATCCAAGACGCCGATGGCCAGCCCCCCGACGATGGCGCCCGGAATGTTGCCGCAGCCGCCCAGCATGGCCGCGGCGAAACCCTTGATGCCGATCGGCCCGCCCATCGTGGGATTGACGTACAGCAGCGGGCCGACCAGTCCGCCGGCCAGCGCGGCGAGCCCGGCGCCGATGGCGAACGCGATGGCGTTGCTGCGCCCCACGTGGATGCCGACGGCGGTGGCCGCCTCGTGGTCCATCGCGACCGCCTGCATCGCCGCGCCCCGTTTGGTGCGCTGCAAGAACGCGACCAGCACGACCACGGCGGCCGCGGCGATGGCCAGAATCACCAGATCGTAGGTGCGGATCCGCAGGCCGAACAGATCCAGCGGAGCCGCTTTCACCGGGGTGGCCACGGCACGACCCGTGGCCCCCCAGATCATGACGGCCACCGCCTGCAGGACCATGCCGAAACCGATCGTGCCGATCAGCATCAGCGTGAAGTCCTTGTTCTCCAGCGGGCGCAGCACCCGCTCGATGACCAGGCCGATGAGGCCGGTCACCGCGATGGACAGCGCCATCGCGAGGGCGAACGGCAGCTTGGTCGACATATAGAAGGTGGAGGCCGTGAACGCCCCGATCATGAGGACGTCCGCGTGCGCGAAGTTGACCAGCCCCATCGTCCGGTAGACGAGCGAGAACCCCATGGCGACCAGCGCATAGATCGCGCCAAGGCTCAGCCCGCCGGTCAGTGTCTGGAGAAAGACCTGCATGGTTCTCTTCCTGTGAGTCAGCTTTCGGCCTTGACGACCTCACCGTTCTTCACGATCCCGATCGTGGTCGCCTTGATGCCCACGCCGGTCTCGTCGTAGGCGAAGTTGCCCATGAGCCCCGGGTGCCGGACGGCCCGGATCGCGTCGGCCAGCTTCTTGCCCGTCGCGACGCTGCTGTTCTTCAGCGCGGTGAGCAAGATCTGTGCGCCGTCGTATGCCTTGGCGCCGTGCAGTTCGGCGTTCTCGCCGTAGGCGGCCTTGTACGCGGCGGCGAACTTCTTTGTGGCGTCGTTGGTGTCGTTGCTCAGGTAGGGCGAGCTGACGATGGTGCCTTCGACGTTCTTCACCCCCGCGGTGTCGCGGAAGACGGGCGTGCCCTGCGGCGCGCCGCCGGCGAACGGGGCGGTGATCCCGAGGTCGCGGGCCTGCTTGACGATCAGTCCGGACTCGACTTCCTCGGCGCCGAGGAAGACGGCCTCCGGTCCCTTCTGCCGGACCTTGGTCAGCTGCGCGCTGAAGTCCTTCTGGTCCGCGGTGACGACCTCGTCGGCGACCGGCTTGATGCCCCGGTCCGTCAGCGCCTTGAGGAAGGCGTCGTGCTCGCCCTTGCCGTACGCGCCGTTGTTGGTGACGAGGGCGATCTTCTTCATCTTCTTCTGGTCGACGAGGTACTTGGCGAGGGTCTCGTCGTACGTGGTGCTGGTAGGGCTGTTCAGGAAGACGTACGGGCTCTGGAGGGCCACAATGCCGGGTGACTGTCCCGAGGTGATGTTGGGGATCTCGGCCTGACGCAACGTGGGGGCCATCGCGATCGTGACGGCGCTCTCGGCCGTGCCGAGCATCGCGAGGTACTTCTGACTGGAGATCTTGCGGGCGATGTTGGTGCCGACGGTCGGGTCGCCCTGGTCGTCGAAGACGTCCAGCTGGATCTTGCGGCCATTGATGCCGCCGGCCTTGTTCCACTCGTCGACGGCGAGCTTGGCGCCCTTGAACTCCCACTTGCCGAGCGAGCTCAGCTGGCCGCTTTGCGCGTCCACGAGAGCGATCTTGATTGGGCCGGAGTCGCTGGAGCCGGCGTCCTTGGACTCTCCGGGAGCGCCGCACGCCGCGGTGAGGCCGAGCGCGAGGACGCCGGTGGCGGCGAGCAGGGAGGCACGGACCCTGTGCAGGTTGAGCATGATGTCACCTCTTTGGGAAAACACCCTGGTAGATGTCGGTGATGTTCCAGTGCCCCGGGGTCGGCACCGGCTCGTTGACCATGGGCACGTCCAGTACGGCGGGCCGTCGTCTGCTGACGGCCGATCTCAGTGCGGACGCGAGCGCCTCGGGGGCGGGAATGTCGTATCCGTCGGCCCCGCACGCTTCGGCAAGGGCGGCGAAGCCTGGGCTGTAGGGCCGGCCGTCCGGGTCGCGGAACTCGCACCCGTAGGCGGTGCCGAAGTTGGCCGTCTGGAGGTCGGCGATCGTGCCGTGGGCGCGGTTGTTCATCACCACGAAGATCACCGGGAGCCCCTGCTCGACGGCCATGGGGACGGCCGGAAGCTGGGCGCTCATTCCGCCGTCCCCGATGAGGGCGACCACGACACGGTCCGGCTGGGCGAGCTGGACGCCGACGGCGGCGGCGGGCCCGAACCCCATCGTCGAAAGGCCGCCCGGAGTGATGAAGCGGCCCTCGGCCGGGAGCCGGTAGCACTGCGCGACGCCGTTCTTGTTCCAGCCGACATCGGTGACCAGCACCGCGTCGGCAGGAACGGCGTCCCGCAGATCGCTGAGGATGCGCTCGGGGCGGAGCGGAAAGTCGTCGCTGCGGCCGCGCTCGCGGCTGTCGGCGAACAGCTCGGTGCGGGCCGTACGAATCTGCTCACGGAGGGCGGGACGGGATATCCGGTCGGCTCGGAGGCCGTGGACGGCAGTGTCGATCGCCTGGAGCGCGAGCGTCACGTCGGCGACCGCGCCCACCTCCACCGGATAGTTGCGCCCGATCTCGGCGGGGTCGATGTCGATCTGGATGAGCCGGCCGTGCTCGTCCCCGCCCGATGGCGCCCGTTCCAGCGCCCCGCCCCGGAGATTCCAGGTGTACGCCGGGTCCCACGAGCTGGCGTCGGTCTCGGCGAACCGGGTCGCCAGGGCGAGCACGACATCGGCGTCCCGGGCGTAGTCGTTGGTCGTCTTCAGGCCCCAAAAGCCCGGCATGCCGAGCAGCAATGGGTGGTCGTCGCGGACGGTTCCCTTACCCATCAGCGAGTGAACCATCGGGATGTCCAGGTGCTCGGCGATCGACAGCAGCGCCGCTTGCCCACGCCGCAGCCCTCCTTGCCCGTGCCGTAGCCCGCCGCCGAAGTAGATCAACGGCCGGTCGGCCTCGATCAGCAGCCGCGCGATCCGCTCAGCGACCCGCGCGGACAGGTCCGGGCCTGGATCGCCTACCGGGAGCGGATGGTCAATCTGTGGCGTCCGCCGCGAGAACAGGTCCATCGGAACGTTGAGCAGCACCGCTCCACGGCGGCCCGAGGTGGCGGTCCAGAAGGCCCGCTCGGTGAACCGCGCCAGGTCTCCGGCGCGCTGCACGTGCCAGGCACGCTTGACGAAGGGCCGGTAGATCGCGGTCTGGTCGGCGTCGGCGTGGAGGTTGACCTCCTGATGCGGATGCCTGCCGTGGTAGTAGGACGGCACGTCGCCGGAGATCGCGATCAGCGGCACCGAGTCCAGCGCCGCGGTGGCCACGCCGGTGACCGCGTTCATCATTCCCGGCCCGACGTGCAGGAGCAGTACGCCCGGCCGTCCCGAGGCGCGCGCGTAGCCGTCCGCAGCGTGCGCCGCGGCCTGCTCGTGGCGCGCCATGACGAAGGTGATGGGGCTGCGGCCAAGTGCGTCCAACAGCGCGATGTTGGTATGCCCGCAGGTGCCGAACACGTACTCCACGCCGTAGCGCTCGAGCTGGCGGACGAGCGCCGCCGCGGCCGTCACCGTGCCGGTGGTCTGGTCGGCTACGGTCATGAGGCCGTCACCTCGATTCGGGGCATGCTGATCCACGTCTTGCCGGCGATGTCGGCCGCGCGGGCGAAGGCGTCGGGGGCCTGCGCGAGCTCGTAGCGCTGTCGCACCACCCGGCCAGGTCGGAGGTCGTGCCCGGTAAGGGTGGCGATCGTGCGGGCGAAGCCGCCCGGATGGTCGTAGATGAGGCACCCGCGTACGGTCAGGCGCCGTTGCACCAAAGAGAAGGTGGGTACGCGGGCGGGCCGGGTGCTCTGACCGACCACGATCAGACAACCGCCAGGCGCGGTCCGCTCCAGTGCCTCCTCGAACGCCTCCGGGGCGCCGGAGGTCTCGATCACGACGGGGAACGCCGTCTCCGCCGACAGCGATCCGGCATCTCGCGCCCCCATCTGGACGGCGAAAGCCTTCCGGCCGGCGTGCGGCTCGGTGACGAACGGCACCCCACCGGCGTGCGTCACCGCCAGGGACACCAGCAGCCCTTGCGAACCGGCACCTACGATCAGGCACGTGTCCCCGGGCCGGAGCCCGCTCATCCGTACCGCATTCAGCGCCACCGTGAACGGTTCGACGCACACCACGTCGGCGTCGTCCCAGGTCTCTGGCACCGGCCAGGTGAATTGGGACGGGACGGCGGCGCGTTCGGCCAGCAGGCCGGGCTCGGAGATCCCCGCCGCACGGCGGCGGCGGCAGCCGGCGGTCTCGCCGGAGCGGCATGGCCCGCAGGCCAGGCAGGGATAGTTGGGCTCGACGACGACCCGCTGCCCAGGGGACCGGTCCGTGACGTTCCGGCCCGCGGCGAGGATCACGCCGAACGCCTCGTGGCCGAGCACCCAGGGCAGGGCGGGTACGGGCCGGTGGCCGGCGACGACGGCGAGGTCCGAACCGCACAGGCCGACCCCTTGGACGCCGACGATGACCTCGTCGGGGCCGACCGACGGTTCCGGCCAATCGTCGACGATCGCCACGGTGTCCGGAGAGACCAGCGCGACGGCCTTCATGCGTGGTCCCCCCACAGGGACACCCCGCGCAGCGTCAGCGTCTTGATGACGGTGAAGTCGTCGATCATGCAGCGCGGCGACTCCCGGCCGAACCCCGAGTCCTTGACGCCGCCGAAGGGGACGTGATCAAGGCGGTAGTTCGAGGACCCGTTGACGATGAGCCCGCCGACCTCGAGGTCCCGCCAGGCGGTGACGATGCGATCGATATCACGGGTGAACAGGCCGGCCTGCAGCCCGTAGCGGCTGCGGTTGCAGCGCTCGATCACTTCGGTCAGTTCGTCGTACGGCATGACCGCGACCAGGGCGCCGAAGACCTCGTGGACGACGACCGAGGCCTCGTCGGGTGGCTCGGCCACGATCGTCGGCAGTGCGGTGGCGCCATCTCGCTTGCCACCGAGCACGACGCGGGCGCCGGCCGCCGCGGCCTCGGCGCTCCAGCGCACCACCCGTTCGGCTGCCTCCTCGTCGACCATGGATCCGACGTCGGTGGCCGGGTCGAGCGGGTCACCGACCGTCAGACCCGACACCGCGTCGGTGAACAGGTCGAGGAACTCAGCGAATCGGGCCCGCTGGACGTACACGCGCTGTACAGAGATGCAGCTCTGCCCGGAGTTGCTGTACCCGGTGCGCGCGCAGACCCGCGCCGCCTCGGCGATGTCGGCGTCCTCGCAGACGATCGTGGCGGCGTTTCCGCCGAGCTCCAGCACCAGCCGCTTGGCCCCGGCGGCCCGGGCCACGGCCTCCCCCGTCGCCGCGCTCCCGGTAAAGCTGATGACACTCACCTCGTCCGCGGCGCACAGCGCCGCGCCGACGGCTCCATCACCGTGCAAGAGCTGCACCGCCTCAGGCGGCATGCCGGCCTCGATCAGCAACGCCACGACGGCCGTGGAGACGGCGGGCGCTTGGGGTGGTGCCTTGACGATCGTGGTGTTCCCCGCGGCGAACGAGGCGCCGAGCTTGTGGGCCAGCAGGTTGGCCGGCGCGTTGAACGGCGTGATGGCCAGGGCCACGCCCGCCGGAGCCCGGTAGGTGAAGGCGGTGTTGCCGACGCCCCTGGCCCAGCCCGCCACCGGCAGCGTGTCCCCGCCGATCTGCCGTGCCTCCGCGGCGCACACCGCGAATGTGTCGGCGACCCGGTCGATCTCGCCTCGCCCGTCCTTGACCGGCTTGCCCAGCTCCAGGGCGAGCAGCCGGGCCAGTCCGTCCCGATTCTCCGCCGCGGCGACCGACGCCCTTTCCAAAATCGCCGCCCGGCGAGCCGGAGCCAGCGACGCCACCGGCCGCACAGCGGCCCGCGCGAACTCCCGTACGGCGGCAACGTCGTCCGCGCTCCCCATCGGCGCCTGGCTGACAACACGGCGCAGATATGGTCCAGTTCGATCGCTCTGCGGACCGTCAGTGCGCCAGCCTCCGCCGACAAGAGCCGCGGCCTGTACCGGAGTGACCTGCTCTCCAGCGCTGAGCACCGCCTTTAGCATCAACTTCCTCCTGGCCGCTATACAGTCCTAGCAGACCGCTGTACGGACTTCGGATCAACGTACGGGCGCTCGCGCGCTCTGACAAGAGCCATCGCCGCGAAACCTTTCGGCCGGAGCCGACCTCCTGACCTCCTCGTCAGCCGAACCAGCTAATGTTCGAACCAGTGAGTTAGTTATAGAGGATCTGTAGCCTCGACGGAAGACCGCCCGGCAATCCGGCTCTACAGGAGAGACCGACTAGCGGATCAACTAGACCGCTATATGGACTCCGTGTAACGTACGATCCATCCCGGTCATGCAGAGTACGAACGCGGAGACAATCGCGCCGGGCACCGCCGCGACACCACCAGGACACGGCCTCGTACGACGCGACCGCAGATGAGAGATCGGGGAGAGCGAAGCACCGGTGAACACAGCCAAGAAGCCCAGCGTCGACCCGGCAGCCGATGCCCAAGGAGTCCGCAGCGTCCAGCGAGCCTTGGAGATCTTGTCGTTGTTGAGCGAGGAACGCCCTGTGGTGTCCATTCGCGACATCGTCGAGTCGACCGGGCTTGCCAAGACGACCGTGATCCGGCTCGTTCAGACTCTGGAACAAGGCGGCCTGCTCTGGGCGGCACCCAACGGCTACCTGGCCGGTCCGGGCCTGTGGCGGTGGGCGCATCTGGCCCGCAGCAGCTGGGAGCTGCCCCCGGAGACCCAAAAGGTCATGCACGACCTGGGCGTGCGGCGACGGGAGACCGTCAACCTCTACATGCTCCGCGACATCTACCGGGTCTGCGTGGCCCAGCAGGAAAGCTCACAGCCGCTGCGCCACGTCGTCCACGTCGGCGACGAGCTTCCCCTGTGGGCGGGGGCATCATCCAAGGTGCTGCTCCGCGACGCGCCCGAGAGCCTCCTGAAGCGGATCGCGGTCAGCTCGCCCTACGGCGAAGGGCACATCAAGCGCCTCCGCGAGTGGATCGACGACGCCGCACACCGAGGTTGGGCCGTCAGCCACGGTGAACGAGAAGAAGGTCTGTCCGCCGTCGCCGTCCCGATTCGCGGCCATTCGGGACGGGTTGTCGCCGCGCTGTCCCTCAGCGGCCCCACCGTCCGATTCGGCGAGGAGAAGGTCGCCCAGTTCGCCGACGATCTGCAAGAGGTGGCTAAGGGTATGTCGGAACGTGGCTTCCATCACCCGCTCAGCCCTGCGGACTGACCGCGCACCGCGCAACCGCGCGAACGGACCTGCGCGACGGCACGGACCCGGGCGCGACACGAGGAGCAAGCGCATGCAGGAGCGACCGCTCGACGGTATCCGGGTACTGGACTTGACCAACGTCCTCGCCGGACCGTACTGCAGCTACCACCTGATGCTGCTGGGAGCCGAGGTCGTGAAGATCGAGGTGCCGGGGCACGGCGACCTGGCTCGGCGCCTCGGCCCAGACCCGGAGCTGAACCGGCTCGGCCTGGGCACCTCATTCCTGGCCCAGAACGCCGGCAAGAAGTCCGTCGAACTGGATTTGAAGGACGCCGCGGACCGCGCCCTGTTCCAGGAGATGATCCAGGGCGCGGATGTACTGCTGGAGAACTTTCGCGCCGGCGTGCTCACCCGCCTTGGTTTCGGCCGGTCCCGGCTACAGGAGATCAACTCGCGGCTCGTCTACTGCGCCATCTCCGGCTTCGGCCAGACCGGACCGATGAGCCAGGCCCCCGCCTACGACCAGATCATTCAGGGCCTGTCCGGGATGATGAGCATCACCGGCACCCAGGACACCGCGCCACTGCGGGTCGGGTTCCCCATCTGCGACACCGTCGGCGGCCTGGCCGCCGCGCTGCACATCGCCGCGGCGCTGGCCGGGCGCGCCCGCACCGGGCGGGGCTGCTTCCTGGACGTGTCCATGCTCGAGGCCGCCATCTCCGCGATGGGCTGGGCGATCTCCAACTACCTGATCAGCGGAGTGGCCCCCGAACCGATGGGCGACCAAAACGCCACGGCGGCCCCATCGGGCACCTTCGACACCGCGGACGATCCGCTCAACATCGCCGCCAACCGGCAAACGCAGTTCGAGACACTGTGCCGTCTCGTGGAGCGCCCCGATCTGGTCACCGACCCGCGCTTCGCCGACCGCGAGTCCCGCAAGCAACACCGCGAGGAGCTGAACCGCGAGCTCACCACGGCGCTGTGTCGCCGCCCGGCCGCCGAATGGGAACAGCTTCTGACCGCCGCCGGCGTACCGGCCGCCCGCGTCGTCACCGTCCCTCAGGCTGTCGAGCTGGAGCAGCTCGAGCACCGCGGCTTCTTCACCGACCTCCCGTTCCCCGACGGCTCGGACCGGGTGCTGCGGGCCACCGGCAGCGGCGTGCTGCATGACGGCGATCCGCTGCGCCCGACCGCCCCGCCCCCACTGCTCGGTGAGCAGAACAACCAGCGTGCACAGTTCGCGAGCCGCTGGAACGCGGACGTAGCGGCCTCATGAGCGATGCCGACCCCACCGGTGCCGTCGCCGACTGGTGGGCCACCGCGGTCTCCCGAATGGAGCCCGGAATTATCGAGCTGCGCGGCCGTCCCGTACAGCAGCTCATCGGCGCCATCGACCTGACCTCGATGATCTGGCTGATGCTGCGCGGGGACCCGCCCACCGCCCGGCAGGCGGCCCTGCTCGAGGCGGCCCTGGTCGCGGCCGTAGACCACGGACCGCAGGCGCCGTCGATCGCCATCGCCCGCATGACCGCCACCTGCGGGGTCGGGCTCAACAACGCGATCGCCGGCGGCGTCAACGCACTCGGTGACTCCCACGGCGGGGCCGGACAACAATGCGTCGAGTTGCTCACCGACGTCATCGAGGCCGAGGCAGCCGGGCTGGAGCTGACCGACGCGGTACGACATGTGATCGCCGACCGGCCACGCTACCTACCCGGCTTCGGACACCGCTTCCACCCGGTCGACCCCCGTCGCGACCCGCTCCTGTCCCTGGTGGACGAGGCGGTACGAGACGACGTTGTGGCCGGCGACTACCTACGCGCCGGCCGAGCCGTCGAGGCCGTCCTCGCCGAGCGGCGCAGCCGGCCGGTGCCGATGAACATCGACGGCGCCACCGCCATCATTTACGCCGAGCTCGGCTTCCCCGCCCCGCTGGCGCGCGGCCTGTTCGTCCTCAGTCGCAGCATCGGCATTCTCGCCCACGCCTGGGAAGAAACCCAGCAAGGCCGCCGCAACAAAGGCCCGGTCCCCCGCTCCATCCTCCCCGCCCACCTCGACCCGGCCACACCAACAGATCCCTGACCCAGGGCTGCGGCGTAGGGGATGCGCGGGATGCGTTGGCTCGCCGAGCAGGATGAACCAGCCTGGTACCCCCGAGCAGATTCGAACTGCCGTTACCGCCTTGAGAGGGCGGCGTCCTAGGCCACTAGACGACGGGGGCCTGAACTGTGTCTCTCCCCTGCGATCACGCGGAGGCGCCGACCAGCTTACCGGACGTTCGCCTCCGGCCCGAACGGACCGGACGGATCGGACAAGAGAAACGGGCCAGACCGATGGTGCTCGGCTGACCCAGCTGGGGTACCAGGACTCGAACCTAGACTAAGTGAACCAGAATCACTCGTGCTGCCAATTACACCATACCCCAGTGCGGTAAGCAGGCCCGCTAGGCCGCTCACGCCTCAGAGAGGATACCGGACCCGGAGAGCGGGGCCAAAACAGTTGCCGGGCTCAGTAGGGAGACATCGAGTCGAGGACGCGACCGGCGAGATCGATGATGGCCTGGGCGCTGGCCACGTCCTCCCGTACGTCGTCGGCGGTGAGCTCAGGGGCGTCGGTGGGCGGGTATTCGGCGTCGTTGCGCCGGATCCGCATGCGGTTGAAGGGGCGGACGACGCGCCCGAGCGGCGGGTCGAGCTGGGCCCGGGCGGCCTCGAGCACGGCCAGGTGGCCGCCACGGCTCGTCGCCCGGAGGCCTTGGTTTTCGAGGATGGCGGCGAGCGCCTTGCGGGCGGCGTCATAGGCGAGGGCATAGCCGCCCTCTGGGTCGTCGGCGCAGACCTTCTCGGCGGACGCGAGGTGGCTGCGGGCCTGGGCGAGCAGGCGGTCGGCCTGGTCGCGGCTCGGCGGCACCCGTTGCAGTTCGTGGCCGGCCAGCATCCGGTCAATCGTCGCGCGACCCTGCTCCCACCTCATGCGCACTCTCCACGCTGTTGTCGTCGGGGCGGCCGACCCGGAGCGGCGCGAGCGGCCGGGTGCGAACCGATGTCAGGAACGGGTCCGCCGGAGCCGGGTCGCGCCAGGTGGCGGGCCGCACCCGGCGGATGTTCACCGGCCGCCGCAGCCGGCGCTGTGCCGCCTCGGCGACGTCGTCGAGATCGTCGAGGCTCGGGGTGCCCACGACCAGGACGTCGACGTCGCCCGGGATCGGGCCGGGCTCGCCGCGATGGCGGGCGGCCCACGAGCCGAAGATGTACGCCTCGTCCACCTCCGCGACCCCGGCGAGCAGGTCCTCCAGGATCGGGATCGGGCCGTACGTCACGGCCAGCAGGTCGGTCAGCGGCCGGCTGAGCACGCTGTCGGTGACCGCCCGCACCATCCGCTGGTTGCCGCTGCGCCGATCGCTGAGAATGCCCCCCTCGACCAGCCGCGAGACCTCGTAGTGGACGGTTTTGACGCTGACCCCGATCGCGGCGGCGATGTCGCTGAGGTTGTACTCCTTGTCCGGGTTGAGGAACAGCAGCGCGAGCAGGTCGCCCTGCGTCTGCGACCGCAGCAGGGGCGACAGCGACGGCCGCCTACTTCTCATAAGAGGTAAATTAGTTTACCTGAATAGAAAAATCAACTATTCGGCTGCCCGACGTGCTCGTTCTCCCAGTCGACGAGAGGGCGCAGCCCGCGCCAGGCGTCGCGGACGCGGGTGACGAGCTCGGGGGTCTGCATCCACGGATCTGGCGGCCAGCCGACGTGCGCGTACAGCGAGCGGTGCCGCAGCAGGTCGAGTCGCGGATGGTCGTCGGCGACCCCGCGCGGGCGCGACTTGAGCCGGTCGCCCGCGATCTGGTAGCCGCCGGCGCGCAGCTCCTCGACGATCGCCTCCAGCGCCTTGCCCGGGCCGTCGGCGTCCACCGCCGTACGGAAGCGTCGCAGCTGATCGGGGCTGGGCCCGTACATGCCGGCGGCGACCATCAGCCCATCGGCGTCGATCGCGCAGTAGAAGCCCTCGGAGGTGTGCGCGCCCTGCTGCGTCTTGTACGGCGACTTGTCCTTGCTGAACCGCACGTCACGGTAGGGGCGGAACATCTTGGCCGGCCCGAACTCCGGCTCGAGCTCCTCGAACAGCGCGATCATCGGAGCCCGCACGTGCTGCTCGTACGTCTCCTTGTGCGCGGTCCAGTACGCCTTGGTGTTGTCGGCCGACAGGCCCTCGTAGAACTCGAACGCCTCGTCGGCGAACCCGCTGAAGCCCATACGCCGACGATACGACTCCAGTACGACAGGCATCGCCTTCTCCGCACGACAGACAGCGCCCTTCCCCCACGGCAGGTAGGGCCTTGTCCCATACGACAGGCAAGTCAGTCGCGGGCGACGACCCGGTTGGTGAGCGTGCCGATGGACTCGATCGTCACCGCCACCTCGTCGCCGATCTCCAGCGGGCCGACGCCCTCGGGGGTGCCGGTCAGGATGACGTCGCCGGGCAGCAGCGTCATGACCTGGCTGACGTACGAAATCAGCGTCGGCACGTCGTGCAGCAACAGCGACGTGCGCGCCTCCTGCCGTACGGCCCCGTTCACCGTTGTCGTGATGGCCAGGTCGGACGGGTCCACGGACGTCTCGATCCACGGGCCGATCGGGCAGAAGGTATCGAACCCCTTGGCCCGCGTCCATTGCCCGTCGCGCCTTTGCAGATCGCGGGCGGTGACGTCGTTGGCGCACGCGTACCCGAGGACCACCTCGGCGGTCCGCTCGACCGGCACGTCACGACACAGCCGCCCGATCACGATGGCGAGCTCACCCTCGTAGTCGACGCGCTCCGACAGCTTCTGCGGGTACGCGATGGCCTCGCGCGGGCCGATCACCGACGTCGACGGCTTCATGAAGATCACCGGTTCGGCCGGCGCCTCGCCGCCCATCTCCCGTACGTGCCCGGCGTAGTTCTTGCCGATCGCGACGATCTTGCTGGGCAGGATCGGGGCGACCAGCCGAACATCGTCCAGCGCGAACCGCTCGCCGGTGAAGCGCACCTCGCCGAACGGATGCGCCGCGATCGCGGCGATCGCGTCGTCTTCGATCGCGCCGAAAGCGACCCCGTTGTCCGTGGAGAACCGTGCGATACGCATGGCCCCGAGCCTAGCCGCGCCGGCCGTATGGCTCGCGTCCGCATCACGAGTGCGCCGGCGACTACGAGCGGCCGGTCCGCAAGCGAAAGTTGACACTAACGAAAGCAATTACTAACGTTAGTGGAAACTTGCAGAAGGGAGGCCCGTGATGGGCCAGGCAGTGCTCTACTTCGAGATCATCGCCCCCAACATGAAGCAGTCCGGGGAGTTCTACGCATCGCTGTTCGACTGGGAGGTCTCCTCCTCCGACGATCCGAACTACTCGCTCGCCATGACCGGCGGCGACAACGGCGTGTTCGGCGGCATCGGGCAGGCCGAGAAGTCCGGCGACGAGCGCGTCACCCTCTACGCGGGCGTCGACGACGTGCAGGCCTACCTCGACAAGGCGGAGAAGCTCGGCGGGAAGACCGTACAACCGCCGACCGACATTCCCGGGTACGGCACGGTGGCGCTGTTCGCCGACCCCGCCGGTCAGGTCACCGGCCTCTGGAATCGTGCCTGACTGAGAGAATGACGGCCGTGACCGAGCCGCTGGACGACACCCTCAAGGCCCTCGCCGAGCCGAGGCGCCGGGCGATCCTGCGTCTCGTGTCCCGCGAGGAGCTGCCGGCCGGACAGATCGCTCAGCACTTCGAGGTGACCAGGTCGGCGGTGTCCCAGCACCTGCAGGTGCTCAAGGACGCCGGCCTGGTCACCGAACGCCGGGAGGGCACCCGCCGCCTTTACCAGGCCCGCCGCGAGGGGCTGGCGGAGCTGCGCACCTTCCTCGACCAGATGTGGGGCGAATCACTCGACCTGGCCCGGCGGCTCGTCGAGGCGGAACGGGGCCTGACCGATGAGGAGACCGCGGCCGGATAGCGGGTGTACGAGATCTGGGGGGACGGCACCGAACGGCTGTGGGGCAACGTCATCGTCTGGGAACCGCTCGACCGGTTCGCGATCACCTGGCACACCCTCTCCGAGGTGACGGAGGTCGAGGTGCACTTCAAGGAGCTCGGGCCGGCGCTCACCCGGGTCGAGCTCGAACATCGCGGCTGGGAGCGCCTCACCGCCGACGAGATCGCCGAATGGCGCGCCCGCTACGCCGGTGGCTGGAAGCTCATCCTGGGCCTGTTTACCGATGCTGCGACTCCCTGAGGCCCGGCCGTCAGCAGGGGGCGCCGTTGAGCGTGCACCCGTACGGCGCGGGCTCCTGACACCGGGCGGTCAGCAGGGAGCGCCGTTGAGCGTGCACCCGTACGGCGCGGACGGTTTGCCGGCGGCGCCGATCCGGACCTGCACCGCCCCGCCGACCGGAATCGGCCCACTGCCCGGCGCGCCCTTGATGATCGCGCTGCCGCCACCCTGCACCAGTACGCCGCCCCAGACACTCTTGATGGTCGCGCCCGGATAGTTGAACGACATCTGCCAGTTCGTGATCGGCGCGTTCGTCCGGTTGGTGAGCGTCAGCACACCCTCGAAGTAGCCCTGTTCGCGCGTGGTGGTGGCGTACGACACCATGCGGCCATTGGTCAGGGCGGGGCCCGCGGGCTTGGCGGCCGCGCCGGGCGAGCCGCCGGGCGACGGAGCACCCCGCTGCGTACGCGCCGGAGCCGAGGACGACGACTTCGCGGCGCTGGCCGGCTTGGGCGAGCCCTTCCCGTAGAGCGCGGCGACGCCGGCGCCGATCACGACCACGCCCATCGCGGCGATCGCGGCGCCCTGGATGCTCCGGCTGAGGCCGGTGGACTTGCCGGTCTTCGGCCGGCCGTCGGTCGGGCCCGCGGTCACGGCCACGCCCCCGCTGTGACCCAAACCGCCGGCGCGGTGTCCGTTGTATCCCGGCACGGACGGGATGGCTGCCGCAGCCATCGTCACGGCCGTCGGGTCATCGCCGAAGCGTTGAGTGGCGAGCTCGTCCGGTATCGGCGTCCGCTGCACATCGTTGACCGTCGGGCCGTCGGTAACCGGCCGCGGCGTCGCGAACGGCCGATCCGGCATGGTCCAAAGGGCCGGCGAGTCGACACTGGTCGGCTCCTCGGTCATGGCGGTCGCCTGCGCTCCGACGGCTCCCTCCGCGGGAATCGCCCGAAACTGCTGGGTCATCTCCAGATCCGATGGGACGAAGCCATCTTCCTGACCACTCGGTCCAGGCCGCGCACCGTCCACGTCGTCACCTTCTCCATTGGGCGTGATCTCAATGGATCCGACGACCGCTCCGCCGATGGAGTTCGCGCGATTCTGGAGACTTTTGGGTGCGCAGCCGGTTCGTCTGCCGGTCAGCCGGCGTCCGACTCCACAGCGCGCTGGGCGGCGATGCGCTGCTGGCGGTTGAGCATGTCCGTGATCAGCTCGACGGCGTCCGGATGCTTGCGGCCGTGGGCTTCGGACAGCCACCGGGTGGCCTCGGCCAGCAGCCGGTCCTGGGAGCGGCCGTCGTCGTGGCCGCCCTGGTCGGCGAGGCGGCCGAGCACGTCGCCGAGTCGCAGCGCCGCATCGGAGAAGTCGGCCTCGGCGGCCTGGCGGAACCAGCGGGCCGCACCCTCGAGGTCGCCCTCCTCCTCGTACCGCTTTCCGACAGCGAACGCGATACGCACATGCGGCCGCGGCCCGCGCCGATGCGCGAGGCTCGAAAGGCGTGCAGGCATGCGATCACTCCGGTTTGGCCGGACGTTGGAGGGCGCGGAGGTGCCGGAAAGAGCGGCACCGTGGGTAGTTATGGTGGCGGGCAACACCCGCATGCGCCACCGATTTAGCGGTGTTTCGCGGAATTTGTTTAGTAGTGGCCTGATTACAGATTGTTAAACCGTGCCATGACCAGCAATGAATTCCGAGAGTAACGACAGTTCAATCGTGTCACACCAGTCACTCCGCCACCATCCGGGATGACGTTTGGTGATCACGCTCCTCGTCTCGGTAACCCTGCCGCCGCGACACACCGGCCTACTCCTTCACGACCAGGTCCTGGTACTCGGCATGGCGCTCGATATAGCCCTTGACGAACGGGCACAGCGGAACTACCGCGCTGCCGGACGCCCGTACGTCGTCCAGCGCTCCCCGGGCCAGCCGGCTGCCGAGCCCCTGCCCCTCGTAGGCCTCGTCGATCTCGGTATGGGTGAAGACGACCGCGCCGGGCCGCAGCCGGTAGGCGGCGTACCCGGCGACCGCGCCGTCGACCCCGATCTCGTAGCGATGCAGGTCCGCGTTGTTCTTGACGTCCGTACTCACGACGGCCCCCTACCCACTACGGACCGGGTCAGCCGGGCTCGTGGCCGGCCCGCAGCAGGCAGTACGTCACGGCCTCCTCCAGGGCCTGCCAGGAGGCGGCGATGATGTTCTCCTCGACGCCGACCGTGCTCCATTCGGCGGCGCCGTCGCCCGACTCGATGAGCACCCGGGTGATCGCGCCGGTGCCGTGCGAGCCCTCCAGGATGCGGACCTTGTAGTCGACCAGCTCCAGCCGGGCCAGCTCGGGATAGAGCCGCTCCAGCGCCAGCCGCAGCGCCTTGTCGAGGGCGTTGACCGGGCCATTGCCCTCGCCGGTGGCGACGATGCGCTCCCCCTTGGCCTGCAGCTTGACGGTGGCCTCGCTGGTCAGCGCGCCGTCCGCGCGCCGCTCGACGATGACCCGCCACGACTCCACGTTGAAGTGTCGGCGGCGCTCCCCCGCGAGCTCCTCGCGCAGCAGCAACTCGAACGAGGCGTCGGCGGCCTCGAACGTGTAGCCGTGCGCCTCCAGCTCCTTGACCCGCTCCACGATGTGCTTGGACTTCTCGCCGGACAGGTCGTACCCCAGCTCGCGGCCCTTCAGCTCGACCGACGCGCGCCCGGCCATGCTGGAGACGAGCATGCGCATGTCGTTACCTACGCGGCTCGGCTCGATGTGCTGGTAGAGGTTCGGATCGACCTTGACGGCCGACGCGTGCAGGCCGGCCTTGTGCGTGAACGCCGAGAGCCCGACGTACGGCTGCTGCGAGCTCGGCGTCACGTTGGTCACCTCGGACACCGCGTGCGCGATCCGGGTCATCTCGGCGATCTGCTCGTCCGACAGCAGCCGCATGCCCCGCTTGAGCTGCAGGTTGCCGACGACGGTGAACAGGTTGGCGTTGCCGCTGCGCTCGCCGTATCCGTTGGCGCAACCCTGGACGTGGCTGGCGCCCGCGGTGACGGCCGCGAGGGTGTTGGCGACCGCGCAGCCGGAGTCGTCGTGGCAGTGGATGCCCAGCCGGGCGCCGACCTCGCTCACCGCGTGCACGACGTCGGCGAGCTCGTCGGGCAGCATGCCGCCGTTGGTGTCGCACAGCGCGATCACGTCGGCCCCGGCCTCTGCCGCGGTCCGGACGACCTCCAGCGCGTACGCGGGGTTGGCCCGGTAGCCGTCGAAGAAGTGCTCGGCGTCGAGAAAGACGCGTTGGCCCTCCGCACGCAGATGGGAGACGGTGTCGCGGATCATCGCGAGGTTCTCCTCGAGCGTCGTGCGGAGGGCCAGCTCGACGTGCCGGTCGTGACTCTTCGCGACGAGGGTCACCACCGGCGCACCGGACTCGCGCAGGGCGGCCACCAGTGGGTCGTCGGCGGCCTGCAGGCCCGCCCGGCGGGTCGCGCCGAACGCGGCGAGCTGCGCGTTCTTCAGGCTGAGCTCGGTCCGAGCGTGCCGGAAGAATTCGGTGTCCTTGGGATTGGCGCCCGGCCAGCCGCCCTCGATGAAGCCGACGCCGAGCTCGTCGAGATGCCGAGCGACGGCCAGCTTGTCGGCCACGGAAAGGTTCAGGCCCTCCTGCTGGGCCCCGTCGCGCAGCGTGGTGTCGTAGACGTGGAAACCGTCGTCGAGCATCGCGCTCTCCTCCAGAGGGATGTGGACTGCGCCGGGAAAGCAAAAGACCCCTCACGGACGTGAGAGGTCTGCGCGCCGGCAATGTCCTTTAGCAGCCGGCGCGCCCGCCGATAATGCTCAGGCTGGGACGCATGATGAGATCGAGTCTGCCATACGGGTAGGAGTGCCGGCACACATATCTCACCATCCGAGACGGTGATGCGCGAACGAACGCCACGAAACCCGACCTCCAGCCGTGATCAGGCGATGATTGCCCAGCATGTGGGAAACCATCGCATGATCACATCCGGCCGGGGGTCAGGCGATCTTGTGGATCCAGCCGTACCGGTCGGCGCGCTCGCCGTACTGGATGCCGACCAGTTCCTCGCGCAGCCGCATCGTCACCGGACCCGGCTGACCGGTGCCGACCAGCCACTCGCCGTCCGGGCCTTTGACCCGCCCGACCGGAGTGATCACGGCTGCCGTGCCGCAGGCGAACACCTCGCTGATCTCGCGCGAGGCATTGCCGTCGCGCCACTCTTCGATCGAGATCCGGCCCTCCTCGGCCGGGATGCCGAAGTCGGGCGCGAGCTTGAGCAGGGAGTCGCGGGTGACCCCGGGCAGCAGGGTTCCGGTGAGCGCCGGAGTCATGATCCGGGGCCCATCGGAGGTGCCGGAGCCGTACACGAAGAACAAGTTCATGCCGCCCATCTCCTCGACCCAGCGGTGCTCGTTCGCGTCGAGCCAGACCACCTGGTCGCAGCCCTCGCGCACCGCCTGGGCCTGGGCGACGAAGGCCGCGGCGTAGTTGCCGCCGCACTTGGCCGCCCCGGTGCCGCCGGGCGCCGCCCGCGTGTAGTCCGTCGACAGCCAGACCGAGACCGGCTTGACGCCACTGGGGAAGTACGCGCCCGACGGCGACGCGATCACGATGAACAGATACTCCGACGACGGGCTGTTCACGCCGAGCCCGCGCCCGACGGCGATCATGAAAGGCCGCAGGTAGAGGCTGTGTCCCTCGGCACTCGGCACCCAGTCGCGGTCGGTCGAGGCGAGCAGTTCGAGCGAGCGCACGAACAGTTCCTCGGGCAACTCCGGCATGGCCATCCGCACGCACGACCGGTTGAACCTGGCCGCGTTGGCGTACGGCCGGAACGCGACGACCGTCCCGTCCGGACGCCGATACGCCTTAAGGCCCTCGAACAGCTCCTGGGCGTAGTGGAAGACCTGCGTCGCCGGGTCCAGTGTGAGCGGTCCGTACGGCCGCAATCGCGCGTTGTGCCAGCCCCGTTCCTTGCTCCACCGAATGGTGATCATGTGGTCGGTGAACACCTGGCCGAAGCCGGGGGCGGCCAACAGGCGCTCTCGGTCGGCCGACGGCACACGCTGGTCGGAGAGCTGGATGTCGAAGTCGAGAGTCGTCGTCATTATGGTCCCTCCCCGGGGCGCCGGCGCGGCTCCGTTGCCGCTGCCCCGCATCCCCATTGTGGTCCTTTGCCGTAAACGGCTGCCTGGATGGCCTTGACGGCCTGGATGCTCTCCTGGAGTTCCGGCGCGCGAGAAAGCGGGCGCACCGTGGGCGCGCCCGGAGAAATTCCCTGAGATAGGGAGGCGCGCCCTACCCGGCTACTCGCTCGGCGAGGTCGTCGCCGATCTCACGCGTGGACCGCGCCGCCCAGGCGCTCTGGCGCTCGACCAGGTCGTCGGCGACCGCCTGCTCGATCTTGAGCGCGGCCGCGGGCACGCCGATGTGGTCGAGCAGCATGGCGACCGACAGGATCGTGGCCGTCGGGTCGGCCTTGCCGCGACCGGCGATGTCGGGGGCGCTGCCGTGCACGGGCTCGAACATGGAAGGCGCCGCGGCCGAAGGGTTGAGGTTTCCAGAGGCGGCCAGCCCGATGCCGCCGGCGATGGCCGCGCCCAAGTCGGTGAGGATGTCGCCGAACAGGTTGTCGGTGACCACGACGTCGAACCGCTGCGGCTGCGTGACGAAGAACATCGAGGCCGCGTCGACGTGGGCGTAGTCGACGGTCACGCCGGGGAACTCTTTGGCCAGCGCGTGCACGGTGCGCTGGTACAGGTCGCCGGCGAAGGTCAGCACGTTGTCCTTGTGCACCAGGGTCAGCTTCTGGCGGGGCCGGGACGCCGCCTTCTCGAAGGCGTAGCGCACCACGCGCTCGACGCCGTAAGCGGTGTTGACGCTCTCCTGGGTGGCGACCTCGTAGGGCGTGCCGTGCCGCATCACGCCGCCGACGCCGGTGTACGGCCCTTCCGTGCCCTCGCGGACGACGATCATGTCGACGTCCTCCGGGCGGACTCCGGCGAGCGGGGTGGCGACGCCGGGGAACAGCCTGACCGGCCGCAGGTTCACGTAGTGATCGAGCTCGAACCGCAGTTTCAGCAGCAGCCCGCGCTCCAGCACGCCGCTCGGCACGGTGGGGTCGCCGACCGCGCCCAGCAGGATCGCGTCGTGTGACCTGATCTCCTCCAGCACGGCGTCCGGCAGCGTCTCGCCGGTGCGGTGCCAGCGGGCCGCGCCCAGGTCGTATGGCGTCTGCTCGATCGTCAGCCCGTGCCCGGGCGCGAGGGCATCGAGGACCTTGAGGCCCTCGGTGACGACCTCGGGCCCGATGCCGTCGCCGGCGATGACGGCGAGCCTGATGCTGCGGGAAGCCATGGCCGTACCCTAGTGCAATCGTCTCAGTGCCTGAGCACTGATCTCAGCCGCCAGAATGATCATCTCGCCCCACCGTGCGGGCCGTCGCACACGTGCGTGATCACGCCTCGGGGGACGTGATCACGCAGGTGCTCGGCCGGTTACTTGCCTGACTTGCCGCCGTTGTCGCGCCGGTCCAGCGCGGTCTGGACGGCTTGGGTGGCCTCGTCTTGGGCGTCGTCGGCGGGCGCGAAGGCGTACATGTCGTTCATGGGATCGGGCTCCGATTTTCGCGATCTGGCTCATGGAGACAGCCGCTGCTGTCTTTGGGTCTCACGGCCAGCACCTCCACCCGCGGCGGGTCGCCGGCCTGCCCAACTCTCAGGCCCCGCCGCGGCAGCGAAGAATAAGTACGAAGCGCCGCATGACTAAGAGCGATGTTACCCGGACGTTTCGACGCTGTCTCACCGGATCTCACATCGCGAGACAACCGATGGTGAAGCCTCGAGTCGGCCCGGGAGACCCAAGCTCGAGAGACCCCTGTCGAGTCGCGAGACCAGTCGACCCGGAAGCCGTGGGGAGACCTTCAGTCGCCTTCGATGTCGACCCGGCGGCCCATGTCGGCGCCGATCGCGGTCCTGATCACCTCGAGGAGGTCGCCCGGGATACCCGAGTCGACGGTCAGCGCGATCAGCGCCTTGCCGCCCTTGGTGTCGCGGCCGACCTGCATACTGGCGATGTTGATCTCGTGCTCGCCGAGCAGCTTGCCCACCACGCCGACGATCCCGGGACGGTCGACGTAGCTGAAGAACGCCATGTGCTCGGTCGGCACGATCTCCATGGCGTAGCCGTTGACCTCGACGATCCGCTCGATGTGCTTCGGGCCGGTGAGCGTGCCGGACACCGACACCACCCCGCCGTCGGCCATGGTCCCCCGTACGGTGACCAGGTTGCGCCAGTCCGGGCTGTCCTCGCTGGTCAGCAGCGTCACCTCGACGCCGCGGTCGCGGGCCAGCAGCGGCGCGTTGACGTACGTGACCGCCTCCTCGACCACGTCGGTGAACACGCCCTTGAGCGCGGCCAGCTCGAGCACCTTGACGTCGTGCCGGGTGATCTCGCCGCGCACCTCGACGTCGAGCCGCACCGGGACGCCGCCGGCCAGGGCGGTGAAGATGCGGCCCAGCTTCTCGGCCAGCGGCAGACCCGGCTTGACGTCTTCGGCCACGGCACCACCCTGCACGTTCACGGCGTCGGGCACGAACTCCCCGGCCAGCGCCAGCTTGACCGACCGCGCCACCTGGGTGCCCGCCTTCTCCTGGGCCTCGTGCGTGCTGGCCCCCAGGTGCGGGGTGACGACAACGCTGTCGTGGTGGAACAGCGGGCTGTCCGTGCACGGCTCGGACGAGAACACGTCGATGCCGGCGCCGGCCACCCGGCCGTCCTTGAGCGCGAGGTCGAGCGCGTTCTCGTCGACGATGCCGCCGCGGGCCGCGTTGACGATGCGTACGGACGGCTTGACCAAGTGCAGCTCGCGGTCGCCGATGAGCCCGACGGTCTCGGGCGTCTTCGGCAGGTGCACGCTGACGAAGTCGCTCTCGGCGAGCAGCTCGTCGAGCGTGACCAGCCGTACGCCCAGTTGCGCGGCGCGGGCGGCCTGGACGTACGGGTCGTACGCGACGATCTTCATGTCGAAGGCGGCGAGTCGCTGGGCGACGAGGACGCCGATGCGGCCGAGGCCGAGCACCCCGACGGTCTTGCCCTGCAGCTCGACGCCGGTCCACTTGCTCCGCTGCCACTCGCCCTGCTTGAGCGCGCCGTGCCCCTGCGGCACGTTGCGCGCGGTCGCCAGCAGCAGCGCGATGGCGTGCTCGGCGGCGGTGACGACGTTGGACGTCGGCGCGTTGACGACCATCACGCCGGCCTTGGTGGCGGCCTCGACGTCGACGTTGTCGAGGCCCACGCCGGCGCGGGCGACGACACGCAGCGCCTTGGCGTTGGCAAAGACCTCGGCGTTGACCTTGGTGGCGCTGCGGACGATCAGCGCGTCGACGTCGGCGACGGCCGCGACCACCTGGGCACGATCGGCACCGTCGACTTTCCGGACCTCGAAATCGGTCTCGAGCAGGGCGATGCCGGCGGGTGACAGTTCTTCGGCGACGAGGACGACAGGCTTGCTCACGCGGCTCACGAAGAGATTCCCTTTTCGATGGTTGATGGCAGACCGATGCTGGTCGCAGCCCGGCAGGGCAGGTGCGGACCAACAGGTATGTGCAGGTAGATCGCGAGTCACCCCGTCGTGCTCGCCGTTGCCGAGTCTATCCGGCCCACCCGGTGACGCTTCAGCCGACCACCGAGACGCCCCGGGATGTCGGATTACGGCCTCGCATCCCGCCGTCTCGGACAGGTGGTAGCACGGAGCGTCAGCGGGTCACCACGACGAAGCCGCCGTCCTGCCGGACGATGTGGTACCCGCTCTTCAGCAGCAGACTGAGCCGGTCGTGCTGCGCCCGCAACGACGGGAACGGGAACGTCGGCTGTCCGACGTCGGCGATCACCCACGGCGCCCAGCGCGGCCGCTCGTCCCACAACAGGACACGCGTACGGCCGGACAGCTGCGGGCCGAGCGCGTTCGGCGCCTCCACCTCGACGCCGCTGGGCACCGCGGCCACCGCCGCCGCGGCGGCCCGCATGCGCGCGTCGCGTCGGTAGTTGCCGGGGTCGAGCACGCTCACCAGCGGGAAGAACCCGGCCAGCGCGACCGCGAGCGCCAGCACGGCCGCGCCCCACACCTCGGCGAGGTCGATGCCGCCGAGCGCGAACCCGCGCAGCCGCTTTCGCAGCCGGCATACGCCGTCGACCGCCGCGGCGATGAGGACGACGACGAGGAACGCGTTGTACTGGAACCGCGGCTCCCACCAGTTGCCGTACCGGCCGGCCAGCATGCGCTCGGCGACCAGCGGCAGGGCGGCCAGCACGAGCGGCGAGCACAGCGGGGCGAGCAGCAACGGCAGCACGAGCAGCGACATGGTGACGATCTTGATCGGTGGCACGCCGAGCAGCCGGATCGCATCCCAGGGGTGGGTGACGATGTGCGCCAGCACGCCGGGCAGATCGTCGCCGAGCGTGCCGTATGCCCAGTAGTAGTCGGGGTTTCCGCCAAAGGCCGGGATGAGCACGCGAGCGGCCAGCCACGTCCAGGCCACCCCGCCCACCACGAACCAGGCGCCGAGCCGGAACTCCCGCCTGGTCAGGAGGTACAGCCCGTACCCGGCGACGAGCAGGCCCATGTCCTCCTTCACCAGCAACAGCGCGACCGCCGCCAGCACGCCGTGCACCCGCGGTCGGCGCCACCACCCCGGCAAGGCTCGCCGTACCCCATGGGGCGCCGTGGCACGGTCGGCCGGCTGCCGGTCAGCCGGCCGCCAGGCCGCCTGGAAGCGCTCCAGCATGATGGCGGTCAGCAGCGGCGCGAACGCCACCTCGTGGAAGTCGAAGGCGAGCGCCCCCGCGATCGGCCACGACACCGCGTACGCCCCCGCGACGCAGTAGGCGACACCGGCGCCCAGCTCACGGCGGGCGAACACCCACAGCCACGGGATCGCGGCGGCGAACAGCACGGCCTGCGCGACGAGCAGCGTCTTCGGCCCGTCGTGGACCCAGTACAGCGGCGCCAGCACCGCCAGGATGGGCGAGAAGTGGTCACCAAGCACCGCGAAGTGCGGGCCGAAGCCGTTGTGGATCCCCTTGACGATCGACACCGGCGCCCCGAAGTGGCTGTACGAGCGGACGGCCTGGTCGAAGATCACGAGGTCGTACGAGCCGGTCAGGAAGGTGTGGAAGCGAAGCAGCGCGTACGTCGCGTACACGAGTGCGGAGACGCCGGTCAGCCCGGCCACCCACCTGCCGTGCCGCACCCGCCGGGTGGACTCGCCCGCCGGCGCGGGACGCGTCACCACCCGCATGCCATGCCCTCCTGCCTCCTGTCGCGGCAGCCTAGTACCCCGCAGATTCGGGCCGAGACATAACGCTGCGCCGGACTCCCCTCACATGCTGAACCACTAGCGTTACGCAGTGCAGTCATCGGGGGCACTGGGGGGCTGCTGCGGCATGCGGCCGACGGGACCGAGCGCCTCGTGCCGACGGTCCCGCACCAGGAGCTGCCCCGGGCGGTTGCCTACTTCACCGAGGACGGGCACCTGGCGATCGCGGTGCACGGCGAGCCGCAGGCGCAACTCCGCACCTGGCGGCGCCTGGCGCGTGCCTTCGGCGTGATCGTGGGCCTCGTGCCGACCCGAGGCGCACGATCACGACGCCGATAGCGCGGTGCACGGCGAGCCGCAGCCCGCGGATCCTCCCCTGGCGCCGGCGCCCGGCCCGGTAGCGTCAGTCGTTGAGCCAGCTCATCATGGGCCGGAGCTTGGCACCGGTTTGCTCGATCGCGGAGTTCTGCTCCTCCTCGCGCCGCTTGAGGAAGTTGGGCCGCCCGGCGTCGAACTCATCGACGAGCTCCTTGGCGAACGAGCCGTCCTGGATCTCGCGGAGGATCTTGCGCATCTCTTCCCGGGTCTGCTCGGTGATGATGCGGGAGCCGCGCGTGTAATCACCGAACTCCGCGGTGTCCGACACCGACCAGCGCATCTTGGTGAGGCCGCCCTCGTACATGAGGTCCACGATGAGCTTCATCTCGTGCAGGCACTCGAAGTACGCGGCCTCCGGCTGGTAGCCGGCCCCGACGAGCGTGTCGAACCCGGCCTTGATCAGCTCCGACACGCCGCCGCACAGCACGGCCTGCTCGCCGAACAGGTCGGTCTCGGTCTCCTCGGTGAAGGTCGTCTTCAGCGCGCCGGGCCGGGTGCCGCCGATGCCCTTGGCGTAGGAGAGGGTGAGCGGCCACGCGCTGCCGGACGCGTCGCGCTCCACGGCCACGAGCACCGGTACGCCGCGCCCGGCGGTGAACTGGCGGCGGACGAGATGGCCCGGGCCCTTCGGCGCGACCATGCAGACGTCGACCCCGTCCGGCGGCTTGATCAGGTCGAACCGGATGTTCAGGCCGTGCCCGAAGAACAACGCGTCGCCCTCGACCAGCGCCGGCGCGATCGCGTCCGCGTACAGCCCCCGCTGCAGGTGGTCGGGGATCAGCACCATGATGACGTTGGCCTCTTCGCACGCCTCATCGGGCGTGACGACGCGCACGCCGTCGCTTTCGGCCTTCTCCCGGCTCTTCGACTCCTTGGGGAGCCCCACTCGGACGTCGACCCCCGAGTCGCGCAGCGAGAGCGCGTGCGCGTGCCCCTGACTGCCGTACCCGAGCACCGCGACGTGGCGGTCCTGGACGACGCTGAGGTCGGCGTCGTCGTCGTAGAAGATCTCAGCCACTTGCCATTGCCTTCCTGGTTTTCGTGCGGTCAGGCGCTGCGGTCGAGTGCGCGCAGCGAGCGATCCGTGATGGACCGGGCACCGCGGCCGATGGCCACCATGCCCGATTGGACGAGTTCCTTGATGCCGAACGGCTCGAGCACGCGGATCAGGGCCTCCAGCTTGTCGCGCCGCCCGGTCGCCTCGATGGTGACGGCGTCCGACGCCACATCGACGACCTTGGCCCGGAACAACTGCACGGTCTCCAGCACCTGCGAACGGGTCTCGGCGTCGGCGCGCACCTTGATCAGGACGAGCTCGCGCTGGACGGATGTCGCCGGGTCGAGCTCGACGATCTTCAGCACGTTGACCAGCTTGTTGAGCTGCTTGGTGACCTGCTCCAGCGGGAGGTCCTCCACATTGACGACGATCGTCATCCGGGAGATCTCGGGGTGCTCGGTCGTCCCGACGGCGAGCGAGTCGATGTTGAACCCGCGCCGGGAGAACAGCGAGGCGACCCGGGCCAGAATGCCGGGCTTGTTCTCGACGAGCACCGACAAAGTGTGCCTGCTCATGACGGGTCAGTCTCCGTTCTCCCAGTCGGGCGCCATGTCGCGCGCGATCTTGATGTCGTCGTTGCCGGTGCCGGCCGCGACCATCGGCCACACCATCGCGTCCTTGTGCACCACGAAGTCGATCACGACCGGCGCGTCGTTGATCTCCATCGCCTTCTTGATCGTGTCGTCGACGTCGTCGGCCCGGTCGCAGCGCAGCCCGACACAGCCGTACGCCTCCGCCAGCTTGACGAAGTCGGGCACCCGCCTGGCCTGCTCCTTCGGGGGCTGCAGGTCGGTGTGGGAGTAGCGCTCGTTGTAGAAGAGCGTCTGCCACTGGCGGACCATGCCGAGCGTGTCGTTGTTGATCACCGCGATCTTGACCGGGATTCCCTCGATGGCGCAGGTGGCGAGCTCCTGGTTGGTCATCTGGAAGCAGCCGTCGCCGTCGATGGCCCACACCGTCTTGTCCGGGGCGCCGACCTTGGCGCCCATCGCGGCCGGCACCGCGAAGCCCATGGTGCCGAGTCCGCCGGAGTTGATGAACGCCCCCGGGTTCTCGTAGCCGATGAACTGCGCCGCCCACATCTGGTGCTGTCCCACCCCGGCCACGTACAGCGCGTCGGGGCCGGCGATCGCGCCGATCCGCTGGATCGCGTACTGCGGCGCCAGCGACCCGTCGGCCGGCTCCTCGTACCCGAGCGGATAGGTCGCGCGCATCCCGTCGAGCAGCCGCCACCAGGCCTGGTAGTTGCCCTTGCGGCCGGCCTCCTGCTCGTGCTGCACGGCCACGATGAGGTCGGCGATGACGTCACGGCAGTCGCCCACGATCGGGACGTCGGCGTGTCGGTTCTTGGAGATCTCCGCCGGGTCGATGTCGGCGTGCACGATCCGCGCGGACGGCGCGAAGCTGTCGAGCCTTCCGGTGACCCGGTCGTCGAACCGGGCGCCGAGCGCGACGATCAGGTCGGCCTTCTGCAGGGCCCCGACGGCGGCGACCGTGCCGTGCATGCCCGGCATGCCCAGGTGCTGCCGATGGCTGTCGGGGAAGGCGCCCCGGGCCATCAGGGTCGTGATCACCGGGGCGCCGGTCAGCTCGGCGAGCACCCGCAGCTCGGCCGCGGCCTTGGCCTTGACGACGCCGCCGCCGACGTACAGCACGGGCCGTTCGGACTCGACGATCAGCCGGGCCGCCTCCCGCACCTGCTTGGAGTGCGGCCGGGTCACCGGGCGGTAGCCCGGCAGCTGCATCGGCTGCGGCCAGACGAAGTCGAACTGCTGCTGCAGCGCGTCCTTGGCGATGTCGACGAGGACCGGACCCGGGCGGCCGGTGCCCGCGATGTGGAAGGCCTCGGCGACGGTCCTGCCGATCTCCGTCGGGTCGGTGACCAGGAAGTTGTGCTTGGTGATCGGCATCGTGATGCCGCGGATGTCCGCCTCCTGGAAGGCGTCGGTGCCGATCGCGCCGCTGGGCACCTGGCCGGTGATCGCGACGATCGGCACCGAGTCCATGTACGCGTCGGCGATGGGCGTCACCAGGTTGGTCGCCCCCGGGCCGCTGGTCGCCATGCACACGCCGACCCGGCCGGTCGCCTGCGCGTAGCCCTGGGCGGCGTGCCCGGCGCCCTGCTCGTGCCGCACCAGGACGTGGCGCAGCTTCTGGGAGTCGAACAGCGGATCATATGCCGGGAGAATCGCGCCCCCGGGGATCCCGAACACGGTGTCGACACCGACGTTCTCCAGCGCTCTGACCAGCGCTTGGGCTCCCGTCATACGTTCGGTCATCTGTCTTGTTCCTTGTCGACTGGGTGGGGCGGTGGGGTCCGAATCAGCACAGGGGTGGGCGGCCAACAAAAAACCCCCCGAGCCGGATGGCTGTCGAGGGGAGCGCGCAGGTGGTACTTGATCAGCCTGCGCGCTGACCAAGTACGAGGATCAGGAAACTGTGACGCACAGTTAGAACCTTGCAGCACTTCGGGGCGGCGGTCAAATGGTTGAACGTAATGTCTCACGTATTGAGATCCTCAACCGGGCCCGTGGTCAGCCGGCACTGAGCATCGAGCCTTGCAGCGGGATGCTCGGGGTGCCCTGACGGTTGGTGCGGACGAGCGACTCGACCCGGTGCGGCGCCATCGGCCGCGCGACCAGGAAGCCCTGGCCGCGCGGGCAGTCCATGTCGCGCAGCAGCTCGAGCTGGTCGGGCCGCTCGATGCCCTCCGCCACGACGACGATGCCGAGGTCGCGCCCCAGCCGTACGATCGTCCGGGTCAGCAGGGTGAGGGTGTCGTCGCGGCCGAGCCCGGCGACGAACGACGGGTCGATCTTGATCACGTCGACCGGCAGCTGGCGGAGGTAGGCCAGCGACGCGTAACCGGTGCCGAAGTCGTCGATCGCCAGCCGTACGCCGAGGTCGCGCAGCGCCGACAACCGGGCGACGGTGTGGCCGGCGTCCTCGACGAGGACCTCCTCCTTCACCTCGACGGTGAGCGCGTGCGGCGGCAGGCCGGTCTCCTCCAGGACGGCGGCGACGGTCTCGACGAAATCCGGGGCCGCGATCTGGCGGGCCGTGAAGTTGACCGAGAGCCCGATGTCCCAGGACGACTCGCGCCAGCGGGCGACTTCGCCGCACGCCTCGCGCAGGATCCAGGTGCCGAGCGGAAGCATGAGGCCGGACTCCTCGGCGGGCCCGATGAACTCGTCGGGCGGGACGAAGTCGCCGTCGCGGCACCACCGTACGAGTGCCTCGACGCCGGTGACCCGCGACGTACGCAGCTCGACCGCCGGCTGGAACTCGATGGCGAACTGCCCGTCGGCCATTGCCCGCTGCAGGTCGCTGCCCAGCTCCAGGCGGCGTACGACGTCGGCGTGCATATGGGCGGCGAAGACTTCGACCCGGCCGCCGCCGAGATCCTTCGCCCGGGCCATCGCCACATCGCCGTTGCGGATCAGCTCGGCGGCGTGCTGGCCGTCCTCGATCAGCGCGACGCCGACGCTCGCGGTCAGCATGATGCCGCGCGAGCCGACCCGGTACGGCTCGGCCGACAGCACCCGCAGCATCCGTTCGGCCAGGTCGACGACGGCCTGCGCGTCGGCGGGGTTCTCGACGAGGACGGCGAACTCGTCCCCGCCCCAACGCGCCACCGTGTCGTCGACCCGCACCGTCGCCCGCAGCCTGCGGGCCGCCTGGGCGAGGACCTGGTCGCCTGCGGCGTGCCCGGCCGAGTCGTTGACGGCGGTGAAGCCGTCGATGTCCACGAAAAGGACGGCCACCCGGCCGTCCTGCGGCTGGCGGGACAGCACCTCGCGGGTGCGCTCCTCGAAGTAGGCGCGGTTCGGCAGGCCCGTCAGGCCGTCGTGGAACGTCAGGTGGGTCACCTGCCGCTGCAGGGCCGCCTGCTCGCTGAGGTCGCGAGTGGTGATCAGCAGCCGGCCGGCTCGATCATCCTTGGCCGGCATGTATCGCGAGATCGTCGACTCGGTCGGCAGCCAGGTGCCGTCGGCGGCGCGCACGCGGCAGGTCAGGCGCAGTGCCTCGGCGGTTCGGCCCGATGGCGCCGAGGGACCGTCGTGGCCGCCCGCCGGTGTGGCGCCGGACGCCGGGCCCTGGGCGAGGAATTCCGTCAGCGCCTCCACGGCCCTGGGCATGTCTTCGGGGTGCAGGATCTCCTGGACCGGACGCGTGAGCAGCTCGCCCGGCCGGTAGCCGAAGGTGCGCTCCGCCCCGGCACTGACGTACTTCACCGTGCCGTCGAGCTCGCAGATCAGCACGACGTCGTCGATGCTCTCGGCGAGCGCGCGGAAGTGTTCCTCGCCGGTGTCGGCGGCCCGGCGCAGCCGTTCGTTGTCCCAGAGCAGGTCGCCGAGCCGTACGAGCAGGACGAGCACCGCGGTCCCGGCGATCACCGACACGACCGGCTGCAGGTCGTGCGATGAAGTCAGCGAGTGGCCGGCGAGGAAGACCGCCGCCACGCCCGCGGCGGTGGCCGGGGCGAGACCCGGGCCGATCATGCGGCCCGCGTCGTTTGTGTCGTCCGCGCCAGTCCGCTCCCCGGGCGCGGGCACGACCCACGGGGCGGCGCCGAGCAGCAGCAGGCCGACGAACCGGGCGAGGTCACCCGGGTTGCCCGGGGCGGCCCCGCCCTTGAGCCGGACGACCGTGGTGACGACGTCGGCGACCGCGATGGCCACCAACGCCGCGTACGCCACGGCCGCGGACCGCCGCAGGCCCCGCGCGGTGCCGAGGACGAACGGGAGCACGGCGCAGACCAGGACGGCGTCGATGATCGGGTACAGCAACTCGATCATGAAGTCGGCCGCCGTCTCGTCCGACAGGTCGTACAGCCCGCCGAACAGGGTGACCCAGCCGAGTACGAACAGCGCCGCCGCGCAGACATAGGTGTCGGCCGCGTACCGCAGCCAGGTGCGCGGTGACCGGGGCAGCCGAATGGGCACGATGAAGCCGGTGGTCAGCGCCACGACCGCGGCGAGGAAGAACAGGTCGGACAGCGACAGCGACACGCCCGTATGGCTGAGCACGATGTTGGAGACGGCGTTCACGGTCGCGCCGGCCGACCAGCAGGCCGCGGCGAGGGCGAACCAGCGCCATGCCGCGCCGGCGGCGGACGCCCGCAGCGCGCCCGGGGAGGACTCGGCGACGTCGGGCAGCCGCCACGCCGCGAACAGCAGCGAACCGGCGGCCAGCGCGGCGGCCAGCGGTGTGACCCAGGGAGCCAGGCTCTCGTTCAGCCCGGCCAGCGAGGCGACGGCGTACAGCAGGCCCAGCAGCACCACCACGCCGAGCGGCAGCGCCCGAGCCAGAGGGCTCCGGCGCGGCAACCGTCCAGCGTCTTCGCCGCTCATCGCACGCTCGCTCCTCGTCGCTCCCGGCCCTCGCCCGAAGGCCCGCCCGCGTCTCGCACCCGGTCAACGAACCAGCCCCACTGGCCATCCCCTGCGAGACCGGCGTCGGCCGCGGGCCTGCGGCCCTGGTTCAAGGTGGGCGGACACCGATTTGCGGCGTGCACACAACGGCTTCGACGGTCGGTAAGTGAAAAAGTCATGGCGGCGGGGCAGTGATTCCCAGGTGCGGATCACGGGTTGATTTGTCCCGGCTCCGTGCACGTCAGGCTGGGGTGTCCGTGCCTCGCCCAGAGCCGGCAGGCTGGTCTGCCGTGTACCTCAATGTACGTTCCATAGGTCACGGCGCGATTGAGGCTGAGCCTCCACCCGGCGACAACAGCGACGCCGCGTTACTCGAGACCGGGCGTGTCGATGCCCTTTGTGATCAATTGTCGGGTTACCAGGAAATTACCAGCGGAAATCACTGAGCGTAGCCAGGAGTCTAGTAGGAGCCGGTGATCACATTCCGCAATGGCTCGCCGTTCGCGTACCGGACGTACTGATCACGGACGAGCGCGGCGATGCGCCGCGTCGAAGCGGGCGTCGACCCGCCGACGTGCGGCGTGATGAACACGCCCGGGGCGCGCCACAGCGGATGGTCGGGCGGCAGCGGCTCGGGGTCCGTGACGTCGAGCGCCGCCCGCAGCCGCTCGCGCCCGGCCTCGGCGAGCAGCGCCGCCGTTTCGACGACCGAGCCGCGTGCCGCGTTGACCAGCAGCGCGCCGTCCTTCATCCGGGCCAGGAACTCCGCGTCGACCATGCCCTTCGTCTCGGGAGTCGACGGGACGAGGAGGACCACGATGTCGGCGTCCGGCAGCAGGCCGGGCAGTTCCTCGAACGCGTGCACGCCAGGCCGGACCGCCCGCGCCACCCGTATGACATCGACCTCGAACGGCGTCAGACGGTCCTCCAGCGTCGCGCCGATCGAGCCGTACCCGACGATCAGGACGCGCGCGTCGGTGAGGGTCTCGGTGTGGTGGTAGTCCCAGCGGCCCTCCTGCTGGGCCCGGACGAACTCGGGGAACTCGTGGCGGCTCGCGATGATCGCGCCCACGATCCATTCGGCCGTGCCCGCGTTGTGCGCGCCGCGGGCGTTGCACAGCATCGCTCCGGCGGGAAGGTACGGACGTACGTGGTCCACCCCGGCGGTCTGCAGCTGTACGACACGCAGCCGCGGCATCCGGGCCATGACCTCTAGGCTGGGCGACGTGGGCAACAGCACCGGCACGTAGAACTCGACCTCGTCGACCGATCCGGGCGGCGGGCCACTGCCGTCGAAGATCTCCACTTCGACGTCCGGCAGGTCCGCGAGCGCCTCGGCGATCTCCGGTTTCGCCACCCACAGAGTCGTCACGTTGCAGATCGTACGACCGGGAGTGGACGAAGATGACACTGTGTCCCTAGCCAATTGGGCGAGAGGTGGGATGCCCTGATGGGCCCTCTGAGGCTGCGCACGATGTCCGTCGCCGCGGTGCTCGTTCTGGCCGGCGGCTCGTTCCTGACCGGGTGCTCGGGCGGATCGGCCGCCGGCGGCGGGGCGGCCGGCGCGACCACCCCGGCGCCGCTGCCGAGTGCGTCGGCGCAGACGGGCCGGGCGCGCACCGCTGAGCCGCGGGCCGTGGCGACCGGCCTCAGCGTGCCGTGGGCGATCGCCTTCCTGCCCGGCGGCGACGCGCTGGTCACCGAACGGGACACCGCGAAGTTGCTGCAGGTGACGCCGTTCGGCCAGGTCACGACGATCGGGAAGGTGCCGGGCGTGGAACCCGCCGGCGAGGGCGGCCTGCTCGGCGTAGCGGTCGCCCCCACGTTCCTGCAGGACCACTACGTGTACGTGTACTTCACCTCGGGCTCGGACAACCGGATCGCCAGGTTCGTCTACTCGGAGCAGGGCATCGGGCATCTGCAGAACCTCGTGACCGGGATCCCGCACGGCGGCATCCACAACGGCGGCCGGCTGGCGTTCGGCCCGGACGGCATGCTGTACGCGTCCACCGGAGAGACCGGCAACGGCGAGCTGGCGCAGGACCGCGACTCGCTGGGCGGCAAGATCCTGCGGCTGCGGCCCGACGGCTCGGCGGCGCCCGGCAACCCGTTCGGCACCAGGATCTGGACGTACGGGCACCGCAATGTGCAGGGCATGGCCTGGGACAAGGCCGGCCGGATGTACGCCAGCGAGTTCGGCCAGAACCGGTTCGACGAGGTCAACCGGATCGTGAAGGGCCACAACTACGGCTGGCCGATCGTCGAGGGGTTCGGCGGGGACGACAAGAAGTTCACCAAGCCGCTGCTGACCTGGACGACCGACGAGGCGTCGCCGTCCGGGATGGCCTACTCCGGCGGCTCGCTGTGGGTCGGCGGGCTCCGCGGCGAGCGACTGTGGCAGGTGCCGCTCAGCAAGAACGGGGCGGCGGGAAGGCCGGTCCCGCACTTCACGGGCGACTACGGACGGCTGCGCGCCGTCGCGACCGCCCCGGACGGCTCGCTGTGGGTGTCCACCAGCAACAAGGACGGCCGCGGCTCCCCGCACACGGGCGACGACAAAATCCTCGTCATCCCCTTGCACTAACTGACCCTTATTGGTCAGACCCGCCAAGAAAGTCCCTGTGGTCGCAGGTCGGCGGCGAGACCGTCAGCTCGTGAGCTTCTTCAAGATGAGCTCGCGGGCGCGCGCGGCGTCGGCCTGACCCCTGGTGGCCTTCATGACCGCCCCGACCAGCGCTCCGGCGGCGGCGATCTTGCCGCCACGGACCTTGTCGGCCGCGTCGGGGTTGTCGGCGATCACCTGGTCGACGACGGCCTCCAGCTCACCGGCGTCGCTGACGATCTTGAGGCCGTGGGCGGCCACGACCTCATCGGGCGTGCCCTCTCCCGCGAGCACGCCCTCGAAGACCTGGCGGGCCAGCTTGTGGTTGAGCTCGCCGGCGACGACCATCGCCTGAATCCTGGCCACCTGTTCGGCGGTGATCGGCAGCGCCGCGAGCTCCTCGCCCTGCTCGTTGGCGTGCCGGGACAGCTCGTTCATCCACCACTTGCGTGCCGCGGTCGGGTCTGCCCCGGCTGCGATGGTCTCCTCGATCAGGTCGAGCGCGCCGGCGTTGACGACGTCCTGCAGCTCCTTGTCCGACAGGCCCCACTCGGCCTGTACCCGGGCGCGCCGGGCGGCGGGCAGCTCGGGCAGCGAGGCGCGCAGCCGCTCCACCCACTCCCGCTCCGGCGCCAGCGGCACCAGATCGGGCTCGGGGAAGTAGCGGTAGTCCTGCGCCTCCTCCTTGCTGCGGCCGCTCGTCGTCTCACCACTCTCCTCGTGGAAGTGCCGGGTCTCCTGGGTCACCCGGTCGCCGCCGTCGAGCACGGCCGCCTGCCGCTCGATCTCGTGCCGCACGGCCCGCTCGACCGAGCGCAGCGAGTTGACGTTCTTGGTCTCGGTCCGGATCCCCCATTCCGCCGAGCCGCGCGGCATGAGCGAGACGTTGACGTCGCAGCGCATGGAGCCCTCCTCCATGCGTACGTCGGAGACGCCGAGGGCGCGCACCAGCTCGCGCAGCTCCGTGGCGTACGCGCGGGCGACCAGCGGCGCCCGCTCGCCCGTCGCGACGATCGGCTTGGTGACGATCTCGACCAGCGGGATGCCCGCGCGGTTGTAGTCGACCAGGGAGTAGTCGGCGCCATGAATACGACCCGTGCGGCCTCCTATGTGCAGCGACTTGCCGGTGTCCTCCTCCATGTGCACGCGCTCGATCTCGACGCGGTAGGTCCGGCCGTCGACCTCGACGTCGAGGTACCCGTCGACGCACAGCGGCTCGTCGTACTGCGAGATCTGGAAGTTCTTCGGCATATCCGGATAGAAGTAGTTCTTCCGAGCGAACCGGCACCACTCCACGATCGTGCAGTTCAGCGCCAGACCGATCTTGATGATGCCCTCGATGGCGGCCCTGTTCGTCACCGGCAGAGAGCCGGGCAGGCCGAGGCAGACCGGGCAGACCTGGGTGTTCGGCGGGGCCCCGAACGTCGTCGGGCAGCCGCAGAACATCTTGGTCGTGGTGCCCAGCTCGACGTGGGTCTCGATGCCGAGCACCGGCTCGTACTTGGCCATCGCCTCGTCGTAGGGCAGCAATGTCGTCGTCATAGTTCGGGAGCCTCCGTCAGCAGCGGGCCGCCCCAGCGGTCGTGCAGGGCCTTTTCGACGGCGGCGCCGACGCGGTAGACGCGGTCGTCGCCGAGCACCGGGGCCATGATCTGCAGGCCGACCGGCAGGTTGTCCTCGCCGGCGAGCCCGCAGGGCACCGAGATCGCGGCGTTGCCGGCCAGGTCGGACGGGATGGTGCACAGGTCGGCGAGATACATCGCCATCGGGTCGTCGGCGCGCTCGCCGATGGGGAACGCGGTGGTCGGCGTGGTCGGCGACACCAGCACGTCGACCTGCTCGAACGCGGCGTCGAAGTCACGCGAGATCAGCGTGCGGACCTGCTGCGCCTTGCCGTAGTAGGCGTCGTAGTAGCCGCTCGACAGGGCGTATGTGCCGAGCATGATGCGGCGCTTCACCTCGGCGCCGAACCCGGCCGCCCGGGTCAGCGCCATGACCTCCTCGGCGCTGCGCGTGCCGTCGTCGCCCACCCGGAGCCCGTAGCGCATGGCGTCGAAGCGGGCCAGGTTCGACGAGCACTCCGACGGGGCGATCAGGTAGTACGCGGGCAGCGCGTAGGTGAAGTGCGGGCAGGAGATCTCGGCGACCTTGGCGCCGAGAGACTCCAGCAGTTCGACCGCCTCGGTGTACCGGGCCAGCACGCCGGGCTGGTAGCCCTCGCCGGCGAACTCCTTCACCACGCCGACGCGCAGCCCGGCGACGTCGGCCCGCCGGGCGGCCTCGACGACCGGCGGCACCGGCCGGTCGATCGACGTCGAGTCGCACGGGTCGTGCCCGCTGAACGCGTCGTGCAGCAGGGCGGCGTCAAGCACCGTACGGCCGAACGGCCCCGGCGTGTCGAGCGAGGACGCGAAGGCGATCACCCCGTAGCGGGAGGAGCCGCCGTACGTCGGCTTGCACCCGACGATGCCGGTCACGGAGGCCGGCTGCCGGATGGACCCGCCCGTGTCGGTGCCCGTGCCCAGCGGGGCCTCGTACGCGGCGACCGCGGCCGACGACCCGCCCGACGACCCGCCCGGCACCCGGGTGAGGTCCCATGGGTTGTGCGTCGGGCCGAAGGCGCTGTTCTCCGTGGACGAGCCCATCGCGAACTCGTCCATGTTCGTCTTGCCGAGAATGACCAGGCCCGCGGCCCGCAGCCGGGCCGTAACGGTAGCGTCGTACGGCGGCCGCCAGCCCTCGAGGATCTTCGAACCGCAGGTCGTCGGCATGTCCTCGGTGGTGAAGACGTCCTTGTGCGCGACCGGCACGCCGGCCAGCGGGCCGAGCCGGTCCCCCCTCGCGCGCCGTGCGTCCACCTTCCGGGCCTGCTCGAGCACGAGCTCCCGGTCGACATGCAGGAACGCCTTCACGTCGCCGTCCACCGCGGCGATCCGGTCGAGGTGCGCCTCGGCGACCTCCACGGCCGACGCCTCACCCGAGGCGATCAGCTCCCCTAGCTCCGCGGCGGTACGCCTCACCAGCTCCCCGCTCATGCTGCTCCCTCCTCACCTAGCGGCTCGTCGGCGCATGAGCAAGCTCGCTGTAGTGAATCTGTTCGCCGCACTCCTGGCCTCGCGGCTCGTCGCCCGCTCACGAGTCCTCCTCGAGGATCCGCGGCACGCGGAAACGCTGCTCTTCGGCGGCGGGCGCCCCGGACAAGGCCTGTTCGGGGGTGAGGCAGGGCCGTTCCTCGTCCGGCCGGAAGACGTTGGTCAGCGGCAGCGCGTGCGAGGTCGGCGGGATGTCCTCCGCCGTGACCTCCTGCACCCGCGCCACCGCGCCGATGATCACATCGAGCTGGGCGGCGAAGTGGTCGAGCTCCTCCTCGCCGAGCGCCAGCCGAGACAGCCGGGCGAGGTGAGCGACCTCGTCACGGGTGATGGACATAGTCGAGAGCCGTTTCAGAGAGTGTTGGGTTCGAAACCCATCCTATTGGGCCGGGCTCCCGCGGCCGACGCAATTAACCGCCTCAGCTGATCATGGGCTCCGGCTCGACTTGGCTGCGCAGCCAGGCGGTGGCGGCGGCGGAGTCCATCGGGCGGCCGAAGTACCAGCCCTGGCCGGACTCACAGCCCATCTCCCGCAGTAGCTGGGCGGTACGGGCATCCTCCACGCCCTCGGCCACGGAACGGAGCCCGAGCGTGCGGACCAGATCGACGATGGACCGCACGATGACCTTGTCGTCCGGCGACTCCCCCATGCGCTGGACGAAGGAGGCGTCGATCTTGATCTCCTCGACCGGCAGCCGCTTCAGCCGGACGAGGGACGAGTAGCCGGTGCCGAAGTCGTCGAGGCTCAGCGGCACGCCCAGCTTGGCGATCGCCTCGATGGTGTCGGAGGCGTACGCGGGCTCGGTCATCAGGATGCGCTCGGTGATCTCCAACTGCAGCAGCCGGGCCGGCACGTTGTGCGCGTCGAGACTGCCGGAGATCGTTTCGGTGAGCGTGGCGTCGAACAGATCGTGGCCCGACACGTTGACCGCGATCTGCACCGCCAGGCCGGCCCGCCACCACGCGGCGGCCTGGGCCAGCGCCGCGTCGACCACGTAGTGCGTGATCGAGCGCATCAGGTACGTCTGCTCGGCGACGGGCAGGAAATCGTCCGGGCCGATCAGGCCGCGCTGCGGGTGCCGCCAGCGCAGCAGGCCCTCCATGCCGACCAGCCGCCCGTCGAACAGGGAGACCTTGGGCTGGTAGTGCAGCTCCAGCTCGCCCCGGTCGACGGCCCGCCGCAGGTCGCCGAGCATGCTGAGCCGCTCGGGCGAGTTGCGGTCCTTGGCCGACGAGTACACCTCGACGCCGCCCCGCGTCTCCTTGGCGACGTACATCGCCACGTCGGCGCGCTGCAACAGCAGCTCGAAGTCGGGCGCGTGGTCGGGGTAGAGCGCGATGCCGACGCTGCCCTCGAGGTCGAACGACGTCCCCTCCAGCCGTACCGGCTCGCTCAGCGCGGCGCGGAGCCGGGCCGCGACCTCGCGGGCGGCCAGGGCGTCGCGGACGTTGGGCAGCAGCACGGCGAACTCGTCGCCGCCGAGCCGGGCCACCAGGTCGCCGGGGCGCACGCTGTGCGCGAGCCGGTACGCCACGATCTGCAGCAGCCGGTCGCCGGTCGGGTGCCCGAGCGTGTCGTTGACCTCCTTGAACCGGTCGAGGTCGAGGAGGAAGAGCCCGACGCGTTGCTCCGGAGCCGGACCGCTCTTGCGGGTATCTGGGGCCCGCTGCGCGCGGTGCCGCGCCTCGGCCAGCGCCTCCTCGGTCCGTACGGTGAGCAGCTTGCGGTTGGGCAATCCGGTCAGCCCGTCGTGCAGAGCCTGATGCTCGCGGCGCATGGAGGCCGACGCGTTGAGGTAGACGGCGAAGTACGGCAGTGCGATCAGCAGGACGAAGGCGGCGGACCGGTCCATCGCGACGACCACGATCGGGGCGACGCCGAGCAGGGCGAGGTTGACCATGACCTGTTTGGCGAGGTCGAGCCGCAGCGCCTTGACCAGCGGCAGCCGCTCATGCAGCGCCACAGCCCCGTTGACCAAGGTGTTGTTGACGACGAAGTAGGCCGCGGCCGCGATCGCCACGGCCAGCAGGTCGGACCCCTGGGGCACCCACCGGTCCGCCGGGCTCGCGGTGATACCGAAGGCCATCAGCACGAGCGTCGCGCAGCCCAGGCTGATCGCCAGCTGGGCCACGTTGAACGCGGTGCGGTGGGCCGCGCGCCGCCGCAGGATGCCGTACGCCACGGCCGCGCTCGCCTGCAGGATCGCCGCCAGCGGCAGCCCGGCGTACAGCAGCGTCGCGAACGAGAACATGGTCGCGAGCGACGCGGCGTTGGTGTCGTTGGAGCCGGGAGTGACGATCGGCCGCAGCTCTCCCAGCACGATGAAACCGGCCAGGATCCAGAACACCGGACTGTGGAGCACGACCTCCACGTCATCGCTGGTGAGCCGGGTCAGCGCCAAAGCGAAAGCGAGGACGCCCACACCGATGACCACGAGAAGATAGATCCAGAGCGGGGATCCTCGCCGTGGCACCGTGTCGCGCGTGTTATTCGGGTCCTTCATCACATCCTCGGGGGATTGCACCTCGGGTCCGCTTTTGTGGCGCTGAGGGGAGAGTACGACTTTCGGTGAACCTCGCGAAACCAATTGCGTACGTTCCGTTACGTCACAGCATGACCCCGATGGACCCCAAGTGTAGCGGAGCGATACCCCTGGGTAACTTTTTGCTGGTTATCTCCGCCCGAATCAGCCAGGTTTACCCAGCGTCCGCGACGGTAACGCGTTTGGCCGCTTCCGGCCCATCGGTGAGCAGAACATTGAAGCCAGCCTCGTCGAGGATGGGGACGCCGAGCTTGACCGCTTTGTCGTGTTTGGACCCCGGATTGTCACCGACCACGACAAAGTCGGTCTTCTTGGACACCGAGCCGGTCACTTTGCCGCCAAGGCCCTGGATGGCCTCGGTGGCCGAGTCGCGGCTGTATTCCTCCAGGGACCCGGTCACCACCACGGTCACCCCCCGCAGCGGGCGCGGCCGCTCGTCGCCCCCCTCCTCGGCCATGCGGACGCCCGCGGCGCGCCACTTGTCGACGATCTCGCGGTGCCAGTCGACCGCGAACCAGTCCTTGATCGTCGCGGCGATGGTCGGGCCGACGCCGTCGACCGCGGCCAGCTCCTCCTCGGATGAGTTAATGATCGCGTCCATCGAGCGGAGCTCTCTGGACAGGTCCTGTGCCGCGCTCGGGCCCACGTGCCGGATCGACAGCGCGACCAGCACCCGCCACAGCGGCTGCTGCTTCGCCTTCTCCAGCTCCGCGAAGAGGATCTCCACGATCTTCTTCGGCTCGCCGGTCTTGTTGGCGAAGAACGTGACGACCTTCTCCTCGTCGGTCTTCGGGTCGATCTTCGGCAGCCCGGTGTCGAGGTCGCGTACGACCGTCTTGATCGGGAGCAGCTGCTCCACCGTGACATGGAACAGGTCGCCCTCGTTCTTGACCGGCGGGTCCGGCGGCTCCAGCGGCTGGGTCAGCGCCGTCGCCGCGACGTAGCCGAGCGCCTCGATGTCTAGGGCGTTGCGGCTGGCCACGAAGTACAGCCGCTCCCGCAGCTGCGCGGGACAGGCCCGGGCGTTGGGGCAGCGAATGTCGGCGTCGCCCTCCTTCTCGTAGGCAAGCTCGGTGCCGCACTCGGGGCAGTGGGTCGGCATCTCGAACTCGCGCTCGGAGCCGTCGCGCAGGTCGACGACCGGCCCGACGATCTCGGGGATCACGTCGCCGGCCTTGCGCAGCACGATCGTGTCGCCGATCAGCACGCCCTTGCGCTTGACCTCGCTCGCGTTGTGCAGGGTGGCGCGCTCGACCGTGGACCCGGCGACCTTGACCGGCTTCATCACGCCGTACGGGGTGATCCGCCCGGTGCGGCCGACGCCGACGAGGATGTCGAGGAGCTTGGTGTTGACCTCCTCCGGCGGGTACTTGAAGGCGATCGCCCAGCGCGGCGCCCGGCTGGTCGAGCCCAGCTGCCGCTGCAGCGTGAGCTGATCGATCTTGATCACCACGCCGTCGATCTCGTACACCGTGTCGTGGCGGTGCTCGCCGTAGTGGTCGATGTAGGCGGTCACGTCATCGAGCCCGTCGACCACGCGGTAGCGGTCGCTGACCGGCAGCCCCCACCCGCGCATCAGCTCGTACGCATCGGACTGGCTGGCCGGCTGCTTGCCGCCACGCCACGCGCCGAAGCCGTGCACGATCAGCCGCAGTTTGCGCTGCGCGGTCACCCGCGGGTCCTTCTGCCGCAGCGACCCGGCCGCCGCGTTGCGCGGGTTGGCGAACGGGGGCTTGCCGCTGTCCACGAGCGCCTCGTTGAGCTGCTCGAACGCCGAGACCGGGAAGTAGACCTCGCCCCGCACCTCCAGCAGGTCGGGCACATCGTCGCCGGTCAGCCGGGTCGGCACGTCATCGATCGTGCGGAGGTTGTTGGTGACGTCCTCGCCTGTGCGCCCGTCGCCGCGGGTGGCGCCGCGCACCAGCCGGCCCTTCTCGTACAGCAGGGCGATCGCGAGCCCGTCGATCTTCAGCTCGCACAGGTAGGCCGCGACCGTGCCGACCTCGCGCTCGGCGCGCGCCACCCAGGACTCGAGCTCACTCGTATTGAACGCGTTGTCGAGGCTCTGCATGCGCTCGACGTGCTCGACCGTGGCGAAGTCGGTGGTGATGGGCGCGCCGACCCGCTGCGTGGGCGAGTCGGGCGTGATCAGCTCCGGGAACTGCGCCTCGAGCTCGCGGATCTCGCGCATGAGGGCGTCGTAGTCGGCGTCGCTGATCGTCGGGGAGTCGAGCACGTAGTAGCGGTAGTTGGCGTCGTCGAGCTCTTGGCTCAGCTCCGCATGGCGCTGCGCCGCCCGCGCCGCCGCACCTTCGGTCGAGGTCATGGGCCTAGTCTCCCCCGAACCACCGACAATGCGCGATCATCTCACCGCGCGTCACGCCGCCGCTTCGTATCGCAGCGGGCGATCGGTCACCGCGTCAGTCCGGCGCCTCGGACAGCATGCGGGCGGCCTCGCGGCACCGCGCCAGCGCCGCGCGGACGTACGACGGGGACGCGCCGGCCAGCCCGCAGGCGGGGGTGAGCACGACCTGCTCGGCCAGCCGCTCCGGCGGGAAGCCGAGCCGCCGCCACAGGTCCCGTACGGGCTCGGCGGTCACCTTGAGGTCGGGCGGCAGGTGCGTGTCGGTGCCGGGAACGACGCCCAGGAAGAGGCCGACGCCCTCATCGATGGTCTCGCCGACGGCCTCGTGGCCCACCCCCGAGCGCGGGATGAGCCCGAGGTCGACCGAGATCGCCGTGGTCCCCGCCCGCCGGAGCAGCGCGTACGGGACATTCGGCGCACAGCAGTGCACGACAGCGTCTGCGTCGTCCTTGACCAGGGCGATGACCTGGTGCAGAACCTCTTCGGCGGTCTGCTCCTCGACGGCGGCCAGCCGCCCGAACCCGCTCGCCGTCGGCACGGTGCCCGCCAGCACGCCGGGCAGCGCGGGCTCGTCGAGCTGCAGCAGGATCGCGGCGCCCGGGACGCGGCGGCGCACCTGGGCGACGTGCCCGGCCACTCCCTCGGCCAGCGACGCGGTCAGGTCGCGGACGGCCCCGGGATCCTTGAGCGCCCGGTCGCCGTAGCCGAGCTCGATCGTGGCGGCCAGCGTCCAGGGCCCGCAGACCTGGATCTTGAACGGCCCCTCGTACGATCCGGCCTGCTCTTCGAGCGCGTCGAGGTCCCAGGCCAGGAAGTCGTGGGCGCGGCGCAGGTCACGGCCGGGGCTGTCGGCGAACCGCCACCCGGACGGGCGCAACTCTACCGGCAGGTCGACGAGCAGCCCCGCCGTCCGCCCGGCCAGATCGGCCCCGGGCCCGCGCGCCGGCAGCTCGGGCAGATGCGGCAGCTCGGGCAGTTCGCCGAGCACGATCCGCAGCGCCTCGGCCGGATCCTCCCCCGGATACGACCCGACGCCGGTCGCGCTCCCCCGCGGCCACGGAAAACTCACGCGATCAGCCTAGAGGGTGATCCGCGGGACACCCCCCAGTAAGGTTCCGGCCATGGTTCCGCGCGTGTGGCTGGCCGCCGGTTTGTCTGCGCTGGCGATGGCGGTGGCGGGGTGTTCCGCGGATGGCACCCCGGCCCAGGCGGCGCGGCACGGGACGACCGTCCCGACGCCGGACCTCTGCACGGCCATCAAGCGCGCCACGGTGCGGACGGCGTTGCACAGCAAGACCGTCCGGTGCGCGACGAGCGGCGGGGCCGCGGGCTACTCGGCCCGGTTCAGCGGCGTGGCCGCGCTCACCGGCCGCCATCCGGCCACGCTGACCGTGGCGTACGAGCCCCGCTACGACGCCAAGACGGGGCTCGACCGCTGGGAGACGCTGGGGCGGGCGCGCGGCGACCGGGTCAGCCTGTTCGGGGTCGGCCAGGCGGCCGTGTTCGAGGCCAACGCCGCGCCCCGGCCGCAGCTCGTCACGGTCCAGGGCGACCTGATCGTCGCGGTGACGCTGCGGGTCTCCGGTGCGGCCGTGCCGCAGGACCGGCTGCCCGACCACCTCCTCGAGATCGGCCGCCAGGCCGTCGCCGCCGCCTCCTAGCTCAGGCGGCCTCCTAGCTCAAGCGGCCTCCTGCCTCAATTTGACGAGGTCGTCGAGGCGGGTGAGGGTCTCGGACTCCGGCCCGGGCCGCAGGTTGAACAGCACGCGGTCGACGCCCGCGGCGGCCATGCTCGCGACGGCCTCCGGCTTGGGCGGGACCGCGAACACCGTCACCGGCACCCGGCGTCCGGCCCGTTCGCGCAGCTCGGCGATCTGCGCGGGCAGGTTGTCGGTCCCGCGTCCGAAGATCGGCATCCAGCCGTCGCCGTACTCCATGACGCGGTCGAACGTCGTCGGCCCGGAGCCGCCGACCAGCACTGGCGGATGCGGGTCCTGCACCGGCTTCGGGAAGGAGAAGATCGGGTCGAAGTCGATGAACCGGCCGTGGAACTCCGCCTCGTCCTTCGTCCAGATCTCCTTCATGGCGAGCACGCGCTCGCGCAGCAGGGCCATTCGCGTCTTCGGGTCGGTGCCGTGGTTGCGCATCTCCTCGCGGTTCCAGCCGGCCCCCACACCGAAGATCGCCCGGCCGTCCGACAGCAGGTCGAGGGAGGCGATCTCCTTCGCCAGCACGATGGGGTCGCGCTGGATGACCAGCGCGATGCCGGTGCCGACCTTGAGCCGTGAGGTGGCGGTCGCCGCCGCGCTGAGCGTCACGATGGGGTCCAGCGTCCGGTAGTACCAGCGGGGCAGCTCGGCGCCGCCGGGCCACGGGGTCTCGCGGCGCACCGGGATGTGGGTGTGTTCGGCCACGAAGAGCGACCCGAGGCCGCGCTCCTCCAGCGCCCGGCCGAGCGCCGCCGCCCCGATGCCCTCGTCGGTCACGAACGTGGAAACACCGAACTCCATGAGTCCTCCCTGGTACGTGGAGCGCCAACCGGTGACGCGTGCCGCATCCTTCAAAAACGCTCATCCTCGCTCTACCGTACGAAGGTGCACGCCTTCAGGTGCGAGGCAGTGATCACGGGGGATCCGGGCGCGGTGTGGCGGGTCTGGACTGATGTAGCGCGCTGGCCTGAATGGGATGACAGCAAGGAGCTCGCCCGGCTGGACGGGTCGTTCGCCGTGGGTACGACGGGGTGGGCCAAGCAGCGGGGCAATCTGGGCGGGCCGTTCACGATCACCAGGCTGGACCCGGGGTGTGGCTGGACGACGGAGGCGCCGCTCCCGCTGGGCAAGGTGGTCTTCGACCATCGGGTGGAGCCGGCGGGCAGCGGGCAGGTGCGGGTCGTCAAGACCGTCGAAGTGCACGGCGGGTTCACGACGCTCTTCCGGCTGATCGTCGCGGCGAAGATGCGCCGTGACATCAACCGATCTTTCGCCGGCCTCGAACGCCATGTCAAGGAAATCTACGGCTAGCGACGCCACACCAGCCGGGTCGGGATGCGTCAGGCCACGGGCACGCGGTCGGTGGCGGCGATCGTCGCCGAGCCGAGCACCGTGTCGCCGTCGTAGAGCACCGCCGCCTGGCCCTTCGCGACCCCGCGCGCGGGCGTCCGAAGCCGGATCCGCACCCGGTCGCCGTCGGGGGTCGCGGTGCAGTCGTACACCTCGCCGTGCGCCCGCAGCTGCACCTGACACTCGAACGACGCGGCCGCTGGGGCCAGCCACACCGGGCGCTCGCCGACGATCTCGTCGACGTCGAGTGCGTCGCGCGGCCCGACCGTCACCTTGTTGGTCACCGGCGAGATGTCGAGGACGTAGCGCGGCTTGCCGTCGGCCGCCGGACGGCCGAGCCGCAAACCCTTGCGCTGCCCGATGGTGTAGCCGTACGTGCCGTCGTGCTCGCCCAGCACCTCGCCCGAGGCGTCGACGATCTCGCCCGGCGCCGCGCCCAGCCGACCGGCGAGGAAGGCACGCGTGTCGCCGTCGGCGATGAAGCAGATGTCATGGCTGTCCGGCTTGTCGGCGACCTGCAGACCCCGGCGGCCGGCCTCGCGCCTGATGTCGGCCTTGGTGGTGTCGCCGAGCGGGAACATGGCGTGCGCCAGCTGCTCGGGCGTGCAGACAGCGAGTACGTACGACTGGTCCTTGCCCTGGTCGACGGCCCGGCGCAGCACGCCGCCCGCCAGCCTGGCGTAATGGCCGGTGCAGACCGCGTCGAACCCCAGTGCCAGCGCCTTGTCGAGCAGCGCGGCGAACTTGATCTTCTCGTTGCAGCGCAGGCACGGGTTGGGGGTGCGGCCGGCGGCGTACTCGGCGACGAAGTCCTGCACGACGTCACGGTCGAAGCGCTCGGCCAGATCCCAGACGTAGAACGGGATGCCGATCACGTCCGCGGCCCGCCGGGCATCGCGCGAGTCTTCCAGGGTGCAGCAGCCCCGGGCGCCGGTGCGGTACGACTTGGGGTTGCTGGACAGCGCCATGTGCACGCCGGTGACGTCGTGGCCCGCCTCGGCGACCCGGGCGGCGGCCACGGCGGAGTCGACGCCACCCGACATGGCGGCGAGTACACGAAGAGTCATGACGCATCTAGGCTACGCGGCCCGTACCCCCGGTCGCGCCGCCATTATCGGGTGGGGACGCCGCGCGGAGAGGCGGCGTGAGCGCATACGATTTGGTCGCTATGGCTTTCTTTCGCCGCTCGGGTGACGGCGCGCCCTCGTCCGCGCCGGCCATCGCCGCGTTCTGGGACTGGTGGGGCGAGGCGCGGCCGCGCATCGAGGCCGCCCTCGAGAAGGAGCTCACCTCCGACCTGATCGAGGAGATCTCCGAGCGGGTGCGGGCGATCCACCCCGACCTGCAATGGGAGATCGGCGGCGAGTCCGACGCGCCCGCCCTCACCCTGACCGGCGGCGGTGACGGCGAGCTGCGCGGCATCGCCGAGCGGTGGCGACGCGCGGCGCCCGGCGGCGACGGCTGGGCGTTCCACCCGGCCCGGCAGGCCGATCCGGAGCTGCTCGGCCAGCAGCTGACGCTCGGCGACAACGAGTTCGACCTGAGCTACGTACGGCTGGGCATGCGCGCGGACGCCAACCGGGCCCGCGTGCACATCAGCGCCTACCACCCGGACTTCCTGTTCGTCCCGGAGGAAGTCCAGCTGCAGGTCACCTCGCACGTGCTCGACTGGGCGCTGGGCGAGGACGAGGTTGCCCGGTGGATCGGCGACGTCGTCATCGCCACCGACGAGCCGATGGACTCGCTGCCGCCGAACACCCTGGCCGCGGTCGTCGACCAGATCGCCGCGCCGTTTCGCGAGCCCACGTGGCTGAGCGGCGAGGGCCGGACACCGCGCGGCCACCCGGCGCACATCGGAGTGCTGTTCCCCCTGCACCGCCAGGACCATCCGCTGTGCGACCTGCACGTAGCGGTGTCCCTGCCGTACGCCAGCAGCAACCCCGACCGGCTCCCGGTCGCCCCGTCCTCGACCGCGCTCAAGGAATTCCAGGAGAAACTGGCCGGGCTCGGCGAGCGCGCGGTGCTGGCGGCCAGGGAGACCGGCGACGGGCTGCGGGTCTTCCATCTGTACGCCGACCCGGAATCCGGCGTCGTGGCCGAGCTCGACCAGCTCGCGGCCGACTGGCAGGAGGGCCGGGCCAAGGTGTCCTCCACTCCGGATCCCGGGTGGCGGGCGCTCGCGCCGTACCAGCCCTGATCGGCTGCCGAGCCCGCGGATAATGCGGGCCTGGCGCTTTGGTGAGCGGCGTCAGGAGCGAACGGCCTCGACCTTGCGCCAGCGGGCCTCGCAGAACGAGTAGACGCCGAACGTCAGGAGCCCGAGCGCGACCGCGACGAGCGCCCATGGGCCGCCGGGGGTGCCGGCGAACGTACGGAGAGTGCCGTCCAGCCCCTTGGCCTTGTCCGGGTCGAAGGTGATGGCCGCATAGGCGAGGAAGATGCCGGCGGCGCCGAAGACCACTCCCCGCGCACTGCGCCCGACCAGGCCGAGGCCCTTGACGACCTTGCGTACCGGCGGGCTCATCTCGCCGGTCTTGAGCTTCTTGGTGAACTTGCGCCGGAGGGCGTTGACGATGTTACCGATGCCCCAGGCCACGAAGCCCACGCCGACGGCCAGTACCAGCCAGCGGCCGCCGGGCTGTTCCATGGCCTTGGCGGTGAGGGTCTTGGACTGCTCGTTGCTCGACTGCGCGCCGCCGCCGAGCGCGAAGTTCAGGATGCCGGCGAACGCGACGCTGTAGAAGAGCCCACGACCGAACGAGCCCGCCCGCTTCGTCATCTTTCTCCCGTCCGGAACGGGCTGGCCAAAAGCCGCCTCGGCGTACCGCCAGAGTGCGAGGCCGGCGAACCCGACAACGAGCAGCCAGAGGATCACCGAGCCGCCCGGAGTGTTCGAGACGGTCTCCAGCGCGCCCTTCCGGTCGGCCTCCTTACCGCCGCCGCCCAGCCCGATCTGCACGGCCAGGGAGCCGATCAGCAGATACATGACACCTCTGGCGACCAGGCCCGCCCGCGACAGCCAGTGGAACCAGCGGCTGCCCGTGACCTCGCGTCCCGCCTGTCGTACGTCGCCACCCGCCACATTCGCCGTCATCTCGTGACCTCCAGGCCGATAGGCGTCCCACCTGCCCGCCACGAAGAAGGTCAAACAGATCTCAAGTAGTGCCGGCGCGACGGGCCCGCTCGACCGCCGGGCCGATCGCCTCGGCCAGGGCATCGACGTCGGCCCGGGTGGAGGTGTGCCCGAGGGTGAAGCGCAGCGAGCCGCGGGCCCGTGCCGTGTCGGCGCCCATCGCCAGCAGTACGTGACTGGGCTGGGCGACCCCGGCCGAACAGGCCGACCCGGTCGAGCACTCGATGTCTCGGGCGTCCAGCAGCATGAGCAGCGCGTCGCCCTCGCAGCCGGGGAAGGAGAAGTGCGCGTTGCCCGGCAGCCGGTCGACCGGGTCGCCGTTGAGCAGGGCGTGGGGCACGGCCGTACGGACCCGGGCGACCAGCTCGTCGCGCAGCCCCGCGAGCCGTACGGCCTCGTCGGCCCGCTGCTCGACGGCGACCCGCACCGCCGCGGCGAACCCGGCGATCCCCGGCGTGTCGAGCGTGCCGGACCGTACGTCTCGTTCCTGACCGCCGCCGTGCAACACCGGCACCGGGTCGACGCCCTTGGCCAGCAGTAGGGCGCCCACGCCGATCGGGCCGCCGAGCTTGTGCCCGGTGACGGTCAGCGCGTCGGCGCCGGAGGCGGCGAGCCCCACGTCCAGCTGGGCGGCCGCCTGGACGGCGTCGCTGTGGAACGGGACGCCGTGCTCGCGTGCGACGGCGGCCAGCTCGGCCACCGGCTGCACCGTGCCGACCTCGTTGTTCGCCCACATGACGGTGACGAGCGCGACGTCGTCGCCGATCCGCTCGGCGAGGCTCTCGGGATGGACGCGGCCCTTGGAGTCGACCGGGAGCCAGTCGACCTTGGCGCCCTCATGGTCGGCCAGCCACTGGACCGCGTCGATGATGGCGTGATGCTCAATGGAGCTCGCCAGCACCCGGACCCGGCGCGGGTCGGCCGCCCGCCGCGCCCAGAACAGACCCTTGACGGCGAGGTTGTCGGCCTCGGTGCCGCCGCTGGTGAAGACGATCTCGCTGGGCCGCGCGCCGAACGCCTCGGCGATGATCTCGCGCGACTCCTCCACCACGCGCCTGGCCCGGCGGCCCACGGCGTGCAGCGAGGACGGATTGCCGACCCGGCCGAGCTCAGCCGTCATGGCGTCGATCGCCTCGGGCCGCATCGGGGTGGTCGCCGCGTGGTCTAGGTACGTCACCATGGCGATTTCAGACTACCCAGGGTCGGTTGAGACAAGCAGCGAGCGGCGCCGGAGCCCATCCCTTGGGCCCCGGCGCCGGCCGCGCCTCACTTGCGCTTGTTGATCTCTTCGGTGAGCTGCGGGGCCACCTGGAACAGGTCGCCCACGACGCCGAAGTCGACCAGCTCGAAGATCGGCGCCTCAGGGTCCTTGTTGATGGCGACGATCGTCTTCGAGGTCTGCATGCCGGCCCGGTGCTGGATGGCGCCGGAGATGCCGACCGCGATATAGAGCTGTGGCGACACGGTCTTGCCCGTCTGCCCGACCTGGAACTGGTGCGGATACCAGCCCGCGTCGGTCACCGCCCGGGATGCGCCCACGGCGGCGCCGAGCGAGTCGGCGAGGTCTTCGATGATCCTGAAGTTATCCGCGCCGCCGACGCCGCGGCCGCCGGAGACGACGATCGCGGCCTCGGTGAGCTCCGGCCGGTCACCCTTCTCCTGGACGACCGTTTCGACGATCTTCGCGCCCTTGGCGGCGTCCGAGAGGGTGACGGACACCTGCTCTTCGGCTGGTGTGGCCGGCGACGCCTCGGGCGCGACCGCGTTCGGGCGGACGGCGACGATCGGGAGGCCGGTCTTGACCTTGGCGTGCGCGATGATGGCGCCGCCGAAGATCGAATGTTCGCCGACGAAGTCGTCAGAGACGTCGACCACATCCGTGAGCACACCCGAGTCGATCTTGACCGCGAGCCGTCCGGCGACCTCCTTGCCCTCCGCCGTGGCGGGCACCAGCACGGCGACCGGGGACTTCTCGGCCACCAGCTGGGCGAGCAACTCCGCCTTGGGCGCCACGACGTACGAGGTCAGCTCCTCGTCGGCCGCGACGTACACCTTGGCGGCGCCGTACTCGGCCAGCTTGTCCTTGGCGGCGTCGTACCCGGGGCCGGTCCATACGGCGGCCGCGTCACCGTGCCGGCGGGCGAGCGTGAGCAGCTCCAGCGTTACCTTCTTTACCTCGCCGTCGAGATGGTCGACGAGGACGAGAACCTCAGCCATATCTGCCGCCCCCTCAGACGAACTTCTTCGACGCGAGGAACTCGGCGGCCTTGACGCCGCCGTCGCCCTCGTCCTTGACGATCTGGCCCTGCTCGCGCGGCGGCGCCTCGGCGAAGTCGACCACCTCGGTGGGCGCATTCGCCAGGCCGACCTGCCCCGCGTCAATGCCGGCGTCGGCGACGCTCAGCGTCTCGACCGGCTTTTTCTTCGCCGCCATGATCCCCTTGAACGACGGGTAGCGCGGCTCGTTGATCTTCTCGACGACGCTCACGACGGCGGGCAGGCTCGCCTCGACCTTGTCGTAGCCGTAGTCGGTCTGCCGCTGGATCTTGATGGACGACCCGTCGATCTCGACCTTGTTGGCCAGCGAGAGCTGCGGTACGCCCAGCCGTTCGGCCAGCATCGCGGCGACCACGCCGGTGCGCGCGTCGGTCGACTCGGAGCCGAGGATCACCAGGTCGAACCCGGTACGGCCGAGCACCTGCTGGATCGCGTACGAGGTCTGCAGCGCATCGGAGCCGGCCAGCGCGTCATCGGTCAGGTGTACGGCCTTGTCCGCGCCCATCGACAGTGCCTTGCGGATCGTGTCGGTGGCCTTGTCGGGCCCCATGGTGAGGACAGTCACCTCGCCGCCGTGGGCCTCCTTGATGCGCAGCCCCTCTTCGATGGCGTATTCGTCCAGCTCGTTCAGGACGCCGTCCGCGGCGGCCCGGTCGAGCGTCTTGTCGTCGGACTTCAGCTTGCGCGTGGTCTCCGTGTCGGGGACCTGCTTAACGCAGACGACGATATTCATGGCCGGTGAACGACCTCCCTGCAGTCAATGGGTAACGCGTTCGAACCCTAACCCCTACCGATGTTACCCATGGGTAGCAGGTGGGCGAAACACCGGGGTCAGCCGCCGAACAGATCGCGGATCACGTCGCGGAGATTCTCGAGGCTGCCCGTCATCCACCCGAAGTCGAACGGCCGCAGATCGGGCAGCTGGGTGGGCGCCAACGTGAGCAGGAAGGCGGCGAGCAGGGCAAGACACACCGCCCACACGATCGCGGCCTCGCGCCGCGGCGCCAGGACGCTCCAGGTCCGGGCCAGCTGGGTGCGGACCGACTCGCTGCCCGGCCCGACGCATTGGACCAGGATGAAGGTCGCCACGCTGATCGCGATCGCCCGCGGCACCGACATCTGCGGCCGGGCCACGATGAGGACGAACAGCACGACGGCCCCGGCCATGGCGCCGATCGGCGAGATGAACACTGTGGTCAGCAGCGCGCGCGGCAGCTTGAACGGCGCCCACAGCGTGGCCTTGATCGCGTCGCCGTTGCGCCGTCCGCGCCGGTCGCGCTTGGACTGCATGTCCTTGGCCGCCCGGTCGCCGGCGCGCAACAGGAGCAGCACGACCAGGACGACGATGGCCGTCACCATCGGCAGCATCGCGGCCAGCCCGATGGTGGCCGCCAGCAACAGCAGGCTGAGCACCTTATACCAGCCGTACGGCTTGGGGCGCTGCGGCGGCCCGCCGAGGTAGCCGCTCGGACGCTGCTGTGACACCGGTCCGTACGGGCCGCCCCCGTACGCGCCCCGACCCTGCGTCGCGGGCACCCGCGCCTGCGGGACCGTCGACGACGCGGGCCGCGGAGCCGCCGGTGCGCGGGGCGGCGGAGCCGGCGGCAGCAGGCCGCGGAAGTCCTTCGGCTGCGCCGACGGCGGTGCGGCGGCGGTGCGGCGAGCCTCCGGCGTCCGCGCCCGCGCCGGCGACTCGACACGGGCCGCGCTCGGCTGCCGGAAGTCGGGCGTGGTCACGTCGAGGTCGATGCGGCGGGCCAGCTCCGCGAGCGCCGACGCCGACGGCCGCTCGGCCGGATGCCGCGCCATCGCCGAGCGAATCAGCGGCAGCAGCGCGTCGGGCACGCCGTCGAGGTCGGGCATGCCCTCCATGATCTTGTAGAAGACCGACTCGAAGGTGCCGGTGCCGAACGGCGGCCGCCCGGTCGCGGCGAACGCCAGCGTGCTCGCCCAGGAGTGCACGTCGGACGGCGCGCCGGCGTCTTCGCCCTCGATGATCTCGGGCGCCAGGTAGCCGGGCGTGCCGATGACGAGCCCGGTCGCGGTCAGCCGGGTCGAGTCGACGGCCTGCGCGATGCCGAAGTCGATCACGATCGGCTCGCCGTCGAGGAACATGACGTTGCCCGGCTTGAGGTCGCGGTGGATCACGTTGGCGCCGTGGATCGCGGCCAGCGCACGGGCGAGCCCGATGGCGAGCCGTTGCAGCGCGGACCCGTACAGCGGCCCGTTCTCGAAGACCGACTCCTCCAGCGTGCTGCCCGGCACGTACTGCGTCACGACGTACGGCGGCTCGGCGGTGACGTCGGCGTCGATGATCTCGGCGACGTGCGGGCTGTGCACGCGCCGCATCGTGTCGACCTCGCGGGCCAGCCGGCGCAGGGCCGTGACGTCACCGGCCACCGCGGGGCGCAGCACCTTGATCGCCACCTGGCGGCCGTGCGAATCCTCGGCGAGATGCACGACCCCCATGCCGCCCTCGCCCAGACGTTCGAGCAGGCGGTAGCGGCCGATGCGATCGCCGGACGTTTTGACCCCCTTCATTGGACGCCACATTACCCGCGCCGATCGTCATTGGCCGACCGCGCGCGACATATCCCGGGCCCCGCGCGATGTGTCAAAGGGCCGTTCATCACGCCGCGGAGACCCGCAGCGCGGCCTCCGGTTCGGCGGACCACGAGGCGAGGCTGGTGGCGAACCACGGCGCCGCCGGACGGGTCGCCGGATCGCGCCGCAGCCCGAGCTCCAGCATCGCGCGGAGCGGCTCCGGGGCATCGCCCAGCTCCACCGTGCCGCGCAGGATCCGGTAGCAGACCGCGTGCAGCGAGCCGGTGCCGAACGGAGGGCGCCCCGTCGCCGCGTACGCCAGCGTCGCCGCCCACGCGAAGACGTCCGAGGCCGCGGTCGCGCGCTCGCCCTCGACCAGCTCGGGCGCGAGGTAGGCGGGCGTGCCGACCAGCATGCCGGGCCGAGTGGTCTGCGCGGCCGAGGCGTCGTGTGCGATGCCGAAGTCGATGACGACGGGCGAGCCGCCGAGCACCATGATGTTGGCCGGCGTCAGGTCGCGATGCACGACCCCGGCGCGGTGCACGGTGGCGAGTGCCGCGGCCAGCCGCTGAGCGAACCGGTGCAGGGCCGTCCCGCGCAGCGGACCGTACGTGCCGATCAGACCGCGCAGTGGCACCCCGGCGACGTAGTCGGTGACGATGTACGGCCGCTCACCGGCGACATCGGCGTCGAGGAGGGTCGCGACGTAGGGGCTGCGGATCTTGCTGAGCACGGAGATCTCGCGGGCCAGCCGCTGCCGTACCTCCGCCTCGTCCGCAATGTCGAGCCGCGGCTCCTTCAACGCGACCGTCCGGCCGTAGGGGTCTACGGCGCGGTAGACCACCGCCGTGCTCCCCTCGCCGATGCGCTCCAGCAGGCGATACCCGCCCAGTGCCGCCGTCATCGTCCTCTCACCCCGTAATGGCTTTCTATGTCCTCTTGGACGGCGTACGCCCCCATTTCGGTTCCGGTCGCGGCCGTTAACGGGCGAGGTACGCGAAGGTGTTATCGAGGCGTTATCCGATGGAGCACGCGAGAGATCGCGAGATAGCGTCAGTCCCATGACTGATGATCTCCATCCACGGCTGCGCGCCGTGTGCGACCTGCTCCTTCCCGAGGTCCGTGAGTTCGCCGGACGGCACGAGTACGACGGCCGGGTGCCCGACTACTCGGTCGCCGGCGTGCGGGCGACACTGGCCCGGCTCGGGCAGGGCGACCGCCTGGCCGACCCGCACGACGAGGCCCACCTCGCGGCGGTCGAGGAGGGGCTGCGGGTGGCCTTCGGCGAGCTGGAGCTGCACCGGCGCAACCCGCTGTACCACCTGGAGGTCCTCGACCTGGCCTGCTACGACCGCGACTACGCGCCGGCCGACGAACGGGAGCGAGCCAAGCTGGCGCACCTGGCGCGGTGGCCGGATGCGGTCGACGCGGCCGTGAAGACCCTCGACGCCGTCCCGGCGCCGGTGGCGGCCGCGCTGCTCACCCCGGCCCGCGGGCTGGCCGCGGCCATCCCGGCCGACGCCGGCGAGGTAGGGGCGGCCGCCCGGGCCGCCCACGAGCGGTTCGTCGCGCACCTGAGCGCGGCCGCCGAACGTGGACCGGCGGAGATCGCGCTCGGCGGGCCGGCGCTGGCCCGGCTGATGGGGGCGGCCGAGGCGCTCGATGTCGACCTCGACCGGTTGTCCGCACGGGCCGGCGCGGAGCGCGACCGGCTGCACGAACGGCTGGCCGCCGCGTGCGCCAAGATCGACGGCTCCCGCCCGCCCCTGGAGCTGTGCCGTGAGCTGGTGCGCGACCACCCCGACAGCGACGGAGTGCTGGCGGCGTCGCGGTACTGGACGGAGCGGGCGATCGAGTTCACCCGCGTACGCGACCTGATGCCGTACCACGACGGCGAGTGCCTGGTGGGTCCGGCGCCGGAGTCGCGGCGCTGGGCGATGGCGATGATGTCGCCGGCGGCGCCGGGCGAGGCCGACGGGCCGTCGTGGTACCACGTCACGCCGCCCGACCCGAGCTGGCCGCAGGAGGACATCGATCACTGGCTGGAGGTCTTCAGCGCCACCACGCTGCCCGGCATCACCGTGCACGAAGTGGCGCCCGGACACTTCTCGCACGGCCGGGCACTGCGGCGCGCCCCCACGGCCGTACGGCGGACCCTGATGTCGGCCGCGTTCGTCGAGGGCTGGGCGCACTACGCCGAGGAACTCTGCGTCGAGGAGGGCTTCGAGGCCGGCGACCCCCGCTTCGAGATCGGCGTCTGGCTGGAGGCGCTGATCCGGGTGACCCGGCTGGCCTGCGCCATCGGCGTCCACACCGGCGCGATGACGGTCGCCGACGGCGCGGCCCGGTTCACCGCAGACACCACCATCGCCGGCTCGGCCGCCCGGGCCGAGGCACAGCGGGCGACGTACGACCCGACGTACGGCCGCTACACCTGGGGCAAGCTGGAGATCATGGCGCTGCGCGAGCGGGCCCGCACGGAGTGGGACACCGCGTACACGCACAAGCGCTTCCACACGGCGCTGCTCACCCTAGGGTCACCGGCGCTCGGCCTGATCGGCAACGCCCTTGGCTAACCGCTCAACCGTAGTGCAGGCCGGTGCAGCCGACCTCGCCGGCGATGGTGGAGCAGACGCCGAGCAGGCCCATGACCTCGGTGTAGTAGTCGGTGGTGAACTCGGTGGTGCGCACCCCGGCCAGCCGTACCCCTGGGATGACCGCGCAGGACTGCGCGATCGCGGTCGACGCCCACTCGATGCCGAGCGTGTACGGCGGCGACACGACGTACGGGGTGAACCGCTCCAGGCTCTGCAGGGCCCGGCAGGCGGCGTCCTCGATCTGCACCCGGGCCCGGGCCGGCGGCACCAGGCGGGCGGCGTACCGGTCGGAGCCTGCCTTGACCGCGACCGTCTCGACCGCGCCGAGCAGCTGACGTGCCTCCGCGCACGCGGCCTCGTCGCCGGTGACGAGCGCCACCGGCACGCCGTACGTCCCGGCGAACGCCGCCATCAGCCGGATCTCCCCCGCGACCTCGCCATTGAGATGGACGTTGAGGATCTCCCGGCCCATCCATGTGTGGTTGAGCACTCCGGCGGCCGTCCCGGCGCGCGCGTGGTAGCCGACGAACAGCGCCACGTCGAACGACGAGTCGAGCCCCTCGCCCATGCGCATCGGCTTGTACGGCCCCCGCGCCAGCGTGCACCGCTCGTCGATCAGGTCGACCCGGAGGTTCTTGCCGATGCCGTGCGCGTCGGTGACCGCGACCTCGGCGGCGCCGGCGGTGTACGCGCCCGCAATCGCCGCGTTGGCGTCGCCGGTCATGAGCTCGCACCCGCGTTCGTAGCCGCGCCCGCCCGCGCGCATCTCCTCCGGATCGGTGAGCCCGGAGACGCCCTCCATGTCGACCGAGATGAACGCCTTCAACCTACCGTCCCTTGAACTGGGCCTTTCCGGGGCCTTGCTCGGCGAAGCTGCGCATGCCGATCTTCTGGTCCTCGGTGGCGAACAACGCGGCGAAGTGCAGCCGTTCGATCTCCAGTCCGGTGTCGAGATCGGCCTCGATGCCCTGATCGATGGCCTGCTTGGCCGCCCGCAGCGCCACCGCCGGGCCCTGCGCGTACTGCCCGGCCCACTCCCGCGCCGCCGCGTACACGTCGGAGTCCGGCACGACCTTGTCGACCAGGCCGGCGTGCAACGCCTCATCGGCCTTGACGTGCCGCCCGGAGAAGATCATGTCCTTGGCGCGCACCGGCCCGATCAGCCGCGCCAGCCGCTGCGTGCCACCGGCCCCGGGGATGATGCCGAGCTGGATCTCCGGCTGTCCGACCTTGGCGCCCTCCCCCGCCACGCGGAAGTCGGCGCCCAGCGCGATCTCCAGACCGCCGCCCAGGGCGTACCCGGTGATCGCGGCGATGACCGGCTTGGGGATCTCCGTGATCGCCGTGGAAAACCCCTGCAGCAGCGCGGAGTGCACGGCCATCTCGGCGTACGTCATGTCCGCCATTTCATTGATGTCGACGCCCGCCGCGAAGATGCGCTCACCGCCGTAGATCACCACGGCCCGCGCGCCGTCGTCGACGCCGACCTGCCGGGCCGCCTCGATCAGTTCCCGCTGCATCTGCGCGTTGAGGGCGTTCATCTTCGGCCGATCCAGCCGGATGGTGGCGACGGCATCCTCCACCTCGACGCGTACGAACTCCCCCACAACCGCCTCCCTGATCGTTTCCTCCTGCCACGAGCGAGCCTAACGGCCCCGCCCGAGCCGTTCGGGATCGCTCTCGACACCGCGGCCTTGTTCGAGTAGACGGCCACGCCTGTCGGTGGGCGCTGGTAACTTCTGGTCCCGGTCGCATCGCCTGCCTCGGGGATCCCGTTCATGCTCGTCGCCCACGCCACCTGGCACGGTGGCGCATTGTGCCTGTGGGCCGAGCGCACCGACTCTCCAGAGCAGATCGAGCCGGGCGTACATCCGTACGCGACCAATGACTTCGCCGGCACCTCGTACGAGCCGCTGGTGCGTGACGCCGGGCGCATCGAGTTGACGATGCTGCTCCCCGGCACCGCGGACCGGCCGTCCCCGTCGCCCGAGCTCGGCGCCGAGCCGCACGACGCGGAGGACCTGCACTCCTGGCGCGTGCCCGCGCTGGTGCTCGGCCAGTTCCCGGCGATGACGCTGCTCCGCTCGGCCGAGGAGTACGCCGACGTCGTACCGGGCACGGACCTGAGGTTCCTCGCGCTGATCGCGGACGAGGCGCTCGACCATGTCGAGAAGGGCCTCGTGCTGCCCGCGCTGCTGCGCGACGACGGCACGCTGACCGCCCGCTGGCAGCCGGTGGTCTACAACGTCCCGCGCTTCCGCGAGCTGGCCCAGGCGATGCCCGCCGCCTGCCGTGCCGCCAAGGGCGGCCAGAACGCGTCGGTGGTGCTGCGGGAGGCGCTGTACGGGCTGACCGACACGGCCGTACGACGTGCGGTGCCGCACCCGCTGCTGCCACCGCGCAAAGGCCGGGTGCCCGACCTCCTCCCGCTGGCCGAGCGCTGGGTGGCCGCGCTGACCGGCCCGAACGCGGAGGTCGATCGGGAGCTCGGGGACGACCCGGACGAACTCGCCGCCGAGCTCGACGCGTGGGCGGCGCCGGCCAGGCTGCCCGCCGGGCCGCTGCGAGTGAGCTTCCGGCTGGTCGAGCCGCCGGCCGAGGTGGAGGAGCCGGACGATCAGTGGCAGGTGGAGTTCGCACTCCAGGGCACCGACGACCCGAGCCTGTTCGTCTCGGCGGCATCGGTCTGGGCCGGTGAGGCACGGGCGATAGCCGACGCTGAGGAGACCCTGCTGACCGGCCTCGGCCGGGCGCTCCGGCTCTTCCCCGAGCTGGGTCCCGCGCTCAACCAACCGGCTCCGCGTGCGGCCGAGATGGACGCGGCCGGCGCGTTCCGGTTCTTGCGGGAGGCGGCGCCGCTGCTGTCCGCGGCCGGGTTCGGCGTACTGCTGCCGCAGTGGGCGGGCCGAGCCCGGCTCGGCATGAAGCTCACCACCCGCGCCACCGGCGAGTCGAGCCCGGGAGCGGCGGCGGCGTCCGGGTTCGGCATGGCCGACCTCGTGAACTTCCGCTGGGACCTGGCGATCGGCGGGGAGTCGATCGCCGAGGAGGAACTGGCCGAGCTGGCCCGGCTCAAGGCACCACTGGTACGGCTGCGCGGCCAATGGGTGGAGCTGGACGAACGGCAACTCGCCGCCGCACTCGACTTCATGCGGCAGCGGCGAAGCGGGACGATGACCGCCGCCGAAGCGATGCAGGCCGCCATGCACCCGGGGGTGGAGGCGCTGCCGCTGACGGAGGTGGACGCCGACGGTGCGCTCGGCGACCTGCTGTCCGGCGAGGCCGACCGCCGTCTGACGCCGTTGACCACGCCGGACGGCATCGAGGCTCGGCTGCGCCCCTACCAGGAGCGCGGGCTGGCCTGGCTGTCCTTCATGAACGAACTCGGTCTCGGCGCCCTCCTCGCCGACGACATGGGCCTCGGAAAGACCTTGGCGATCTTGTCGCTCCTCGTGCACGAGCGGCTGACCGAGGCCGACCCCGGGCCGACCCTGGCCGTCCTGCCAATGTCGCTGGTGGGCAACTGGCAGCGGGAGGCGGCGAGGTTCACGCCGAAACTGCGCGTGTACGTCCATCACGGCACCGGCCGGCACCGTGACGACGACCTGGTGCAGGCCGTCGCGCAGGCCGATCTGGTGCTCACCACCTATGGGACGGCGACGCGCGACGCCGACATGCTCGCCCAGGTCGAGTGGGGGCGGGTGGTCTGCGACGAGGCGCAGGCGCTGAAGAACAGTGGCACCCGGCAGGCCAGGGCGGTACGCGGCATTCCGGCGCGCAGCCGGGTGGCGTTGACCGGCACGCCGGTGGAGAACCACCTGACCGAGCTGTGGTCGATCATGGAGTTCGCCAACCCCGGGCTGCTCGGCCCGCGCGCGGAGTTCCGGGCCCGCTACGCCGTCCCCATCGAGGCACACGGTGACGAGGACGCCGCGGCGGCGCTCAAACGGGCCACCGGGCCGTTCATCCTGCGTCGCCTCAAGACCGACAAGAACATCATCTCCGACCTTCCGGACAAGCAGGAGATCAAGGTCTACTGCAACCTGACCACCGAGCAGGCATCGCTGTACCAGGCCACGGTGGAGGACATGCTGGCCCGGATCGCGGAAAGCGAAGGGACCCAGCGGCGTGGTCTGGTGCTGGCCACGATGGCCAAGCTCAAGCAGGTCTGCAACCACCCGGCCCACCTGCTCAAGGACGGCTCCCGGCTGCCGGACCGCTCGGGCAAGCTGGAGCGGCTCGAGGAGATCTGCGCCGAGATTCTGGAGCAGGGCGAAAAGGCCCTGGTGTTCACGCAGTACGCCGAGTTCGGCTCGATGCTGCAGCCGTACCTGATGTCACGGTTGGACCGCCCTGTGCTGTGGCTGCACGGCGGCACCTCCAAGCGACAGCGAGACGATCTCGTGCAGCGCTTCCAGACGGGCGACGAGCCCGCCGTGTTCCTGCTGTCCCTCAAGGCCGCCGGCACCGGGCTCACCCTCACCGCCGCCAACCACGTCATCCATGTCGACCGCTGGTGGAACCCTGCGGTGGAGGACCAGGCGACCGACCGGGCGTTCCGGATCGGCCAGACGAAGAACGTCCAGGTCCGCAAGTTCATCTGCGTCGGCACCCTGGAGGAGCGCATCGACGAGATGATCGAACGCAAGAAGGCGCTGGCGGAAAGTGTCGTGGGCACCGGCGAAGACTGGCTCACCGAACTGTCGGTCGCCGAGTTGCGCGACGTGATCCGGCTGGCGCCCGAGGCGGTGAGCGACTGATGGCCCGCCGGGAGTTCTTCGAGCACTCGCCGCCGATCCGGGTCGAAGGCGGCATCAAGGCGCGCAACAGACGCGGCTCGATCGGCGCGGAGTGGTGGTCGCGCCGATTCATCGACGTGCTGGAGTCGATCGCCCACCCGGGCCGGTTGCAGCGCGGCCGCACGTACGCCCGGCAGGGCCAGGTGCTCTCGCTGACCGTGGAGGCCTACGAGGTCACCGCCAAGGTGCAGGGCTCCCGGCCGCAGCCGTACGAGGTGGCCATCGGCATCGACGCCATCGACGATCCCGACTGGACGCGGATCGAGGCGGCCCTGGCGGACCGGGCCGTCTTCCGGGCCCGGCTGCTGGCCGGGGAGATGCCGCCGGAGATCGAGGAGGTCTTCGCCGAGCACGGCTGTCCCTTGTTCCCGGAGTCGTGGGACAGGCTCCAGGTCATGTGCAGCTGCCCGGACTGGGGCGACCCGTGCAAGCACGCCGCCGCGGCCCTCTACGTGCTGGCCGAGGCGTTCGACGACGACCCGTTCCTCATCCTCGCCTGGAACGGCCGCACGAAGGACCAGCTGCTGGCCGGGCTGCGCCGGGCCGTGCCCGCCGCCCCAGACCCGCTGTACGTCGAGGACAGACCGCTCACCGCCGACGGCTTCTGGGCCCCAGCGACGGGGCTGGCCCGGTTGCGAGAGCGCCCGCCCACTCCCCCTGCCACGCCTGGCCTGCTGCTACGCCTGCTCGACCCGCCGCCGATCAACGTCCGCCGCAAGAACCTCACCGACGTCCTCTCCCCCGCCTACGACGCCCTCACCGGCGACGCCCCCACCGACGACCACTACCACCACCACGACCACCACCACGACCACCACCACGACGACGACGCCTAGCAGGGCTTCTTGCGCGACGGCACGAAGCCATGCACGCTCGGGAAGAGCGCATTGGCGCGGGTCTGGGGAGTGCCGTGATGGGAGATTTCTCGCGTCGCCTCCGGCCGATCGTTGAAGGCCTCGACGCGGATACGTCCGGCACGGCCTTCCTCGGGGACGCGCAGGTCGGCGGTGATGTCGTCGCCGGAAACAAGATCTTGCAGCTGCCCCCGGAGCAGCGCACGCTGCCGGCCCAGCTGCCCGCCGACATCTCCGGGTTCACCGGGCGGCACGGCGTCTTGACCCAGCTCGACCGGCTCATCGCCGGTGACGGCCCGCGCACGGCGATCATCACCGCCATCCACGGTATGGCCGGCGTGGGCAAGACCGCGCTCGCCGTTCATTGGGCCCATCGCGTGGCCGGCCGGTTTCCCGACGGGCAGCTGTACGTGGATATGCGCGGTTATTCGGCCACGGCCGCCATGACGCCGGCCGAAGCACTCGGCCGCTTCCTACGCGCACTCGGCGTGCCCGACGAACGAATTCCCGAGGACGAAGACGAAAGGGCCGCGCTTTACCGTTCTGTCTTGGCCAATCGCCGCGCCCTCATCATTCTCGACAACGCCTCCAGCCCGCAGCAGGTGCGTCCGCTGCTGCCCGGCAGCCCCACCTGCCGCACCCTGGTCACCAGCCGCAACCAGCTGTCCTCCCTCGTCGCGCACAGCGGCGCCCAGACGCTGCCGGTCGACGTGCTCACCCCGGACGAGGCGGCGGGTCTGATGACGACGATCCTCGGCGGCGCCCGTGTCGCAGCCGAGCCGAATGCGGTCGAGCAGCTCGCCCAACAGTGCACCTATCTGCCGCTGGCCCTGCGCATCGCCGCCGCCCACGTCGCCATCGGCACGTACGGCACCATCGCCGAACTCGTCGCCGAACTGGCCGCCGGAAATCGCCTTACGACATTGGAGTGCGACGACGACCCCCATCTCGCGGTCCGCTGCGCCTTCGATCTGTCCTATCGCCACCTCGCCGAACCGGAGCGCCGCACCTTCCGCCACACCGGGCTTATCGAAGGGCCGGACTTCACACCGCACACCATGACGGCGTTGCTGGACGAGTCGCCGGATCGGGTTCGCCGGTCGATTCGCATTCTGGCCAACGCCCACCTCATCGAGCCGAAGTCGGCGGGCCGCTTCCGCCTGCACGATCTGCTGCGCGAATACGCTCAAGAACGGGTGCGCGAAGAAGAAACCCGGGAAGTGCATCATGCCGCCGTGCGCCGCCTTGCCGAATGGTATGTGGCCAATGCGACGGCGTACGCCTACTGCCTCGATCCGTGCCGTCCTCGAATTACGGCGGACCCGCCGAATCCGGCCGAGCATGTGGCCGCCATTCCGTGGTTCGAGGCCGAGCGCGCCGGCATCATCGCCATCGCGCGACAGATCGCGCAACTGCGAATGGGTTCCCCTGGCTGGGAGCTCGCCGACGCGGCCTATGACTTCTTTCGCCGTCGCCGGTACAACGACGAGAACATCGAGTTGCACCGGCTCGCCCTCACGGCTGCCCGAGCCTGCGCCGATCGTCCGGCCCAGGTCTACATGCTCCATCACCTCGCGGCATTGCAGATAGAACAGGGCCGGTACGGCGAGGCGCTCGCGCTCGCCAAAGAGGCGCTCGATCTCGACGCTCGAACGGCAGACATATTGCATGTCCGTCGCAACATCGGGATCATCCATCTGCGCACCGGCCAGTACGCCATCGCCCTTGGCTCATTGGCTCGTGATTTGAGCAGCAGCCAGGGGCAGCGCGATCGCCGCGGTGAGGCTGAAACGCTCACCGTCATTGGCATGGTGCACCGCGACCTCGGTCAGCATGACAAGGCGATCGACAGCCTTCGTCAGGCGCTGGAGGTGCAGCGCGGGATCGCCGACCGGCGCGGCGAGGCCATTACGCTCAACCGGCTGGCGGCCGTCCGGCACTGGTGGCTCGGCCAATATCGTCAGTCGGCCGCAGATGCCCGCGCGGCGCTGCACGCGCAGCGCGACTGCGGCGACCGGGCCGGGCAGGCGGAGACGCTGTACACGCTCAGCTTCATCACCCATCAGATGGGTCAGCCTCGACGCGCGGTGCGATACGCCCAGCGGTCGCTCGCCATCAGCCGCGCGGTGGGGGACCGGATGGGCGAGGGACGGGCGCTTTTCGCCCTGGCCTGGGTGTATCGCAAGCTCGGCCACTACCGCCTCGCTGAGTCGTTCGCGCGGCAGGGCCTGGAGATCGACCGTGACATCGGCGATCGCTACGGCGAGGCCAGAGCGCTGGAATCATTGGCCCGGAATCTGCATTACGAGCGCCGTCTTCCCGACGCGTACAACACACAACTGCTTTCTCTGCGCCTGCGTGAGGGCATCGGCGAACCCAATGCGGTCGGGCGGGCCCGCACCCTCCTCGCGCGTTATGCGATCGACCTCGATCGACCCGCCGACGCGCTGAGATACGCCGAGGAATCCCTGGGAATCCATCGAGAAATAGGTGACCGTCGCAGCGAAGGGGCGACTCTCCAGTGCCTCGCCCGGGTCCATCGGAAGCTCGGTCACTACAGCGAAGCGGTCGTCTGCGCCCGGACGTCGCTGACCATCCGTCGCGACGTGCGTGACCGCCGCGGTGAGGCGGAGTCACTCGACAGCCTCGCCCGAGCCCATCTCGCGATGGACCATTACGACGACGCACTCGACTACGCGAAACAGGCGCTGGCCGTCGTGCGGCACATCGATTACCCCTTTGGGCAGGGGTGGGCGCTCGATCACCTGGGACGGATTTATCTCGCCATGGGCGATCCGCAGCGGGCGGTGCGGCATTTCGAGGACGCGCTGCGAATTCGGCGGCGGATTCGCGACCGGTATGGGCAGGGGCGAACGCTGAGCCGCCTGGCCCGGGTTTACGTCACTCTGGGTAGGCACAAGGCGGCGCTGGCCGCAGCCGAGCGGTCGCTCGACATCGAGCGGGACACCCTTCAGCCGGATGCGCTGGCCGAGCGGCTGGCCGAAATCGCGCGGATTACCGAACAGACACAGGGCGGCTAGCGCGGAAACAGCCGGTCTGAGGTGGTGTGTGCTACGGAATCCGTTGCTGACGCCAGCTTATGACATTTCCACCAATCCGCCGGGCGCGGCGGCCCCGAAGACCTGACTGAAGTGAGTCAATATCGGGGAGCCCTCCATGACTGCCGTCTTGCTTCTGGGGGATGTCGCCGGCACGGCGACTGGACGGATACCGCTCAAGCGCCCGCAGACCGCCGCGCTCGAGCCCACGTTTCTAGAGATCATCGATGACCTGCTGAAAGTGCATGGCGGTGTGCTCGCCGTCTACCCGGCATGGTCGTGGCGCGGAAAGCTGGCCGAGCGGCTGATTCGGCTGGCCCGCGGCGCGCTCGCCACGGACCGGGTGGCCGGGGTGCCCTTCCGGCTGCCGCCGCTGGCCATCGCCATCGCGGCCGGGCGGCTCACGGCGCTCGCCCCCCGGGTCTCGCCGGGCACGCTGGCCGCCGTGGCGCATCGGCTGCCCGAGGAGATCATCGCCGGCGCCTGCGTGCGCAGTGTGACGAACCTGCGTTACGTCGAGGTTCCGCTGCGGGCGCATCTGGCCTCGTACCTTCCTGGTGGGTTCGTGGTCACGGTGGCGCCGGCGGGGCGGATTCGCCGGCTCTCCCGCCGCCACCCGGCATCCGAGTTCGGCGCGCTCCCCGCCACGCCGTCCGAGCTGCTGGTCGACGCCCGGAGTGGCGACGGCGGCTGGGTCGACCGTGCCCTCGTGCCGTCGTTGCAGGCCGGCACGATCACCAAGGTGCCGGCCCAGCAGGCCAGTGCCGCGTTCTGGGGCACCAGGCGATACGTCGAGTTCGCGGCCGGCGGCTGGAGCCCCGACGAACTCCTGGTGTCCAGAACCGGGCGGCCGTGCACGTGGTGCGAAGAGCCGATCTCGCTGGCCACCTGTTCATTTTGCGGAATGCGCCAGGACGCCGCGCCGACCGGCCGGCGCCAGGTGCAGTACTCGGCGCGTCACGCGGCGGCGCCGTTCTCCTCGTCCCCGCCGGAAACAGTCGACAACCCCTTCCACCAGCCACCCAAGCCGGTGGGCAAGCACACGAGGAACCCAGCGACATGAATCCCCGACAGCGGCGTGGCGCCGTACTCCTGATCCTGGCGGCCGTTGGTGCCGTCGGCGTCTTCCTGTCCATCGTGAGCTACGTGGGATCGATCCGCGCCGAGGTCGGACCGACGACCGACGTGCTGATGCTGACCCAGAACGTCTCCGCGTACGACCGCGTGGACGTGCGCGCCGTACGCCGGGTGCAGGTACCGGGCAAGTGGGTCCCGCCCACCGTGCTGCGCGACCCGGGTGCCCTCGCGGACAAGGTCGCCGCGGCCGACCTCGGCAAGGGGTCGTACCTGCAGCGCGGCATGCTGATCGACGCGCCCGCGCTCGAAGAGGGGCAGCGCGAGATCGCGATCCTGATCGACGCGGAGACCGGCGTGGCCGGCAAGGCGCACGCGGGCATGCGCGTCGACATCTACGCCGCCTTCCAGCAGCAACAGCAGCAGGTGAACCAGCGGCCCTGCGCGGTACGGGTGATCTCCGGCGCCCGCATCATCCAGGTCGGTCAGATGGTCACCGAACGTACCGGGCAGAACGGCAACGACACGGGTCAGGCCATCCCCGTGACCTTCGCCTTGAGCCCGCAGGACAGCCTGAAGCTGACGTACGCGGAGAGCTTCGCGGCCAAGGTCAGGCTGGCGCTGATCGGCGATGGCCAAAGCGACCTGGCGATGGCGGTCGGCCCGATCTGCCGTCCTCCCATCGCGAGGTGACCCGATGACCATACGAGTGCTGTTCGGGATCGCCGACAAGGACCTGGTGATGACCATCGGCGGGCTGGCGCGCGAGCTCACCGAGGTCGAGGTGCTCGGTGTCGAGCCCACCTCGGCCGACCTGATCGGTGCGGTGGGCGCCGGTCCGCTGCCCGACGTCGTCTTCGTGCACGAGACCCTGGGGCCCTTCCCGGCCTTCGACCTGGTTCGTGAGCTGGCGCTGCGGCGACCGCAGATGGCCGTCGTCCTGATCGCCAAGGAAATGTCCGCGGAGACGTTCTGGGCCGCGATGACGGCCGGCGCGCGTGGGGTGATCACCGGCGAGACCACGCTGGCCGAGCTGGAGAACAGGATCAGCGAGGCCGCGGAATGGGCGCATACCATGCGCCGGCACTTCGACCCCGCCTTCGCCAATCCGCTGACCGGCGGGCTCGGAACGATCGTGGCACTCAGCGGCGCCAAAGGCGGCACCGGCACGACCACGCTGGCGGTCCAGCTGGCCATGGCGGTGACCGCGGCCGGCCGCAGCGTCTGCCTCGTCGACATGGATCTGCAGAAGGGCGACCTGGCCGGCTATCTCGACGTCAGCCATCGGCGCAGCATCGTCGACATGGTGGCCGCGGCCGGCGACCTGGATGGCGCGATCCTGGCGGAGGCGCTCTATGTGCACCCGGCCGGACCGCATGTGCTGCTGTCGCCACCGGACGGGGAACAGGCCGACGACCTGCCTGCGGGCGCCGCCCGGCAGATCCTCGGCGCGCTGCGGTCCCGGTACGACGTGGTCATCGTGGACTGCGGGGCCCACCTGAGCGCGGGCAACGCGATGGCGGTGGAGCTGGCGGATCAGGTGCTCATCGCGGCCACGCCGGACCTGCCGGCGCTGCGCGGCGCCAAACGGCTGGCCAGGATGTGGGGCCGGCTCCAGCTGCGCCGCGCGGAGGACGTATCGGTCGTGCTCATCCGGCACAGCAGGCGCAACGAGATCCAGCCGGACTTCGCCCGCAAGGTGCTCGGGCTCCCGCTGCTGCGCGGCACCGTGCCGGCCGCCTTCCGGAACCTGGAGGAGGCGGCGAACACGGGCTCGCCGAGGGCGGCGACCAATCCCCAGTACAGAAAGGCGATCGGTGAGGTCGCCGGCGAGGTGGGGCTGCTCGCCGACGAGCCGCAGCGACCTGAACCGCCCGGCAAGGGGGGCAAGACGGCCAGGAAGGCCAGGAAGGCCGCGCGGAAAAACGCCAAGAAGAACGTCAGGAAGGCCGCCGGGCGGGGCGGCGCGAAACCCGGCGCGAATGCCGGCGGGGAAACCGCCGGACCGGCCAATGGGCAGGCCAACGGACCGGCCAACGGACCGGCCAACGGACCGGCCAACGGACTGACCGCCGAGCCGGACGCCGCGGTGGCCGCCGAACCGAGCGACCGGGCGCCCGACGCGGGCACCGCGCTGACCGAGTTCGCCGGGATCCTCCCATTCATCGGGCTGTTGCTGCTGCTCGTCTGGCAGGGGGTTCTGGTCGGGCTGACCTCGATGTACGCCAGCCACGCCGCGAACGAGGCGGCGCGGGCGGTGGCGGTACTCGGCTACGACACCCCGGACGCACGGGACGAGGTACGACGACGCGCAGTCGCCCGGGTCGGTCCCGGCTGGCGGGACCCGGGGCATCTGACCGTTGCCGTCAAGGGCGGCTACGTCCAGGTCACCATCGACACCCCCGCGGTGCTGCCCCCGCTTCAGTCCCCGTTCGGTGTCAGCGCCAACTCGAAGATCGTGTACGAGGGCGGGGGGGCCCGATGAGCCCCGGAGCGGCGCGACCGGCGGGCCGATCCGACCACGGTGCCGTCCTCGTCGAGTTCGCCGGGATCTTCCCGGTGGCGCTGGTCGTGATCCTCATCAGTGTCGAGGCGTTGCTCGCCGGGACGTCGGTCGAACGGGTGGAGAACGCGACCCGTACCGGCGCCCGCGTCGCGTCCCAGCAGCACAGCGTCGCCGCCGGCCGGGCGGCCGCGCTGGACGCGATGCCGGGCTGGCTGGGCCGGCGCAGCGTCGACGGCCGTCGCACGGCGGACGGCGGATTTTCCCTTCATGTGCGCGCCAGGGTGCCGCTGCTGTGGCCCGGCGCGCCGCTCAACGTGACCGTCGACCGGACGGTCCACATGCCTGCGGGGTGACCGGATGGGGCTACGTGAACGGCTGGAGGAGACGCGGTTCAAGCCCGCGGGAGCGGCCGGCGGTCCGGCCGGACGGACCGGGGTCGCGCACTGGCGGCAGCGGCTGCTCGAGGAGGTCAACCTCGACGAGCTGGCCCTGCTCACTCTCGCCCAGCGACGGGTGCGGCTGGAGAAGGTGACCGGCCACATCATCGCCAGGGAGGGGCCCGTACTGTCCGCGGGCGAGCGCGCCACCATGATCCGGCGCGTGGTGGACGAGGCGCTGGGCCTGGGAGTCCTGGAACCGCTGCTGGCCGACAAGACGATCACGGAGATCATGGTCAACGGCCCGAACGACGTCTACGTGGAACGGGACGGCAGGCTGCAGCGGATCGAGACTGGATTCGCCACCGAAGATCAGCTCTTCCAGACGATCGACCGCATCGTGTCGCAGGTCAATCGCCGAGTCGACGAGTCCAGCCCGATGGTCGACGCGCGGCTGCCGACCGGCGAACGAGTGAACGTGATCATTCCGCCGCTGTCGCTGAGCGGTCCGGTTCTCACCATCCGAAGGTTCCCCCGCGCCTTCACCGTCGCCGAGCTCGCCGCCGCCGGCAGCATGGATGCCGATTCCTGCGCGCTGCTGGCCGCATTCGTACGAGCCCGGGTCAACCTGGTCATCTCCGGCGGAACCGGCACCGGCAAGACCACGATGTTGAACGCGCTGTCCGCGTTCGTACCAGGCCGCGAGCGCATCGTGACCATCGAGGACTCCGCGGAACTGCAGCTCCAGCAGGAGCACGTGATCTCGCTGGAGTCGCGGCCGCCCAACATCGAGGGCAAGGGCCAGGTGACCATCCGCGACCTGGTCCGGAACGCCCTGCGGATGCGCCCCGACCGGATCATCGTCGGCGAGGTCCGCGGCGCCGAGACCCTAGACATGCTGCAGGCCATGAACACCGGCCACGACGGCTCCATGGTCACCGTGCACGCCAACTCCGCCGACGATGCGATCTACCGACTGCAGACCCTGGCCGGCATGAGCGACGTCAAGCTGCCCTTCGAGGCCGTCCAGGATCAGATCGGCAGCGCCCTCGACGTGATCGTGCATCTCGGCCGGGGCGCCGACGGCTCCCGCCGGATCGTCGAGGTGGCCGCCGTGGCGGCGCGCCGCAGGGACGACTTCCGGCTGCAGACGGTGATGCGCTTCGCTGCCGAGCCGCTCGGTGAGGACCGCAAGGTCAAGGGGACGTTCCGCCACCACGCGCTGCCCGCCGAACTCGCCGAACGGCTGTTCCACGCCGCCGAGAACGTGCCCTCCGGCTTCCGGGAGGAAGCGTCATGACCGTGATCCTCGTCGCCGCGGCCGCGAGCCTGCTCACTCTGGTGCTCGCGATCTTCTATCTGGCCAGCGGATGGGAGGAACGGCGCCGGCTCGCCGCCCGCTCCGCCCTCGACGATGCCGAACGCCGGGCCAACTCGCTGCTGTCCCGGCTGGACGTACGGCTGCGCCGGACCGAGGTGGGGCGGGCGGTGGCCCACCGCATCGCCGCCTCCGGCCTTCACGTCAGGACGTCGACGTTCCTGCTGGTCATGAGCACCGTCGGCGTTCTGGCCGTGATCGGCGTCGGAACCTATCTCGCCCCGCTCTTCGGCGTGGGCGCGGCGTTCCTGGTCGGCCTGGCCTTCTTCTCCTACCTGCGGCGCCGCGAGGACCGCCGCAAGGAGGCGTTCATCGCGCAGCTCCCGGAGCTGGCCAGGGTGCTGTCCAACGCCACCTCCGCGGGTCTGGCGCTGCGCACCGCGGTGGAGATGGGCGCGGCGGAGCTCGAGGAACCGGCGCGGTCGGAGCTGCGCCGCACCGCCGACGCGCTCCGGCTCGGTCAGCCCTTCGACGAGGCGCTCGATGACCTCGGCCGCCGACTGCCCTCGCGGGAGCTGTCGGTCCTGATCAGCACCCTGATCGTGGCGTCCAGGTCGGGCGGCTCGCTGGTCACCGCCCTGCGCACCATCTCCTCCACGCTGGAGGACCGCAAGGAGATCCGCCGCGAAGTCAAGACGATCATGGGTGAGGCGGTCGTCACCAACTGGTCGATCGCCACGCTCGGGGTGGGGTCCCTGGTCGTCGTCAACGTGGTGGAGCCGGGGATCCTGCGCACGATGAGCACCCAGCTGATCGGCCAGATCATCCTGGCCATCGCCGGCACGGGATTCGTGTTGAGCCTGATCATCATCCGCCGGATCACCCGAGTCGATCTGTGAGGGCGGGGGTGACTCGATGACGACCTATGTGATAGCGGCCGTGGGCGCGCTGTTGTTCGTGGCGGTGATCTGGGGGTTCGCCTTGCTGTCCGCCAAGCAGCGCGTCGCTCCGGGGGCCGTCGTGCCGCCGGCCAGGCGAAAGAGCGGGCTGTCCCTGTTCGCCGCCGCCGGTGACCTGCTCGGGCGCCCGCTGACCGGGCCCGCGTTGCGGCTGCTGGCGCCGTGGCGTACCCGGATCCGGCGGCGGATCGACGCGGCGGGCCGGCCGTACGGCATGACAGTGACCTCCTACGCCCGGCAGACCGCCGGATACATGGTGCTGTTCGGCTCGGTCTGCCTGCTGCTCATCGCGCTCGGCAAGATCCTCGTCGGGTTGCTGGCGTTGCTGGGGGTCCTGCAGACCGAGCTGCTGCTGTACGCCAGGGCCCGGGCCAGGCAGGACGAGATCCAGCGGACGATGCCGGACTTCCTCGACGTGCTCGCGGTGACCGTCTCGGCCGGGCTCGGCTTCCGGCACTCGGTCGCGCGCGTCTCCGAGAGCATGCCCGGCGCGCTGGCCGAGGAGTTCCTCGTCGCCCTGCGGCAGATGGAGCTCGGCACCCCTCGCCGGACGGCGTTCGAGGAACTGCGGGCACGCAACGACTCCGAGGCGCTCGCCCAGTTCGTCACGGCGATCCTGCAGGCCGAGGAACTCGGCGCGCCGCTGTCGGCGGCCCTGACGGACATCGCGCGGGACATGCGGCGGCATTCGGCGCAGTACGCGAAGCGGCGGGCGCAGCGCACCACACCGCGCATCACGCTGGTGAGCCTCACGCTCGCCATGCCGGCCCTGATGCTGCTCATCCTCGGCGCACTGTTCTTCAGCGCCGTCGGGGGAGGTGGTTTCGGTGGGCTCCTCGGCGGTTAGGGCGGGGCGCCGGATCGGGCGCCGCCGGGCAGTGGACGGCGCAGCCCCGCGGCGGCGTGACCGCCCGGGGGAAATGCAGACGACCGCGGTCGTCGCCCTGCTGATGCGGATCCGCATGCTGATCGCGTGCGTGACGCTGCTGCTCTCGTACGGCCGGCTCAGCGGATGGCAGTTCCTCCTCATGGTCTGTGTGGCGGTGCTGTCCTGGCTGGCGAGCGTCGGCGGCGCGCCCATCGTGCGGCGACTGCTCGATCATCCGATGCTGGCTGTGCTGGACATCGGCGTGTCCTTTGTGGTCCTCGGCATCGGCGGGCCGTCCGGACCGTTCTTTCTGTTCACGGTGGTGAGCGGCGCGCTGGCGGGGTTGCTGTACGGATGGCGCGGCGTGCTCGCCGCGACCCCGCTGCAGATCGCCGGTTACGCCCTGGTGCTGCGGGCCGCCGGATCCACGGCCGGCACCTTCCAGGAAGTGGTGGGCCAGCCCATCTACTACCCGCTGGCGGGCTTCGCCGGGGTGGCGCTGCACCGGATCTTCGAACGGCAGGCGGCCTGGCAGGAGGCCGAACGCCGCGCCGAGGCCGAGCGGGAGCGGCTCCGGCTGGCCCGCGACATGCACGACTCGCTGGCCACCACGTTGCGCGGCATCGCGATGGCGGCCGTCGCCCTTCCGGTATGGGTCGAGCGCGACCCGGACCGGGCGGCACGCGAGGCGCATCAGGTGGCTTCGGCCGCCGAGCTGGCCTCTCGTGAGGCACGCTCGCTGATCTCGGGGCTGCGGGACGGCGCGATGGGCGACCCGCTACCGCAGGCCGTACGGGAGCGGGCCATGCGGTGGGGCGCCGAACACGGCGTCGAGGTGTGTTGCGACCTGCGAGCGGATGGCGAGGTGCCGTTGCGCATCAGGTACGAGGTGGTGGCGATCCTGGGTGAGGCGCTGACCAACGTCGCCCGGCACTCCGCGGCGGCACAGGTGTCCGTAACGCTGTCGGCGACCCCCGGGGAGATCGAATTGACGGTCCGGGACGACGGGTGCGGGTTCCGTTACCAAGGGCCGGCGGCGCTGGCCGAGTCCGGGCACTTCGGCATCCTCGGCCTGCACGAGCGGGCCCAGCGGCTCGGCGGCTCGCTGGCCGTCCGGTCCGCGCCCATGGCGGGCACCACGGTCACCGCCCGGGTCCCGGTCAGGGCGCCCGCGGAGGTGGGCTGAGTGGACGTGCCGCGGATCATGGTCGTCGACGACAACCCGGTCGTCCGCTCCGGGCTTGTGTCGTTGCTGGAGGCGGCGGGCATGCGGGTGGTGGGCGAGGCGGGCGACGGCGCCAGCGCGGTACGGCTGGCCGAGCAGATCACGCCGGACGTGGTGCTGCTGGACGTCCGGATGCCGCAGCTGGACGGGGTGGCCGCGGCGCGGGCCATCGCCGAACACGCCTTGGTGATCATGGTCACCTATACCGACCAGCCCGAGGTGGTCCGGGACGCCATCGGCAACGGCGCGGCCGGTTATCTGGTGCACGGCACCTTCACCGCCGACGACCTCATCACCGCGGTTCATGACGCGCTTAACGGGACGAACCCGCTCTCCCCGCCCGCGGTATCGGCGCTGATGAGCACCGTGCGGCGGGCGCCGTCGCGGCGTACCCGGTTCGGGCTGTCCACCCGGGAGGCCGAGGTGATGGACCTGGTCGCGGCGGGCCGGTCCAACAGCGAGATTGCGCGCCAGTTGGTGCTGGCGGAGAAGACCGTGAAAAACCACGTCAACCACATCTTCGGCAAGCTCGACGTGACCACCAGGGCGGCCGCGATCGCCCGCTGGATCGGGACCGCCCAGCCCGGCGGGTTGGGCCCGCAGGCCCATGACCGCCGTCCCTGATGGGCCGATCCAATGTTGAGCCGGCAGGCTCTGGAATTGGGTCCCCCTGTTCTCAATACGTTGTCGGTAACACAGCGGAACAGAACCAGGAGGTCACGGTGAACCGACTCATTCCGCTCTATGTCACGCTTTCGACATTCGTGCACACCCGGGTGGAACAGCTCCGGGAGCGCGACGACCGAGGCGCCAGCGCGATGGAGTATGGCGGCCTTTTGGCACTGCTCCTCACCATTTTCACCGCCCTGTTCGGGCTGGGACTGAACAACAAGGTGGGCAACGCGTTCAGCACGGCACTCGGCGGGATCTTCAAGGGCATCTTCTGAGCCCGGATCGGGCGAGGTGAGCCACCAGGGTCCGGCTCACCTCGCCGTTTTCTTTGGACAGAGGGAATGGTGGCCATGCGAAATCCGAGAACACCCGCCGTGGGCGCCTGAGTCCCGCGGCCGAAAGCGAACACCGCTCCGTTTGAGGAAGAGATTGTGGCCAACAAGCATCCGACCGTAAGAGCAGCCCGCGACCGGGGAGCGGCGACGATCGTCGTCGTGATGGGCCTGGCGCTGGGGCTGGTGGCCATGACGGTCCTGCTCAGTCGCATCGCCCACGCCAACGACCTGCGGACCCAGGCCCAGTCCGGCGCCGACGCCGCCGCACTCGGCGCGGTGGCGGAGATCCGGGACCGCGCCGCCCGTACGGTCCTGGGCGGTCAACTGCCGGACGGCATCGTCTACCTGGACAAGTCGGCGGAGTCCGCACGCCGCTACGCCCAGCTGAACGAGACCACCGCGACGAGTGTGGTGCCGTCCGGTTTCTACGGCCACACCGTCAAGGTCGAGGTGCGGTCCGACCGCTGTCAGACCAAGTACGAGCCGAATCAGCCGTTCGGCCGGATCCCCTGCCGGCAGGGAGACCGTGACGTACAGCGCGGCACGGCCGTCGCGTACGCCAGCGTCACCTTTCCGACCTGCATGTACACCGCGACCGGGGTGGAGTGCGACGGCCGCACAGCGACCACCATGGACGCGGCCCGCGACCTGTTCGAGGTGCGGCTGGTGGACAAGGCCGACGCGCAGCCGTTCGTGCCCGGCTCGTTCACCTCGCCGGACTCTGCCGGCGTGCCGACCGCCGAGGTGGCACCGGGAGCCGGGAACAACCGGCGGCTGGGCCAGCAGCTGGCCGCCCAGCACGGGTGGACCGGCGCCCAGTGGCAGTGCCTCGACCAGCTCTGGCAGCACGAGAGCGGCTGGAACCACCGGGCGCTGAACCAATCGTCCGGCGCGTACGGCATTACGCAGGCGCTCCCGCCCGGCAAGATGGCCGCCTTCGGCGCCGACTGGCGCACCAACCCCGTCCCCCAGATCCGCTGGGGCCTGAGCTACATCGGCCAGCGGTACGGCTCGCCTTGCGGCGCGTGGGCGTGGTGGCAGCGCACCGACCCCCGTCCCTACCCAGGCCATTGGTACTGACATGAACACGTGGAAACACCGCCGTGACGCCGGCATCGCCACGTACGAATACGGAGCGCTCCTGCTCCTGGTGGGCGCGCTGTTCACCGCCCTGTTCGCCATGGGACTGCCAGGCACCGTCGCCGCGAAGACCTCCAACGCGATCTGCCGGATCACCGGCGCCGGCAACTGCGCCGAGGCCGCCGCCCAGCGGAAACCGCGTCCGCCCGCGAAGCCCAAGAAACCGAAGCAGGGCAAGCGGCCCAAGAAACCCCAGAAGCCCAAGAAGGCCGCACCCGCAAGTGCCACCGCCGCGGAGCGCGCGGCCAACCAGGCTCTGGCGCAGAAACTCGCCGCCGAGCGCGGATGGACCGGTACGGAGTGGGACTGCCTCAACAACCTGTGGACGAACGAGAGCCACTGGGATCATCTGGCCGACAATCCCACGTCGAGCGCGTACGGCATCCCGCAGGCGACCGGCGGCCGGATGCAGTCGGCCGGAGCCGACTGGCGGACCAACCCGGAGACCCAGATCCGCTGGGGTCTGAACTACATCGCCACGACCAAGCGCTATGGCACGCCCTGCAAGGCGTGGGCCTGGTGGCAGCGCACCGACGTGCGTCCCACGAACAAGAAGGGCAAGCCGGTCAAGGGAGCGCACGGTGGCCACTGGTACTGAACCCCGCCGCCATTCGAGGTGCCGAGCCCATGACGGCCGGCCGCGGACCAGCGCCCGGAGGTACGCCCGGTGATCGTCTGGACGCTCCTCGCCGGCGCCGGCGGCCTGCTGGCCGGCCGGCTGGCCACCCCGCTCACCGAGCCGTACTGCTGCCGATCCCGCCTCCGGACGGCCGGCATCCCGCTCGTCGCGGCCCTCGTCTCGGCGCTGTTCGCCTACCGGCTCGGCGCCACGCCCGCCGTCGTCGCCTTCCTCTACCTCGGCGTGGTCGGCACGCTGCTCGCCTTCGTCGACGCCGCGGTCAAACGGCTCCCCGACCCCTTCACCCTCCCTTCGTACGGGGTGGGGATCGCGCTGCTCGCCGGGGCCGCCCCGTTCACGGGCGACGGGGCACACCGCTTCCTGTCGGCTCTCATCGGCATGGCGGTGCTCTGGTCGTTCTATGGCGTCCAGCATGTCCTGCTGCCGCACGCGCTCGGCCGGGGCGACGTCAAGCTGGCCGGGATCCTCGGCCTCTACCTGGGGTGGCTCGGCCAGGACGCCTGGCGGCTCGGCGCCCTGGCCGGTCTCGTGCTCAGCGGTCTGTACAGCGCGTTCCTGCTGCTCACCCGCAGGGGATCCCGTAAGTCCGAGATCCCCATGGGCCCGTTCATGCTGGCCGGGGCCCTGCTCGCCATCGCCGTTCAGTGACCCCTAGCGCAGCGGGCCGGTGGTCATGCCGATGGGCGCCGGCGGTAGGACGACCAGTCCGAGCTCGGTACGAGTGCTGAGCCGGTCGTGCCGGGGCACGATGCGGACCCCGTAGCCGAACGCGCCGGTACGGTCGAGCGGCACCTCGCCCACGTAGCGGAGCCGTCCGTCCTCGATGACCTCGTGGTGGGGCAGCTCGAGATAGCGGGGCTCGATCAGCATGTCGTTCTCGTCGACCCTGCCATACGCGAGCTCGACGGCGACGTCGCCTGGCTCCAGCTCGCCCAGCTCGACGGCGGCCCGGACGGTCAGCCGGGTGCCGAGGTGCGGGGTCTCCCCCGCCCCGCTCGACTCCACATGCTCGATCGAGACGCCCGGCCAGGCCTTCGCCACGCGGGCTTTCCACGCCGCCACCTCGCGGGCCCCGGCGTAGCCGTCGGCCGTCATGCTGCGGGCCGCGGCGGTCCCCGGCGCGTACAGCCCGTGCACGTAGTCGTACAGCATGCGGGAGGCCAGCACCTTCGGCCCCAGCGAGACGAGGGTGTGCTTGACCATCTCCAGCCAGCGCCGCGGCAGCCCGGAGCCGTCGCGGTCGTAGAAGACCACCGCGACGTGGTCCTCGATGAGCTCGTACAGCGCGCCGGCCTCGAGATCGTCGCGCCGGTTGTGGTCGTCGACGCCGTCGGCGGACGGGATCGCCCAGCCGTTCTGGCCGTCGAACCACTCGTCCCACCAGCCGTCGCGGATCGACAGGTTGAGCCCGCCGTTCAGCGCCGCCTTCATGCCGGACGTACCGCAGGCCTCCAGCGGCCGCAGCGGGTTGTTCATCCAGACGTCGCAGCCCTGCACCAGCAGTTGGCCGAGCGCCATGTCGTAGTCGGGCAGGAAGACGATCCGGTGCCGTACGGCCGGGTCGTCGGCGAACCGCACGATGTCCTGGATGAGCCGCTTGCCGCCCTCGTCGGCCGGATGGGCCTTGCCGGCGATCACGATCTGCACCGGACGCTCCTTGTCCAGCAGCAGCTCCTTGAGGCGGTCGGGGTCGCGCAGCATGAGGGTGAGCCGCTTGTACGAGGGGACCCGGCGGGCGAACCCGATGGTCAGCACGTCGGGGTCGAGGACGTCGTCGACCCATGACAGCTCGGCCTCGCTGGCGCCGCGTTGCCGCCACGACTCGCGCAGCCGGCGCCGGGCATCGCGCACCAGGCGCTCGCGCAGGACGCGCCGGACCCGCCAGATGTCCTTCCCGGGCACCCGCTCGATCTGGTCCCAGCCGCGGGATGCCTCGACGACCGACGGCACCTCGCGCTCGGCCAGCTCCATGATCTCGCGGCTCACCCACGTGGCGGCGTGCACGCCGTTGGTGATCGACCCGATCGGCACCTCGTCGACGTCGAAGCCGCCCCACAGCCCGCCGAACATCTCCCGGCTGACCTTGCCGTGCAGCACGCTGACCCCGTTGGCCCGCTGGGCCAGCCGCATGCCCATGACCGCCATGTTGAAGACGGTCGGGTCGCCGTCTTCGTACGTCTCCGCGCCCAGCGTCAGGATGCGCTCGACCGGCACGCTAGCGGTCTCGTTGGCGCCGCCGAAGTACTTCAGGATCAGCTCGCGCGGGAACCGGTCGATGCCCGCGGGCACCGGCGTGTGCGTGGTGAAGACCGTGCCGGAGCGGGTCGCCTCCAGCGCCTCGTCGAACGACAGGCCCTGCTCGGTGACCAGCTCGCGGATCCGCTCAAGGCCGAGGAAGCCCGCGTGGCCCTCGTTGGTGTGGAACACCTCCGGCGCCGTGTGCCCGGTGATGCGGCAGTACGCCCGGATCGCGCGCACGCCGCCGATGCCGAGCAGCATCTCCTGCAGCAGGCGATGATCGGTGCCGCCGCCGTATAGCCGGTCGGTGACGTCGCGGGCGGCGTGATCGTTCTCCTCGACGTCGGAGTCGAGCAGCAGCAGCGGCACCCGGCCCACCCGGGCCAGCCACACCTGGGCCTGCAGGTCTGCTCCCTTATGATCGTCCCCCGCGGGCAATCCGATGGTCACCATGACGGGCGTGCCGTCCGCCTCGCGGAGCAGGCTGACCGGCAGGCCGTTGGGGTCGATCGGCGGGTACCGCTCCAGCTGCCAGCCATCCGGCGACAGCGACTGGGAGAAGTACCCGTGCCGGTACAGCAGGCCGACCCCGATGATCGGCACACCCAGATCGCTCGCCGTCTTGAGATGATCACCGGCCAGGATGCCCAGCCCTCCGGAGTACTGCGGCAGCGCGGCCGCGATGCCGTACTCCGGCGAGAAGTACGCGATCGCCGTGGGCGGCGAGTCGCTCAGCGACTGGTACCAGCGCGGGGCCGTCAGATAGTCGCGGAGTTCCTCGGCGGCGGCGGCGAGCCGGCGCAGGAAGCGCCGGTCGGCCGCTAGGGCGGCGAGCCGCTCGGAGGAGACCTCGCCCAGCAGCCGGACGGGGTCGTGGCCCACCGCCTCCCAGAGCTCGGGGTCCACGGACCGGAACAAATCAAGCGTCTCGTGATGCCAGGACCAGCGCAGATTGAGGACGAGCTCCTCGAGCTGCTGCAGCTCCGCCGGCAGGACGGTACGTACGGTGAATCGTCGGATGGCCTTCACGCGGCGTAACGCTAATCGGTCCGCGACCGTGCTCGCGACTCAAACCCGCAGCCCGACCGGCTCCGGTTATCGAACAGTGCCGCTCCGGACCGGCGGCGCGGTGCCGGAGCGCCCCGTGGGGCGGAAGCGCCCGCGCACCCGCTCGTACACGAAGATCAGCAGCGTCCCGAGGACTGCGCCGATCAGGCCGCCGACGGTGTTGTACACCCAGTCGCCCGGGTCGCACTCGCGCCCGGGATCGATCGTCTGCAGCAACTCGACGACGATCATGGTGACCGAGATCCCGCCCACCACGTACCAGAACCGGCGCGTGGCGAGCACGCCGAACAGGCCGGGCGGCACCCACAGCAGCACGTTCATCAGATCCTCGAGCCCGCGCGTCCCGAAGATCCGGATCGAGTACGTCAGGTCGGCCGCCGGATGGGCGAGGCACTGCCCCAGCCGGGCCGGGGCCCCGTACGCGACCGCCTGCGGCACGGTCAGGGCCAGGCACACCGCTGCCGAGAGGCACAGCAGGAGGGCCGGCGCCGAGCGCAGGCCGCACCAGCGCACCAGGACCCGCCAGACCAGCAGGCCGACGAGGGAGAGGGCCACGCAGAACAGCGCCGCCTTGATCTCCATGCGTCCTCCCCCGACCCGCTGCCCTCTCCTTCAATGGACGATCGGTACGGCGGTCAGGTTGCCCACCCCACCTTGTCAGAGGTTGTCCGTTTTGATGATGTAGGAGCGGCAATGGGGGGAACATGCGGGTGGAGCCGGGAGGATCGCAGGACAATAGCGATCATGTCTTGACCAAAGTCGGCGCCGAGCCGGAGACCGCGTCTGTACGGTTGCAGACGATGATCGGTCGAATTCCCATTCTCGATGTCGAACCGCTGGTGAACTGCGGTAGCTGGGCGGCCAAGGCGGTCACCGGAGAGACCTTCGACGTCTCGGCCACCGTGTTCCGCGAGGGCCACGAAATGCTCGGCGCGGGCGTACTGCTGCGCGATCCCGGCGGCGCGGTCGGGCCGCTCGTCCACATGCACGAAGTGACGCCGGGCACCGACCGGTACGCCGCCGCGGTGACGGTCGGCGAGACCGGGGTCTGGCACTTCAAGGTCGAGGCGTGGGGCGACCCGATCGCCCACTGGTGGCACGACGCCGAGATCAAGGTCCCACGCGGCCAGGACGTCGACCTGATGATGGCCGAGGGCGCCCGGCTGTTCGCCCGGGCGGCCAAGGGGGCCCCGGCGCGGGCCAGGCGCAAGCTGACCGAGCTGGCCACGCTGCTGGAGGACCGCACGGTCACCATCTTGTCCCGGCTGGAGGCGGCGCACGCCCCGGCGATCGTCGAACTGCTGCGCGAGCATCCGCTGCGCGAGCTGGTCACCGGCACCGACTGGTGCCCGCTGGTCGTCCACCGCGAGCGCGCCCTGTTCGGCTCGTGGTACGAGTTCTTCCCTCGCTCGGAGGGCGCGACAAACGACCCGCTGGGCCGCCGCGGCCCGATCTCGGGCACCTTCCGGACGGCCATGAAGCGGCTGGCCGCGGTCGCCGACATGGGCTTCGACGTGGTGTACCTGCCGCCGATCCACCCCATCGGCGAGCAGTTCCGCAAGGGCCCCAACAACACCCTGCACTCCGGGCCGTACGACCCCGGGTCGCCGTGGGCGATCGGGTCGAGCGACGGCGGGCACGATGCGATCCACCCCGACCTCGGCACCATCGACGACTTCGACGCCTTCGTGGCGTACGCGAACGACCTCGGCATGGAGGTGGCGCTCGACTACGCGCTGCAGTGCTCCCCCGACCACCCCTGGGTGACCGAGCACCCGGAATGGTTCACCACCCGGGCCGACGGCTCGATCGCCTATGCCGAGAACCCGCCGAAGAAATACCAGGACATCTACCCGCTGAACTTCGACAACGACCCCGAGGGCCTCTACCGGGCCGTCAAGGGCGTGCTGCGGCACTGGATGGACCACGGCGTACGGATCTTCCGCGTCGACAACCCGCACACCAAGCCGGTCGCGTTCTGGGAACGGCTGCTGGCCGACATCGGCGAAACCGACCCGGACGTGCTCTTCCTGGCCGAGGCGTTCACCCGGCCGGCCATGATGCACACCCTCGCCAAGATCGGGTTCCACCAGTCCTACACGTACTTCACGTGGCGCAACAGCAAGGACGAGCTCGAGGACTACCTGCGCGAGCTGTCCGGCGACGCCGCGAAGTACATGCGGCCCAACTTCTTCGTCAACACGCCGGACATCCTGCACGAGTACCTGCAGCACGGTGGCCGGCCCGCGTTCGAGGTCCGCGCCGTGCTGGCCGCGTTGTTCTCCCCCACCTGGGGGGTGTACTCGGGCTACGAGCTGTGCGAGAACCTCCCGGTCCGGCCCGGCAGCGAGGAGTACCGCGACTCCGAGAAGTACCAGTACCGCCCGCGGGACTGGGAGCGCGCCGAACGCGAGGGCCGCAGCATCGCCCCATTGATCACTCGGCTCAACAGTCTCCGAAGAGCCCACCCCGCACTGCGCAGGCTGCGTAACCTACGGTTCCATCACGTCGACCAGCCGGAGATCATCTGCTTCTCCAAGTCAGCCGGCGAAGACACCGTCCTGGTCGTCGTGAACCTCAATCCGCATCAGGTTCGCGAGGCGACCATATATCTGGATCTGCCTGCCCTGGGTCTGGACTGGGAGGACGAGTTCGTCGTCGCCGACGCGCTCTCCGGCGAGTCCTACCTGTGGCGGCAGGCCAACTACGTTCGCCTGGACCCGCACCACCAGCCCGCCCACATTTTCACGCTCCGGAGAAGCGAGAGTTGACCCAAGAGCTAACAGGGACCCAGCACCCTCCAGGGCCGCAGGCCCATGGAGCCCTGCCCGAGGCGCCCAGTGTCACGATGGCTGACATGGTCGAACCTGTGCCCGACACCTTCACCCACGAGAAGCCGCGCGACCCGTACTGGTACAAGCGCGCCGTTTTCTACGAGGTGCTCATCCGCGGCTTCCACGACTCGAGCGGCGACGGCACCGGTGACATCCGCGGCCTCATCGGCCGGCTCGACTACCTGCAATGGCTGGGCATCGACTGCATCTGGCTGCTGCCGATCTACGAGTCCCCGCTGCGCGACGGCGGGTACGACATCAGCAACTTCACCAAGATCCTGCCGGAGTTCGGCGACCTCGGCGACTTCGTCGAGCTGATCGACGAGGCCCATGACCGCGGCATCCGGGTGATCGCCGACCTGGTGATGAACCACACCAGCGACCAGCACCCGTGGTTCCAGGCGTCCCGGTCCGATCCGGACGGGCCGTACGGCGACTTCTACGTGTGGTCCGACACCGACGAGGAGTACAGGGACGCGCGGATCATCTTCGTCGACACCGAGACGTCGAACTGGTCGTATGACCCGGTGCGAGGTCAGTACTACTGGCACCGGTTCTTCGCCCATCAGCCCGACCTCAACTACGACAACCCCGCGGTCCAGGAGGCCATGCTGGAGGTGCTGCGGTTCTGGCTGGACCTCGGCATCGACGGCTTCCGGCTGGACGCCGTGCCGTACCTGTTCGAGCGCGAGGGCACCAACTGCGAGAACCTCTCCGAGACCCACGACTACTTGAAGCGGGTCCGCACCGAGGTCGACCGGCTCTACCCCGACCGGGTGCTGCTGGCCGAGGCGAACCAGTGGCCGGCCGACGTGGTCGAGTACTTCGGCGACCCGGCCACCGGTGGCGACGAGTGCCACATGGCGTTCCACTTCCCGGTGATGCCGCGCATCTTCATGGCCGTACGGCGCGAGCAGCGCTACCCGATCTCGGAGATCATGGCGCAGACCCCGAAGATCCCCGACCACGCGCAATGGGGCATTTTCCTGCGCAACCACGACGAGCTGACGCTCGAGATGGTCACCGACGAAGAGCGCGACTACATGTACACCGAGTACGCCAAAGATCCCCGGATGAAGGCCAACATCGGGATCCGGCGGCGGCTCGCCCCGCTGCTCGATAACGACCGCAACCAGCTGGAGCTGTTCACCGCGCTGCTGCTGTCGCTGCCCGGCTCGCCGGTGCTCTATTACGGCGACGAGATCGGCATGGGCGACAACATCTACCTCGGCGACCGCGACGGTGTCCGCACGCCCCTGCAGTGGACGCCTGACCGCAACGCGGGCTTTTCCACCTGCGACCCGGCCCGGCTGTACCTGCCGGTGATTATGGACCCCATCTACGGGTACCAGGCCGTGAACGTCGAGGCACAGCAGAACAACCCAGGCTCGCTGTTGCACTGGACGCGCAAGATGATCGAGATCCGCAAGCGTCACCCGGTTTTCGGGCACGGCACGTTCGTCGAGCTGCCGGCGTCCAACCCGAGTGTGCTGGCGTTCGTCCGGGAGTTCGGCGATGACCGGGTGCTATGCGTGAACAACCTGTCGCGGTTCCCGCAGCCGGTGGAGCTCGACCTGCGCCGCTTCGAGGGCTCCACCCCGATCGAGTGCATGGGCGGCGTTCAGTTCCCGCCCGTCGGCGAACTGCCCTACCTGCTGACCCTGCCGGGCCACGGCTTCTACTGGTTCCTGCTGCCGCCGGCCCCGGAGCAGCGGATGGCTGAACCCCCAGAAAGAGGGTGACAGGGTAGGTGCCGTCGCATGACCGGCTCGAGGAGCTACTGGCCACCTGGCTGCCCCGGCAACGGTGGTTCGCCGGGAAGGGGCGCGAGATCACCGAGGTCTCGTTCGTCGCCGACGCACGGCTGGTGGCCGGAGACCCGGGGCTGCGACACGCGATCGTGAGCGTACGGCAGGGGCCGCCTGGTAACCCTGACGCGGAGCACTATTATTACCAGCTCCTCCTCGGGTTCCGGCACGAGCTGCCGGGGCGGCTGGAGTACGCCTCGATCGGCCTCGTCGACGGCATGCACATCTACGACGCGGCACACGACCCTGACCTCACCAGGTCGCTGCTGACCGGCATGGCCGAGGGCGCCGACGTCGCGGCGCTGCGGTTCCGCACCGTCCCCGGGCAACGAATCGACACCGACTTGACGAGCCTGGCCAGCCCGGCGGAGCAGAGCAACACCTCGCTGGTGTACGGCGACGCGTACATCTGCAAGCTGTTCCGCCGGCTCACCCCCGGGGTCAACCCGGACCTGGAGATCAGCCTGGCGCTGTCCAGGAGCGGCTCAAAGCACATTCCCGAGCTGTACGGCTGGATCGAGACCGTGCTCGACGGTGAGTCGACGACGCTGGCCATGCTGTCGGAGTACCTGCGGACGGCCACCGACGGCTGGCGGCTGGCCACCACGAGCGTGCGCGACCTGTACGCCGAGGCTGATCTGCACGCGTACGAGGTGGGCGGCGACTTCGCCGGCGAGGCCGAGCGGCTCGGCGCCGCCACCGCCACGGTCCACCGCGAGCTGGCCGAGGCGTTCGGCGTGACCTCGATCAGCGCCGCCGACGTGCACGCGATGGCCGGCCGGATGCTGACCCGGCTGGACGAGGCACGCGCCGCCATACCGGACCTGAACCCGTACGTGGACCGCATCGCGGCGGCCTTCGACGACCTCGGCAAGCACGACGGTCCACTCGCCGTGCAGCGCATCCACGGCGACTACCACCTGGGTCAGGTCATGCGCACCGAGGTGGGCTGGGTGCTGCTCGACTTCGAGGGCGAGCCGGCCAGGCCGCTGGCCGCGCGGCGGGCCCCCGCGCATCCGCTGCGCGACGTCGCCGGCATGTTGCGCTCGTTCGAGTACGCGGTGCGCTACCTGCTGACCGGTCCCGCCGCCGCGCTGTTCGCCGATGACCCTGCGCACGACCAACGGGAGTATCGGTCGCACGAGTGGGCCGATCGTAACCGCGACGCGTTCTGCGCCGGCTACACCGACGCCGGGGGCCCCGATCCGTACGCCCACGACGTCCTGCTGCGCGCCTTCGAGTTCGACAAGGCCGTGTACGAGGTCATGTACGAGGCCCGTAACCGTCCGTCGTGGCTGCACGTCCCGCTGGGCTCGCTGGCCAGGCTGACCGGCTGACCGGCCCGTGCGCACGCGGTAGAGCAAGATCCGCCAATCGGGTGCGCAAGGTTTTATGTACTCTGCACACGACGTTCAGTGACCTGATATCGCCACGGCGTCATGACCGATCGAGGCCACTTTCGGCTTGCCCCATCGGGGTTTCTGCGGATTGTGACGAACCACTTACCTGGGGGAACGGTACGTACGGCGTAGTGCGCACTGCGTCACCTATAGGAGCGGCCGCGAAAATCATCCAAACATCATGTGGGCGACCCGACATCTAAGGGTTCAGACACCGACATTCATCCGCATCCCCCCAGGGAACAGGGACGCCCAATGAACAGCTACGAACCCCTCGTGCGCACCGCCAATGTCGCACGACCCGGTGACGGCCTGCGGCCGACTGTCACCGCGGTCATCCCAACTCTCAACGAGGCCGAGAACCTGCGATGGCTGCTGCCGCGGCTGACCGAGGTCGATGAGGTCGTCATCGTCGATGGGCAATCCACCGACGGCACGGCCGACGTCGCCCGGCTGCTGCGGCCAGACGCGATCATCATCAGTGAGCCGCCGAGCGGCAAGGGCACCGCGATGCGTACGGGGATGGCCGTGGCGTCCTGCGACGTGATCATCATGCTCGACGCGGACGGCAGCATGGACCCGGTCGAGTTCGACAGCTTCCTGGCCCTGATCGTCCGCGGCTTCGACTTCGTCAAGGGTTCCCGGTACGCCTGCGGGGGTGGCTCGGACGACCTGACGGGGCTGCGCAGCGTCGGCAACAAGTGGCTGACCAAGACGGCCAACGTGCTGTACCGCACCAAGTGGAGCGACCTTTGCTACGGGTTCGTGGCGATGCGACGGTCCGCGGTGCACCAACTCGAGCTCGAGTCCACCGGCTTCGAGATCGAGACCGAGATGTGCGTCAACGCGGTTCGGGCGGGGCTGCGCATGGCCGAGGTGGCCAGCCACGAGAGCGACCGCCGGTTCGGCGTGTCCAACCTGAACACCTTCCGCGACGGTTGGCGGGTGCTCAAGACAATGGTCCGGCTCCGCTTCCGGGGCGCCATCCAGCACGAGGTCGTGACCGTGACCCGGCCCGAGCCGCTGCCGGGGTGGCCCACCCCGGCGCTGGTGACCTCCGAGAGCCAGCAGGCCGGTTGACATGAACATCACCGTTGTGCGACCGCTTGATCTCGGCGATGCCGAGATCAAGCGATGGCGGGCGTTGCAGGAGACCGACCCGCTGCTGGGCAGCCCCTTCCTTTCTCCGGAGTTCACCCAGGCGGTCGGCACCTTCCGGGACAACGTCCGGGTCGCCGTCGTGACGGATGGCCCGGACGTCGTCGCGTTCTTCCCGTACGAGCGGGGCCCGCTGGGCGTCGGGCATCCGGTCGGCTTCGGGCTCACCGACCTGCAGGGCATCATCGCCGAGCCGGACCTGGAGCTCGACGCCAAGGACCTGCTGAAGGCGTGCGGCCTGAGCGTATGGGACTTCGACCACATGCTCGCCCACCAGCGGACGTTCGCGCCGTACCAGACCGTGCGGAGAGTCGAGCCGATCATCGACTTGGGCGCCGGTTTCGACGTCTACATGGATGAGGTACGGCGCCTGGCGCCGAAGACCCACAAGACCATCCGCTACAAGGAACGCAAACTCGGCAGGGAGGTGGGCGAGGTGCGCTACACCTTCGAGTCCCGCGACCCGGCTGAGCTGCGCCGGCTCATGGCCTGGAAGTCCGACCAGTACCAGCGGACCGGCCGTACCGACCGGTTCGCGCGGCCCTGGATCGTCAAGCTCGTCGAGCACCTGCACGAGACCGGGGTCGGGGTGCTCAGCGTGCTGCGCGCCGGCGACCAGCCCGTCTCCGCCCACTTCGGGCTGCGCAACGGCACGGTCATGGCGGGCTGGTTCCCGGCGTACGACACGACCTTCGCCAAGTACTCCCCTGGCATGATCGGCCACCTGCGCCTGGCGCAGGGCGCCGCCGAGCACGGCATCACCGAGATCGCGATGGGCCGCGGCGGCAAGGAGTTCAAGGAGTGGCTGAAGAGCCGCGAGATCCCGATCGCCGAGGGCCGGGTCGCCCGGCTCCGTCCCGGCGCCGGCGTGCATTGGCTGCGCGCGGAGCCGCTGAACAAGGCGCGGAACGCTGTGCTCGACAACCCCAAGCTGTACAAGCAGGCCGACCGGGTGCTCAAGACCTACGCCCGGCTGCGGCCGCGCCCGAGCGTCTGAGGAACCGGTCATGACCAGCACCCCCCGCCTGCGCCCTGCCCCTCGAGGGGGGACGACCCCCCACACCCCCCGGCGACCGCGCGTGAGCGTGGCGCTCTGCGCCTTCACCGACCAGCGCTGGGACGACATCCACGCCGCCGTCGAGTCGGTTCGCGCCCAGCGGTACGCGCCGCACGAGATCATCCTGTCGGTCGACCACAACCCGGACCTGTACGCCCGGCTCAAGGCGTCCATGCCGGACGTGGTCGTGGTGCAGAACCGGTACGGCCGCGGGCTGTCCGGCGGCAAGAACACCGGTGCCGAGCTGGCCGGCGGCGATGTCGTGGCCTACCTCGACGACGACGCCGTGGCGGCGCCCGGCTGGCTGGCGGCGCTGGCCGCGCGCTACGCGGACCCCACGGTGATCGGAGTGGGCGGCCGCACGCTGCCGCTGTGGCCGGGTTCGCCGTCCGCTCAGGAGCTGGCCCGCGACGGCGCCGCGCTGGTGGCCGAGCTGGCCGAGACCCCGGCCGAGGTCGGCCGGCGGCCCCGCTGGTTCCCCGAGGAGTTCGACTGGACGGTCGGCTGCACGTACCGGGGCATGACGCCAGGGCCGATCCGGAACCTGATGGGCGGCAACTGCTCGTTCCGCGCCGAGGCGTTCCAGATCGCGGGCGGCTTCACCACCGGTATCGGCCGGTCCTTCGGCAAGCGGCCGCTGGGCTGCGAGGAGACGGAGTTCTGCATCCGGCTCGGCCAGCGCAGCCCCGACTCCGTGATGATCTTCGATGACCAGGCCGTCATCTGGCACCGGGTCCCGGTCGAGCGGGCGCGCTTCGGCTACCTGCGGACACGTTGCTACGCCGAGGGCCTGTCCAAGGCGCTGGTCACGCGCAGCGTCGGGACCACCGACGGCCTGGCCAGCGAGCGCGCGCACGTGCTCAAAGCACTGCCGCGCGGCGTCGCCCGCGGGTTCGGCGACGCGTTCCGCGGCGACCTGGGCGGCATCGGCAAGGCGACCGCCATCGTGACCGGCCTGTCCTACACGGCCTTCGGCTACGCCGCCGGGTCGCTGTCCGGCCGCCGCTCCGCCCGGCCGGCACCCGACGCCGCTCCCATCGGGACTCCGGCCGCGGGTCCCGTCGTGAGCCCTGTCGCGGGTCCCGTCGCGGGAACTGTTCCGGAGACGAGCCGATGAGCCGCGTACCGATCCTGATGTACCACTCGATCGCCGAGCGGCCGCCCGTCTCGACGGCGTCGCTCGCGGTCGGCCCGGACGCGTTCGCCGACCAGATGGCGCTGCTGCACGACCGCGGGTTCACCCCGATCACGCTCTCGGCCCTGACCATCGGCACCGGGCTGCCGGAGCGGCCGGTCGTGATCACCTTCGACGACGGGTACGCCGACTTCCACCAGCGGGCGCTGCCCGTCCTGGAGCGGTACGGTTTCGCCGCGACGGTCTTCGTGACGACCGGCTGGCTGGCCGACGCCAACGGCGACGCCGCCGGCCGGCCGCTCGACCGCATGCTGTCGTGGTCGCAGGTAGCGGAGGCCGCCGCGCACGGCATCGAGATGGGCGGGCACAGCCACAGCCACCCCCAGCTCGACCAGCTGCCCGACGCCGAGCTGCGCGACGAGCTCGCCCGCAACAAGACCCTGCTCGAGGACCGGCTGGGCCGGTCCGTCACCACGATGGCCTACCCCTACGGCTACTCCAGCGCCCGCGTGCGACGCGCCGTCCGTACGGCCGGATACACCAAGGCCTGCGCGGTGGCCAACGCCATCGCCTCCGGCGACAGCGACGTGCTGGCCCTGCCGCGGCTCACCGTTCAGGCGTCCACGTCGCTGGAGACCTTCGCCACGGCCGTCGCCGGGCGGCGCATCCCGCTGCTCTACCTGCGCGAGCGGACTCTCACCAAGACGTACGCCGTGGTCCGCCGCGGCCGCTACGCGACGCGAAAGGTGCTGCGCCATGTCTGAGCCGACGACGCTGACCCTGCCGCGGACCGAGGATCGCGGTCGCCTGTCCGGGCTGCGCGGCGAGCTGGCCAACCCGCTGTTCCGCAACGCGTACGCCCTCATGATCAACGGCGGCCTCACGGGGGTGCTCGGGCTCGGCTACTGGCTGCTGGCCGCCCGGCTGTACCCGCCGGAGGTCTTCGGCCGCAACTCCGCCGAGATCCAGGCCATCCTGTTCGTCAGCGGCCTGACCGCGATCAACTACATGCTCATCCGGTTCGTCCCCCAGGCGGGCCGCCGCACCGGCCGGCTGGTGCTCGGCAGCTACGCGCTCGGGTCGCTCACCGGTGCCGCCATCGGGGTCGGATTCCTGCTGACTCTGAACATGTGGGGGCCGTCGTTCTCGGGGCTGGCGACACCGAGCCGCGCGTTGTGGTTCCTCGCCGGCGTGGTCGCCTGGAACATCTTCGCCCAGCAGGACGGCGTGTTCACCGGGCTGCGGAAGGCCGGCTGGGTGCCGATCGAGAACGCCCTGTTCGGCATCGTCAAGCTCGCGTTGCTGGTCGCGCTCGTCGCGGTCGCGCCCACCGACGGCATCGTGCTGTCCACCATCGTGCCCGCGATGATCGCGATCGTCCCCGTCAGCTGGCTGATCTTCCGCCGGCTGATCCCGGCCCACGTCACCGCCACGGACGGACGGCACCGGCCGCCGACCGCGCGGCAGATCGGCCGGTACATGGGCGGCGACTACGTGGGCAGCCTGTTCTCCCACGCCTCGATCAACCTGATCCCGGTCGTCGTCGCGGCGCACATCGGCCCGCGCGCGAACGCGTACTTCATGATGGCGTGGGTGCTGGGCGCGATGCTCGACCTGCTGGCCACCAACATGGCCATGTCGCTGACCGTGGAGGGCGCCTTCGACGGGGCGCGGCTCGCGGACACGTGCCGCGCCGCGCTGCGCCGCACCGTGATGCTGGTCGGCCCCGCGTCGGTCATCATGATCGTGGTCGCGCCGATCGGGCTGCAGGTGTTCGGGCACGAGTACGTCCAGGGCGCCCGGCTGCTCCAGCTGCTGGCCGCCGCCGCACTGCCGAAGGCCATCATCGAGATCTACATGGGCGTGCTGCGCGTGCAGTCACGGACCCGTCCGATCGCGATCCTGCAGGCCGTACGGTGCCTGGGCGTGCTGGCCGTGATCCTGGTCTTCACGGCCCCGGCGTCCTACCTGACGACGGTCGGCATCGCCGTACTGGTCGTCCACGTCGTCGTCGCCGCGGCCGTCTACCCCGGACTGCGCCGGATCGCACACGCGAATGCGCCTGTGACGGCCACTATCGCGACCGGGGCCGAGAGAGATATTCATTGACAGTGACGTCGCGCTTCACCCCCATGGCTACGCCCCGCCGCCCTCGGGGCGAGGCGCCCGAGAGCAAGGCCCCGGCGCCCATCACCACGGGCCGGCGCCCGCTGCTGATCGTCGTCGCCCTGCTGGTCGTCGGGGTGGTGCTGTTCTGGCTCCCGCTGCGCGGCGTGAACATGGCGGCGATGGACGGGTACGGCCTGATCTCCGTACTGCCGATCGTCACGTTGCTCGGTGCCGGGGTGATGACGGTCGCCTTCCTGGCCACCCTCGGCCTGCGCCGTCCGTACCGCGGGCTGCTGATCGTCCAGCTGATCCTCGCCGTGGTGTCGCTGCACGGCCTCGCCCAGTTCCTCGAGCCGTACGCTCGGTTCCCGACGGCCTGGCAGCACGCGGGGTTCATCGAGTTCATCGCCCGCACCCACACGGTCGACGCCGGACTCGACGCGCGCTACAGCTGGCCGGGGTTCTTCGCGCTCATCGCCTTCATCACCAAGGCGATCGGCCAGACCGACATCGAGCCGGTGCTGCACTGGACGCCGATCGTCATCGAGCTGATGTACCTGGTGCCGCTCTATCTGATCCTGCGCACCCTGAACGCCAGCTGGCGGGCCAAGTGGCTGGCGGTGTGGCTGTTCATCGTGGCCGACTGGGTGGGCCAGGACTACCTGTCGCCGCAGGCCTTCGGCTATCTGCTCTACCTGTACTGGGTGGCTATCCTGCTCAACTGGTTCCGGCCCGTGGACGGCGGGGGCCGCAAGGAGGGCAAGCGCCGCGCAGCATCTCCCCAACCGCACTTCCCCAACCAACCGACCCCGCCGACCTCCACGGCCGACCTACCGCCTCGAGAACCCGAGCGTAAGGGGCCGCTCTGGCGGGCGTACAACTGGCTGTTCGGGTCCATGCAGGCCGGCGAGCTGCCGCCGCGGCAGGTGGGGCTGCGTGAGCGCGCGATCCTTCTCATGCTGCTCATCGTGATCTTCGCGGTGGCGACGGCGAGCCATCAGCTCTCCCCGTTCCTGCTGCTCATCGCGGCAGCCGGGTTCGTGGTGCTGCGCCGGTGCACGCTGCGCGGCCTGCCGATCATCGGCGGCGTGATCTTCGCGGCGTGGGTCAGCTTCATGACCGTCGGCTACTACGCCGGCCACGGCGACGACATCTTCGGCGGGGTCGGGCAGGTGGGCTCCAACCTCGGCTCCAGCGTGGCCGGGCGGATCAGCCAGGCCAGCCCGGAGCTGGCGCAAGTGCAGCAGGTCCGCATCCTGCTCGCTTTGCTGGTGGCCGCGATGGCCGGGCTGGGCCTGTTGCGACGCCGCAAACGACGCATCGACGATCGGGTCGCGCTCGTGCTGTTCCTCGGCCCGTTCCTGTCGTTCGGGCTGCAGAACTACGGCGGCGAGATCGCGCTGCGGGTGTTCTTCTTCATCCTGCCCGGGGCCGCCGTGCTGGCCGCCTACCTGTTCTTTCCGCAGGCCGCGGATGAGCCCGAGCCCGAACGGGCCGTACGGCAGGCGTCGCGGGTGCCTCGGCCGTGGCCGTCGATCATCGGTGCCACGGTCTGCGGGCTGGCCATCGTCGGCGGGTTCCTGTTCGTACGGTTCGGCAACGAGAAGTTCGAGCAGATCCGGCCGGGAGACGTGCGCGCCTACGACGTGATGCTCAACCAGGGCACCGGGGCCGTGAACGTCGTGTGGCTGACCGGCGACGCCCCGAACGCGCCGGGCGCCAGTGCCACCCCGGTCATGCCGTGGGGTTACCGCGATATGGAGCGGTTCAGCTACGCGCCGGTGACCGCGGCCAGGAACCCGGCCGATATCAGCCGGATCATCGCCGCGCTCAAGGCCCAGGGCCCGGGCGGCTTCTTCGTCACGACGCGCGGGCACGAGGCGTTTCTGCAGCTCAACTACGGCCTCCCGCTCAACTATGGCGACCGCATGCGCGCCGCCCTCGACCGCGACGGGCAGCTGCGGGTCATCTACGAGAACCCGGACGCCGCGGTCTTCGCGTTGCGGACGCCGCCGCCGGAGCCGGTGCCCAGTGTGCCGCGTCCGCAGGGGCTGATCTTCGGATCGACGCCGTGGACGCCCGCCGGGCTCGTTTACCTGCCCGTCCTGCTCGGCGTGCTCCTAGCACGGGAGCTGCGGCGGCTCCGGCTGGAGCCCGGCGACTACCGCAAGCTGCGCCCGCTCACCGTCTTGTCGGTCCCGCTGTTCGTCGGCTTCATCGCCATCGTCATCGAACGCTTCGTCAACCTCGCCTAGGTGGTGTCTGCTGTGGATCAATGGCCCGCCGTCAGCGTCGTCATCCCGACGCGCGACCGGCCCGAGCTGCTGCGCGAGACGCTCACCTCGATCCGCGAACACGACTATCCCGGCGAGCTGCGCGCGATCGTCGTCTTCGACCAGAGCGAGCCCGACGACAGCGTGGCCAGCGACAAGCCGGGCCGCGAGGTCCAGCCGCTGGCCAACCGGCGCACTCCCGGCGCGGCGGGGGCGCGCAACACCGGCGTGCTGGCGGCGACCACCGAGCTGGTCGCCTTCTGCGACGACACCGACCTGTGGCTGCCCGGCAAGCTGCGCGAGCAGGTCACGGTGCTGCGCGACGACCCAGAGGCGGAGTTCGTCACGTGCGGGCTGCGGTTGTTCAATGACGAGATGTCGATCGACCGGTCGCTCAAGCTCGATCTGGTCAGCCGGGCCGACCTGCTGAAGGGGCACATGCCGCAGCTGCACCCCACGGGCTTCCTCGCCCGGCGGGCCGCCATCGTCGACGGCTTCGGCCTGTTCGACGAGACGATCCCCGGCAGCTACGGCGAGGACTACGAGTTCCTGCTGCGCGCCACCGCCCGTACGCCGATCCGCAACCTGCGCTCGGTGGCGGTCGGCATCAGATGGCACAAGCAGTCGTACTTCGGGCTGGTCAAGAACGCGCCCACGGTGTCGGCGGCATCGCAGTGGCTGCTGGCGAAGTACCCGGAGTTCCCGGCGGCCGGCTACGCGCACTGGGCGGGCAAGGTGGCCTTCGCGGAGGCGACGCGCGGCGCCCGCGGTCCGGCGCTGCGCTGGGCCGGCCGGACCATGCTGCGCCGCCCCTTGGATCCGCGGGCCGGCTTGGCGATCATGGTGGCGCTGGGCGTTCCCCCGAGCTTCATCCTGCGCCAGCTCGATCGCGTCGGGCACGGAGTCTAAGGAACGAGATGAAGCAGCTCACTGCGCTCCCCCGGCCAACCGGCGCCCACCTGCCACCCGGTGAGCGAATCCCCGCCACCCTCGCGTGGCTGGGCACGTTCGGCGCAGTGCTGACCGTCGCCGGCGTGCACTATCCGGGCCGGACACTGTTCACGCTGGTGTTCCTCATGGTGACGCCGGTGGTCTGCTTCGCCCAGCTGCTGACCGGGCTCGACCCGCTCGCCCGCATAGTGATCTCCATCGTCGGCGGCATCTCCTTGATCAGCGTGGTGGCCGAGGTCATGCTGGCCGCCGGCTGGTGGACGCCGCGCGGCGGCCTGATCACTGTGGGCGTGCTGTGCGGCCTGCTGCTCGCCGTCGCGATGACCCGCCGGCCGCGGACCGCCGCGCCGCCGCCCCAGACCCCTGCCCCTGTCGCATCACCGCAGGCCAGCGCGGCAAGACCGGCCTCACGCGACGACGAGGACGCCTGGTTGTACGAGGAGTAGCGCCCGCCCCGCCGGCCCTCCGAGACCGGGGGCCATGTCGCGGCGCCGGCCTGCCGCCGATTTCCCAAGTTTTCATGATTGCGACTCCCGGCTGATCCTCTCGGGTGACGCAGCGCGTTCCCGGTGCGACCTGGGGTTACAGCCGGCCACGCCGACCGCGCGCTCCACCGCGTCGCGGACCGGTCCAAAACGGGCGGCTTGACCCGCCGACAGGGCGCGAGCGAGACCGACCCCAGTCCTATGGCGGCCCCGGGCGGCACGGTGAACCTACCGGTCCAGGTCATCCGTAACCCGAGTGCGCCGTCCGCGCCGGTGACCGCGCTCGCCGTCCAGACCTCCGCCGACGACGGCGCGACCTGGCAGACCGTGCCGGTGGCGCGATCCGGCGACGCGTGGGTGGCCACCGTCACCAATCCGTCGACCTCGGGTTTCGTCTCGCTGCGCGCGAACGCGACCGACAGCGCGGGTAGCTCGGTCGTGCAGACGATCGTCCGGGCCTACGCGGTCCGCTGATCTGTCCCATGGGTGTCGGACGGCCCAGTGTCGGACGGCCCAGTGTCGGGCGGCCCAGCGGGCTCGTCGGCCGCGGCCGGCACCGGTCGCCGTGAGAGCCCGACGATCGCGCCGCCGAGCACGACGAGGGCCAGCGCCACCGCGAGCCACCAGCCGAAACTCAGCGAGGTCTCCATGGTGCTGCGCAGCAACTGGCCAAGCGGGGCCGGCAGCTGATGCAGGGTGTCGCCGTAGAGCTTGTCCTCGACCTCCCCGTCCGCGGTCGCGGCGAACAGGCCGAGGGCGGCCAGCACGGTGAGCGCGGGAATCGCGGCGTAGGCGACGAGCCGCCGGCCCAGCACGGCCCCCGCCCCGCCGAGCAGGGCGGCCGCCAGCGCGGCGAGGATCGTGGCCATGCCGGGCAGGCCGCGCAGCCCCGTGTACTGGCGAGACCGGCCCAGCACATCGTCGGGCGGGCCGGGCAGCAGCCCGATGTCGGGCATGTGCACGGTCGACGTCGCCCACGGCAGGCAGACCGCGATGATCAACAGCGACGAGACGATGACGATGAAGACCCCGAGCGACGGCTCTGGCGGAGCCGGCTCGGTCTCGATCTCCGGCTCGTGCCCACGCCACCCCGGCGCGGGCCCCCAGCCGAGCCGGCCGCCACCCTGCGCGTCGGTATCGCCCACGGGCGCACGGTAACAAACGCGCACAAGGGGCTGGTCAGCCGGTGGCTCCCGGTGCAGGGTCAGGCCCGCCCGGGCCGGATTCGCCGGCTCGGCCGCTGACGTTTCGTGCGCGCCGGCCCCGTCAGCAGGAAGAGCAGGGTGAGCGACCCGTTGACCGGTGACCGCTGTGCGGGCGATCAGCGAGTCAGTACGCGAATTGCTGGCGCTGCACACCGTTGTCGAAGTTCGACAGCAGCAGTTCGGGCTCGCCGACCGCACGGAGGTCCGGGAGCCGGGTGAACAGCTCGCGGAACATGATGCGCAGCTCCATCCGGGCCAAGTTCGCCCCGAGACACAGATGCGGGCCCGGGCCGCCGAAGCCGACGTGCGGGTTGGGCGAGCGCGTGATGTCGAACGTGTCGGGGTTCTTGAACACCTCGGGGTCGCGGTTGGCGGCGACGTAGAACAGCACCACCTTGTCGCCCGTGCGCAGCCGGTGCCCGTTCAGCTCGTAGTCCTGGGTGAGGGTGCGGCGGAACTGCATGATCGGCGAGACGTACCTGACGATCTCCTCGATGGCCCCGCCGATGTGGGCGTCGTAGTCCGACAACAGCAGGTCCCGCTGGTCCGGGTGGTCGGTGAACAGCTTCAAGCCGTGTGCCAGCGCGTTGCGGGTGGTCTCGTTGCCCGCCACCAGCAGCAGGTCGAAGAACGAGCCGAGCTCCCGTACGGTCAGCCGCTCACCTTCGACGTTGGCGTTGACCAGCGCCGATACCAGGTCGTCCGTGGGTACCCGGAGGCGCTGGCGGCCGAGCCGGGCGACGAGCCGGTGCAGGTCGACGATGGCCTTGAGGTTGCCGCCGAGCAGCCGCAGCGTGCGGGGGTCGGCCAGCGATCCGCGGACCCCGGAGTATTCGGTCATCACGTCGATGCGCTCCAGGACGTACGGGCGCAGGTCCTCCGGGATGCCCATCATCCGGCAGATCACGTTGATCGGCAGCCGGGCGGCGACCTGCGTGACGAAGTCCTTCGGCCCGGCGGCGAGCACGTCGTCGACGATCATTGTGGCCGTTGCCTTGATGTCGGCCTCGATCTTGCCGAGCATCCGGGGACTGAAGGCCCGCGACACGATCCGGCGCAGCCGGGAATGCCGCGGGTCGTCCATGTTGACCATCGGGGTGCCGAAGAGCTTCGCGATGATCGGCGGCGGCTCGGGCGAGGTCGCGGCCGGCTCGCTGCTGAAGATCTTCGCGTTGCGGCTGACCTCCACCACATCGGCGTGCCTGACCAGGGCATAGAAGCCCTTGCCGGCCCGCACGAATGGGATGTGCGGCTCCTCGTAGAACGCGGGCGTGCCGAGTGCGCGCAGCCGGGCGAAGTCCGACAGGCGCTGGTCGGGCGGTCGCGCCCAGAAGTCCATATCGACAAGGTCGATGTCAGAAATGACGGAGTCGGCAGTCACGGTGTTTCCCCCCGCGTTTCTCCCCGTTCGTGACCCGATTCTCCCGAAACAAAGGCCGCTCCCGGAAGAGACCTTTATCCCGAAAAGAAATCGATCAGCGATCGATCCAGCGGACCTCGTATGGACGCAGGTCCAGGTTCTTGCCGCCCACCGTCGTTCGCACCGCACGGTCGGCGGTGTTGACGACGATGGCCTTGTTCCGTTGCGCGAGCACGCGCACCGCGGGGTCGGAAGCGCGCAGGTTCAGCAGGTCGGTGCCCGGCGGGAACCACTTCGCGAAGCTCTGCAGCAGCGCCAGCGTCGGGGTGGCCTTACCGCCGTCCCCGCCTTGGGTGGTGCTCCAGAGGCAGCCGTCGCACCGCCCGTCCGGACGCTCCGGGTTCCAGTACAGCGCGGTGGCGGTGCCGCTGCGGGCGAACTCCATCAGCGCCGCCGCCTGGACGGCCGTGCGCTGCTCGTCGGTCCACCCGGAGTTCTCGGGCTCGACGTACCACTCGGCCCACCACACGGGCAGCTTGGAGTCCTGTGCGCGCAGCCACTTGGTAATGGACGAGAACTTGCCGAGCGCGGTGAACGGGTCGGGCACCAGGCCCTTGTCCTCCGACGCCGTGGCCCCGTCGACGACCATGAAGTCGGCGCCGCGCTTGTGCTTCAGCCAGTACGCGACCGCCTCGAGGGCGCGCTTGTCGACGCTCCCCCACGCCCCGCGTACGGCGGACGGCCGGCGATCGGGCGAGTAGCTGTTCATGACCATGTACGGCCCGCCGACCTTGATGTCGGGGTTCACGGCCTTGAGCGCGGCATAGACCTGGTTGTACAGGGACGTGTAGTCCTCGTAGTTCCAGCGGTTCAGGGTGTTGTTGAACAAGCCCTTGAACTCGTTCCAGACCACGTAGTACTTCACGTCCGGGTAGCGCTGGGCGACTTTGGCCGCGAGGGCGGCGTAGTCGCGGAAGTACTTCTTGCTGGGCGCGTCCTCGAGGTGCGACCAGTCGGTCTGCCCGGCGGTGCCGCCCTTCATCCAGTCGGGCGCGCAGCACACCGTGATGACGGGCGTGCCATGGCTGCGCCGGATGAGGTCCATCCGCGCGTCGAGGCTGCGGAAGTCGAACTGGCCCGGGCTGGGCTCGGGGTTGTCGGCGCCCCAGCCCATGATGGCCTGGGCCTGCACGAGCGGTTGCTGGGTGAGCGCGCCGCGCGCGGTGTCGACGGCCTTCGGGTTGCCTTGGTCGGCGCTGTACTGGGTGTGCGTGAACCCCCAGCTCGGCCAGTCCTTCGGCGCGCCGTCGGCCACCTTGGCGACCGGCGCCTCGTTGGGGGTAGTCGGCACCGAGACGGCGGAGAAACCGGGCCGGTTCCGGATGCTGAGGAAGATCCCGGCGACCGTCACGGCACTCAGCACGGCGACGACCGCCGTGATGATCAACCAGGGGCGCCGGGCCGGACGGTGCTTGCCCTGACGCCTGCTGAGCAGGGCCACGCGTGTCACCGTAGCCTGCGAACGGGGGGTCACCGAGTCCTCCAGGAAGTTGGCGTGCCGATGGGCTGGGACATCGGCCACCTTGTTAGAAGCCGGACCCGGCCAACAGGTTCGCCCTTACACCCAAGCGCCTGACGCAAAGCCTTACCCGAGCAGTACGGATTGGTCACCCCAGTAGCAGGGATCTCTTCCGTACCGAGTGCCTACGCGGGCGAAGGCCATGCTATTGACCCGGCGGGGAAGGCGACCCACGGCCCGGTCCGCCCCTGCCAGTGGTCCGGGCCGGCGGGTCACCCGCTCCCCGTCTTCACCCCTGTCCCTCGCTGTCCCTGCGCTGCTGGTCACGGAGCAGTTCTCGCAGCCCAGCCGAGTCGTCGGCGGCCACCGTCATCGCGTATCCGGCCTGGAGCTGGGCATCCGTGAGGTCCCTGGTACGGGTGGCATACCACCGGCCCGCGTCACTGCGCCAGACGAGCCAGCCGGGGAACTCTCCCTCGATGGCGGCCTTCAAGTCCGCGAAGTCCACCATTCAGGTCCGCCCCCTCTGTGGAATGCCTTTCTGTATACGAAAGTGATACACAAGGCGATAAGCGTCAAGCTGTCCGTAAGGGGATCGTGGCTTCCGGGGACCGGGAGGGGTGGCGCACGTGGACGGTAGGCCGGCATACCTCCGCATCGCCGACGAACTCCGCGATGGCATTCGGGCGGGGAGCCATCCGGCCGGCTCGCGGCTGCCCACGATGGCGATATTGTCCGCGACCTATGGCGTGTCGGAGATCGTCGTCCGGCAGGCGATCTCGGTGCTGCGCGGGGAAGGCCTGGTCGAGACTCGCCGCGGCGGCGGCACGATCGTCCGGGTGCATCCGCCCGTACGCCGGGTCGCCATGGACCGCTACCGGCTCGAAACCGGCCCGCTGACCATGCCGGCCACGTCGTTCACGCACGACCAGCGGATCTCCTGGCAGGAGTACCGCCTCGACCGGACCTACTCGCGGGTGCCGGCGAGCGGCGAGCTGGCGTCACTGTTCGGACTGCCCTCCGGCACCCAGTTGCTGCGCCGCCGGTTCGTCTTCTACGCGCGCGGCGAGCCGCAGCAGATCTCGATCAACTACCTGCCGTGGGACTTTGTCGCCGGCACCCCTGTCGCCGACCCGGACCGCGAGCCGTGGCCGGGCGGCACCCCGGCACAGCTCGCCTTCCTCGGCCACCCCGCCACGCGGGTCGAGGAGGCCGTACGGTCGCGGATGCCGAGCCCTGAGGAGGCCGAGACGCTCCGCATCGGCCATGGCGTGCCCGTCCTGGCCATCACCCGTCGCATGCTGTCGGGCGACCGGGTGCTGGAAGTCTGCCGCGACATCATCATCCCCGCCGACAGAGTCGTCCTGGATTACTCCATCGACCTGTGATTACTCCGGGGTGAGCCAGGCGGCTACTCGGGGGCGACCGCCAGGAGCGCGTCAGCAGACTTACTCCGGGGTGAGCCAGACGACGCCGAGGGGCGGGACGCGCAGTGTGGCCGAGGCGGGCAGCGAGTGCCACGGCTGGTCGCTCGCCTCCACCCGGCCCAGGTTGCCGACGCCGCTGCCCGCGTAGTCGTACGCGTCGGTGTTGAGCGCCTCGCGCCAGCCGCCGGCGAACGGAAGTCCGATGCGGTAGTCCTCATGCGGCATGCCGGCGAAGTTCACCACGCAGGCCAGCAGCGCGCCGTCCGGGCCGTACCGCAGGAACGACAGCACGTTGCCGCCCGCGTCGTTGGCGTCGATCCACTGGAAACCGTGCGGGTCGTTGTCGCGGGTCCACAGCGCGGGTGTGTCGCGGTAGACCCGGTTGAGGTCGCGGACGAGTTTCTGCACGCCCAGGTGGTAGGCCCCGTCGCCGTCGGGGTCGTCGAGCAGCCACCAGTCCAGCGACCGGCCCTCGGCCCACTCCCCGCCCTGGCCGAACTCGCCGCCCATGAACAGCAGCTGCTTGCCCGGGTGCGCCCACATGTACGCCAGCGTGGCGCGCAGGTTGGCGAACTTCTGCCACGTGTCGCCGGGCATCTTGCCGAGCAGCGAGCCCTTCTGGTGGACGACCTCGTCGTGCGACAGCGGCAGCACATAGTTCTCGGAGTACGCGTACACCATCGAGAAGGTGATCTCACCGTGGTGGTAGTGGCGGAAGACCGCCTCGTGCTTGACGTAGTCGAGCGTGTCGTGCATCCAGCCCATGTTCCACTTGAAGCCGAAGCCGAGCCCCCCAAGGTGGGTGGGCCGGGAGACGCCGGGCCAGGCGGTCGACTCCTCGGCGATCGTCATGATCCCCGGGTTGCGCTTGTAGACGGTGGCGTTCGTCTCCTGCAGGAACGAGATCGCCTCGAGGTTCTCACGGCCGCCGTAGACGTTCGCGGACCACTGACCGGCCTCGCGCGAGTAGTCGAGGTAGAGCATCGAGGCCACGGCGTCCACCCGCAACCCGTCGACGTGGAACTCCTCCAGCCAGTAGCAGGCGTTGGCCACTAGGAAGTTGCGTACCTCCGAGCGGCCGAAGTCGAAGACCAGCGTGCCCCAGTCGGGATGCTCGCCGCGCAGCGGGTCGGAGTGCTCGTACAAGGCGGTGCCGTCGAAGCGGGCCAGCGCCCACTCGTCCTTCGGGAAGTGCGCCGGCACCCAGTCGATGATCACGCCGATGCCGGCCTGATGCAGCCGGTCGACGAGGAGCCGGAAGTCGTCGGGGGTGCCGAACCGCGACGTCGGCGCGTAGTACGAGGTCACCTGGTAGCCCCACGAACCGCCGAACGGATGCTCGGCCACCGGCAGGAACTCCACGTGGGTGAACCCCATGTCCCGTACGTACGAGACCAGCTCGTCGGCCAGCTCGCGGTAGCCGAGCCCCTGCCGCCACGAGCCGAGGTGCACCTCGTACACGCTCATCGGCTCGTGCACCCACTCCCTGCCCTTGCGCTCGCCCATCCACTCGGCATCGCTCCACTCGTAGACGGAGGTGAAGACCATGGACGCCGTCTTGGGCGGCTGCTCGGTCGCCTGGGCCATGGGGTCGGCCTTGCGCCGCCACGTGCCGTCCTTGCCGAGGATTTCGTACTTGTAATGGGTGCCGTCGCCGACGCCGGGCACGAACAGCTCCCAGACGCCGCTGGAGCCGAGCGAGCGCATCGGGTACGCGGTGCCGTCCCAGTGGTTGAAGTCGCCGATAATGCGGACGCCGCGCGCGTTCGGCGCCCACACGGCGAAGCCCGTGCCGGTGACCGGCCCGAACGCCGAGGTGTACGTTCGCACGCGGGCGCCGAGCGCCTTCCACAGCTCCTCGTGCCGGCCCTCGCCGATGAGGTGCAGGTCGAGCTCACCGAGCGTGGGCAGGTGCCGGTACGGGTCGTCCTGGATCAGTTCCGGGCCGTCGCCGTACGTCACGGCGAGCCGGTAGTCGGGCACCGCGAGCGGAGGCGCGTCGGCCTTCGGGTCGGACAGCGACGCGCCCTGGGGCAAGGTGCCGGCGAAGACCCCGCCGTGCTGGTGCCGTAGCGGATGCCGCGTGCCGTCGGGCAAGATCACCTCGACGCGCTCGGCGAGCGGCCGCAAGGCCCGGATCGTCACGCCGTCGCGGCCCGGGTGAGCCCCGAGGACCGCGTATGGGTCGTGATGATCGCCGCCGACCAGCCGGTCGATCTCGTCGTGCGTGACCCGTGCCATGGCGTACGAAGCCTCCTCGATCGGTCGCCGTCGTCCCCCAAACCTATGCCTGCCCCGTGTGCCAGATGATTCACCCCTCGCGGGTGGATGGGTGTGTCGCCTGCGGTTCTGGACGAATCCTGGACGGATCGGTGCCGCGAGGATCAGCCGCGCCGGGGGCGGACGAGGCGGATCCGGCCGGGCAACCAGACGCTCAACGCGGTGGCCACGGTCACCGGGTCGGCCCCCCTCAGCCGCCGCTCGTACAGGCGCGGGAGCCGGCTCTCCGGCCCCAGCCGCAGTACCAGTGTCGGGCCACCGGCCGGCTGGCCGTCGACGACGACCCGCTCGACGTGCGACCACGGCACGAATGCGACCGGCCGGCCGAAGCGCAGCCCGCCGTCGTCGAGCGACAGCAGCCGCTTGTCCCGCCGCACGCCCACCAGGCCCAGCCCCGCGCCGCCCAGCACGAACAGGGGCGCCGCGAACACCGCCAGGCCCTGGTCCCCGCCGACGAGTCGTACGGTGAGCGCGGCCGCCCAGCCGAGCACGCCCAACACGACGCCGAGGCCGGTCAGCCGGCTCGTGTCGTACAGGTGGTACGGGCCGGGGCGCAGCTCGGGCCGGATCGGCTCGATGTCGCCGAAGGCCGTGACGGCGGTCGCGAGCTCTTCGGCATCGACGCGGCCGGGCGGGAAGCGCTGCCAGTACGGGCAGTCCTCCGGGACCGGCTCGGCCGAGCCCGGGTTGCGGTAGCCACGCGGCACCTTGACCCCGGGGTTCACCATGACCCCGACCTCGACCGTGCGCCGCGAGTCGCCGGTGCCCGGCCCCGACCTGATCACCACGGCGCGGACCGACCGCCATCGGACGATCACCGGCCGCCCGCGGCCCGGCGACCAGATGTCGCGGGCCATGAGCCGGCCGGTGAGACCGCCCACGCCGAAGCGCGGCCCCAGCTCGCTGACCTCGAAGACGGTGACCCCGCCGGAGAACAGGAACAGCAGGAGCACGACGGGAACGCCGGCGAAGGCGGCGAGAAAGACGGGCAACGGCGGGGTGGCGAGCGCCACGCCCCCGGCCACCATGCCGCCGACCGCGCACACGAACAGCGTCACGGGCGCGCGAAGCGCGTCTACCCTCTGTACGCGAATGCTGTACGGCTGCCGCCGCGTCCGGCGCCGGATCGCCTGCGTCCGCCCCACCCGGCCGTCCGTCGAGTATTCCTCCACCACGAGACCCCCTCCTGCCCAGGATCTTCGTGCACAAACGGTTTGATTCGCTACCGAAAGTGGTGGATCAGGCGGCGGCCACGTGGCTCGGGCGGCGGGTTACATGGTCCGGGCGGCGGGTTACATGGTCCGGGCGGCAGGGTTACATGGTCCGGGCGGCGGATCAGTCGGCGAGGCGGCTCGCGAGCTGCGCGCGGCCTTCGATGCCGAGCTTGCGGTAGACGCCCGTCAGGTGGGCCTCGACGGTACGGAGGGTGAGGAAGAGCTCCTCGGCGATCTCGCGATTGGTGGCACCGGCGACCGCGCGCTCGGCGATGCGGCGCTCCTGGACGGTCAGCGCCGCCGGCCCGGCGAGGCGGGCGCGCGGACGGCGTCCGCCGACGCGCCTGATCTCGGTGGCGCACAGTTCGGCGAGCGGCTCGGCACCGCAGTCGCCGGCCAGCCGGTACGACTCGTGCAGCAGCGGGCGGGCGTCCTCGCGGCGGCCGGACTCGCCGAGCACGCGGCCCAGGTCGTACAGGGCGTACGCGTGCTCGACGCGGGCCGGCGAGCGCGCCAGCAGCGAGACCGACTCCTCCAGCAGCGATAGTCCGTCCGGGCCGCCGGCGGCGACGCCGAGCGCGCGTAGCGCGACCCCGATGGCCCGCGGCGTGCCCCAGCGTCTGGCCAGGCCCAGCTCCTCCGACGCCAGCCGGAGCGCCTCGTCGCGACGGCCCAGCCGGCAGGCGAGGAGCGCGGCGCGCGACCGCCACGGCGCGAGCGCCGGGTTCACCATGCCCGCGGCGGTCAGCCTCCGCCCGGACTCGAGATGATCGGCGAGTGCCGGACCGAGATCGCCGTGCAGCTCGCGCAGCAGGCCACGGGCGCCGAGATCGGTCGCGGACGGGCCCTCGCCCGGCGCGCCCCCGCCGGTAGCGGTCCCGGCGGCGGCCCGCGTGGGTCCGCCAGGCAGGCCGGGTAGCCCGGGCAGGCCGGCCTGGGTGAGGATGGCGACCGCCGCCTCTTCGTTGCCCTTGATCAGCAAGGCGGTGAGCTCCCACGACCGGGCGACGGGCTGGGCGCGACCGCCCCGGTCGCGCTGGATGCCACTCGCGGTTCGCGCCTCCTCGATCGCGTCGTCGAGGCGGCCCTCGGCGAACGCGATCTGGGCGGCCAGCGCGTGCCCGAGCACCGCCAGGCCCGGCAGTCCGGTCCCGCCCGCCTGCGCGATCATGTCGGCCGCGCAGCGGGCCGCCGAGCCGAGCTGGTCGGCGTAGCTCAGCACGCCCGCCGCCGTGTACTGGTCGAGCAGCCGCCGCATGGTGTCCGGCGGCCCCGCCTCGACGACTCCCTGCGCGAGCAGCACCGCCTCGTCGGCGCCGCCCGCCATCGTCAGCTGCCGCGCACGGACGGCGGCCACCGTGATCGCCAGATCCTTGTCGTGCATGGCCTTGGCGCGCAGCCGCCCGAGCCGGTCCGCGTCCGACGGGCCCGCACGGCCGTCCGAGGGGCTCGGACGGCCATCCGAAGGGCTCGTGCGGCCGTCCGCGGGACCCGCCGGGCCGGACGCGGCCATGGCGAGGGCGAGCGCATCGAGGCCGTCGGCGAGACCGGGGTGTTCGGCCCGGAGCCGGGCGACGGTCTCGTCGAGCACCTTCGCCGCCTGGTCGTACTCGCCGTCGTGGTAGTGGGCGGTGGCCAGGTCCTCGGCCGCCCGCGCCAGCAGCCGCGGCTCCCGGACGGCCTCGTACGCCTCGGTGAGATATTCGACGGCGGCGCCAGGACGGCCCGCCGCCCCGGACGGGGCCCGGCGCAGCTCCGCATGGCCCAGCTCCGCGAGCAGCTCGGCGCGGAGTCCGCTGTCGACCGGCTCGCGCAGCGCCCGGCGGAGGCGGTCGATGGCGGCCGGCGCTTCTCCCCGGCCGAGCGCGTTGGCCGCGGCCGTATGCAGCGTCTCGGCCGCCCAGCGCTGCTCCAGCGGGTCGGTCGCCAGCAGGTGGACGGCCACCTGCTCGGCGGGCGCGTCCGCGTCGTGCAGAATCGTGGCCGCCCTGGCGTGGTCGATCCGGCGCGCGCCCGGCTCGATCAGCTGGTCGACGGCGGCCCGTACGGCGGCGTGCGCGAAGCCGAGTCGTTCCGTGCCGGTCAGGAAACCCATCCGGACGAGGGCGCGGACGATGGCGTCGGTCTCGTCGGCGTCGACGCCGGTGAGCTCGGCGACGAAGGGCACCTCAGGGCGCTCGCCGAGCGTGACGACGGCCTGTGCCAGCACCAGGGCGTTGCGGGAGACGTGACCCAGGCGCGACCGCACCCAACGCGTGATCCGCGGCGGCATCAGGTCGGGCAGGCGCTCGGTCGCGCCGCCCGCCGCCATGGCCTTCACCAGCTCGGCGACCAGGAGGACGTTGCCGTTGGTGGCGCGGTGGCAGGCCCGGATGAAGGACGGGTCCGGGGCCACGCCGAACGCCTCGCGGGCCAGCGCCGCGATGTCGCGCTCGCCGAGGCCCGGCAGCGAGACGGACGGGAACCTGCCGACCAGCTCGGCCGGCTCGGCGGGGCCGGTACCCAGCGTGTACGTGGCGATCGTGAGTACGGATTCGTGATCTGATCGACCCACCAGGCCGGACATCCACTCCAGCGACTCGGAGTCGATCCACTGCATGTCGTCGACGGCCAGCACCAGCGGCCGTATCTCGGCGAGCCGTACGGTCAGCTCGTGCAGGGCCTGCACCACGCCGGACTCGTCCGCCGCGTCATTCTCCGTACCGTCCTCGTCGGGGAACAGCAGCCGGGCGGCGGCCGCGGCGGCGCCGGCGGTCAGCTCCTGGAGCCGGGCCTCGTCCTGGGCGAGCAGCAGCGATTCGAAGAGTTGCCGCACGACGCCGTACGGAAAGGCCCGTTCCGTGTGATGCGCCTGAGCCCAGGCCACCTGGAAGCCGTGCTCCTCGGCCAGCGCCGCCGTCTCGCGCAGCAGCGCCGTCTTGCCCGCGCCCGCCTCGCCGGCGAAGACGAGCTGGCCGGTTCCGGCCTCGAGGGCCGCCCTGACGCGCGTCAGCTGCTCACCGCGCCCGACCAGCTGATCTCGCATTTCTCCGGCGACCCTCCGTACCTGCAAAGGGCAACAATAAGGCCAAGGACCGCGGCTCAGCCCAGTTGATCGAGCAGCCGGCGCGGGCCGGTCACGGAGGCCCCCACCGCCTCACAGCGGGCCCGCAGCTCGCGATCGGCCGTCACCACAAGGTAGGTGACGCCCTCCTCGCGCGCCGCGACCACATCCACGATGGCATCGTCGCCGCTGCCCCGCGCCGCGACAACGCGTACCGGCCCGTCGGCGTCCGCCGAGATGTCGCGCGCCTTGCCCTCCACGACGAGGACGACCTCTGGGTAGCAGACGTCGAAGGGCGGATACGGAACGCCCCGACGCGCCAGCTCGGCCAGTTGGTCGCGCAGCCGCGCCGCCGCGCCCGCCCGATCGCGCCACCAGCCGTCCGGACGCGAGCCGACGACGTTCGCGGCGTCCACCACGAGGCACAACCTGGTCATGGCCGTGGCCCGCAGCCGTGCCCAGTTCTCGGCGAACGGGGCGAACAACCGCAGCCGATCGACCTCGTCGGCGCGGACCCACTCCGCCCGGCGGCTCTCCATCGAGGCGGGCCGCACCGGAACCGGCTCGCCGAGGGTGCCCACCACCGTGTGGAACGCCCAGCCCCCATGATCATCGGTCATCACCCCGTGCAGCCGTACGACGGACACCTCCAGCGTGCACTCCTCCGCCGTCTCCCGCAGCGCCGCCGCGATCGGATCCTCGTCGCGCAGCCGCCCGCCGCCGAACAGCCCCCACGTACCGCCGCCGGTCCCCCACAGCGCGCGCTGTTGCAGCAGAATGTACGGCTCGCCCGCGCCGTCGGGGCAGTAGACCAGCAGCCCGGCGGCACCGTACCGGCCGGTATGCACGTGCCCGCGCCCGCAGCGCGCCATGGCATGGTCGAGCCCCATGACCGAGACCCTAGTGCGGTGGACTTCGGCTTAGGCTGGCTCCATGGTGGATGCGGGCAAGGTCGTAGACATGTTCAACGAGGCGCGCGAACAGCGGACCGCGCCGCTCATCCTGGAGCTCGACCTCTCCGACGGGTTGGTCGAGGGTCCGCCGGCCGACCCGCTCGCCGCGTTGCTCGCCCGGCGCAAGACGCACCTGCGTGACGTGCTCGACGGCCTGCGGCGCGGCGCCGGCGACCCGCGCGTACGAGCCCTCGTGGTCAGGGTCAGCGGCGGGGCCGGGCTGGCCGTCACCCAGGAGCTGCGCGAGGCCGTACGGGCGTTCCGGGAGGCCGGCAAGCTCACCGTGGCGTGGACGGAGTCGTTCGGCGAGACCGGCCGCGGCACCGTGCCGTACTACCTCGCCACCGCCTTCGAGCGTATCTACCTGCAGCCCACGGGCTATGTCGGGCTGACCGGGGTGGCGCTGGAGGAGCCGTTCTTCCGCGGCGCCCTCGACAAGCTCGGCATCGCGCCCCGGTTCGGCAAGCGGCACGAGTACAAGACCGCGGCCAACTCGTTCATGGAGCGCGGCTACACCGCCGAGCACGAGGAGATGTCCAAGCGCCTGGTGACCTCCGTCGGCGAGCAGATCGTCGCCGGGGTGGCGGCCGGGCGCGGCCTGTCCGAAAAGCGGGTCCGCGAGCTGATCGACGGCGGGCCGCTGCTCGCCGCCGAGGCCCTCGACGGCGGCCTGGTCGACAAGCTCGGCTACCGCGACGAGGTCTACGACGACGTGCGCGCCGACGTCCGGTCCGCCGCCGGTGACCAGGAGCCGCTGCTGCGCTACATCGGCCGCTACAACCGCTCCCACTCGCTGGCCCGGCGGCTGCCGCGCCCGCGTCCCGATGTCATCGCGCTCATCCACGGGCAGGGCGCGATCCGGGTCGGCCGCAGCGGGCGGGCGCCCGTGCCCGGTCAGGGCAGCGCCATGGGCTCGGACACGATCGGCGCCGCGTTCCGCGTCGCCGCCCGCGACGAACGCGTCAAGGCGATCGTGTTCCGGGTGAACAGCCCGGGCGGGTCGGCCGTCGCGTCCGACGCGATCTGGCGCGAGGTCGTGCTGGCACGCAAGGCGGGCAAGCCGGTCGTCGTGTCGATGGGCAACGTCGCCGCGTCCGGCGGTTACTACGTGGCGATGGCCGCCGACACGATCGTCGCCCAGCCGGGCACGCTGACCGGCTCGATCGGCGTGGTCGTCGGCAAGCCCATCGTGAGCGAGCTGCTCGACCGGCTCGGCATCGGCATGGGCACCGTCGAGGACGGCGCGCACGCTCGGATGTACAGCACCACCCGCGACTTCACCGAGGCCGAGTGGGAGCGGGTCAACGCCGCCCTCGACCAGATCTACGACGACTTCACCGCCAGGGTCGCCGAGGGCCGCAAGATGTCCCGCGAGCGGGTCGACGAGCTGGCCCGCGGCCGGGTCTGGACCGGCGCCGACGCCCACGCCAACGGCCTCGTCGACGAGCTGGGCGGGCTCGACCTCGCGATCGATATCGCCCGCAAGAAGGCCGGGATCGCCGCGGACGCCCCGGTGCGCCCGTATCCGCACGTCTCGCCCCTCGAACGGCTGCGGCCCGCCGAGTCCAGCGACGACCGTACGGCGGCGCGGGCCCGGCTGGAGGCGTGGGGCCCGCTCACGACCGCCGCGGCCCGGCTCGGCCTGCCGCTGGGCGGCCCGCTGTTGCTGCCGGGCCATTGGGAGATCCACTGATCGCCCGTGCTCCCGGCCGCTGAGTTCACCGAGGCGGTGGCCTGCTTCGCCACCGGCGTCGTGGTCGTCACCGTACGCGAGGACCGCGACGACATCGGCGCGACGGTCACCGCGTTCAGCTCGGTGTCGCTCGACCCGCCACTGGTGCTGGTCGGCATCGGCGCCGACTCCTATCTCGGCGAGGTGCTGCAGCGGCAGGACCGGTGGGCCGCGACCATCCTGAGCGCGGCGCAGCGGCCGCTGTCCGGCCGGTTCGCCGCCGAGGGCCGGCCGAGCGCCCGGCTGCTGATCGCCGACGAACCGCACCACCGCGGCCGGTTCACCGACGCGCTTGTCATCGAGGACGGCCTGGCCGCGATGGAGTGTGCGACCAGGCAGCGCTTGACCGCCGGCGACCACACCCTTTTCATCGCCGAGGTCATCGCCGTCGACTACGTCACCCCCACCGCCGAACCCCTGATCCGAGTCGCCCGCCGCTACAAGTAGCCGCCCGCCACCCTGACCACGCGCACCCGTCCCGCGGACGATCAGGCTGGGGCATGCTCTCGGGATGAGCTCTCGAGGCTGGGGTCGGGTATCGGGTATGAGGACAGCCATGAGCTTCGGGGAGATGTGGGAGTCGCTGCTGCCGATCGGGCGCGACGCGGCCACCGGCGGCCATCACCGGTTCGCCTGGACGGAGGCGGAGTTGGCCTGCCGGGCCTGGTTCGCCGAGCAGGCCCGGGCCCGCGGCCTCGACCTCGAACCGGACCGCAACGGCAACCTGGTCGCCTGGTGGGGTACGCCGGGGCCGGACGCGGTCGTCACCGGCAGCCATCTCGACTCGGTGCCGGGCGGCGGGGCCTTCGACGGGCCGCTTGGAGTTGTGTCCGCGCTGGCCGCGATCGACCTGCTGCGCGAGGGGGGCGTACGACCCGTACGGCCGATCGGGGTGGCCGTCTTCGCCGAGGAGGAGGGCGCCAGGTTCGGGGTGGCCTGCCTCGGCTCCCGGTTGCTGACCGGGGCCATCGACCCGGACAGAGCGAGGACGCTGCGGGACGCCGGCGGCACGAGCCTGGCCGAGACGCTGGCCGCCCACGGCATCGATCCGTACGGGATCGGCCGCGACGACGATCTCCTCGGCCGGATCGGCTGCTTCGTCGAGCTGCACGTCGAGCAGGGCCGGGCGCTGGAGGCGCCGGTGGGGGTGGCAAGCGCCATCTGGCCGCACGGCCGCTGGCGGTTCGATTTCACGGGCCAGGGCAACCACGCGGGCACGACCCGCCTGGCGGACCGGCACGACCCAATGGTGCCGTTCGCCCGGCTGGTGCTGGCGGCTCGGCAGAGCGCAGCACGGCACGATGCGCTCGCCACGGTCGGCAAGGTCGCCGTCACGCCCGGCGGCGTCAACGCCATCCCGTCCGCGGTCACCGCGTGGCTGGACGCCCGCGGGCCGAGCGACCAGGCCGTACGAGACACCCTCGACGAGATCGGCGAGCAGGCGCGGCGGGCCGCGGTCGGCCATGGCCTGTCCGTCACGTGGACCCAGGAGTCGTACACCCAGGTCGTCGACTTCCCGGGCGACCTCAGAGACCGGATCGCCGACGCGATCGTCAAGGCCGGGCTGCCCGCGCCGCCCGCGCTGCCCACCGGCGCCGGCCACGACGCGGGTATCCTCGCCGCGCACGTGCCCACGGCGATGATCTTCGTCCGCAACCCGACCGGCATCTCGCACGCCCCGGAGGAGTACGCCGAGCCGGACGACTGCCTGGCCGGCGTCGCCGCGCTGGCCGCCGTCCTCGCCGATCTAGGGGCTCGTGCGTAGACCGGGGGCGGTGAAACAGATCCTGGCCGGTCGCGAGGCTGCCGCGACGGCCCATGATCTGGGACGCTGGTGAGGTGGGCACCGCACAATTCCATGCCGAGCTCGCCTGGCTCGGAGACGAGGTCGCCGCCGACGTTCTCATCGAGACCGACGGGGAGCGCTTCACCACTGTCACTCGGGGGGTGTCCGCGGCGCCCGATGCGGTACGGCTGGCGGGGCTGACCCTGCCGGGCCTGGCCAACGCGCATTCGCACGCGTTCCACCGGGCGCTGCGCGGGCGGGTCCAAAACGGCTCCGGCACGTTCTGGTCGTGGCGGGAGCAGATGTACGAGGTGGCCGCCCGGCTCGACCCCGGCTCCTATCACGCGCTGGCCCGGGCGGCCTACGCCGAGATGGCGCTGGCCGGCATCAGCTGCGTCGGGGAGTTCCACTACCTGCATCACGACACGGGCGGGGCGCCGTACGGCGACCCCAACGAGATGGGCGAGATCCTCATCACGGCCGCCGCCGAGGCGGGGATCCGGATCACCCTGCTCGACACCTGCTATCTCGCCGGCGGCATCGGGCAGCCGCTCAAGGGGCCGCAGCTGCGCTTCGGCGACGGCTCGGCGGGCAACTGGGCGCGCCGGGTGGACGCCCTGCACAACGTGGTGGGCAAGGACGGCCGGTCGCATGCCCGAATCGGCGCGGCGATCCACTCCGTACGGGCCGTGCCGCGCGAGCAGATCAAGGCCGTCGCCGCGTGGGCCCGGGAACGACAGGCGGCGCTGCACGTCCACCTGTCGGAACAGCCGGAGGAGAACGAGGCCTGCCAGGAGGCGTACGGCCTGAGCCCCACCCGGCTGCTCGCCGAATGCGGCGCGCTGAGCGCCCGGACCGTGGCCGTGCACGCCACCCATCTGACGCCCGACGACATCGGACTGCTCGGCGCCACCATGACCGGCGTCTGCATGTGCCCCACGACCGAGCGCGACCTGGCCGACGGCATCGGCCCGGCGCGCGACCTGCGTACCGCCGGCTCACCGATCTGCCTCGGCTCCGACGAGCACGCGGTGGTCGACCTGTTCGAGGAGGCACGGGCGGTCGAGCTGGACGAACGGCTGCGGACGCGCAAACGCGGACACTGGACGGCGGGCGAACTGCTGGCCGCCGCCACGTCCAACGGCCATTACGGCCTCGGCTGGCCCGAGGCGGGCCGCATCGAGCCCGGTTCGTGCGCCGACCTGGTCACGGTGAGCCTCGACTCCGTACGGCTCGCGGGCACCGGCCCCGAGCACGCCGTGGAGTCCGCCGTCTTCGCCGCCACCGCCGCGGACGTACGGCACGTCGTCGTCTCGGGCCGGGAGATCGTACGGGACGGCCGGCACCTCCTCGTCGACGACGTTCCCCGCGCGCTGTCCGAGGCCGTCACCGCCGTGACGTCCTGACGGGCCGGGGTTCGGGCCTAACCGGGCCTGGTTAACGGCGATCATCCCTGGGCATGAGGTGACATGTGCGCATCGGGGGGTTTGACCCGCGCATCAGGGGCACGGGGTGCCGCTGACGCCGTATTCGATCCGGGTTCGAGACACGCTGATCGCGACTGTGCTCTCGGGTTTGGTGCCGGCCGCCATCGCGGTCGGGGTTTGATCTCACCGTCCGCCACGCGGTCCGCGAGAGCGTATGGCGGGACGCGCTGGCCCTGGCCCAGCGGGAGCGAGCGAGGAGCCACCAGGCGAAGAGTCGAGCGAACAAACAAGCACAGCGAGCTTGCTCATGCGCCGGCGAGCCGCCAGGCGAGGAGGGAGCCGCATGAGCACGGTTATCCAGAACATCGGGGAACTCGTCACCAACGATCCGGCCCTCGGTGACGGGCCACTCGGGCTGGTCCGCGACGCGGCGCTGGTCCTCGATGACGGACGGATCGCCTGGCTCGGGCCCTCGGTCGGCGCGCCGCCGGCCGACGAGGCCTACGACGCGGCCGGGCGGGCGGTGCTGCCGGGATTCGTCGACTCGCACGCCCACCTGGTGTTCGCCGGGGAGCGGGCGGAGGAGTTCGCCGCCCGGATGAGCGGACAGCCGTACGCGGCGGGCGGCATCCGGACCACCGTCGCCAAGACGCGGGCGGCAGCTGACAGCGAGCTGCGCGCCAACCTGGCCCGGCTGCTGACCGAGATGGCCCGGCAGGGCACCACGACGGTGGAGTGCAAGTCCGGGTACGGCCTGACGGTCGCCGACGAGGAGCGGGCCGTCCGGATCGCCTCTGAGCTGGCCGACGAGGTGACCTTCCTCGGCGCGCACGTCGTCCCGGCCGATATGGAGGCCGCCGACTACGTCACGCTGGTGACGACCGACATGCTCGCCGCGTGCGCGCCGTACGCCCGGTGGATCGACGTGTTCTGCGAGGAGCGGGGCGGCTTCGACGGCGAGCAGACGCGCGACGTCGTCCTGGCCGGCATCAAGGCGGGCCTGGCGCCGCGGCTGCACGCCAACCAGCTGGGCCCCGGCCCGGGCGTGCTGCTCGCGGTCACCTACGGCGCCGCCTCCGCCGACCACTGCACGTTCCTGTCCGACGCCGACGTGGACGCGCTCGCCTCGTCGGACACGGTCGCCACGCTGCTGCCGGGCGTGGAGTTCGCCACCCGCCAGCCCTACCCGGACGCGCGCCGGCTGATCGACGCGGGCGCCGCCGTCGCGATCGCCACCGACTGTAACCCCGGCTCGTGCTATACGAGCAGCATGGCGTTCTGCGTCGCGCTGGCCGTACGGGAGATGCGCATGACCCCGGCCGAGGCGGTGTGGGCGGCGACGGCGGGCGGGGCGCGGGCACTGCGCCGCACCGACGTGGGGTTCCTCGCGGTCGGGGCGCGCGCCGACGTTCTCATGCTGGACGCCCCGTCCCACATCCACCTCGCCTACCGCCCCGGCGTCCCCCAAGTGGCCGCCGTCTGGAAATCCGGCGACCTCGTGGCCGGTCAGCGATAGCGCCCCGGCTGCTACCGGCTGTGATTCATTGACAGGCGCCCAGCGGGCGCGGAACGGTCGGAGCCATGGCTACCCCTGTGACGGCATCGGCCTTCGCCCTCCGCCCCCGCAATACCACCACAGTCGGTACCAAGGCCCCGTACACCGATGTGGTGAACGATCTCCACTCCTCCGGCTCGCTGCCATGGGCGAGCGTCGATGCGGTCCTGGGGTCGGCCAACCGCACCGGCGCCGGCCACGAGATGGGAATCAGCGGGTTCGCGCAGGGCTGGGGCTGGCAGGATGACGACGCCAAGTCCAGCTGGTTCCCGCAGGGCATCACCACCAGCGCCGACTCCCGCGAAGACGGCCTCTACAACGGCCGCAGGGTGATTTTGGTGTCGTGGTACGAGAACGCCGCTCGGCCCCCCGGCAAGGGAGTGCGGATCAGCTTCGTCGACATGTCCAAACCGTCCGCACCGAAGTACCGGCACGTGCTGCTGGTCGAGCCCTACCAGGCCACCGGCGGCACGCCGAACTTCGCACCGGTCGACATCCATGCCGGTGGGACCATGTGGTACGGCGACCAGCTGTATGTCGTCGATACCGACCACGGCATCCGGGTCTTCGACACAACCAAGATGATGAGCGTCACCGCCACCGGGGACACCGAGACCTTCGGTCACCAGTCCGGCGGCTACACCGCCTACAACTACCGGTACGTCCTGCCGCAGACACTCGCCTACGTTCCGCTTGAACCAGCCAAGCAGCCCAAACCTGACCCCATCACCTGGTCGTTCATCTCACTGGACCGCACCACCGACCCGGACAGCATCGTGGTCGGCGAATACGACCCAGAGAACGACGGTACGCGCCTGATCCGGTGGGAGATCGACTCGGCCACGGGGCTGCTGAAGACCGTCGACGGCACCGCCACCGCCGTCGGCGCCCTAGACGTGGGCATCGGCCGGATGCAGGGCGCGACCAGCATCAACGGCAAGTACTACATCAGCCGCAGCAACGGGGATAAACCCGGTGAAGTCCTCACCCTGAAACCGGGAAATCCGGTGCACTCCAACGACGCACCTGTAGGGCCCGAAGACCTGTCATACGACCGGACAACAGATTGGCTATGGTCCCTCACCGAGCCGACCGGCAACCGCTTTGTGTTCGCCCGCACCGCCGGCGACCTCAAGTAACTTCGACCGGGACCGTAGCGGCGCAGTCCGTCTCGAAGAACATCACCTGATCAGGGGGATCAGCCTTCGGTCATGGGGACGCGGACGCCGCTGGCGGCGGCGACCTCCGCGGCCTTGTCGTAGCCCGCGTCGACATGCCGGACGATGCCCATGCCGGGGTCGTTGGTGAGCACTCGCTCCAGCTTCCGCGCCGCGAGCGGAGTGCCGTCGGCCACCGAGACCTGGCCGGCGTGGATGGAGCGGCCGATGCCGACGCCACCGCCGTGGTGGATCGACACCCAAGAGGCGCCGGACGAGGCGTTGACCAGGGCGTTGAGCAGCGGCCAGTCGGCGATCGCGTCGGAGCCGTCGGCCATGCCCTCGGTCTCGCGGTACGGCGAGGCCACCGACCCGCAGTCGAGATGGTCGCGGCCGAGCACGATCGGCGCGCTGATCTCGCCCCGGGCGACCAGATCGTTGAAGACGAGCCCGGCCTGGTCGCGCTCGCCGTACCCGAGCCAGCAGATGCGCGACGGCAGGCCCTGGAACCGCACCTTCTCGCCCGCCATCCGGATCCAGCGGGCCAGCGGCTCGTTGCCGGGGAACAGGTCGAGGATGGCCCGGTCGGTGCGGGCGATGTCGGCCGGGTCGCCGGACAGCGCGGCCCACCGGAACGGGCCCTTGCCCTCGCAGAACAGCGGCCTGATGTAGGCGGGCACGAAGCCGGGGAAGTCGAACGCCCGGGCGTACCCGGCTAGCTGCGCCTCGCCGCGGATCGAGTTGCCGTAGTCGAAGACCTCGGTGCCCGCGTCTTGGAAGCCCACCATGGCCTCGACGTGCACGGCCATCGACTCGCGGGCCCGTTCGATGAAGGCGGCGGCGTCCTTGTCGCGCTCGGCGGCCATGTCTTCGAAGGCCACGCCGCGCGGCAGGTACGTCAGCGGGTCGTGGGCGGAGGTCTGGTCGGTGACGATGTCGATCGGGGCGCCGCGGCGCAGCAGCTCGGGCACCACGTCGGCGGCGTTGCCAAGGACGCCGATCGAGTACGGGCGGCGGGCGTCGCGGGCCTCGACCGCCAGCCGCAGCGCCTCGTCGAGCGAGTCGACCCGTACGTCGCAGTAGCGGTGCGCCACCCGGCGGTCGATGCGGGACGGGTCGCACTCGACGCAGATCGCGACTCCGCCGTTCATGGTGACGGCGAGCGGCTGAGCCCCGCCCATGCCGCCGAGCCCGGCCGTGAGCGTAATCGTCCCGGCGAGTGAGCCGCCGAACCGCTTAGCCGCCACCGCCGCGAACGTCTCGTACGTGCCCTGCAAGATGCCCTGGGTGCCGATGTAGATCCACGAGCCGGCGGTCATCTGGCCGTACATCGTCAGCCCGAGCGCCTCCAGCCGCCGGAACTCCTCCCAGGTCGCCCACTGCGGCACCAGGTTCGCGTTGGCGATCAGCACCCGCGGCGCCCACTCGTGCGTACGCATGATGCCGACCGGCTTGCCCGACTGGACGAGCAGCGTCTCATCGGCCTCGAGATCGCGCAGCGACCGGACGATGCCGTCGAAGGCGTCCCACGAGCGGGCCGCCCGGCCGGACCCGCCGTACACGATCAGCTCGTCGGGGTGCTCGGCCACCTCGGGGTCGAGGTTGTTCATCAGCATCCGCAGCGCGGCCTCCTGCGGCCAGCCCTTGGCGGACAGTTCGGTGCCGCGCGGCGCGCGTACGGGACGGGGGCCAGACATGACGTACTCCTCTTAAGACGGGGTCCGATTCAAGACAGGGGGCCGATGACGGACTCGGCGGCGGCCACCAGCGTGCCGTCGCGGACGAGGTCGACGGTGGCGTCGATCTCCGGCGCCAGGTACCGGTCGGGGCCGGGGGCGGCGACCCGCTCCCGTACGGCCTTGACGACGGCGGCGGTCGCCGGCCCAGGGCGCAGCGGGGCCCGCAGGTCGAGGGCGCGGGCGGCGGTGAGGACCTCGACGGCCAGCACGCGGGCCAGCCCGTCGACCGCGCGGCGCAGCTTGCGGGCCGCGCTCCAGCCCATCGACACGTGGTCCTCCTGCATCGCCGAGCTCGGGATGGAGTCGACGCTGGCCGGCGCGGCCAGCCGCTTCAGCTCGGAGACGACCGCGGCCTGGGTGTACTGCGCGATCATGTGCCCCGAGTCGACGCCGGGGTCGTCGGCGAGGAAGGCCGGCAGCCCGTGCGAGCGGGCCACGTCGAGCATCCGGTCCGTGCGACGCTCCGACATCGAGGCCACGTCGGCGACCGGGATCGCCAGGAAGTCCAGGACGTACGCGACCGGGGCGCCGTGGAAGTTGCCGTTGGACTCGACGCGGCCGTCCGGCAGCACCACCGGGTTGTCCACCGCCGACGCCAGCTCCCGCCCCGCGACCAGGGCGGCGTGTGCGAGGGTGTCGCGGGCGGCCCCGGCGACCTGCGGGGCGCAGCGCAACGAGTACGCGTCCTGGACCCGCGTGCAGTCCGGCCCGCGGTGCGACGCCATGATCGCCGAGTCGGCCAGCAGGGCCCGCAGGTTGGCCGCGCTCATCGCCTGACCGGGGTGCGGCCGCAGGTCCTGGATGTCGGCGGCGAAGACCCGGTCGGTACCGAGCTGCGCCTCGACGCTCATCGCGGCCGCGACGTCGGCCACCCGCAGCAGGCCGCGCAGGTCCTCGATGGCCAGCACCAGCATGCCGAGCATGCCGTCGGTGCCGTTGATGAGCGCGAGGCCCTCCTTGGCGGCCAGCGTCACCGGTTCGATCCCCGCCGCCTGCAGGGCCGTCGTCGCCGGCACCAGCGCGCCGCCGGCATCCCTGACCTCGCCCTCTCCCATCAGCGCGAGCGCGACGTGGGCCAGCGGCGCGAGATCCCCGGAGCAGCCCAGGCTTCCGTACTCGTGCACCACCGGGGTGATCCCGGTGGTGAGCAGCCCGGCGAGCGTCCGTGCCGTGACCGGCTGGATGCCCGTACGGCCGCTCGCCAGCGTGCGCAGCCGCAGCAGCATCATGGCCCGGACGACCTCGCGCTCGACCTCCGGGCCGGACCCGGCGGCGTGCGAGCGGATCAGCGAGACCTGCAGCCTCGCGCGCAGCTCGGGGTGGATGTGCCGGGTGGCCAGCGCGCCGAAACCGGTGGAGATGCCGTACGCCGGGGTCGGGCGGGCGGCCAGCGCCTCGACGTGCGCACGGGACGCCGCCATGGCCTTGTGCGCGTCGTCGCTGAGCGCGACGGTCGCGCCGCCCCGGGCCACCGCGACGACCTGCTCGAACGTCAGCGGCTCGGGCCCCACGACAACCTGGAGCGAATCCCCCATGGGTTTTTGCATACCCACCATCAGAACCCGCGCGGCCGCCGCACGGACGGGCCGATGGTCATGTTGTGTCTCAGATACGAGACACTTGGGCATGAGCCAGGTGCCGTCGGCCCGTCGCGCCCTCGCCGTGCTGCGGCTGCTGGCGTCCTCGGCCCAGCCGCTCGGGGCGTCCACGATCGCCCGTACGCTCGGCCTCCCCCGCTCCAGTACGTACCACCTGCTGACCGCCATGGCCGAGGACGGCTTCGTGACGTACCTGCCGGAGGACCGTCGCTGGGGCCTCGGCGTGACCGCGTTCGAGATCGGCTCGGCCTACCTGCGGCAGGGGCCGTTGGAACGGCTGGCCCGGCCCGTGCTGGCCCGCCTCGTCGACCGGGTCGGCGAGATCGCGCAGTTGGGCGTGCTGCACGGCGCCGAGACCCTCTACCTCCTCAAGGAACAGCCCCGGCACCACGCCACGCTGGTGACCGACGTCGGCGTGCGAATGCCCGCCCACCTCACCGCGAGCGGCCGGTCCATGCTCGCCCACCTGCCCGCCGCCCAGGTACGGGCCCTGTTCCCCGGGCCGTTCGTGAACCGTACGGGCCGGGGGCCGCGCTCGCTCGCGGAGCTGCGGCGCGTGCTCGCGGACGACGTACGGCGCGGCTGGGCGGCCGAGGACGGCCACGTCACACCCGGCCTCGCGAGCATCGCGGCGTGCGGCTTCGACCACGCCGGACGCCCGGCGGCCGCCATCACCGTCACATTCCGCCGGGAGACCCGGCCCGAAGAGTCGTGGCCCGCGCTGGCGGCCCGCGTCCGCGAGTCCGCCGCCGACCTGACCCGGCGGCTCAGCGGCCACCTCCCGGACTGAAAGCCTTCATCCCGCCTGGGCGGCCCTTACCCGAGGAGCCCGGCGGCGGCCTCGATATCGGCGTCCAGCGGGCGGTCATCGACGCGCGGGTCGAGGACGTGCGCGGCCGTGTCGTACAGCTCCTTCAGCGCGCCACCCGCCGGTGCGCGGCCCTGGAGCCGGAGGCCGCGCACGGCCGCGACGAGTTCGCACGCAAGGGCGACGCGGTAGGCGCCGACCGCCTCGGTGGTGGCCCGGGCCGACTGGGTGCTGAACCCGGCGTGGTCCTCGACGCCGCGCGACAGCACCGCGCTACCCAGGGCGGCCGGGGTGGCGAGGCGGCGGATGTCGGCGATCGCCGAGTGCGCGACGTACTCCAAGATCATGACTCCGGAGCTGGCCTCGGTGGCGGCCTGGAAGGGCTGCAGCCCGGTGAACGACGGCTCGCAGAGGGTGCCGAGCCGGGCCGCCGACAACGCAGCCGTCTGGAACAGCGCGGCCCGTACGGCGTCGAGCGCGAGTCCCGCGTACGCGGTGTGGAAGTTGCCGTTGTGCCAGACCGTACGGCCCGCGACGTCGATCAGCGGGTTCTCGGCCGCCGCGTTGATCTCCCTGGTCACCACCCCGTCGAGATAGGCCGTCGCGTCCAGCGCCGGACCGTGCACCTGGGGCAGCGCCCGGTAGCCGTACGGGTCCTGGATGCGCCCCGGCACCGGCTTCTCGTATGCGAGCAGCGCCCGCATGTCGGCGGCGACCCGCTGCTGCCCCGGGTGCGGGCAGGCCTCGTGCACGGCGAGCACGTACGGCTCGGCCGACCCGTACACCGCGATCAGAGAGAGGGCCGCGATCTCGGTCGACGCGGCGAGCAGCCGATGCAGGTCGGTGACGACCAGCGCCGCCTCGCCGAGGGTGGCGGCGTTGGAGCTGATGAACGCCAGCGCGTCGGTGGAGTGCAGCGGGAAGCGCGGGCCGGGACCGTTCCAGGGACGCTCGCCGAGCAGGCACAGCGCTGTAGTGGCGAGCGCGGTGAGGTCGCCTGTGCCGATCGCGCCGTACATCGGCACCGACGGCGCCGCGCCCCGGTTGAGCGCCTCCGCCAGCGCGTCCAGCGCGCCGGGGTCCACCCCGGAGCCTCCGGCGGCGAGCTGATTGAGCCGTACGACCAGCATCGCGCGGACGATCTCGGCGGCGAGGAGCGGACCGGCGCCCGCCGCGTGGCTGCGCAGCAGCCGCAGGCCGTGCGCGTCGGCGTCGTCCCACTCCACGTTGACGATCCGGTTGGCGCCGACACCGGTCGTACGGCCGTAAACTGGCTGGTCGGCGGCCACTTCCCGGGCGATCTCGTACGCCGACCTGGCCCGGGCCACGCCGAGTGGCGCCACCATGACCGATGCCGCATCCCGAGCGACACGCTTGACGTCGTCGCAGCTCAGTGACTCTCCGTCGATGACAATGCGGCCACGGTTCACATGCAGCGCCTTACGGGGAGGTCACGGACGACTATCTTAAATTTCCCTGCCTATCAGAGAGGCTGAGTAGGTTTGATCACCTTTGAGAACGTCACCAAGCGGTATGCCGACGGCACGGTCGCCGTTGACGATCTCTCCTTGGAGATCCCCACCGGTCGGATCACCGTGCTGGTAGGCCCGTCCGGGTGCGGCAAGACCACCACGCTGCGGATGATCAACCGTATGGTCGACCCCACCAGCGGGACCATCGCCATCGATGGTAAGGACATTACCGGCAGCGACCCGCCGACGCTGCGGCGCGGCATCGGCTACGTGATCCAGCATGCCGGGTTGTTCCCCCACCGTACGATCATCGACAACATCGCCACCGTGCCCTACCTGCTCGGATGGGACAAGAAGAAGGCGCGGGCGCGGGCCAGGGAGCTGATGGACCGGGTCGGGCTCGACGCCAAAATGGCCAAGCGCTACCCGTTCCAGCTGTCGGGCGGGCAGCAGCAGCGGGTCGGCGTGGCCAGGGCGCTCGCCGCCGACCCGCCGATCATGCTGATGGACGAGCCGTTCAGCGCCGTCGACCCCGTCGTGCGGACGGGCCTGCAGGACGAGTTCCTGCGCCTGCAGTCGGAGCTGCACAAGACGATCGTCTTCGTCACCCACGACATCGACGAGGCGGTCAAGCTCGGGCACCTGATCGCCGTGTTCCAGGTGGGCGGCACCCTGGCGCAGGTCGCCACGCCCGAGGAGTTGCTGGCCAAGCCGGCCGAGGGGTTCGTCACCGAGTTCTTCGGCGGCGAGCGCGGCTTCAAGCGGCTGCGGTACACGAAGAAGCTCTACTCCGACGACTCGGCCGAGGCGGCCGAGGCGGCCGAGGCCGCCGCCGAGGCCGGGTGATCCTTGTGATCGCGGCCCTCGCCGCCGATGGCGAACCGCTCATCAGGTGGGACTGGATCGGCGACCACACCGAAGAGCTCGGTCAGCTGTCCGTGCATCACCTGAAGCTCGCACTGGTGCCCGTGGTGCTCGGGTTGATCATCTCGATCCCGGTCGGGGTGCTGTGCGCGCGCTGGCCGGCGGTCTACCCGCCCGCGCTGACCGGCGCGAACATCCTGTACTCCGTGCCGACGCTGGCGCTGTTCATGCTGTTCATCCCCTACACCGGCCTGTTCTCCGACTGGACGCTGATGCTGCCGCTCACGCTGTTCACGCTGTCGGTGCTGGTGCCGAACGTGGTGGACGGCATGCGCTCGGTACCGGAGCCGGTACGGCAGGCAGCCACCGCGATGGGCTTCGGGACGCTGCGCCGGCTCGTACGGGTGGAGCTGCCGATCGCCGTGCCCGTCGTCATCGCCGGCGCGCGAGTAGCGACGGTCGCGTCGATCAGCCTGGTCAGCGTAGGCATCCTGATCGGCAACGGCGGCCTGGGGCAGCTGTTCATCGACGGCTACGCCCGCGACTTCCCCACGCCGATCGTGGTCGGCTCGGTCCTGATCATCGCGCTCGCGATCGCCGCCGACGGACTGCTCGTCGCCGCCCAGCGGCTGCTCACCCCCTGGGCCCGCGCCCGCGGGAGGACCACATGAGCGAGGAGCGCGCGGAGCGAGGAACGAGCGAGCACGCGACGAGGGAAGCCCGCGCGTCGCTGCGCGCCGAGGCTGTGCTTCCCCGACCAACCGACCCCGCCGACCACCACGGGCGGGGGACGCTGTGAACGTTTTCGCCGAACAGGTACGCCAGGCGTGGAACTGGCTCACCGCGTCCGCCCATTGGCAGGGCGACGACGGGATCCCGCATCGGCTGGCCCAGCATCTGGGCTACTGCGTGCTGGCGCTGGTGATCGCGGCGGTGATCGCGCTGGCGCTCGGCCTGATCGTCGGGCATACGGGCCGCGGCGGGTTCATCATCGTCAGCATCGCGAACCTTGCCCGCGCGATCCCCACGCTCGGCCTGCTGCTGCTCGTGGTGACGGTGACGTCCATCGGGCTGACCCCGGTCATCGTGCCGCTGATCGCGCTGGCCATCCCGCCGATCTTGGTGAACACATACGAGGGTATTCGGGGGGTGGACGGAGACCTCAAGGACGCGGCCCAGGGCATGGGCATGACGGGGTGGCGGGTGCTGACCAGGGTGGAGACCCCGGTCGCGCTGCCGCTGATCGTGCTCGGCCTGCGTACGGCGGCGATCCAGGTGGTGGCGACGGCGACGATCGCGGCGGTGGCGGGGCTCGGCGGGCTCGGCCGGTACATCGTCGACGGGCTGTCCCGCAAGGACTACGCGTCCGTGGTGGGCGGCTCCGTGCTCGTCGTCGCGCTCGCCATCGCCGTACAGATCGGGTTCACCGGGCTGCGGCGGGTGATCGTCTCCCCCGGCATCCGAGGCGCTTCCCGTACCTCTTGAATCTTGTCCTTAACTGGAAGGAAGGGCTATTTCATGACCCGCACACTCCGTGGTCTCGTCGTCGGGACGCTGACCGCGCTAACCCTTTCCGGCCTTGCCGCCTGTGGCGGTGGGGGCGACGACAACTCGGGCAACCCGCTGAACCAGCCGAGCGGCGGCGGCGGCCAGGCCAACCTCATCGTGGGGTCGGCCAACTTCCCCGAGAGCCAGTTGCTCGCCGAGATCTACGCGCAGGCGCTGGAGGCCAAGGGCCTCAAGGTGACCAAGAAGCTCAACATCGGCTCCCGCGAGGTCTACTACGACCAGGTCAAGTCCGGCGCGATCAGCGTAATGCCGGAGTACAACGGCGCCCTGCTCACCACGTCGGTCGACAAGAACAGCACCGCCGCCAGCACCGACGAGATCAACGCGGAGCTGAAGTCCAAGCTGCCGGCGTCGCTGGAGATGCTGAACTCTTCGGCGGCCGAGGACAAGGACTCGGTGACGGTGAACCAGCAGACCGCCACCAAGTACAACCTCAAGTCGATCGCCGACCTGAAGCCGGTGGCCAAGAACATGACCATCGGCGGGCCGTCGGAGTTCAAGACGCGTACGCAGGGCCTGGTCGGTTTGGAGAAGAAGTACGGGCTGTCGTTCAAGAAGTTCCAGCCCTTCGACGCCAACGCGCAGACCACCCTGGTGAAGCTGCTCAAGGACAACAAGATCCAGGCGGCCGACCTGTTCACCACCGACCCGACCATCACGGAGAACAAATTCGTCGTGCTGGACGACCCGCAGCATGTCTTCAGCGCGCAGAACGTGACGCCGCTGGTGTACAAGTCGGCGGTCAACGACACGGCCCGGGCCGCGCTCAACGCGGTCTCGGCCAAGCTCACCACCCAGGACCTGCTCGACATGATGAAGCAGATCTCGGTGGACAAGAAGGACGCCGACGTGGTGGCCAAGGACTGGCTCAGCAAGTCCGGCCTCGCCTGAGTCTCGGATATCGATCGGCGCGGGCGCCCGGCGGCGCCCGCGCCGGTCCTTACCGCGCGGTGAGTTTCCCTCATGGATGAGCCATGAAATCGTCTTCCGGTCGCAATTGACTGGGAAGATTTCAGTGGGGCGGAGGAGGGAACGGTGATGCCGGAGTGGGATTCCCCGCGTGCCGGGGACCCAGCGCACATCGGCCGATATCGGATCGTCGGCCGGATCGCCGACAGCGGCCATGGCGTCGTCTTCCTCGCCGAGACCGACGGTGGCACACGGCGTGCCGTCAAGGTGCTGCACACCCGGCTGGCAACGGGCTCGCCGGGTCGCGACCGGCTGCTGACCGAGGTACGGGCGACGAGCCGGGTACCGCTGTTCGGTACCGCCCAGATTTTCGACGCCGATTTCGACGACGATTACCCGTACGTCGTGACCGAGTATGTGCCCGGGAAATCGCTGCAGTTCGTCGTATCGCACGAGGGGCCGCTCGGCGGCGCGGCCCTGCATCGCCTCGCCATCGCGACGCTGACCGCCCTGGCCGCCCTGCACCGGGCCGAGATCGTCCATCGCGACGTCAAGCCGCAGAATGTGGTGTTCGGCCCGGACGGACCCACGCTCGTCGACTACGGCATCGCGCAGGCGCTCGAGGACGCCGGCACCCAGGTGCGCGGGTCCGTCGGCACGCCGCCCTACCGCGCGCCCGAGCAACTGCTCGGGCTGCCCGCGGGCCCGGCCGCCGACATGTTCGCCTGGGGCGTCACCATGACGTACGCCGCCACCGGCCACCCGGGCTTCACCGACGCGGACCCCGCCGGGGACCGGTTCCGGCACGGAGAGCCCGAGATCGACGGCGTCCCCGAGCCGCTCCACGCCGTGGTCGCCCGCTGCCTCACCACGGATCCCGCCGAGCGGCCCACGGCGCGCGAGGCGTGGGACGCGCTGCTCTCGGCCGAGCCAGAGCGCCCCGGAGAGTACCCGGCCCACCCCATCGATCCCGCACCGAGCGCCACCGCCGGCGGCCGGCCTCCCGCCGAAGCCGAACCGGCCGCTGCCGAGCCCTCGATCGCGCCGACTGTCCCGGTCGGTCCGGCAGCTCCGGCAGCTCCGGGCCCGGCAACGCCGGCGAACGGGCGTGGGCGGTGGACGCGCGGCCGGTGGGCGCGGGGCAGGCGTGCCTACCTGATGGCGGCGGCCGCCGTCATCGTCGTGATCGGCGCGTCGGCCGCGGTCATCATCCCTCGTACGACATCGGACCGGCCGAGCCGGACGACGCACCAGCCGCCCCCGCCCGCGCCGCCGCACCTCACCGTGGGCTCGGCCAACTTCCCGGAGAACGCCCTGCTGGCCGAGATCTACGCGCAGGCGCTGGAGGCCAAGGGCTTCCGGGTGACCAGGCGGTTCAATCTCGGCAACCGTGAGACCTACTTCAACCAGATCGCCGCGGGCACGATCAGCGTGATTCCGGAGTACAACGGCGCGCTGTCGTCGTACGTCAGCGGCACCGGCATCACGGACACCGGCCCCACGACCACCTCGAAGATCGACAGTCTGCTGCGGAAGACGCTGCCGGGGAGCCTGAAGATCCTCCATCCGGCCATCGCGGAGGACAAGGACTCGGTGACGGTGACCCGGAAGACCGCCGACAAGTACGACCTGCGGTCGCTCACCGACCTCGCGGACGCGGCTCCCGAGCTGCTGATGGGCGGCCCGCCGGAGTTCGAGACCCGGCATCAGGGGCTGATCGGGCTGCTGGCGAAGTACCGGGTCAACTTCAAGGACTTCCGGGCCTTCCGCACCGACGACCAGGACGCGATGGTGCAGCTGCTCAAAGCCGACGCGATCCAGGCGGCGGATATCTTCACCACCGACCCGGCCATCAAGGAGAACAAGTTCGTCGTGCTGCAGGACCCGCAGCGCCTGTTCAGCGCGCAGAACGTGATCCCGCTGGTCTACCGGACGGCAGTCGACACCACGTCCGAGGACGCGCTCAACGACGTGTCCGCCGCGCTGGACACCCAGGACCTGCTCGACATGAACACCCGCGTCGCGCACAAGGAGGACCCCGCGACGGTGGCGAAGGACTGGCTGGCGCAGGCCGGCCTCGGCGGCTGACCCGGGAAGGCGTCAGGCGGCCGACCCGGGCGCGCCCGGTGGCCGGCCCGAGTCAGGTGGCCGGTCTGGGTCAGGTGGCCGGCCTGGTCAGGTGGCGGGCGGGCCGGTCGATTCTCGGTGGCGCAGGCTGGGCTCGCACACGATGCGGCGCTTGCGGGGCTTGCCGTCGATGGCGCCGACGACGACCCGTACAGCCGCGTGCACGATGCCCTCGATGTCCCAGTCGACGCTGGTCAACGGCGGGGTAAGCAGCGCCGACATGGGGTGGTCGTCGTAGCCGACGACCGAGATGTCGCCCGGCACGTCGATGCCCAGCTCGCGGGTGGCCGCGTAGACGCCGTACGCGATCGAGTCGGTGAAGCAGAACACCGCGGTCGGGCCCGGCCGCCGTTTGAGCACCTCGCAGGCCACCGACGAGGCGACCGGCAGCGCCTGCGGCGACGGGACGACCGACACGTCGAGGCCGAGCCGCTCGGCCTCGGCGTTCACGTGCACGTCGGCGGGCCGGTCCGGGGTGCTGGCCCTGGTCGGGGTGAGCACGGCGACGCGACGATGGCCGAGCCCGTGCAGATGCTCCAAGGCCATGGTGACGCCGCGCCGGTTGTCGAACACGACCTCGCCATGGGCGTGGCCGCCGCGCAGCCCGTCGCCGATCGACACCACCGGCAGCGCGTCCGAGAGCTCCGCCCAGACCGGCGCCGACGGGTCGAGCGGCTGCACGATGAGGCCGTCGACGCGCTGGTCGCGCAGCCGCTGGGCGAGCGTCACCTCGCGCTCGGGGTCGCCGGCCGCGTCGAGGATGATCGCGTAGCGGTCGCGGGCCAGCAGCGACCGGCCGATGCCCACGGCCAGCGACTGCTGCCAGAAGTCCTCCAGCGAGCCGCACAGCAGGCCCACCATGCCGCTGCGGCCGCTGGCGAGCGCACGAGCGATGGGGTGCGCCTCGTAGCCGAGCTCGGCCGCCGCGCGCCGCACCCGCTCCTGTGTCTCTTCCGAGGTCTGGATGCCCCGGAGCGCGTAGGAGACCGCCGCTGGGGACAGACCGGTCGCTTTCGCTACCTCACGGATGGTCGCGCGCTTGCGCCGAGCCGGCATCCGTCCACTCTAGACAGCCTCGCCGACAGAACTGCGCTGCGCGGGCAGCGCCGTCGCCGGCTGCTCGTCGGATACAACCGGCTCCGAGCCCCCGCCATGACGTGTGTCCTCCGTACGCGCCGGTTCGCGCCGGCGGCGGTCCTCCATGGCCTGGGACACCTGCGAGGTCGTCCGAACCCGGTCGAGGGCGTCGCGCAGCCGCGGGCGCAGCCAGGCCTGGGCCGGCCGCTCGACGAACCGGTACAGGACGTACGCGCTCAGCAACGCCACCGCGGTGACCACCGCCAGGGCGGCCCACCGGTTCAGAGTCGGGTAGACGGCGTCCAGGATCGGCAGCGAGATCTGCTGGTGGATGAGGTAGAGCGGGTAGGTGAGCCCGCCCAGCGCGGTGAGACCGGGCCACCGTAGCCGGCCGAGCCGCCGGGTCGCGACGAGGATCATCACCACGAAGATGCCGGTGATCAGGACGGCGGCGACGCCGTCCTCGCCCTCGCGGAAGATGTCGCCCGCCCGCCAGACGCCCCAGCGCAGCGCCGCCAGCCAGCCGACCACCACGAACCCCCACAGCAGCAGGTTGGGCCCGAACCGGTAGATCAGGTACAGCGCCATGCCCGAGATGAAGTAGCAGTTCCACGTGGGTAGGAGGATCACCTGTAGCAGCTTGTTGTCGGCCTCGTCCGCGAACAACCCGATGAACAGCCAGCCGGCCATGAAAATGAGGCAGTTGCGGTACGTCACGCCCACCGCCGCGAGCAAGGCCAACAGCACGTAGAAGTGCAGCTCGATCCAGAGCGTCCAGTAGACCGGGTCGACGTTGCGCACCCCGAGCCCGCCCTGCAGCATCGTCAGGTTCGGCACCACCGCGCCCACGCGGCCGTTGCCGAGGCCCCAGATGGTGAAGATGGCGCCGCCGAGGAGCACGCTGACCCAGTACGCGGGCATCAGCCGGACGATGCGGGAGACCACGAAGTCGCCCGGCCCGCGCCCCCAGACGCTCATCAGGATCACGAAGCCGCTGATCATGAAGAACAGGTCGACGCCCAGGTAGCCGTACCCGGTGACCGGGCTCACCCCGGGAAACGTCTTGCGCGCCGGGTCGGGCCAGGGGCCGAGGCCGGCGAACCCGGTCAGGTGATAGGCCAGGACGGCCGCCGCGGCCAAAAAGCGCAGCAGGTCCAATTCCCTCAGCCGAACCGAGCCCGTCGCCTGCGATCCCGTCACGTGCGGCACATTGGCCCCACCACGTTACCGGTTGTCAACGTCTCCATGGCCGGACGGTAAACGCGGAAGTACGCGCTCGGGCGCGTCCCGTAGACCTCGTCCACCCCTCGTCCGTCGCGAGTGGTGCGCGCCACGGCATTGAACCCACGACGCACGCCAGAGGGTCGCTATGATCTGCGCGGACCCGCTCGCGGAAAAGGTGGTGGTATGGGGATTCGCCGGCTTGCCGCCGCCGTTCTCCTCCTCGGCGGATGCGTGAGCGGGTGTGCCGGTACGGCACAGGGCCGGGCCGTTATGCCGGCCCCGGCCGCCACCGCCGGCCCTGTACGGGCCCCCGTCGTGATGTTCCTCGGCGACAGCTATACGACCGGCGGCCGCGAGACGGTCCCCGAGCAGTCCTACGCCGCCGACACCGCACGCGATCTCGGCTGGCAGGTGATCATCGGCGGCCTCGGCGGCACCGGGTTCGTCGCCCCCGGCGCGACCCACGAGCCGTTCGAGGTGCTGTTCGACGAGCAGCTCGCCTGGCGGCCCGCCCCGGACATGGTCATCGTGGCGGGCGGCCACAACGACCGTTCGTACGCGCCGTCCAGGGTGGCGGCAGCTGCGACGACCCTGCTGACGAAGATCCGCAGGCTGTGGCCCTCGGCCCGGCTGCTGCTCATCGGGCCGATGTGGGGCAGCGGCGCGCCCGATCCGTCCGCGCTGGAGATCCGCGACGCGCTCGCCGCCGCCGCCCGCGGGCTCGAGGTCCCCTTCGTCGACCCGCTCGCCGGCAAGTGGATCACCGGCGACCGGGTGACCCACACCGGCAACGCGGGGCACTACATCCAGCGGGACGGCGTACACCCCAACGTCGCCGGGCACCAGTACCTCGCGACCCGGCTGGTCGCCGACCTCCGCCGCCTGGGCCTCACCGATCCTTAGTTTGGGGATCGTCCAACGGCGCGGGCCCTATCCAAGGGGGCGGGCGAGGCTCAGCGAGAAGTCACCCGCCGGGTCGGTCCACCAGCCGTCGAGCGCGAGCCCGGCGGCGGCGAGCTCGGCCTCCAGGCGGTCGGGGCGGAACTTGGCCGAGATCTCGGTCCGCAGCTCCTCGCCCGCCGCGAACTCCACCGTGAGGTCGAGCTGCCCGACGGTGACCGTCTGCGCGCCGGTGGCCCGCAGCCGCATCTCGATCCACTCCTCGGCCGGGTCCCACAGCGCCAGGTGCTCGTACGCTTCCGGCACGAAGTCGGCGCCCAGCTCCCGATTGATCACGTGCAGGACGTTGCGGTTGAACTCGGCGGTCACGCCCTGGGCGTCGTCGTAGGCCGCGACCAGCCGGCCCTCGTCCTTGACCAGGTCGGCGCCGAGCAGCAGCGCGTCGTCGTCGCCCATGGACGCCCGTACGGCACCGAGGAAGCCGATCCGGGTCTCGGGAGCCATGTTGCCGATCGTGCCGCCGAGGAAGGCGATCAGCCGGCGGCCGCCGGTCGGCAGCAGGTGCAGGTGGCGTTCGTAGTCGGCGACCACCCCGCGTACGGCCAGCTCCGGGAAGTCGGCGGCGATCTGCGCCGAGGCCGCCGCCAGGAAGTCGCCGCTGACGTCGACGGGCACGTAGGTGTGCAGGGTCGGGGTCAGCGCGTCGAGCAGCAGCCGCGTCTTCTCCCCCGAGCCGGCGCCCAGCTCCACCAGTGCCTCCGCGCCGGTGGCGGCGGCGATCTCGGCCGCGCGGGCGGCGAGGATCGCCCGCTCCCGCCGCGTCGGGTAATACTCCGGCAGCCGGGTGATGTCCTCGAACAACGTGCTGCCGCGCTCGTCGTAGAACCACTTGGGCGGCAGCGTCTTGGGTACGGCCGTCAGGCCCTCGGTGACGTCCTGCCGCAGCGCCTTGTCGAGGTCGTCGGGCGTCAGGTAGTGCTCCACGAAATCTAAATCTCCTTCACCTGGCTGTTCAAGGGCCTCAGAGGGATGTGATGGCGATGCCGGAGGCGTCCGCGGTGACCAGCGACCGGTCCGGCACCTCGCGCCAGCCGGGCTCGTTGTCGTACGGCTCGGAGGCGATCACCGCCGCGTCCGGCAGCTCGCGGACGAACAGCGTGTCGCCCCAGGTGGTCGCCGCCAGCGCGGACCCGTCCGCGGCGAGCAGGTTGTACCGGCCCGGGGTCAGGTCGGACACGGTCGTGACCACGCCGGCCAGCCCCTCGGCGAGCGCGGCGCCGGACCGCCACGCCCGTACGGCGAGCGCGAACAGCACGGCCGAGTCGACGGGCGCGCGGGCGTCGGGCGTCGCGGCCAGATCTCCGGCGAGCTCCCGCAACTTGGCCTCGACCCCGGCGTAGTCGCCGATCCGGCCGTTGTGGCTGAACAGCGTCGTGCCGGCGCGGAACGGCTGGGCGCACGACTCGTCCACCGGGAACCCGAGGGTGGCCGACCGTACCGCCGCCACCACGCATCCGGACTCGATGACCTTGGCCACCTCGGCGAACGAGACGTCGGTCCAGAGCGGCTGGGCCCGCCGGAACCGCACGGCCCGTTTCTCGTCGTGCCGGTCGCCGCGCTGGTCGCCGTGGTACCAGCCGGCGCCGAAGCCGTCCGCGTTGACCAGGCAGTTCGCGGACATGCGCGGGGCGTACGACTGGTGCTCCAGCGAGTACGGCGGCTCGTACAGCAGCGCGTGCAGGGTCCGCGGTGCGCCGAGATAGCCGAGGTGGCGGCACATCAGACAACCGCCGCCGAGCGGGCGCACCGGAAGCCGGCGAAGATCTGCCGCCGGATCGGGAAGTCCCAGTTCCGGAACGTAGCCCTGCACGCCGACGGGTCCGTCGCCCACGAGCCGCCGCGCAGCACCTTGTAGTCCGGGCCGAAGAAGACCTCGGAGTACTCCTTGTACGGAAAGGAGCGGAAGCCCGGGTAGCCGGCGAAGTCCGAGGCCGTCCACTCCCAGACGTCGCCGACCAGTTGCCGGACGCCGTACGCCGACGCACCCGCGGCGTACGACCCGGCCGCCGCCGGATGCAGCAGGTGCTGGCCCACGTTGGCCCGGCTCGCGTCGAGCGGCGCATCGCCCCAGGGGAAGCGCCGCGACCGCCGCGCCTCCGGGTCCCAGCGGGTGGCCTTCTCCCACTCGGCCTCGGTGGGCAGCCGCCGACCCGCCCAGCGCGCGTATGCATCCGCCTCGTACCAGCAGACATGCTGTACGGGCTGGTCGAGCGGCACCGGCTCGGTACGGCCGAAGCGGCGGCGCAGCCACTGCCCGCCCTCGCGGGACCAGAAGGCGGGGGCGCGCTTGCCGGACGTGTTCCGCCACTCCCAGCCGGCGGGGTGCCACCAGGCCGGGTCGTCATAGCCGCCCGCCTCCATGAAGGCGAGGTACGCGCCACAGCTCACCGGCGTGGTGTCGATGTGGTAGGCGGGCAGGTCGACGACGTGGCCGGGGCGCTCGTTGTCATACGCCCACGGATCGTCGGACGCGCCCATGACGAACGGCCCGGCTTCGACCAGCACCTCGTCCGGAAGGTCCGTCGCGTCCTCGTGCAGGGCGGTTCCAGGCGGGTCGAGCAGGGCCGGGGCGCCCTTGCGGAGCTGGTGGGTGGCCAGCATGGTCTCGTCGTGCTGGTGCTCGTGCTGGACGACCATGCCGTACACGAAGCCGCCCGCGGTGAGCGGGTCGTCGGCGCGGAACCGCACGCGCGACAGCGAGTCCAGCACCTTCGCGCGGACCTCCGCGATGTACGCGGTGCTCTCGTGCGGCGACAGCAGCGGCAGCGTGGGCCGTTCCGCCCGCGGATGCTCGAACGCGTCGTACAGATCGTCGATCTCGGGCCGCATCGGCTCGATCCCGGCGGCCGCGCGCAGCAGCCAGAGCTCCTCGTAATTGCCGACGTGGGCGAGATCCCAGACCAGCGGCGACATCAACGGGGAGACCTGCTCGGTCAGGCCCGCGTGGTCGAGCGCGTCAGTGGTCAGGCCGATACTTCGGCCGCGCACGGCGGTCAACTGGGCGGCGATCCGCTCCTTGAGCGCGCCCTCGTTCGCGCTCGCCTCATCGGGGTCCAGCCGCGGTACGACTATTTCGGGGACAGCCACGAGACGTCCTCTCTGGTTATTTCCGGAGTGGGTGCGGGCATCCGCACCGGCGGATCGATCACGTCGTCGGCCGGACAGCGTCCGCGCTCGACGTACCGTTCGGCGTAGTCGGCGACCAGGTCGGCGAGCACCTTCGCGCCCTGCCGGTGCAGCGCCGCGTGGGCCGCGGCGAAGCAGGTACGGGCGGCGCGGGCGAGCGCCGGGTCGGTGAGCGCGTCGCGGGCGGCCGCCGTCCAGCGCTGCGCGACCGGCTCCGTCGCGGCTCGGGCCTCCTCGGCCGCCAGCGGGTCGTCGAGCAGCGCGGCGGCCACGCCGACGGGCACCCGCCAGTACGGCTCGGGCAGCGCGTCGATCATCCGCAGCTCGAGCCAGCCACGCGGCCTTACCGGTGGAAACAGCGTGGACAAGTGGTAGCTGAGGTCGTCGACCGTCGGCTCGCCCGTTGCCAGCCATTCCCGGAACGTCACGCCGGGGTTCGGCACCCAGCCCTGCCGCGGGTCGCGCCGGAGCATCACTCGCGCGTCGAGGGCGTACCGGGCCCATGCCGCGGCCGGGTCGTCCGCGGTCACCTCGGCGCGGCGGACCGGCAGCGTACGGCCCGGGTCGAGGCGGGCCCAGATCGCCTGGCGGGTCGAGCGCAGGCCGGTGAGCCGGCCGCTCTGCACCGGCGAGTTGCCGAACGCCGCCACGAGCGTCGGGCCCAGCGCGTGCGCCAGCCGCCAGCGGCGTACGGCGTCGGCCCGGTCTGCTCCGACGTCCAGGCACACCTGCACGGAGGCCGTCGTGCACATCATGGCCAGCCCAGCCGTCCCGAAGTAGGCGAGCATGCAGCGGTAGCGCTCGGCGGTCTCCTGGAGGCGCGGCGGCCGGCGCGGATCCACGCCGATCCCCGACAACGCGACGCCGCCGACGGCGAGGTACCGCCGGGCGCGCGCCAGGTCGGCGCTCATCGCCTCGCAGGCGGCGGCCGGGCCGTACCGGGGCGCGCTACTCAGCTCCAGCTGTCCGCCGGGCTCGAAGGTCAGCCGGCTGCCCTCAGGGAGCGGTCCGGCGGCCGCCATCAGGTCCCGTACGTGAGCGAGGGGCACATGCCGGGACGGGTGCCCGGGATCGACGACGAGCCACTCGGTCTCGACGCCGACCGTGCCGGGCGGACCGGTCTTGAAGCACACCCCGTCCATGTACTCGTACACCGCGTCGACGGTCAGTCGGGTCACCGCGCCTCCCGCGCAAGCCTCGGCGCGCTCTGGTCGCGCGCTTCCCTCGTCCTCGTGCCTCACCCCTCGGTCCAGCGCGCGCCGCGCGCCTGCGGCGCGCTCATCGTCCCCCCGCTCAGCCTCGGCTCGGCCGCCTCTGCGGCTCGTTCTGCGCACCCAACGATGGGTCACGAAATTCGAACTTTCCCCACTGAACCGGATCAATAATCATCAATTCGGATTACTTAGCAATGAACGAGTCGGTACAGGTCAGCCGCCGGATTTGACGAAAACTTTGATGAATCGATTCACTGACGCGGTCCAGTGAGGCGATTCAGTGAAACGGTTCAGAAATGCCGGGTTTCGATGTTCACCAGCACGTTTGGGGCACTGAGTTCGTCGCGGCGTTGCGGGCCAGGGACACGCCGCCGTACCTCACCGACTGGACCCTGCACGTCGCCGGCGAGCCGCCGTACGAACTGAGCCCGGCCGACCACGACGCAGAGCGGCGCGGCGCGCTCGCCCGTGCCGACGGCCTCGACCGCGTGCTGGTGTCGCTGTCGTCGCCGCTCGGCGTGGAGGGGTTGCCGCCGGCGCAGGCCCGGCCGCTGCTGGACGCCTACCATGCGGACGCGCTGGCGCTGCCGGAGCCGTTCGGGGCCTGGGCGAGCTCCTGCCTGAGCGAGATCGACGCAGCGCGGACCGCCCGCGACCTCGACGCCGGCTTCGCGGGGCTGCAACTGCCCGCCACCGCGCTGGCCGACGCATCCGGCTTCGAGCGGTGCGCGCCACTGCTGGCCCTGCTGGAGGATCGCGACCTCCCGCTGTTCGTGCATCCGGGCGGTTCGCGGGTCGCGGGCGACACCGAACCCGGCTGGTGGCCGGCGATGGTGCCGTACGTCCAGCAGATGCACGCCGTGTGGTACGCCTTCCGGGCGTTCGGCCGGCCCCGTCATCCGCGGCTGCGCGTCTGCTTCGCGCTGCTGGCCGGGCTCGGGCCGCTGCACGGGGAACGCTACGCGGCGCGCGCCGGCGGGCCCGCCGAGGTCGACCCGGGTGCGTTCGTCGAGACCTCGTCGTACGGCCCGCGTGCCGTGCGCGCCGTCATCGAGGCGCTCGGCGGCGACATGGTGGTCCTCGGCTCGGACCGCCCCTACGCCGCCCCGTACGACGGCCCGCCGGAGCCGGCGGGCAGGCACGCGCTCCGCGTCACCAACCCGCGCCGCCTGCTCAGCGGAACGAGCGCAGTTCGGGAGGAATGATCACAACTGCGGTTTGAACCACATCTGCCACGACACGTAACAACAGCTACAAGCGTCCCTGTTTCCCCGACAATGGCCTGACGTTTAACATACGTTGAGTTACCAGGCGGGGACGAGGAGGTCGGTGTGCACGGTGGCGTGGAAGCGTACGTGGCTTTGTACGACACGCAGGCGGTCCGGCTGCATGCCTACTGTTGGTCCCTGATCGGCGACACGGCCCCGGCGGCCGTACGAGACGTCTTCACCGCGGCGACGTACCCGGATATGGCGCGGCGCAAGGGCGCACGGCACGACGCCTTGCCCGATCGGATCTGGCTCTACCGGCGCGCCCGCGCGGAGTGCCTGCGCCGCGGTCCGGTCACCGTGATGGCCGGCCGCGACCCGCTGCTGCGCGCCGCCGCCCGGCTGCGCGCCGACCAGCGCGAACTGCTGGTGCTGGCCGCCGACCTGCCGCCCAACGGCATGGCGCACGTGCTCGGCATCCCGCCGGCCAGGGCGATCCAGCTCGTCACCGCCGCCCACGGCCGCCTCGAGCAGGCCGTCCTCAAGGTACTGCTGGCCGACCCGGCGACGGCCGCACACGAAGATGTCATCGCCGCCTTCGAGCGCGGCGCGCTCGGCGTCCTGCTGGCCCGCCGGGCCCCGGCGCCTCCGGCGGGGATGCGCGAGGCGATCGTGAGCACCATGACCCGCCAGCGGGCGCCGCTCGTGGTGATCTCGCCGCAGCCCAAGGCGACGGCCCAGCGTGACGGCGAGCGGAAGGGCCGGCCGGCGGCCCGGCACGCCCGCGCCGCCGCGCCCGTGATCGGCGTCGCCGCGGCCTGCGCGGCGGCGGTCGTCGGCGCCATGGCGGCCGGCGCCACCCTGAACTTCGACGCCTCGCCCGCCGGCGGCGGGCAGGGCGCGCTGGCCCCCTCCACGGCCGAGCACAGCCGGGGCGGGCAGACCCCCCAGGGCGGGCAGCCCGGCAGTGCGGCGCAGCCCGGCAACGGCGAGGTCCCCGTCGCCCACGTCTCCCCCAGCGCGTCCGCGACTCAGCCGGCCGACACCCCGCCCAGCGATGCGCCGGCGCCCGCGGAGACCAACGCTCCGGCCGCCGAGGCGCCGTCGTCCAGCAGTTCCCCGTCCCCCGACTCGCAGCGGCAGTCGGCGGAGCCCGACCCGTCGTCGGCCACCCCGTCCGGCTCCGGGTCAGCGTCCCCGTCCGACTCGTCGACCCCGTCGCCGACGCCCTCCAAGAGCCATTCCGGCGGAGGAGGTGGCGGCGGTCTGCTGCCCGACCTCCCGATCCTCGGCAAGGTCCTCGGCGACACCCTCGGCGGCTGACGACCGTCCCGGTCCTGCGGCCGCGCGTACCGCCGTCCAGGCTCCGAAGCTGCCGCGCGTTACCTCAGCCGTACGGCCACGGCAACGGCCAGATACAGCACGGCACGCGCGGTGTGGGCCGCGCGTGCCGTGCTGATGTGCCGTGCTGATGTGCCGTGCTGATGTGCCGTACGGGTCAGACGGCCGCGGTCTCCCCGACCGGAGACTGGCCGCGCCGGACCAGGAAGGCCATGACGGCCGCGACCACCGCCACCGCGCTCGCGACGGCCAGCGATGTCTGGAAGCCGTCCATGAACGCGAGGTGGCTGCCCGTGGTGATCGCCTGAGCGGTCTGGCTCGATGCCCCCGGCGGAACCGGAGCCATGCCCTGCCCGACGAACCGTGCCGCGCCGGACAACTGCTCCGCCGCGGGACCGGGCACCCCGGCGCCGGTCAGCCGGCCGACCAGCACCTCACCGACCCGGCTGGCCAGAATCGTGCCGAGCACGGTCGTGCCCATCACGCCCCCCACCTGGAACGCGGTCTGCTGCAGACCACCTGCGACGCCCGCCAAGTGGACTGGAGCGTTCCCGACGATCGCCTCCGTGCCGCCCGTGACGATCATGCCGAACGCCAGGCCTACCAGCACGAACCACGGCCAGATCTCGTTGTAGGAGGCGTCGACGCCGATCCGGGACAGCCCGAACATCGCCACCGCCGTGAACAACATGCCCAGCGCCAACGGCACCCGCGGCCCGAAGCGCGACGTTAGCGCACCGCCCAGCGGGGACGCGACGATGAAGATCCCGGTCATCGGGAGCATGCGCACCCCGGCGTCGACCGGGCTCATCCCGTGCACCTGCTGCAGGTACAGGGTGATGAAGAAGATCGTGCCGAACAGCGCGAAGACCCCGAGCATCAGCAGAACCGTCGCGGCCGACAACGACATCGACCGGAAGAGCCCCAGCGGCAGCAGCGGGTGGGTGGCGCGCCTCTCGCGGAACACGAAGGCGACGAACAGCACGGCCGCGGCGACGAACGACCACAGCGGCAACGGGTCGCCGAAGCCGTACAGACCGGCCTTGATCAGACCCCAGACGAGGGCGAACAAGCCGCCGGACAGCAACGCGACGCCCGACAGGTCATACGACCCGCTGGCCTCCTCGTCGCGGGACTCGCGGATCACCCAGAGCCCGACGCCGAGCGCGATCAGACCCAGCGGGGCGTTGAGGAAGAAGACCGACTCCCAGTTGACGTTCTCGACCAGCAGGCCGGCGACGATGGGCCCGCCCGCGATCGAGATGCCGACCGTGGCTCCCCAGATGCCGATGGCCGCGTTCAGCTTGTCGGCGGGGAAGGTGTTGCGCAGGATCGCCAGGCTGGCCGGCTGCAGCAGCGCGCCGGCGAAACCCTGAACGACCCGCCACAGGATGACGAGCCCGATGCTGCCGGACACCCCGACCAGCACCGACGCGAGCGCGAAGCCCACCACCCCGATGAGGAAGACCTTCTTGCGGCCGAACCGGTCGGCGAGCTTGCCGGCCGGGATCAGCGACACGGCCAGCGCGAGCAGATAGCCGTTGGTGACCCACTGCAGCCCGGCCAGGTCGGCGTGCAGGTCGCGGGCGATCGCCGGGTTCGCGATGGAGACGACGGTCGCGTCGAGACCCACCATCATCACACCGAGCGCGACCGCGATGAGCGTCAACCACGGATGGCCATGACCGGCGCGACGTCGTTTGGCGCGCGGGGACGCGTCCGGGCTTTCGGGCGCCACCGCGGTGGCGCTCGATGATTGAGACATAGTTGCCCCCTGAAGAGATTCTCGTGACCGTGGTCCAAATTGTCATGACATGACACTTGTCGTCAACAGACTTAGGTCTTCCGAGGACATGATTCAGCTCATGACGAAATTCTGTCCCTGACTGTTGTCGCGCGGTGACTGAGGGCGTATGCTGCGCGCATGACTACGGCGGCCACCCACTCAGCCCAGGCCGGTCGCCGGGAGCGCAAGAAGCAGCGCACCCGCGAGGCCCTCATCGACGCGGCGTTCACGTTGTTCGCCGAGAAGGGTTTCGAGGCGACGACGGTCGAGGAGATCGCCGACACCGTCGACGTGTCGTCCCGTACGTTCTTTCGATACTTCTCTTCCAAGGAGGACGTCGTCCTCACCTACCAGGAGGATCAGTTCCAGGCGCTCCTGGAGGCGCTCGCGGCCCGGCCGTCGGACGAGCCGGTCATCACGGCGATGCGCAACGCAGGTGTCGCCATGATGCGTGCCTGCGAGGAGGGTGAGTTCGGCCTCGACCCGGAGAAGTTCATCTGCATTCAGCAGCTGATGGACAGCAGCCCGACCGTGTTCAGCCGCAGCCTCGAGCACGGGCAGAAGAAGCAGGTCGAGATCACCCGGCTCGTCGCCGAGCGCATGGGGGTCGACCCCGCGACGGATCTACGGCCGCACGTGGCGGCGGGCGCCGGCAGCTGCGCGTTCCGCGCCGCCTTCGACGTGTGGATTCACGGCAACGCTCCACTCCCTCGAGCCGAGCGGCTCTCCGACCTGCTCGACCAGTTCTTCGCGCTGCTCGAGGACGGCATCAACTATCCGGCCAAGGCGGGCTAGACATCCCATTAAGGGGCGAGGCTGGGCGCGGGCACCGCGCCCAGCTGGTCACTCGCCTTCGGGCGGCTCCTCGTCGAGAAGATCATCGAACTCGCCGTCCTTGACGCCGAGGACGAAGGCATCCCATTCGGCCTCGGTGAAATACAGAGTCGGGCCGTCGGGCTTCTTGGCGTCCCGCATCACGACCACGCGCTCGGAGAGTTCCTTGTGCTTGATGGGCGCGTCCTTGGCATCGATGAACTCGATGATGACGCCCTCATCTTCGCTCTGCTGTTCGGTCACGTGGCCCAGGCTAGCGCCGTACGACACCTCACTGCGCGTCCTCGGGTTGTCACGTGCCAAGTCGTGATCCAGGCCTTCAGAGATCGGCGAGGAGGCGGTCGGCGGCCACCTCCAGGCGGCCCTGGATCTCCTCGTTGGTGGCGTGGCCGCGGAGCATCTCGATCATCTCCATCACCCACACGCTGGACAGCGCGCCGAGCAGCACGCGACGCGGGTCGTCGGCGGGGACGGCCGCGTCTGTGCCCACGGCGGCGGCGAGCAGGAGCCCGACCATGCGATCGCCGAAGTCGGTCGTGACGTCGGACAGCAGCAGCGACCGGATCAGCGCGTCGGCCAGTTCGGGCTCGCGCATGAGCCCGCGGGTGGCGCGTATCAGCACCTCGACCGCCCGCCGCGACGGGGCGGTGGCCCGGGGCGGACGCCGCTCCAGGCTGCCCTCGAGCAGGTCGAGCTCCTCGCTGACGACCGCGACGACGAGGTCCATCTTGGAAGGGAAGTAGCGGTAGAGCGTGCCGAGCGCGACGCCGGCCCGCTCGGCCACGGTGCGCATCTGCATCGCCTCGACGCCGCCACGCGACGCCAGGGCGGCGGCCGCCTGCACGATCCGCTTTCGGCGTTGGTGCTGGCCACGGGAGCGCGCGCCGTGATGGCTCGCCGCTGTCGGCTCTGCGGTCATGGGCGGGGCCCCCTCGCGCCAGGGCACGGCACCCCCATGGCCGCACCGCTGTGATCCTGCTTGCGATCGTGCTCGCGGGAATAGCCTACAGCCTTCGCGAGAACACGTTATCTCATCTCGTTCGCACGGCAACTAGTTGAATCGGCCACTAGATCAGTAATCCCTGACCTACTTGGCTAATACTGACCGACTTCACCATGATCTCCGCGCTGGACATTAAGTAGAATCTGTTCTAATTTCCTGGCTAGGGGTGGCACGGGCGCTCAGGGAGGCGGCGTGGACTTCGAGCTGGACGAGGCTCAGCAAGACCTGCGGGGGCTCGCCAATGATCTGCTGAGCAGGGAGGCGACTCCGGAACGGCTCACGACGCATGAGCAGAGCGGCGCGCCGTACGACACCGTAACGTGGAAGGCGCTTGCCCAGGCCGGACTGCTCGGAGCCTGCCTGCCCGAGGAGGCCGGCGGCGCGGGTCTCGGCGCGGTCGAGCTGGCCGTTCTGCTCAGGGAGATCGGCGCCCATGTCGCGCCCGTCCCGGCGTACGCCTCGCTCGCACTCGGCGCGATGACCATCGCCGCGCACGGCACACCCGACCAGCGCGCGCTGCTCGAAGGGGTGGCCACGGGTGACGCGGTGCTGACCGGCGCCGTTCGAGAGCCCGGCACCGGGACGGTGCGGACTACCGCCTGCCGGACCGGCGACGCGTACGTCCTCAACGGCGTGAAGACCTTCGTGCCGTACGCGGCCGAGGCCTCGCACATCCTCGTGCCGGCGCGTACCGACAGCGGCGTTGACGTCTTCCTTGTGGAGCCGCCGGCGGTCGAGCTCAGTCCGCACCCCGCCGCGACCGGCGAGCCCATGGCGCGCGTCGCGCTGCGCGATGTGGAGGTCCGCCCGGACGCCCGGCTCGGCGGCCACGACGAACACACTGACGAACACCGCGACGAACACCGCCACAGCGACGAGGGCGGGGCCTGGGCGACGCTGAGCCGGTACGCCCGGGCCGGGGCCGTCGCCGCGATCTCCGGGGTGGTCGGCGGCGCGCTCGACCTTACCTCCAAGCACGTCAAGACCCGCGAGCAGTTCGGCCGGGCGCTCGCGGAGTTCCAGGCCGTGACCATGCAGGTCGGCGACGTCTACATCGCCAAGCGGGCGCTCGACGTGGCCATGTGGGCGGGCGTCTGGCGGCTACATCACGACCTCGAGGATGTCGACGAGGTGCTCGCGATCGCCTCGTACAACGCCTGCGATCCGGCGATGAAGGCGCTCTATGCCTGCCAGCACCTGCACGGCGGCCTCGGTGTCGACGTGACCTACCCCCTGCACCGGTACTTCGCCTGGGGCAAGCACTACGGCCACCTGCTCGGCGGCGCGGAGGCACAGCTCGACACGATTGGGGCCCTGTGTTCATAGACCTGACCGCCGAGCAGAAACGGCTCCGCGCCGAGCTGCGCGACTACTTCTCCGGCTGCCTGAACGACGACCAGCGCGCCGCGATCGCCGACGATCCGTTCGGCACGAAGTACATGGAGCACTGCAAGCGACTCGGCGCCGACGGCATGCTGGGCATCGCGCTGCCGAAGGAGTACGGCGGCCGCGGCTACGGCCCGGTCGAGCAGCAGATCTTCGCCAACGAGATCGCCCGCGCCGAGGTCCCGTACCCGCTCATCACGCTGAACACCGTCGCCCCGACGCTGGTGCAGTACGGCACGGACGCGCAGAAACGGACGTTCCTGCCGGGGATCCTCGCCGGGGAGTGCCACTTCGCCATCGGCTACAGCGAGCCGGGCGCGGGCACCGACCTGGCATCGCTGCGGACCACGGCCGTACGGGACGGCGACCACTACATCGTCAACGGCCAGAAGATCTTCACCAGCGGCGCCCACTACGCCGACTACATCTGGCTGGCCGCCCGCACGGACCCGGCGGCCGACAAGCACAAGGGCATCTCAATGCTCATCGTCGACTGCAGGGATCCCGGGTTCTCGTGGACGCCGATCGTCACCATGGACGGCCGCCACCACACCAACTCGACGTACTACCAGGACGTACGGGTGCCCGCGGACATGCTGGTCGGCGAGGAGCACAAGGGCTGGAACCTCATCGTCAACCAGCTCAACCACGAACGCGTGACGCTCGGCCCGGCCGGCAATATCGGGCACACGTACGACCGGTTCGTGGCCTGGGCGCGCACGGCCGTCCGGCCGGACGGGCGGCCGCTGATCGAGGAGCCCGCGGTGCGGCGTGCCGTCGCCCAGGTGTACGCCTACCTGCGCGTCAACGAGTTCCTCAACTGGCAGGTCGCGGCGAGCGCGGGCGGTAGGTCGGGGCAGGTTGGTCGGGGAGACAAAGCTCTCGGCTGGCTGGGCGCGCCGGACGCGTCGGCGACCAAGATCTACGGCTCGGAGCGGATGCAGGAGGTCGGCCGGATCGTCGGCGACACGCTGGCCCGGTTCGGCGACCCGGGCGAACCGGCCACGGCCGACCTCATCGACCGGATCGACAAGGGCGCCAAAGGCGGCCTCGTGCTGACCTTTGGCGGCGGCGTGAACGAGGTCCAGCGCGAGATCATCGCGATGATCGGCCTCGGCCTGCCGCGAGCTCCACGGTGACGGGCGTGCACGAGGAATTGATGGCATTGGCCGCCCGGCTGGTCGCCGCCGGCGAACGCCCGGCGCCACCGTGCCCGGACGCAGTGAACGCGGCCATGATCCGCAACTGGACGCAGGCCATCGGCGACACCGACCCGGCCTGGGAGACGACGGCGCCGCCGGCGATGCTCCAGGTGTGGTCGATGCCCGGGCTCGGGCCCAGGGAGAGCGTGGCCGCGGACGGGCCCATGCATGTGCTGACCGAGGCGGGCTTCACCGGGGTGGTCGCCACCAACTGCGAGCAGACGTACGACCGGTACCTGCGCGTCGGCGAGCGGCTGCGCGCCACGACACGGTTCGGCGAGATCACCGGGCCGAAGCGGACGGCGCTCGGCGAAGGCTACTTCGTCACCTGGTACCAGACCTGGTACGCGGGCGACGAGCGGGTCGGCGAGATGCTCTTCCGCGTGCTGAAGTTCAAGCCGCGCGGGCCGGCGCCGAAACGGGCCGCCGCCGGTCCGCCGCGGCCCGCCATCGGCCCGGACACGCGGTTCTTCTGGGACGGGACGCGCGACGGCGAGCTGCGCATCCAGCGCTGCGCCGAGTGCGGCGCGCTGCGCCACCCGCCCGGCCCGATGTGCCCGCACTGCCACGCGGTCAAGCGCGATCACATCACGGCAAGCGGGCGCGGCACGGTCTACAGCTACGTCGTGCACCACCATCCGCCGATCCCCGGCCGCGAGCCGCCGTTCGTGGTCGCGCTGATCGAGCTGGACGAGGGCGTACGGATGGTCGGCAACCTCTTCGGGTGCGCGCCCGCGGACGTACGGGTCGGCATGCCGGTCGAGGTCACGTTCGAGCGGGTCGACGACGAACTGTCGCTGCCTCAGTGGATCCCGGCGGGGAGTACGACCGCCCGTGCGACGGAGCCCGCCGCGACGACGGCCGAGGACGACCAGGAGGGCATGGAAGGCCCCGACGGGCTGCCGGAGCTGCACATCGAGCTCACGCCGACGTTCGTGATCGCGACGGCGCTGGCCACCCGCGACTTCACCCCTTTGCACCACGACCCCGAGCTGGCCCGCGCGCAGGGCTCGAAGGACATCTTCCTCAACATCCTGACCACGATGGGCCTGGTGCAGCGGTACGTAGGAGAGACGGCGCCCGGCGCGGTGCTGGCGGGTATCTCGCTGCGGCTCGGCGTCCCCGCGTACGCAGGGGACACGCTGACGATGACCGGCCGGCTGACCGACGCGACGACCATGCGGGTCCGCGGCGCGGTGAGCCTCGGCGATCACATCACCGCGACCGTACGGCTGCGGGAGGGCCAGTGAGCGAGCCAGGAGGGGCCGCGTGAGCCTGGCCGGGCGGACGGCGATCGCGGGGATCGGGGCCACCGAGTTCTCCAAGGAGTCGGGCCGCTCCGAACTGCAGCTCGCCGCGGAGGCCTGCCTCGCCGCGATCGACGACGCGGGACTGCGGCCCTCCGATGTGGACGGGCTGGTCACCTTCACGCAGGACGCCAACACCGAGATCGCCGTCGCCCGCGAGCTGGGCATCCCCGAGCTGCGGTTCTTCTCCCGGGTCGACTACGGCGGCGGCGCCGCCTGCGGCACGGTGGCGCACGCGGCGATGGCGGTGGCCACCGGGCAGGCCAGCGCCGTCCTCTGCTACCGGGCCTTCAACGAGCGCTCGGGGCACCGGTTCGGGCAGGCGACCGCGACCGAACGGGCCCCGACCTCGCTCGGGCTGGAGTTCTCCTGGCACCTGCCGTACGGCTTCGCCACGCCCGCCGCGTGGGTGGCCATGTACGCCCGGCGCTACCAGCACGCGTACGGCACGACCAGCGAGGACTTCGGACGGGTCGCGGTGGCGATGCGCCGGCACGCCGCCACCAACCCCAAGGCGTGGTTCTACGAGCGGCCGATTACGCTGGCCGACCACCAGGCTTCGCGGTGGATCGTCGAACCGCTGCACTTGCTCGACTGCTGCCAGGAGTCGGACGGCGCCGTGGCGATCCTGGTCACCGGCGTCGAGCGGGCCCGCGATCTCTCCCGGCCGCCTGTGGTGATCAGCGCGGCGGCGCAGGGCTCGGGGCCGGACCAGATGATGATGTTCGGCTACTACAGCGGCGACCTGACGATGCTGCCCGCCATGGGCGTCGTGGGCGGGCAGCTGTGGCGGCAGTCCGGGCTCGTGCCGGCGGACGTGCAGGCCGCGATCCTGTACGACCATTTCACCCCGTTTGTCCTCGTCCAGCTGGAGGAGCTGGGCTTTTGCGGACGCGGGGAGGCCAAGGAGTTCATCAAGGATGGTGGCATTGAGATCGACGGACGGCTCCCGGTCAATCCGAACGGGGGTCAGCTGGGTGAGGCGTACATCCACGGCATGAACGGCGTCGCCGAGGCCGTCCGGCAGGTGCGCGGCACCGCAGCCAACCAGCTCGCCGACGTGGCGAACGTGCTGGTCACAGCCGGTACCGGCGTACCGACCAGCGGCCTCGTCCTGAGCCGCGCCTGACCACCTCGGCCTACGACAACAAACTAGAACAAGTTACAGTCGTACTGGAATGACGTTCTAGAAGGAGAGCCATGGGGAGCCCAGTCATCGTCGAGGCCGTCCGCACGCCCATCGGCAAGCGCGGCGGGTGGCTCGCCGGCCTGAAGCCGCAGGCCGTGCTGGCGCACTCGATGCGCGCCGTGCTCGACCGCCAGGGTCTCGATCCGGCGGTCGTCGGCCAGGTGTTCGCGGGCTGCGTGACCCAGGCCGGCGAGCAGGGCGGGCATGTCGGGCGGCACGCCTGGCTGTACGCGGGCCTCCCGCAGGAGACCGGGGTGACGACTATCGACGCCCAGTGCGGGTCGAGCCAGCAGGCCGTCCACCTCGCCGCCGCGCTCATCCACGCCGGCGTGGTCGACGCGGCGATCGGCTGCGGGGTCGAGGTCATGAGCCGAGCGCCGCTAGGAAGCAACGTGTTGCCGGCGAAGCCGCGCCCCGACGACTGGTCGATCGACCTGCCCGACCAGTTCACCGCCGCCGAGCGCATCGCCGCCCGGCGCAGGCTCTCGCGGCCCGACCTCGACGCGTTCGGCGTACGGTCCCAGCAGCTCGCCGCCAAGGCCTGGGCCGACGGCCGGTTCGACCGGGAGATCGCGCCGATCGAGGCACCGGTGCCGGCTGAGGCGGACGGACCACCCACCGGCGGGACCCGGACGGTCACCCGCGACCAGGGGCTGCGCGAGACGACGCTGGAGGGGCTGTCCCGGCTCAGGCCGGCGGTCGGCGACAGCCTGCACACCGCCGGCACGTCGTCGCAGATCTCGGACGGTTCCGCCGCGGTACTCCTCCTCGACGAAGACCGGGCCCGGGCGGAAGGCCTGCGGCCGCGCGCCCGCATCCAGGCCCAGGCGCTGGTCGGCGCGGAGCCGTACTACCACCTCGACGGCCCTGTGCAGGCCACGGCGAACGTCCTGAAATCCACCGGGATGACGCTCGACGACATCGACATCGTCGAAATCAACGAGGCCTTCGCATCTGTTGTCCTGTCATGGGCCTCCGTACATCGTCCGGACATGGACAAGGTCAACGTCAACGGCGGGGCGATCGCGCTCGGTCATCCGGTGGGCGCCACCGGATCCCGGCTGATCACCACCGCGCTGCACGAGCTGGAGCGGCGCGACGCCACGACCGCGCTGATCACGATGTGCGCCGGCGGTGCGTTGTCCACCGCGACCATCATCGAGCGGGTCTGAGGCATGCGACCGGAACCTGAAGCCCTGGGGGGCGGGCTGTGGAGCGTTCCCGTCCCGATCCCCGGCAATCCGCTCGGTTACACGCTCGTATACGCGCTGGAGAGCGAGCGCGGGCCGGTGCTGATCGACGCCGGCTGGCAGCACGAGGAGGCCTGGACGGCCCTGCACGACGGCCTGGCCGCGCTCGGGCTCGACGTCACCGACGTGTACGGCGTCGTGGTGACCCACCACCATCCCGACCACGCCGGGCTCGCGGGCCGTGTGCGGGAGGCGTCCGGCGCCTGGATCGCGATGCACGAGGCCGACGCGAAGATCGTACGGTCGTTCCGCGAGATGGCGGCCACCGAAGGCGGCCGGAGCCAGTGGGACCTCGCCGCGCTGCGTACGGCCGGGGCCAGCGAGGCGGACCTGACGGAGTACAGCGAGGCGGGCGCGCATCGCGGGCGGAAGATCGACCCGCCCGCCCAGCCGGACCGCGAGGTCGCCGACGGCGAGCTCATCGACCTGCCGGGCCGGAAGCTGCGGGTGATCTGGACGCCCGGGCACTCCCCCGGGCACATCTGCCTGCACCTGGAGGACGCCGGCCGGCTGTTCACCGGCGACCACGTGCTGCCCCGCATCACCCCGCACATCGGCCTGTATCCGTACGACTGGCCCGACGTCGATCCCCTCGGGGATTACCTCGACTCGCTCAGCCGGGTGGCCGATCTCGGCGCGGCCGCCGGCGGCTCCGGGAGCGCGATCGACGCGTTGCCGGCGCACGAGCACCGGTTCTCCGGCATCGCGGGCCGCGTGACCGAGATCGCCCGCCACCACGAGGAGCGGCTGGCCGAGGTCGCCGGGCTGCTGACGAGCGAGCCGGCCACACTGTGGGACATCGCCACGCGGATGACGTGGAACTCCTCGTGGCGCGGCATGCACCCGATGATGCGCCGCATGGCGACCGGCGAGGCGGCCGCCCACCTACGGACCCTGGAGCGGCGCGGCCTGGTCCACGCCCACCCCGGCACCCCGCTGACGTATTCGCGCTGACGGCCCTCGACCACTGCGTGCGGGGTCACAGGGCCACTACCTTGACGAGGCCGAGCAGGATATTAGAACGTGTTCTAAACCAAGCAAGCGCTCGGCAGTTCGAGGAGCGATCATGGACGCGCCCAAGATCGACGTCATCGACCCCATCATCTATGAGCGCGGCGGCGTACCGCACGAGCAGTTCACCTGGCTGCGCGAGCACGATCCCGTTCACTGGCACTACGACCCGGACGACAACGTCCCGGGCTTCTGGGCGGTGACCACGTACGACGAGGTCGTGCACGTTTCCCGGCACGCCGAGCTGTACTCCTCCTACCGGCGGCTGTCGATGTTCGACGAACCGGCCGAGGACACCATCGACCTGTACCGGCTGATGATGCTGTTCATGGACCCCCCGCAGCACTCCCACCAGCGCAGCTACGTCAACCGCGGCTTCACCCCGCGGATGGTCAAGCGGCTGGAGGGCCACGTCCGGGACATCTGCCACGAGCTGCTGGACGAGGTGTCCCCGCGCGGCACGGCCGAGTTCGTCCGCGACATCGCCGCCCCGCTCCCGCTGTACGTGATCTGCGAGCTGATCGGCGCGCCCGTCGAGGACCGCGACAAGATCTTCGACTGGTCGAACGAGCTGATCGGCTTCGACGACCCCGACTACGGCACGTCCTTCGAGAGCGCCGCGGCCGTCTCGGCGGAGATCCTCAACTATGCGAACGAGCTGGCCGAGTTGCGCAAGGACAAGCCGGGCGACGACATCATCACGCGTCTGCTGCACCCGGACGAGGAGGGCCGGGAGCTGAGCCGGGACGAGTTCGCCATGTTCATCCTGCTGTTGATCATGGCCGGCAACGAGACCACGCGGAACGCCACGGCCGGCGGCATGCTGGCCTTCTTCGAGCACCCCGACGAGTGGCGGCGGCTGTGCGACGACCCGGCGCTGATCAACACCACCGCGGACGAGATCGTACGGTGGGTCAGCCCGGTCAACCTGTTCCGCCGTACCGCCACCCAGGACACCGAGCTCGGCGGCAAGCCGATCAAGGAAGGCGACAAGGTCGTCGTCTTCTACCCGTCCGCCAACCGGGACGCCTCGATCTTCGACACGCCGTCCCGGTTCGACATCGGCCGTGACCCCAACCCGCACATCGGCTTCGGCGGCGGCGGTCCGCACTTCTGCCTGGGCACTCACCTCGCCCGGCTGGAGCTGACCGTGATCTTCGACGTGCTACGGGAGCGGATGCCCGATATCAGCCAGGCGGGAGACGTGCGCCGGCTGCGCTCGAACTTCATCATGGGCGTCAAGGAACTTCCCGTCCGGTTCACCCCTTCCCCCCGGCGCAGTTGAGGAACGGCCCATGGAGATCGACCTCGTCGACCAGGACACTTATCTACGCAGCGGCGTCCCGTACGACCAGTTCCGCTGGGTGCGCGAGCACGACCCGGTGTATTACCACCACGGCGACCGGCAGCGCGGGTGGCCGGACTTCTGGGCCGTGACCAAGCACGAAGACGTGGTCCACGTCTCGCGGCACCCCGAGCTGTTCTCCTCCTACCGGCGGCTGTCGCTGTTCGACGAGCCCGCCACCGACGACCTCTCGATGCAGCGGATGATGATGCTCAACCAGGACCCGCCCGAGCACACGCGCCGGCGCAGCCTGGTCAACAAGGGATTCACGCCGCGGACGATCGGGCGGCTGGAGGAGCACATCAGGGAGATCTGCCACGGGCTCATCGACGAGGTGGCGCCGCGCGGCGAGGCCGATTTCGTCGCCGACATCGCCGCCCAGCTGCCGCTGTACGTCATCTGCGAGCTGCTCGGCGCCCCACCCGAGGACCGCGACAAGATCTTCAAATGGTCCAACATGCTCATCGGCTACGACGACCCCGACTTCCGGCGTACGCCCGAGGAGGGCATGGACGCGGCCACCCAGCTGTATGCCTACGCCAACGAGCTGGGCGCGCGGCGGCGCGAGGACCCGCGCGACGACATCGTCACCAAGCTGCTGCAGCCCGACGAGAACGGCGACGAGCTGAGCGTCAACGAGTTCGACGTCTTCGTGCTGATGCTGGCCGTCGCGGGCAACGAGACGACGCGCAACGCGGCGTCCGGCGGCATGCTCGCTTTCTTCGAACACCCTGGCCAGTGGGCCCGGCTGCGGGACGACCCGTCGCTGGTCGCGACCGCCGTGGACGAGATCGTACGGTGGGTCAGCCCGGTCAACCTGTTCCGCCGTACGGCCACCCAGGAAACGGTCGTCCGCGACCGCAAGATCGCGGAGGGCGACAAGGTCGTGGTGTTCTACGCCTCGGCCAACCGCGACGAAGAGGTGTTCGAACGGCCCGACGTGTTCGACATCGGCCGCACCCCGAATCCGCACATCGGCTTCGGCGGCGGCGGGCCCCACTTCTGCCTGGGTGCCCATCTTGCCCGGCTCGAGCTGAGTGTGCTCTTCGAAACACTTTCCGACCGCATGCCCAACATTGAACTCACGGGTAACGTACGCAGGCTAAGGTCTAACTTCATCAACGGCATCAAGGAGATGCCGGTCAGGTTCGCGGCACGTTAAGGGGTGGTAGGTGAGCGGGGTCGTTGACAGTCCGTTGCGCGTGGCCCTGCTCTCGTACCGGAGCAAGCCGCACTGCGGCGGCCAAGGGATCTACCTCAGGCATCTGTCGCGGGAGCTGGCCGGGCTCGGTCACCATATCGAGATCCTCTCCGGTCCGCCCTACCCGGAGCTGGACCGCGACGACATCGCGTTGACCAAGCTGGCCAGCCTGGATCTCTACCGCGACGACGATCCGTTCCGTACGCCGGCGCTGCGGGAGTTCCGCGACTGGGTCGACGTGCTGGAGTTCGCCCACATGAAGACCGGCGGCTTTCCCGAGCCGCTGACGTTCAGCATCCGGGCGTTGCGCGCGCTGCGCGCCCGGCGGCACGACTTCGACGTCGTGCACGACAACCAGGTGCTCGGCCTCGGCAACCTGGGCATCTCGCGACTCGGCCTACCGCTGGTCACCAGCATCCATCACCCGATCAGCGTCGACCGGCGCATCGAGATCGACCAGGCCAAAGGGGTCAAGGAGCGGTTCGGCAAGCGCCGCTGGTACGGCTTCGTCCGCATGCAGTCCCTGGTGGCCCGCCGGGTCGGGCCGATCCTGACGGTGTCGGAGTCGTCCAAGATCGACATCGTCAAGGACTTCAAGGCCGCGCCGGACGACGTGCACATCCTGCCGCTCGGCGTCGACACGCGGATCTTCCACCCGCGCGGGGAGCGGGTCCGCGGCCGCATCGTGGCCGTGGCCAGCGCCGACTCGCCGCTGAAGGGCGTCGACGTGCTGCTGCAGGCGGTCGCCAAGATCGCCACCGAGCGCGACGTACACGTCGTGGTGGTCAGCAAGCCCACCAAGGACGGCCCCACCGAGAAGCTGGTCCGCGAGCTCGCCCTCGGCCGCCGCGTCCGGTTCGTCAACGGCATCAGCGACGAGGAGCTCGGCGAGCTGCTGGCCAGCGCCGAGGTCGCCGTCGTCCCGTCGCGGTACGAAGGGTTCTCGCTGCCGGCGGTGGAGCACATGGCGTCCGGCACCCCGCTGGTGGCCAGCCGTACCGGCGCGCTGCCCGAGGTGGTCGGCGACGCCGCGGTCCTCGTCCGGCCCGGCGACATCGAAGACCTCGCGGCCGCGCTGCGCCGGCTGCACGACTCGGCCGACCACCGGGCGGACGCGGGCGCCGCCGGCTACCGGCGCGTGCAGGAGCGGTTCACCTGGGCGGCCGTGGCGCAGGCCACCGTCGGCCACTACCGGAGAGCGATCGCCCGCCCGGACGGGAGAGGAGCACTGCCCTGCTGACCGTGGACTTCCGCCGCTTCCCCATCCGTACCGGCGACCATGTCCTCGACCTGGGGTGTGGGGCCGGTCGGCACGCCTTCGAGGTGTACCGGCGGGGCGCGCACGTCGTGGCCTTCGACCGAGACTCCGCAGAGCTCGCCGAGGTTGCGAAGATGCTCGGCGCGATGGAGTACGCCGGCGAGGTCCAGGACGGGGCCTCCGCCAAGACCGTCCAGGGCGACGCGCTGCGCCTGCCGTTCCCCGACGGTTCGTTCGACAAGATCATCGCGGCGGAGGTGCTCGAGCACATACCCGACGACATGTCGGCGATGGCCGAGCTGCTGCGCGTGCTCACACCCGGCGGGCGGCTGGCCGTCACCGTGCCGTCCTGGCTGCCGGAACGGATCTGCTGGGCGCTGTCGGAGGATTACCACACCGCGCCCGGCGGGCACGTGCGCATCTACACGCGGGCCGAGCTGGAGGCCAAGCTCAAGGCCACCGGCTTCCAGGTGAACGGCCACCACCACGCGCACGGGCTGCACTCGCCGTACTGGTGGATCAAATGCGCGGTCGGGGTGCAGAACAATGAGCATCCCATTGCCAAGGCGTACCACCAGGTCCTGGTCTGGGACATCATGAAGCGGCCGCTCGCCACCCGGGCCGCCGAGCGCGTGCTCAACCCGCTCATCGGCAAGAGCGTGGTCGTCTACTTCACCAAGCCGGCGACGGGCGCCGGTAGCCGTACGAAGGAGCCGGCGGATGCGGCGGCCTGACGCGCCCGCTGCCCCGAGTTCGGCCGATCTCCTCGCCACCGCGCACAGCATCGCCGCGCAGCAGGAGCCGTCCGGCGCCATCCCGTGGTTCGCGCCGGTCGATGGCGTCCCCGGCCACGTGGACATCTGGAACCACGTCGAGGCGGCGATGGCGCTGACCGTGGCCGGGCTGCCCGAGCCGGCCCGGCGGGCGTACGAATGGGTGCGCGCCACCCAGCGGCCCGACGGCTCGTGGCCGGCGAAGTGGGTCATCGGCGAGGTCACCGAGCCCGGCGGAGAGTCCAACCACGCGGCCTACGTCGCCGTCGGCGTCTGGCACGAGTGGCTGATCAGCGGCGACACGTCCTTCGCGGAGCGGATGTGGCCGACCGTACGGCGTGCCATCGACTACGTGCTCGGCCTGCAGACCCCGCGCGGCGAGATCATCTGGATGCGGCACCCTGACGGCACTCCGGACGACCACGCCCTGCTCACCGGCTGCTCGTCGATCTACCAGTCGCTGCGCTGCGCGGTGGCACTCGGCGAGCGACTGGGCGACCCGCAGCCCGACTGGGAGCTCGCCGCCGACCAGCTCGGCCACGTCGTGGCCTGCCACCAGGAGGCCTTCGCCGACAAGAGCCGGTTCTCGATGGACTGGTACTACCCCGTCCTCGCCGGCCCGGTGCGCGGCCCGGCGGCGGCGTTGCGTCTTTCCGCCGGCTGGGACACCTTCATGGTCGATGATCTCGGCTGCCGCTGCGTCTCCGACCAGCCGTGGGTGACCGGCGCCGAGACCTGCGAGCTCGTCATGACTCTGCACGCGATCGGCGACCCCCGCGCCCGCGACCTGTTCCAGACGATGCAGCACCTGCGCCACGACGACGGCTCGTACTGGACGGGCTACCAGTTCGCCAACGACCGCCACTTCCCCGGCGACCGCTCCACCTACACGGCCGCCGCGGTGATCCTGGCCGCCGACGTCCTCGCCGGCGGGACCCCCGGATCGACCATCTTCCAAGAGATCGACGGCCACCCGCTCGGCCCCTGCGCCCCCGCCGACCCCGTCGCCTGCGGCTGCGAACCCACCCACATCCCCACCACCGCCCGCTCCCTCGGCTGACCCCGCCACGGGCTCGGCGGGATGGTAAAACGCGATATATCGTGCTTGTAGGCGCGATCGGGGTGGTCGATGTCATGGCCGAGAACCTGGACGCCGTAGCGGGCGGGTCAGCCGAGAGGGTCGCCGTCGTGCACGCGTTCGAGCACGCGCAGCGAGCCCACGACCCGGCGCTCGTCCCACGCGCCGCTGTCCAGGGCGCGCAGGTAGACGCGGTAGGGCGCCTGACCGCCGTCGGCGGGGTCGGGAAAGATGTCGTGGAACACCAGGGCCCCGCCGGGCAGCACGTGCGGCGCCCAGCCGTCGTAGTCGGCCTGGGCGAGGTCTTCGGCGTGGCCGCCGTCGATGAACACCATGCCCAGCGGCGTGTTCCACAGCCCGGACACCGTACGCGACGTACCGACGATGGCGACGACGTGATCCTCCAGGCCCGCGGCGGCGATGTTCTTGCGGAACGTCGGCAGCGTGTCCATCCGGCCCGTACGCGGGTCGACCAGCGTCGGGTCGTGGTGCTCCCAGCCGGCCTGGTTCTCCTCCGAGCCATGGTGATGGTCGACCGTGATCACGACGGAGCCGATCTCGCCCGCGGCCGCGCCCAGGTAGATCGCCGACTTGCCGCAGTACGTGCCGATCTCCAGGATCGGCCCGAGCCGTCCGTATTCGAGTGCCGTCTCGAATAGCGCGAGCCCCTCCGGCGACGGCATGAAGCCCTTCGCGGCAGCTGCCGCCCGCAGTAGCGCCGGGGGCATGGCCGGCGCTTCGGAGCCCTCCGATGTCACCTGGATCACAGCCCGGGCCTACCCTTGCCGCTCCAGACTGAAACGTGTTCTACTTTCGGGATGAGCCAGCGTGCCCGCGTCGTGATGACCGGCGAGGAGGTCGCCGCCCTGGTCGCCGAGCAGCGCAAACTGCAGCTCGGCACGGTCAATCCCGACGGCACTCCCCATCTCGTGACCATGTTCTACGCGCCGGTCGACGGCAAGATCGCGTTCTGGACATACAAGAAGTCGCAGAAGATGCGGAACATCGAGCGCGACCCTCGGGTCACCTGCCTCATCGAGACCGGCGAGGACTACTTCGAGCTGCGCGGCGCGCTGATCTACGGCACCGCCAAGGTGCTGACGGACCAGAATGAGATTCGGTATGTTGGCGCCGAGGTGGTCCGGCGCATGATGGACATCGAGGACGCCGAGGTGGCGCCGTTCGTCGAGGCTACGGGTGCCAAGCGCTACGCGATCGTCGTCGAGCCGGTCCGCGTCGCGTCCTGGGACCACAGGAAGATGACCTAGGACACCCAAAGCAGGGAGGACGCGATGGAGGTACGAGTCGACCCGCTGGTCTGCGAAGCCAATGGCGTCTGCGAGGGTCTCGTACCCGAGGTGTTCGAACTCGACGACGAGGACAACCTGACGATCCTCCAGCCCAACCCGCCCGCGGGCCTCGCCGACAAGGTCCGGCACGCCGTTCGGTCCTGCCCCAAGGCGGCGCTGAGCCTCGACGAGTAGCACCACCAGCCAAGATCCCCAGCCACTCCGACGCCTGGTGGCGTCTCTCCCCAGGAGGTGACCACGGTGCGAGCCGCGGTTTTGCAGCAGGTCGGCGACAAGGAACTCGACCTGCGGGACGACGTCACGACGACCGACCCGGGCCCGGACGAGGTCAAGGTCAAGATCAAGGCGACCGGGGTCTGCCACTCCGACCTGTCCACGATGACCGGCGTCCTCCCGACGAACCCGCCCACCGTGATCGGCCACGAGGGCGCCGGCGAGATCGTCGAGGTCGGTGACCACGTCACCAACGTCAAGCCGGGCGACCACGTCGTCGTCAACTGGACGCCCGACTGCGGCACCTGCGCCGAATGCCTGCGCGGCGAGCCGTACCTCTGCATGACCTTCCTGTTCCAGTCGTTCGGCAACCCGCGCTTCCGGATCGGTGGCGAGACGCCGGCGTTCGGCATGGCCGGCTGCGGCACCTGGGCCGACGAGATGGTCGTGCCCTGGCAGGGCGTGCTGAAGGTCGCCGACGACGTGCCGTTCGAGTACGCCGCGCTGCTCGGCTGCGGCATCCCGACCGGCGTGGGGGCGGTCTTCAACACGGCCAAGATCAAGCCGGGTGCCAAGGTCGCCGTGGTGGGCGCCGGCGGCGTGGGGTTGTCGGTGATCCAGGGCGCCAAGATCGCGGGCGCGTCGACCATCCTGGCGATCGACCCCAACGAGGCCAAGCACCCGATCGCCAAGCAGTTCGGCGCGACGCACACGGCCACCCTCGACAACCTCGACGAGACGAAGGGCCTGCTCACCGGTGGCGCCGGGTTCGACTACACCTTCGAGGTCGTGGGCAAGGCGGCCGCCATCACCACCGCCTGGAACGCGACGCGGCGCGGCGGCGACGTGATCGTGGTCGGCGCCGGCGCGGCCGACGACAACGTGCAGCTCAGCGCGTTCTCGCTGCTGTTCGACGGCAAGAGCATGAAGGCGTCGCTGTACGGCGGGTCCGACCTGAAGCGCGACGTACCGATCTTCGTCGACCTGTGGCGGAGCGGGAAGCTCGACATCGAGAGCCTGATCACCCGGCGCATCCGGTTCGAGGACCTCAACGACGCCGTACGGGCCCTCAACAACGGCGAGGTCATTCGCCAGGTGGTCCTTTTCGACTGACCGTTACGTCCCTTGATGGCGGGCTTCACGAAGCCGTCATCGAGTCGTTTCCTACAGAACTGCCACCCAACCCCGGACGCATGGTACGAAAAATCACCATAAGTCGTACGGGGAGGGTGTCATGGCCAGACAACGCCGCGCGTACCGAGTCGGCTCGGAGTGGAGCGGACGAGGCAGGGCGGTGGCCGCCGGCCTGGCCGCCGGCGCGCTCGTCGCCGGGGGCCTTGCCGTCGCCGTGGCCCTGCCCGCGGCGGGCGCGGACACCGTGCACATCCACGATGTGCAGGGAGCCGCGCACGTCTCGCCGCTGGCCGGGCAGTCCGTCGAGGTCCCCGGCATCGTCACGGCGCTGACCGGCAACGGGTTCTGGATGCAGGACCCGCAGCCCGACATCAACCCCGCTACGTCCGAGGGACTGTTCGTCTTCACCCGCACCCGGCCGACGGCGGCGGTCGGCGACGCCGTCACGGTCACCGGCACCGTGTCGGAGTTCCGCCCGGGCAACGACGCCACGAACCTCACCACCACCGAGCTGATCTCGCCCACGGTAACGGTCGTCTCCAGCGGCAACCCGCTGCCGGCGCCGACGGTGATCGGCAAGGACCGCAGGCCGCCGCGGGAGACCATCGAGAACGACGTGACCGGCGACGCCGAGACGTCGGGCACCTTCGACCCGGCCCGCGACGGCCTCGACTTCTACGAGTCCCTCGAAGGGATGCGCCTCGAGCTCGACGACTCGGTCGTCGTGGGGCCGACGAACAACTTCGGCGAGATCCCGGTGCTGGCGCGCAACGGCGCGGGCGCGGTCGTCCGGACCCATCGCGGCGGCATCGTCGCCCGGGCCAACGACTTCAACCCCGAGCGGATCTTCCTCGACGACACGCTGGCGCACACGCCGAAGGTCAACGTCGGCGACCACTTCCCCGGCGCCGTGACCGGGGTGCTCGACTACAGCTTCGGCAACTACAAGCTGTTCGTCACCGCGACGCCGGCGGCCAAGGCCGACGGCCCGGCACGCGAGGTCACCCGGGCCCCGGCCGGCAACGAGCTGTCCGTGGCCACCTTCAATGTGGAGAACCTGGCCCCGACCAACCCGCAGGCCAAGTTCGACACCCTCGCCGGGCTGATCGTCAACAACCTGCGCTCCCCCGACCTGGTCAACCTCGAGGAGGTCCAGGACAACAACGGCGCGACGAACGACGGCACGGTCGCCGCCGACCAGACCATCGCCAAGCTGACCGCGGCCATCGTCGCGGTCGGCGGACCTTCGTACGAGTGGCGCTCCATCGACCCGCAGAACGACACCGACGGCGGCGAGCCGGGCGGCAACATCCGCCAGGGCTTCCTGTTCCGTACGGACCGGGGGCTCGCCTTCGTCGACCGGCCAGGCGGCGACGCCGTCACCGCGGTCGGCGTGGTCAAGGCCGGCGGGCACGCCCGGCTGACGCTCAGCCCGGGGCGGATCGACCCGACGAACACCGCGTTCACCGACAGCCGCAAGCCGCTGGCCGGGGAGTTCACCTGGCGCGGCCGGCGGTTGATCGTGGTGGCCAACCATTGGAACTCCAAGGGCGGCGACCAGCCGCTGTTCGGCCGCTTCCAGCCGCCGACCCTGACGACCGAGCCGCAGCGCGTCGGCCAGGCCACGGCGGTCGCGAACTTCGTCAAATCGGTCCGGGCCGTCGACCGCAACGCGTATGTGGTCGTCGCCGGTGACCTCAACGATTTCCCGTGGTCGCCGCCGTTGCGCACGCTCACCGACGGCACGGGGCTGTGGGACCTGCCCGCGCTGCTGCCGCTGCCGGAGCGCTACACGTACGTCTTCGAAGGCAACTCCGAGGTTCTCGACCACATCCTGCTGAGCTCCGCGCTGATCGCGCGCCCGCACGCGTACGACGTGGTGCACGTCAACTCCGAGTACGCCGACCAGGCCAGCGACCACGAACCCGGCGTCGTCCGGCTCAAGCTGTCCTGACCCACCGGCCCGTACGACCCCCAGCACCTAGGGAAGCCGGGCTCGGGTCCGGAGGTCGTCCCCCGGGTGGACCTGCGCGCCGCGGCGAAGGCGAGCGAAGCTCGCCGAGCAGGGACCCGACGGCGGCCGGAGAGCGCTGCCTTTGTCTCCGGCCGCCGTCGTGAGACCGGACCCGCGGACACACCGGCGGGTCATGGTCTCGCCGTGATGAAGCCGCCCCGAACCCGGGGCGTTCGTCTGTGTCATCGCTGTGTGCAGCGACTTCGCTACACAGGTGTCGGAACGTATCCGGTTTAGGACCGGTCCCGGGCTCGTCTAGGGCTAGACCCTAATTCAGAAAAGGTTTCACCTTTGCCACTCAGGGCATCCGCCGCGCGACCGCTCACTCACCATGAGGAGTCAATGCATGTCCATCCGTATGCGAGGGTTCAACCTTCTCGGACTTATATATGTGATCGTCGGCGTCTTCGTCGCCTGGACCAATGGCTATATCACCCTCGACCTGCTGCGCCGCGTAGGCAGCGCGCTACTCGCGATCTTCCTCTGGTTTCTCGTGCTACTCGGCGTCAACCTGCACATCCCACCGAGCTGACCCGGCGGGGCGGACCGCCTGAGCGGCGGGGCCACGATTGGCGGAATCGTGGCCCCGCCGCTTTCTGTCTCCCCCCGGCGCCGTCTTGATCGCGCCCGGAGGTCTCAGTGCTGGGACGGCATCGCGCGCGCCACGACCAGGCCCTTGTACGCGAAGCCGCGCACGTGGACGACGGCGGCGTCCGCGCCCGGCTCGGCGTCGAGTTCGCTGGAGAGCCCGACGCCGTCCATCTCGACCCGTACGCCGGGCGGGACGACGATCTCGATGGTCGACTTGTAGGCGATCGCCCGGATCGTGGTGACCGGGCCGTCCAGCTCGGCGGCGCGCAGGTCGAGCAGGGCACCGCCCTTGTAGATCACGCACGACAGGCGCGCCGGCACCCGCCAGCGCCCGCCCCGGCGTACGTAGCTCTTATACGCCATCAGCCGCTTCGGCGCGGACATCGGCGCCACGTCGGCACGCGGCACCCCGGTGAGCGTCGAAGGCAGGTCGGCGACCAGTTCGTCGAGCTCGGACCTGGTACGCGCGGCGAGGGCGGTACGCATGCGCTCGTCGAACTCGCCGTCGTCGAGCCGGCCCTCGGCGAAGGCGGCCTGCAGCCGCTGGGCGATCGCGTCCCGCTCCTGGTCCGAGGCGCGGATCGCGGGAGCCGGGCGGTCGAGTGGCTGTTCCATGCCGTTCCCCTCCAAGCGAAAGTCGAGATGTATCTTAACGCGACTTTCCTCGGATTGCGAGAGAAAACCTTTCACTCGTACGAGTCAGCGCCCGTCGTGCGAAGGTTGCCGATGCGTCTCGCCCGGTCGACCATCCGGCGCCGCAGCGCACCCCGGGACCGCGCGCCGGACCTGGAATCGTAACCGGACCCGGCCTTGCCGTACGGGCGCATGGACGGCGAGTGGGCCAGGATCGTCACGCCACCCGCAAGCAGCGCACAGCTGCCCGCGATCGCCGCCAGCACGTCGGGCGAGGTGGGCACCGGGGCATGGAAGGCGAGGACCGCGAATAGATAGGACACGACCGGGTTGGTCATGTTCATCGAGGTCAGCGCGGCGGACAGCGGCCCGGCGGCGAACGCATGCTGGCCCAGCAGCAGCCCGACCGCCGTGCTCACGGCGAGCGCGTAACCCGGCCAGTCGACGGCGGTCGCGGCGACGCCCCGATGGACCAGATCGGCCGTCGTGAGCTTGAGGAGCACGGCCGTCGACGCGAAGCACAGGCCGGAGGCGATGCCGAGCAAGGCAGACCGGCCGGCGACCCCCCGCGCGTCGTCCCACCTCGACGCCGCGGAGACGAGGAAGAACACTGCCACCGCGACGGCGACGAAGGCGAGCAGGATCCGCGGCCGGTCCGGGGCCCCCGTGCCCGGCGCCGCGCCCCGTACGGACAGCAGCACGGCGAGGCCGCCGGACACCAGCCCGGCGCCGAGCAGGTCGCGGGTATTGACCGAGACGCCGGTGCCGACGGTCGCGAGCACGATGGCGAACATCAGCTGGGTGACCAGCAGCGCTTGGACGACCGCGATGGACCCGAAGTGCAGCGCGGCGGCCTGGGTAACGAACGCGACCAGGTTCACCGACCAGCCAAGCAACCACAGCCGTGCCCGCATCAGCCTGCGGAAGAGCCCGATCGGCGACAGCCGGACCGGGCTCTCACGCGCCAGGCGGCTCGCGGCGCGCTGCTGGCAAGCGACGGCGATCGCGAAGAGAAGCGCCGCGAGGACGCTCAACGCGATGGCGGCGGACATCGGACTCCAGGCGTTCGAAGGCCTGCCGCAACCTAATGCCGAAGTCGTTCGACTCGGGCATCAGGTGCGGCTCAGCGGTAACGGAGAGGTAGAGCCGGCCGGACCAGCTCAGCGCGCCCACGGCCAGCGGAACTCCGTCGGCAAGGGGCAACAGCGGATACACCTCGCGCAGCGGCGCGCCGGCGAAGGACAACTGCACAGTTGGGCCGGGCATGTTCGACACGATCGCGCCGAAGAACCTGGCCCGGTAGGCCCAGCGGGCGGCCGCGGCCTGCACCGGCGGCGGCAGCACCCCGGTCGCCCGGATCACGCCGGTGCTGGCGATCTCGCGGCCGGATCGGCGGCGTCGCTCGGCCGACCGGTGGACGGTCGCGAGCCGGTCGCGAGCGGACCGCTGGCCGACGGGGACGTCGAGGCGCAGCCCGGCGGTGCGGTTGCCCGGCACCGCGGACCTGCCCTGATCCTTGGGGGCGGGCGGGCGCAGGCTCACCGGGACGGCCACCCGCAGCGTGCCGTCGGACTCCTCGCCGCGCCGCACCAGCACGTCGCCGACCACGTCGCCGACCAGGGCGAGCAGGATGTCGGTGACGCGGACGTGCGCCGTCTTGGCCAGGTCGCGGACCCGGTCCAGCGGCAGCGCCATCGTACGGAAGGTACGGTCCGGCCGCATCGGGCCGGTGATCGAGATCGCGGGGGCTCCGCCGTCGAGGGCCAGCTGGACGAGTCCCGCGGTGCCGACTACGGAACGGACGGCCGCACCGGGCCCGCTGGGCAGGTCGCCGGAGACGGCCGGCAGCTGGGGCTCGAGGATGTGCCGGAGGATGTCGATCACGCCGAGGCCGTCGGCGATGGCGTGGTGGAGCAGGACGACGAGCGCCTCTTCGCCGGGGCCGACGCCGCGGACCAGCCAGAACTGCCACAGCGGCCGGTCGCGGTCGAGCCGGCCGGAGGCCAGCCCCTCGACGAACTCCTCCAGCGCGCGCCGCCCGCCCGGCGCGGGCAGCGTCGTCTCACGTACGTGCCACGTCAGGTCGAGGTCCGGATCGTCCACCCATCGGGGGCGGTGCCACGGACCGAACAGGCCGATGCGCTGACCCAGGCGGGGCAACCGGGGCAGCCGCTCGGCCGTCATCGCGCGAACGTCGGCCAGCACCGGCGCGCCCGCGGTGACGTCGAGGATGGCCACGCCGCCGACCTGTTGCGGCACCTCGGCGCTCTCGACGTACAGGAAGAACACGTCCTCGGCGGCCACCCGCGGCGGGCGGCTCCGCGGCGGGCCGTGTGCGGGCGCCGACCCGGGCAGCTCGTGGTGCACGACCGCCCGGTAGGCCCACGCTCGCCGGCGGAGCCGGTCCCGCTGGCGGACCCTGGCCCGTTCCAGTAGCACGGCGGCCGGGATGAGCGCGAGCCCGCCGGCGATGTCGATCACGTAGTGCGTGGCCGTGGCGACGATCACGACCGCCGTGACCAGCAGGTCGAGCAGGCACAACAGCTTGATCAGGAAATGCGCCCGCGCCTTGATGGCGACCGCGGCGACCCAGGCGATCCAGCCGATGTGCAGGCTCGGCATCGCCGCGAACTGGTCCCCACCGGCCGATACGACGCTGGTGCCCCAGGTCATCGGCGGGTGGTGGATGGCGACGATGTCGGTGTAGTCCTGGCCGGGCAGCAGCCGCGGCGGCGTGGTCGGCCACAGCGCGAAGCAGGCGATCGCGATCAGCGTGACGAACAGAAACGTGTTCCGCGCCCAGGGGTACAGCGGGCTGCGCCGCCACCACAGCACGACGAGCACGCCGAACGCGCCGAGGACGTACGTGGTGGCGTACTCCCATGCGGACAGGGCCCCCAGGGCGTGGTGATTGCGGAGCAGCACGTTGAGCTGGCGCTCCACGTCGATCCGCGCCCATTGCTCCAGCCGGAGCAGCCGCATGCCGTTGGCGTCGGCGACCCGCCGCGGCTCGCTGAGGCCGTGCGCGCAGACCAGGTAGACGACGAGCACGGCCGCGGCGATCGCGAGCTCGTTCAGCCCAGATCTCCAGCGATCGGACACGGTGTCCGCGTCGCGGCGAGCCGTCGCCGTGCGCGCGCTCATCCCGTCCCTCTGGTGGGAGCCGCCCCCCAACCAGCACGCCATGCGACCAATGCGCCCCCTCCGGGCCGACCAGGGCCGGAATATATGTGTAGTTTACCCGCAATAGATCATTTTTGCCGAAGGATTAACTCCAGATCGTCACGTACACCGGTGGGCGGAACCGCGAGGGCGGGATCCCGGCCCCCGGCTGCCTCATCAGGTGCATGGCCTCTGGTGTACCCAGAAACCGCCGGAACGCCCCAGCGAGCGGCGGACGGCGGTCGGCGCCCAGCGTGGTCGCGTGCCAGCGGATCTCCATCGGCGTGACCGGGGTGGCCACGACCGACAGCTCGCCCCGGCGGATCTGATGCGCGACCAGATGGGCGAACGCCGGCGCGACCCCGCCGCCCTCGGCGGCCGCCTCCCAGGCCGCCGTCTGGTTGGGGTAGACCCGGATCCGATCGTCGGGCACCCGCAGCCGCCGCAGCAGCCGGCTCGTCTCGCTGCCCGGGTCGGTCGCCGCCGGGTCGACCAGCCACGTCGAGGTCGATGACCGGGACCCGCCGACGACGATCAACCGGGCCCTGAAGACCGGCTCGCTGAGCAGCTCCGAGTCGCCGCCGAGATGCGGCCCGAGCGCGATGTCGGTCAGCCGGTTGGCCACGAGCGCGGACATCTCGCTCGTGCCGGCCACCCCGGACGACCCGTCCAGGTCCCGGCCCGCCCGGCGGGCGAACGCGTCGATCAGCGGGGCGGTGACGAACTCGGCGATGGTGCTCGTCGCGACCACACGCAGCGGCTCGGGCCTCCCCTGCGCGGCCCGCACCGCGGCCTCCGCCTCCGCGCCCAGCGCCACCATCTGCGAGGCGATGGGCAGCAGCCGGGCACCGCCCGGCGTCAGCGTCATCCCGTTCGGCCCGCGCTCGATGAGGGGGTCCCCCAGGTCCTGTCGCAGCGCGGCCAGCGCCTGCGATACGGCCGGCTCGCTCACGTCGAGCGCGTGGGCGGCCGCCTTCACCGACCCGAGCCGCGCGACCAGCACAAAGGCCCCGAGTTGCGTCAGCGTCACCCCGCCAGTCTGTCCTCCCCGGGGCCTGCTGTTAAGCCTTCGCTTATCTGGTTGTTGTGGGGCGGCGGAGCCGGGATGAAGATCCGAACATGCAGGTACCCGCACACTTCGAGTACAGGAGGGCCACCAGCGTCGACGACGCTATCGAGCTGCTCGCCAGGCATGGCACTGAGGCGTGGGTGGTGGCCGGCGGCCACAGCCTGCTGCCGATGATGAAGCTCCGCCTGGCCCAGCCCGACGCCCTCATCGACATCAACGACGTCGGCGAGCTGTCGTACATCCGCATGGACGACGGCACATTGTGCATCGGCGCGCTCGTCCGGCACGCCGAACTGCTCAGCTCGGCCGTGGTGGGCGAGCACTTCCCGATCTTCCACGACGCGGAACGAGTGATCGCCGACCCCATCGTGCGCAACCGCGGCACGATCGGCGGCTCGCTCTGCCAGGCGGATCCGTCGGAGGACCTGTCCGCGGCCTTCGCGGCCGTCCGGGCGACCGCCGTCGTCCGCGGGCCCGATGGTGAGCGCACCGTGCCCATCCGCGAGTTCCACACCGGGCCGTACGAGACGGTCGTCGGCTCGGGCGAGCTGCTGACCGAGCTCCGCGTGCCGATCTACCCGGGGGGATCGAGCGCGTACGAGAAGGTGGAACGGCGAGTCGGCGACTGGCCGCTGGCCGCGGCCGGGACCGCCATCTGGCTCGACGGGGACGTCGTCGCCGACGTCGGCATCGGGCTCACCGCCGTACGGGCGCCGCACTTCGTCTCCGTGGAGGCCGAGGACTTCCTACGCGGGAAGCCGGCCACCGAGGAGAACCTGACCGCGGCCGGTCGGCTCGCGGCCGAGCACTGCGACCCCGCCTCCGACCAGCGCGGACCGGCCGACTACAAGCGGCATCTCGCGGGAGAGCTCACGACACGGGCGCTGCGCAGGGCCGTGGCGCGGGCGGGAGGCCTGCAATGAACATCACCGTCACCGTCAACGGGCAGCAGCACGTCCGTGACGTCGAGCCGCGGCTGTTGCTCGTGCACTTCCTCCGCGACAGCCTCGACCTGACCGGCACGCATTGGGGCTGCGACACCTCCAACTGCGGGGCCTGCGTGGTCTGGCTGGACAGCGTGCCCGTGAAGTCCTGCACGGTGCTGGCGGTCATGGCCGACGGCAAGCGGGTCGACACCGTGGAGGGGCTGGAGCGCGACGGCGAGCTCGACGCCGTCCAGAAGGGCTTCACGGAGTGTCATGGCCTGCAGTGCGGGTTCTGCACCCCGGGGATGATGATGACCACCCGGTGGCTGCTCGACCATAACCCGGACCCGTCGGAGCTGGAGATACGCGAGGCCATCTCGGGCCAGATCTGCCGCTGCACCGGTTACGAGAACATCGTCCGGTCCGTCCGCTGGGCCGCCGAGCACGAAGCCGCGCAGGCCGTGCCCGGGCAAACGCAGGAGGTGCCGTCATGACCGAAACGGCCGAGCGGCACGTCGGCTTCGGGTCGATGCACCGCAAGGAGGACGCCCGCTTCATCCGCGGCCGGGGCAACTATGTCGACGACATCAAGCTGCCCGGCATGCTGCACGGTGCGGTGCTGCGCAGCCCGTACGCGCACGCGCGGATCGTGTCCGTCGACACCACGGCGGCCGAGGCGCACCCCAAGGTACGGGCGGTCATCACCGGCGAGGCCCTCAAAGGCCTGAACCTGGCCTGGATGCCGACGCTGTCGCAGGACGTCCAGGCCGTGCTCGCCACGGACAAGGTGCGCTTCCAGGGGCAGGAGATCGCCTTCGTGGTAGCCGACGACCACTACGCCGCGCGCGACGCGCTGGAGCTGATCGACGTCGACTACGAGGCGCTGACCCCGGTGATCGACGCCCGGCGGGCGCTGGACGACGACGCCCCCGTCATCCGCGACGACCTGGAGGGACGGCCGGCAGATAAGCATGGCAACCACATCTTCGACTGGGAGTCGGGCGACGCCGCGGCGACCGACCAGGTCTTCGCGAACGCCGAGGTGACGGTCGCCCAGGACATGCTCTACCCGCGGTCCCACCCGGCGCCGCTGGAGACCTGCGGCATCGTCGCCGACATGGACAAGGTCACCGGCAAGCTGACCGTGTGGACGACCACGCAGGCGCCGCACGCGCACCGGACGCTGTACGCCCTGGTGGCCGGGCTGCCCGAGCACAAGATCCGGGTGGTCTCGCCGGACATCGGCGGCGGGTTCGGCAACAAGGTCGGCATCTACCCCGGGTACGTCTGCGCGATCGTCGGCTCGATCGTCACCGGGAAGCCGGTCAAGTGGGTCGAGGACCGCTCGGAGAACCTCATGAGCACGTCCTTCGCCCGCGACTACCACATGCACGGCGAGGTCGCCGCGAACCGCGACGGCAAGATCCTCGGGCTGCGGGTCAAGGTGATCGCCGACCACGGCGCGTTCAACGGTACGGCCCAGCCGACGGCGTTCCCGGCCGGGTTCTTCCACGTCTTCACCGGGTCGTACGACCTGCAGGCGGCGCACTGCGCGGTGACCGGGGTCTACACCAACAAGGCCCCGGGCGGCGTGGCGTACGCCTGCTCGTTCCGGGTCACCGAGGCCGTCTACCTCGTCGAGCGCATGATCGACGTCCTCGCGCACGAGCTCGACATGGATCCGGGCGAGCTGCGCATGGCGAACCTGCTCAGGCCCGAGCAGTTCCCGTACACCTGCGCGACCGGATGGGAGTACGACTCCGGCGACTACCCGCGCGCGCTGCGGCACGCGATGGACATCGCCGGGTACGACAAGCTCCGTGCCGAACAGGCCGACAAACGGGCACGCGGGGAATTGATGGGCATCGGCGTCAGCTTCTTCACCGAGGCCGTCGGCGCGGGCCCGCGCAAGCACATGGACATCCTCGGCCTGGGCATGGCCGACGGTGCCGAGCTGCGCGTCCACCCGACGGGCAAGGCCGTGCTGCGCATCTCCGTGCAGAGCCAGGGCCAGGGGCACGAGACGACGTTCGCCCAGATCGTCGCGCAGGAGCTCGGCATCCCGGCCGAGGACGTCGAGGTCGTGCACGGCGACACCGACCAGACGCCGTTCGGGCTCGGCACCTACGGCTCCCGGTCCACGCCCGTGTCGGGCGCCGCCACCGCGGTGGTCGCGCGCAAGGTACGGGAGCGGGCCAAGATCGTCGCCGGGGCCATGCTGGAGGTGGCTCCGGAGGACCTGGAGTGGGAGCCGGGCCGGTGGTTCGTCCGCGGCGAACCGAGCTCCGGCGCGACCATGCAGGGCATCGCGATGGCCGCGCACGGCGCCGTCGAGCTGCCAGAGGGCGTGGAAGGGCACCTGGACGCGACGTGCGTCTACAACCCGCCCAACCTGACCTTCCCGTTCGGCGCGTACATCTGCGTCGTCGACGTGGACCCGGGCACCGGGAAGGTGACGGTGCGGCGGTTCATCGCGGTCGACGACTGCGGTGTACGGATCAATCCGATGATCGTGGAGGGGCAGATCCACGGCGGCCTCGCGGACGGCGTCGGCATGGCGCTCATGCAGGTGATGGCGTTCGACGAGGAGGGCAACCACCTCGGCGCGTCGTTCATGGACTACCTGCTGCCCACGTCGCTCGAGTGCCCGTCGTGGGAGCTGGGCGAGACCGTGACGCCGTCGCCGCACCATCCGATCGGCGCCAAGGGGGTCGGCGAGTCGGCGACTGTGGGCTCCCCCGCGGCGGTCGTCAACGCCGTCATCGACGCGCTGCGACCGGGCGGCGTGCGGCACATCGACATGCCGCTCACGCCGGCCAACGTGTGGCGAGCCATGCAGGGCCGCCCGTTCCGTACCGACCTGGCCATAACGTGAATGATCTGCTCTCTCGAACCGAGGAACTGCGTTCGGGCCGGACACCGTACGTGCTCGCCACGGTCGTCCGCGCCGAGCGCCCGACCAGCGCGAAGGCCGGCGACCGGGCCTTGGTGCTGCCCGACGGCACGCTCGAGGGCTTCGTCGGCGGCACGTGCGCCGAGTCGACCGTCCGTCTCCAGGGGCTGCGGCTCCTGGAGACGGGCGACTCGACGCTGCTGCGAATTACCCCCACCGAGACGCCGGAGACCGCCGCCGACGGCGTGGTCACCGTCGGCAACCCCTGCCTGTCCGGTGGCACGCTCGACATCTTCATGGAGGCGGTGCTGCCGCCCGTGCTCGTGCACGTGTACGGCGACGCGCCGATCGCCCGCTCGCTGGTCCGCGTGGGCGCCGCACTGGGGTACGACATGCGGGCGGTGGCCGATCCGGCGGCGGCGATCGCGCCGGACACAACGGCCGTCGTCGTCGCCTCGCACGGCCGCGACGAGGAGGGCGTGCTGACGGCCGCGCTGCGCGCCCAGGTGCCGTACGTAGGGCTGATCGCCAGCCGGCGCCGGGGCACGGCCGTCGTGGCCGGGCTCGACGCGCCGGACGCGGACCGCGTGCACACGCCGGCCGGCCTGGACATCGGCGCCCGTACGGCTCCGGAGGTCGCACTGTCGGTGCTGGCCCAGATCCTGGCCGAACGACCGCACGTCGAAGGGCACGGCGTGCCCGCCCCGCCGACCGCGGAACGGGAGGCGACCGACCCGGTATGCGGCATGCGGGTGGCGATCACCGACGAGAGCCCGCACGTCGAGCACGATGGCCGGACGCGGTACTTCTGCGGACCCGGCTGCCGCGACGCCTTCGCCGCGAACCCCGCCGCCTACGGCGCGTAACGCCTTATAGCCCGAAGACCTTTTCGGCGTTGGTCTGGAACAGGGCCTTCTTCTCCTCGAAGCCGATGGGGAGCTGGTCGTGCACCCGCACCTCGTCGAGCTCGTACTCGTACGGATAGTCCATCGAGTACAGGACGTGGTCGGCGCCGAGCACCTCCCGGCAGAACATGATCGCCGGCCCCCAGGCCATGCCGCTCGTAGTGACCCAGACGTTCTCGCGCAGGTACTCGCTCGGCTTCCTGGCCAGCGGCTTCATCGACTCGTAGCGGTTGGCCCGCACCGTCGCGTTGTGCATGTAGTCGAGGCGGTACATCCAGAACGGCAGCGCCTCGCCAAGGTGGCCGACGACGAGCTTGAGGTTGGGGAACCGGTCGAACACGCCGGCGACGATGATCCTCAGCAGGTGAGTGCCCGTCTCGACGCCGAAGCCGAAGATCGCGCCGTCGATGCCGGCCTCCAGCAGCGGTTTGATCAGGCCGCGGGACGGCCCGGTCGGATGCAGGTAGACCGGCGTGTCGAAAGCCTCGGCGGCCTCGAAGATCGGCCAGAACTTCGGGTCGTCGAGGTACTCGTCCTGGGTATGCGAGTTGATGATCACGCCCTTGAAGCCGAGCTCCCGGGCGCCCCGTTCGATCTCCTTGACGGCATGCTGAGGATCTTGGGGCGCGATGGCGGTCAGCCCGATGAACCGGTCGGGGTACCGCTTGCAGGCGTCCGCGAGCTGGTCGTTGGCCAGGATGGCCATCGCGACCCCGCGGTCGCGGTCGAAGACCTGCGTGCCCGGCGCGGTCAGCGAGATGATCGCCTTGTCGATGCCCGTCGCGTCCATGTCGGCCAGCCGGCGCTCCCCCAGGTCCTGCAGCCGCTCGATGATGAACGTGGCCCGCGCGCTGGGGCTACTCGTGTAGAAGCCGGTCAGGCTCTGGAAGCCCGGATTGTCGACCCCGGAGTCCAGCAACTCCCGCCACTGCGCGATCATCTCTGGCGGCGCGAACGCCTCCTCGGTGGCGATGCGCAGGTAGCCGGCGTCTCCGCCGACGGTGAGTGTGGACGGACTGGTCATGCTGCTGCTCCGTTTCGCGCGATCCAACGGCGACCGGTGTAGGCCGGCACGATCAGCGTGTCATGCGTGGGAACCCGGCTAGGCCAGTAATTCCGGCGAAGTACCACAGACTTCCCACCATGCATATGTCGCGGCGATTCCTCCCGTCTCGCGGGCTCCCTGGTCTTCGTTAGGGTCGATGGCGTGTTGCTGCTGACGACGCTCGAGGCGTGGCGGACGGAGCCGGACGCTCCGTTCGTGCCCGCCGACGGCACCGCCGCCTGGGCCTCGGAGGATCCTGAGTCCATCTCCGACACGCTGGCCATGGCCGACTACCTCTCGGCCGACGGCCAGGTCATCGCCATCACCCTTGCGCCCGCCTCGGTCGCGCAGCCCGGCGTGATCGAGCGTTCGGCGGTGGCCCGGATGCGCTTCTTTCAGCGGGGTCCGGACGGACGGCATCATGCCCTGCTGACCCGGTCGGCAACAGCCGAGGCACTCGACCTGCTGCCGCACCCCGAGGGCGGCTGGTTCCGCGAGACCTGGGCGGCCCCGGCACGGTTCCGGCCCGACGGCTACCCGGGTGAGCGGGCCAGCGCGACCGGCATCTACTTTCTGCTGCCGCCCGAGGAGCACTCGATCTGGCATGCCGTCCGGTCCGACGAGCTATGGCTGTGGCACCGGGGCGGCCCGCTGACGCTGCTGCTCGGCGGATTCGACGATATTCCGCACGAGCCAGAAGACAGCCCGGCCTCGGACACCGTACGTATGATCACGCTCGGCCCGGACGTCGAGCGCGGCCAGCAGCCCCAGGCGCTGGTGCCCGCGGGCGTGTGGCAGGCGGCCCGTCCGGCGGCGGACGAGGAGGTCCTGGTCACCTGCGTGGTCTCGCCCGGCTTCGACTTCAGCGACTTCCAGACGGCCTGACGTTCGACCCAGTGGCCCGGTTTGTCGAGATTCGCCAGTTAGGTCCCACGCGTTTCACTACGATCGGCGGATCGGCCGAACCCCCAGGAGGCCGGGCATGCCGAACGCGCGCGTCCTCGCCGTGGCCGCGGCCTGCGCGCTGCTCGCCGGCGCCGCGCCTCCCGTGCAGGCGACCAGCGTGCAGGCGACCACCGCCCAGGCGGCGCATGTGGGCCATGCGGCGCAGGCGGCCCAGGCGGCGCCGGTGCCGCCCGGCTGGCGACCCGCGTACCGCGCCGACTTCTCCGGCGGCTCCCTCCCCCGCACCTGCGGCAGCTACGGCGGTCCGCACGGCGGCGAGGCGGCCAGCTGGTACGACCCGAAGCAGATCCGCGTCTCCGGCGGCCTGCTGCACCTGGGGATCCAGCGCAAGAGCTCCGGCGACCGCACGTACGCGACCGGCGGCGTCGGCTGCTGGTCGCTGGCCCGTACGTACGGCAAGTTCGATATCCGGGCCAAGGTGCCGCACGGCAAGGGCATGGACAGCTACCTGGTGCTGTGGCCGGAGAAGGAGAACTCACGCGGCGGCGAGGGCGACTGGTCGGGCATGGAGCTGCTCACCCCAGGGACCGAGCGCGTGTACGTCACGAACGGCTACGGCAGCGGCGTGAGCCGCACCGACACCGCCCGGCGCCTCAGCGACGGCTTCCATACCTACACCTTCGAATGGGCGCCGCACTGGTCGCGGATGCTCATCGACGGCCAGGTGGTCTACCGCGGCACCCGCGCCTTCACCGGGCGGCGCTGGCTTGGGCTCGCGCTGTCGAGCGGCGACGCCCTGACCGGAGTGCCGAACGCGAACACGCGAATCCCCAACGAGTTCGCCATCGACTGGTTCGCGATCTCCGCGTACGTCCCGGGCAAGCCGAAGGCGAAGCGGACGCCACGGCACAAGCGAACCCCGACGCCCACTCCCTCGGTGGCCGATTCCGGATCCGCCGTGGCGCTGCCGGTCCTGCCCGGGCCGAACACCGCGCAGCCCGTACGCGAGGAGCACCTGCCCTGGGCGATCCCGGCGGCGCTGGGCGGTGCGCTCGCCGCCGCCGCGCTCGGGCTCGGCCTGTGGTACGGCCGCCGGCGCCGCCCGGCCAGCAGGCACCACAAGTAAGCAGGCCGCGAACAGACGTGGGCCATCCCGCCGTGATCATGTGATGGTGCCCACACCCCCGAGAGCGACCGTACGCTCCCGGGGACCCTTGATCATGATCACGGCGGGATGGGGTCAGTCGGAGCTGAAGGCCGCGTCGAAGGCGGCCGCCGGCGGCTCGATCGCGGCCAGCCTCCGTACGAATGACAGGGCCTCGGGGGCGCCGATCAGCCGGTCCATGCCGGCGTCCTCCCACTCGATCGAGATCGGGCCGTCGTAGCCGATCTCGTTGAGCGCCCGGAAGCAGTCCTCCCAAGGCACGTCGCCATGGCCCGTCGACACGAAGTCCCAGCCGCGCCGCAGGTCGGCCCACGGCAGGTGCGACGACAGCCGCCCGCGCCGCCCGTCTCCCGTCCGTACCTTCGCGTCCTTGCAGTCCACGTGGTAGATGAGGTCGCGGAAGTCGAGGATGAAGTTCACCGGGTCGAGGTCCTGCCAGACGAAGTGCGACGGGTCCCAGTTGAGCCCGAACGCGGGCCGGTGCCCGATCGCCTCCAGGGTCCGTACGGTCGTCCAGTAGTCATAGGCGATCTCGCTCGGGTGCACCTCGTGGGCAAACCGCACCCCCTCCGCGTCGAACACGTCCAGGATCGGGTTCCACCGCTCGGCGAAGTCCTCGTAGCCGCGGGCGATCATCGACTCGGGCGCCGGCGGGAACATCGCGACCGTGTGCCAGACCGACGACCCGGTGAAGCCGACCACCGTGCGGACGCCGAGCCTGGCCGCCGCGCGCGCGGTGTTCTTCAGCTCCTCGGCGGCGCGCTGCCGTACGCCCTCGGCGTCGCCGTCGCCCCACAGCCGGGCGGGCAGGATGCCCTGGTGCCGCTCGTCGATCGGGTGGTCGCAGACCGCCTGCCCGGCGAGGTGGTTGGAGATCGCCCACACCTTGAGGTTGTGCTTGTCGAGCGTCTCCAGCTTGCGCGGGACGTACGAGTCGTCGGCGAGTGCCTTGTCGACCTCGAAGTGGTCGCCCCAGCAGGCGATCTCGAGGCCGTCGTAACCCCACTCGGACGCGAGCCGGCAGACCTCGTCGAACGGCAGGTCCGCCCACTGGCCGGTGAAGAGCGTGATGGGTCGTGGCATTGGTGTCCTCTCAGCGGGATGTCATGTCAGTCGGCTGTCCGATCACCGGCCGCGGTCGGCTGGCCGAGGCCCGCGAGCCGCAGCAGCAGATCCTTGACGTCGGTGGCGGCGATCTCGTCACGGGCCGCCGTGCCGTCCGAGCACAGCAGCACCGGCCCGTCGTCGGGTCGGTCCGGCAGCCTGCCATGGCTGCCCTTGACGCAGGTGGGGTCGAGCGGCACGACCTGCATCGTGTAGCGCAGGCCGAGCTTCTTGCGGGCGAGCGCGGCCGCCGCCTTCAGCTTGACCGCGGGATCGGCGGGGTCGAAGAACAGCTCGGCCGGGTCGTAGCCGGGCTTGCGGTGGATCTCGACGGTGCGCGCGAAGTCGGGCGCCCGGCCGTCGTCGAGCCAGTAGTAGTACGTGAACCAGGCGTCCGGCTCGGCCACCGCGACCAGCTCCCCCGCCCGGGCGTGGTCGACGCCGTACCGCGCCTTGCCCGCCTCGTCGAGCACTTCGTCCACTCCGTCCAGGTCGGCGACCGCCTCCCGGGCGCGTGCCAGGTCGGCGGGGTCCCGTACGTACACGTGGGCCACCTGATGGTCGGCGACGGCGAAGGCACGCGAGGTCCACGGATCGAGATATTCCATGCCCGCCTGGGTGTACACCTCGAGCAGCCCGGCCCGGCGCAGCGCCCGGTTGACGTCGACCGGACGGCTCGCGCCGGTGATGCCGTACTCGCTGAGCACGACGATCGCGGCGCCACGGGCGCGGGCGGCGGCCAGCAGCAGGCCGAGCACGGCGTCGACCTCCCGCGCCGCGGCGATCGCCTCGGGCCCGTCCGGTCCGTACCGCTGCAGGTCGTAGTCCAGGTGCGGGACGTACACGAGCGTGAGGTCAGGGTCGTGGGCCGCCATGATCCGCCGCGCCGCGGCGGCGATCCACTTCGAGGAGTCGATCGCGGCCGTCGGCCCCCAGTAGGTGAACAGCGGGAAGTCTCCGAGATCGCGGGTCAGCTCGTCGTGCAGGCCCGCCGGCGCGGTGTAGCAGTCCGGCGACTTCCGCCCGTCGGCGTGGTAGATCGGCCGCGGGGTGACGGCGAGGTCGGTGGCCGCGCCCATCGCGTACCACCAGCAGACGTTGGCGACCTTGTAGCCGGGCGCGACGCCGCGCGCGGCGTCCCAGATCTTCTCCCCGCCGACCAGCGCGTTGTGCTGACGCCACAGGAACACCTCGCCGAGGTCGCGGAAGTACCAGCCGTTGCCGACGATCCCGTGGTCGCGCGGCATGAGCCCGGTCAGCAGCGTTGACTGCACCGAGCACGTGACCGCGGGGAAGATCGTTCCGAGGTTCGCGGTGAACCCGTCGGTCCCGACCCGCCGCACGTTCGGCATGTGCTCCAGCAGCCGGGGAGTGAGTCCGACGACGTCGACGACGACCAGCGGGCGTGCTGCGGTCATGGGTCGCTCACCTCTCCTCGTTCGCTACGCGGCCGGGCTCGTTCCTCGCCCCGTCCACTTCGCGTACTCGATCGGGTTCGCTCCGTGCTCATGGGGGCTCCTCTTCCAATCCGATGGCGAGCAGTTCGGCGCGCGTCCAGGCGAGCTCGGCGGCGATGCCCGCCACGAGGCCGCGCGGATCGTCCGGCCTGGCTGTGGGACGAATACGGCCGGGCAGCACCGACCACGTGTAGGTCTCGACCTCGACGTGGTGGGTGCGCGCACGGGGGCCGCCGAGCAGCGCACGCAGCGTCTCGGCCAGCACCGGGCGGGTGGTACGGAGTGGCCCGAGCGTCTCGGCGTCCACGGGCACGTGGAAATGCACCCGCCACGGGCCGTCCCCGGGCAGCTCGCCGGTCAGCGCCGCGTCGAGGTCGTCGGCCGTCCGCACGCCGTCCGGCGTGCGCTCGCGTACCTGGTGCAGGAAGCGCGGCTCGGCGGCCGACGAGAGCGCTGCCCGCTCCGCCGGGTCGCCCGGACGTACGGCCTCCAGCGCGCAGGACGCCTGGGTCTTGACGACGGGCAGCCCGGCGTTCGCCAGCCGGGCCAGCGCGGCCGCCGGCTCCTCGAACGCGACGGCGAGGTGGCAGACGTCGAGGCAGACCCCGAGCCATTCGGGGTCGACGGCCCCGGCGAGCTCCCGGACCGCGTCCTCGGTCGTGTCGATCACGCAGCCCGGCTCGGGCTCGAAGCCGACCCGAACCGTACGGCCGTCCGCGGCCTTGATCTTCGCCAGCCGTTCGGCGAGCACGGCGAGCTGGGCCTGGGCCGCCGACCGCTGCTCACGGGTCCACGGCGTACGCCAGGCCAGCGGGAGCGAGGAGACGCTGCCGTACGCCGCGTCGTCGGGCAGCAGCCCGGCCAGCACCTGCGCGAGGTCGGCCGTGTAGGCGAGCCGCGCGGGCTCGGACCAGTCCGGGCGGTAGACGGCGTGCTTCACCACGGGCGCGTGGAAGCCCTGGTAGGGGAAGCCGTTGAGGGTCACGACCTCGAGCCCGCGGGCCTCGAGTTCCGCGCGCAATCGAGCCACGGCCGCCGGATCCTCGGTCAGCGCGGTCGCGACGTCGCGGGCCGGCCACAGCCCGAGGCCGAGCCGGCCAGCGCCCAGCTCCGTCCGTACCGGCTCCGCGTACCGCGCCAGCTGATCGAGAACGCCGTCGAGGTCCTCGGCCGGGTGCACGTTGGTGCAGTAGGCGAGGTGCACGATCGTCCCGTCGGGGTGCCGGAAGCGCACCTCGCTCACCCCGCCCGGGCGCCGCGCAGGATCGAGTTGCCCTCGAACGTCGCGGTGGCGTCGATGTCGGATTCGGTGAGGTCCAGCCGGCCGCTCTGCCCGAAGAACTCCACGGGGTTGCGCCACAGCACCAGGTCGATCGCGTCCTCGGTGAACCCGCCGGCGATCATCGCCTCCCCGGTCGCCCGGGTCTTCAGCGGGTCGCTGCGCCCCCAGTCGGCCGCGGAGTTCACCAGCATCCGCTGCGTGCCGTACTGCCGCAGGATGCGCACCATGCGCACCTCGTCCATCTTGGTGTCGGGATAGATGGAGAACGCCATCCAGCTGCCCGACTCCAGTACGGGCCGTACGGTCAGCTCGTTGAGGTGGTCGACGACGACGCGCTCGGGCGGGATGCCGGACTCCTTGACCACGTCGAGGGTGCGGAGCGTGCCGGCCAGTTTGTCGCGGTGCGGGGTGTGCACCAGGACGGGCAGGTCGTGCTCGATCGCCATCGCCAGCTGGCGCGCGAAGGCGTCGTCCTCCTCCGGCGTCATCGAGTCGTAGCCGACCTCCCCCACGGCCACCACGCCGTCCTTGGCCAGGTAGCGCGGCAGCACGTCGAGCACCCCGGTGCACTGTGGGTCGTTGGCCTCCTTCGGGTTGAGCGCCATCGCGCAGTGGTGCCGGATGCCGAACTGAGCGGCGCGGAACGGCTCCCACCCCACGAGGCCGTCGAAGTAGTCGACGAAGCTGCCGACCGAGGTGCGCGGCTGGCCGAGCCAGAAGGCCGGTTCGATCACCGCCCGCACCCCGGCGACGTGCATCGCCGCGTAGTCATCGGTGGTACGCGAGGTCATGTGGATGTGGGGGTCGAATATGCGCACGTCATGCCTCCTTGGGGGCCTCCGGGGGGGCGGCGAGATCGCGTGGCACGACCAGCCATACGTCGTCGGGGACATCCCGTCCGGCCGCGATCCGCTCGTCGGCGAAGTCGCGGAGCATGCGGACCAGTTCGTCGTCGGTACGGCTGTCGAGGCCCGCGATGCCGGCCAGCGGAATGCCGGTGAACACGCACTTGAGCACCCCTTGGCGGTAGGCGGCGGCGTCCAGGTGCCGCGCGCCGTACGGTCCGAGCGCGGCGGCGACCAGCCGGGTGTCGTTGGTGCGCAGGGCGTCCCGGACGATCGGCAGCGCCCCGGCGCCCAGCTTCTTGACAGGGTCGACCACGGCCAGCGCGCGCAGGACGCCCCGCTTCTCGGCGGCGTCGCCGTACCGGTACAGGTCCTCGATCTCCTGCTCGATCGCCGAGCCGGACAGCGCCGAGATCATCAGGGTCCGGGCGGCGTCGTCGACGGTCCATCCGGTCGCCTCCTCCGCGCCCTCGCCTGTTTCCGTGAGGGGGGCGCGGCCGCAGCGCCGCCCGGCGGCCGGGAACAGCGTGCGGATCGCGGCCGGGTCCGCGGCCACCTTGGCCCGCGCGTCCCGCAGCCACGCCGCCGCGTCGGCGGTGAGCCGGGGCGCGAGTGTCGCGGCCAGCTCCTCGATGGTCATGTGGGCACCTCCTGTACGCCGGGGCACGCACGGCGGAGAAAGTCGAATGACCGGCGGGCGACGGCCGGGGCCGCGTGGCCGTGCCGGGGCAGCTCCACGGCGACCAGGCCGTCGTAGCCGACCTCGTCGAGCGCGGCCAGCACCGGCGGGAAGTCGATCTCCCCGTCCCCGAACTCCAGGTGCTCGTGCGCCCCGCGCCGCATGTCGTCGATCTGCACGTTCACCAGTCGCGGACCGGCCCGGCGTACGCAGTCGGGCACGGTGTCGGCCTCCACGCACCGGCAGTGCCCGATGTCGAGGGTGAGGCCGAACGGCTCCGGCTCGCCCAGCGCGCTCCACAACTCGAAATAGCCGTCGAGGTCGGCGACGACCATGCCGGGCTCCGGCTCGAAGCCGAGCCGTACGTCGAGGGCGGCCGCCATGTCGAGCACCTGCGCGCAGCCGCGGGTCAGCCGCCGCCACGCCTCGCCGGGCGGCATGCCGGGCGGCGCCACGCCGCTCCAGAACGACACGGCCTCGGCGTCCAGGTCGGCGGCGATCCGGACCGCGCGGGTGAGGAACTCGATCCGGCGGTCGACGCCCTGCTCCGAGACGAGCGTCGGCTGGTGCTTGCGCCACGGGTCCAGCAGGTAGCGGGCGCCGGTCTCCACGACCACCGCGAGCCCGAGGTCGTCGAGGCGGTCGGCGAGCACGTCGATCCGCCAGGCGATGTCGGGCGCGTACGGGTCCAGGTGATGGTGGTCGAGCGTAAGCGCGACCCCCTCGTAGCCGAGGTCGGCGATGATCATGAGCGCGTCGTCGAGCCGGTGGTTGGCGAACCCGTTCGTCCCGTAGCCGAACCTCATGTCGGGGACACCCGCCTCGACAGCCGCCGGGCCAGCGGGAACGCGGCCGCCACCGGGACCGCGGCGACCGGCGCCCCGGCGCCCGCCGCCAGCGCGGCCTGCAGCGGCATCAGGCCGAGGATGCCGGCGCCGACCGCCCGCTGCATCCGTGCCGGAGCCGGGTCGCGTACGGCGTCGAGCTGCGCCTTTCCGAACGTCGCACCGTACACGGCAAGCAGCCCGGCGCCCAGCAGCCGCCCGGCCCGCCGGCGAGACCCCCGCCCGGTGTAAGCGGTGGCCGCGCCCATGCGGCCGCTGGCCATGCCGGTGCGGCCGCTGGCCATGCCGGTGGAGCCGCTGGCCATGCCGGTGGAGCCGGTGACTATGCCGATGAGGCCGGTGGCCGCGCCGATGAGGCCGGTGGCGGCGAGGGTCGCCCGCGGCAGACGCGGATCGGCGCCGGACACCTCGCGCCGGCTCAGCACGGTGACTGCCAGCGTGTGCGACGCGACGAGGGCGGCGGCCGGGACCGCCGGGCGCAGCCGTCCGGCACCGGCTCCCACCAGCACGTCGAGCCCACGCGCCGCGGCCATCGCCGCCGGACCGGCCCGGGTCTGCTTGAGCACGAGATCGTACGCCCAGACGGTGGCGGCGAGCGGCCCGGTGACGCCGAGTGCCCGGCGGCCCCCGGCCAGCCCCGCGAGCCCGACGCCCGCGGCGGTCAGCCCGGCGGCGAGCCCGAGCGCGAATCGCGGCGTGACCCGCCCGGACGGGATCGGCCGTCCGGGCCGCTCCACCTCGTCGACCTCTCGGTCGGCGTAGTCATTGAGCGCCATGCCCGCCCAGTACAGGCACGCCGACGAGGCGGCCAGCGCCGCCGTCGCGCGACCAAATGGCCAGCCCGCCGCGGCGGCACCCGCGAGGACGTCACCCGGCACGGTCAGCGCCGCCGGCGCCCGCACCAGCTCGACCAGGTCCCGCGACTTCAGCGCCCCCCGCTCAGCCATCGGCGCGCTAGAGTCGCGCGCCTCCCCCGTCACGTGCTCGCTCGTCCCTCGCTCCGCGCGCTCCTCGGTCCAGCCCGCGCCGCGCGCCTCTGGCTCGCTCATAGGCTTTCCACCCAGGTCCGCAGGGTCTCGTACTGGGCGCTCAGGTCGTGTTGCGTCGTGCCGACCGGATCCTTGAAGAAGAAGGCCAGCTCGCGCATCGGCCCGGCACATCCGGCCCGGTGTGCCACCGCCATGAGCCGGGCCAGGTCGAGGACGAGCGGGGCGGCCAGCGCCGAGTCGCAGCCCTGCCACGTGAACTGCAAGGTCATGCGGACGCCGAGGAAGCCGTCGAACAGGATGTGGTCCCAGGCGGTCTTCCAGTCGCCGAGCTCCCCGACGTTGTCGATGTGGACCTCGCCCTCGATCGGGTAGCTGAGCGTTTCGCCCAGCACCCGCTGCTTGGACGCGTTCTTGCTGGCGGCCGCGGCCGGGTCGCCGAGCGTGGCGCCGTCGCCGCCGCCCAGCAGGTTGGTGCCCGACCACGCCCGCACCCGCAGCCCGCGCCGGGCGAACATCGGTGCCAGGACCGACCGCACCAGCGTCTCGCCCGTCTTCCCGTCGCTGCCCGCGTACGGCAGGCCGGTTGTCCGGGCGAGCTCGTCGATGGCGGGCAGCCGGGCTCCGGTCGATGGTGTGAAGTCGACGTACGCACACCCGGTGGACAGCGCCGCGTATGCGTACAGCGAGCTGGGCGGCAGCACCGCCGCCCTAGACTCCAAGGCCGCGGTGAGCGCCGGCAACGCCGTGTGCGCCGCATGCGGCTCACACGGCGGCTCGGTCGATGAGACGTTGATCACGACGACCCGATCGAGCGCCCGGCGTTCCCGGAAGGCGGCGATGTCGGCCGCTATCGCGGCGATCGTCTCCGCCTGCGTTTCCGAGCCCTGGCCGGCGCCGATGCCGGGACGGATCTCGGCATCGGCGGCGACCAGATCGTCGTGGACCAGCTCCGGGAGCCGGTCCGGGAGCACACCGGACCTGGCAAGCTGCTCCGCCCGCTTGGGCGAGCAGGTCTCGGCGACATCATGGCCGCCGAAGACCAGCTCGCCGAGGCCGGGCAGACCGGCTTCCACGAAGTCGGCCGACTCGGTGACGCACCCGGTGGACGGCGCCAGGCCCGCGCGGGCGGCCGCCGCCCCCGCGATCACCGTGGTGGCGACCGACCCGCGCGCCCCGATCAGCCAGACCCCTGTGCTCATTGGTCGCTCACCCTTCTCGTTCGCTGCGCGGACGGCTCTCCCGACGACTCGCCGGCCGCTCCGCTCACTCGGCGGGCTCGCTCCCTGCTCATTGGTCGTCCTCCCTCAACGGTGGGTGGCGTCGCCCTTGACCCACCCGGTGCCCTGGAGCGCCTTCACCTCGCTTGGCCGCAGGCCGGCGGGCGTACCGCCGAGCCGGACGATCATGGCGTTGGCGTCGCGCACGAGCGTGTCCGTGACCTCGGTGCCGGAGACCGCCGCGGTCATGGTCTTGAACTTCTCCAATTCCTTGATGGCCCTGGCGTCCTTGCCGGTAGCCTCGGCCAGCCGCGCCTTCGTGAGCTGGTTCTGCAGCTTGTTCGCGGTGGCCTGGGTCAGCCGTCCGGTCGCCCGGAACCGGTCGATGAGGTTCGCCATGTCACGCAGTGACGTGGCGGTGAAGAACTCCACCGGCACCGACGTTTGGTTGCCGGCCTTGTCGGTGGCGGTCACCGCGATCCGGTGCCGGCCCAGCGACAGTTCGTACAGGGCCTGCAGGGTGCCGGACAGGAACGGGCGGTCATCGAGCGTGCCGCTCACGGTCTGCAGCCCGGACGTCGCGTCGGTGGCCTGCCAGCCGATCCGAACGTCCTGGCTGTCGCCGTAGAGCTGTCCGTCGGCCACGCCGCTGACCAGCACGGTCGGACCGGAGGCGTCGATCTTGACGGTCGCCGCCTTGTCGGTCTCGACGTTGCCGGCCTGGTCAGTGGACCGGTACAGCACGGTGTGCTCGCCGTCGCCGGACACGTTGACCGGCTCGGTGTACGGCGTCCAGGCACCGTCGTCGAGCTTGTACTCGGTGGCGGCCAGGCCGGACGTGGCGTCCGCCGCGGACAGCGTCACCGGCACCGCGCCCATGTGCCACCCGTCGTCGTTGCCGGGGGCGAACGCCGCCGTGGTCAGCGGCGCGGTGGCGTCGATCTTGACCGGCAGCGTCTTCGCGTCCTCGACGTTGCCCGCCTTGTCCGCCGACCGGTACTGCAGGGTATGCGCACCGTCGCCGGACACCGTGACCGGGCCGCCGTACGCCGTCCAGGCACCGCCGTCGAGCGCGTACTCCGTCCGGTCGACGCCGCTGCCCGCGTCCTGCGCGGCCAGCGTGACGGTGACCGGCCCGGTGAACCAGCCGGTGCCGGGCAGGCCGACATCGGTGGTCGCCGTCGTGGTCGGCGCCGCGAGGTCGGTGCTCAGGTGGAAGTAGTCGAACTTGGCGGTCACCGACGCCGTCTGGTCGACGCCGAAGGCGAACACCCCGGCCTTGGCGTTGCTCGCCACGGCCGAGTTCTGTACGCCGGTCCCGACCTCGGTCCAGGTCTGGCCGTCCGCGGAGGCGAACCCGTGGAAGGTGTCGCCGACCTTGACGAGCCGCAGCCACCACACGCCCTGCGTGAGGTCACCGGCCTGCGGTTGCGGGTCCTGCACCGTGTCGCCGATCTCGCTGCGCAGCTCGATACGGCGGGCCGTGGCGCTGTCGGTGATGTAGTCGAACTTGACGTAGTTGCCGTCGTCCGCGTACACGAGCAGGCCGCCCTGATGGTAGGCCTGGTTGAAGGCGCTGCCGTCGACCTTGGTCTCCAGCGTCCAGTCGCCCGCCGGCGCCCGCTGCAGGATGAAGTTCTTCGGCCCGGAGTTGCCGGAGCCGTAGATGTCGCCCTGCGAGGTGTCGATCTCCAGGTTGCCGCCGGTCAGCCGGGCGGCCGCCGGGTCGGGCCGGACGATCGAGTCCCACCGGCAGCCGTCCAGCGCCGTGCCGTCGAACTCGTCGTTCGGCGCGGGCCTGGGCTGGCCGGGATCGCACGCCGGGTTGGGCGCGTCGGCCCTGATCGTCAGCGTTTTCTGCGTGATCGCGCCCTTGGCGTCGGTGACCGTCACGGTCGCGGTGTAGGTGCCGGCCGCGGTGTAGGTGTACGAGGCGTCGGGCGTGGTCGGCTGCGCCGCGCCGGCGACGCCGAAGTCCCACTTGTACGTCAGCGGGGTGTCGCCCTCAGGGTCGGTCGCCGTGGCGGAGAAGTCCACCGTCAGCGGAGTCGTCCCGGAGGTGGGGGTCGCCGTCGCGGTCACGGCCGGACGCTGGTTGTCGGTCAGGCCCTTGCCGACGAAGTCGACCCAGTTGACGTTGAGCAGCCCGCCGGTGTTGTCGCTGCCGGCCGGCCGGCGGACGACGAAGTAGAGCTTCCCGCTCGCGCCGGGCGGCTGGGTGAGGTTGACGGAGAAGTCCTGGTAGGTCTGCCACCCACCGGTGTTCGGCACGTCGGCCGATCCGACAACCGGCCCGTCCGGCGCGTTCCAGCGGACCTGGATGGTGCCGCCGGTCGAGGCCGATGCGGCGCGGAACCGGATCGAGTCGATGCCGGTGAGGTCGACGGGGTCGAACGTCCACCAGTCGCCGTCCTCGATGAACCCGATGTCCTCGCCGCCGCCCTGGTCGTCGCCGGCGGGCTCGGTCTGCACGCCGGGCGTGCCGGTGCCGGCGCCGTCGGCCGTACGTCCGGTCGAGGTGAAGAACTCGGCCTGCTTGTGCTTGGGCTGCAGGATCACCTGGGCGCGCCCGGTCAGCGGGTTGGCCCCGCCCGCGCCGCCCTTGTCGGTGTAGCTGGCCTCGAGCACGTAGAAGACGTTGTCGCCCTCGGTGTGCCCGCTGGACAGGGTGGTCTGCACGGTGCCGCTACAGCCGTGGTACTGGTCGAGCGGATGACCGTGGCTGTCGTGCCCGAGGATCGCCTGAACCTGGACCGTGTCGCAGTCGATCGTGCCGTCCTCGGGGTCGGTGACCGTCACCTTGTACTTGACCTGGTCGCCCCAATCGAAGAACCCGCCGGTGGGCGGCCCGTCGATGGTCACGGCCGGGGTGGTGTTGCCGACCGTGATGATCACGCTCGCGGTGCCGGTCTTGCCGGTGCCGTCGGTGACGGTGAGCGTGGCGGTGTAGTTGCCCGGGTCGCTGTAGGTGTGCGACGGAGCGGGGTCGGTGGAGTCGGTCGTGCCGTCGCCGTCGAGGTCCCAGGCGTACGTGATCGTCGTGCCGTCCGGGTCACGCGAGCCCTCGCTCGAGAATGCCACGGTCAGCGGTGCGGGCCCGTCCGTCTTGTCGGCCTGGACCTTGGCGATCGGGACGCGGTTGCCCTGCACGTAGTCGATCCGGTAGATCGCGGAGTCGGTGTTGTCGCCGCCGAACCCGGACCCCCACTCGATGAGGTAGAGCGCGCCGTCCGGGCCGAACTTCATGTCCATCGGCTTCAGGAAACTCATGGAGCCGAAGATCTGGTTGATGTCGAGCAGTTGGCTCGCGTCGCCGTTGAGCTGGAACGAGTACAGCTTGTTCTGGTTCCACTCGCCGAAGATCGCCTTGCCGTCCCAGTAGGCGGGCCACTTGCGGTCCGAGTTCAGATCCGTGTCATACCGGTAGACGGGCCCGGCCATCGGCGCGCCGCCCCCGCCCAGCTCGGGGAAGGCCGCGTCGGCCGAGTAGTGGTAGTAGACCATCGCCGGGATCGCCGCCGGCAGGTCGGTCAGCCCTGTGTTGTTGGGCGAGTTGTTGACCGGCGTCGCGCAGTCGAAGGCGGACCCGGACTGTCCGGTGGCGAAGTCGTAGTCGATGTACGGCTTGTTGTCGCCGATGCAGTACGGCCAGCCGTAGTTGCCCGGCTGGTTGAGGATGTCCCACTCGACCGTGTTCTCCGGGCCGCGGGTCGGGCTCGGCGACCCCGCGTCCGGCCCGTAGTTCGCGACCATCACCTTCCCGGTCTTCGGGTCGATGCCGATGCGGAACGGGTTGCGGAAGCCCATGGCGTACACCTCGGGCCGGGTTTTCGCCGTACCGGGCGCGAACAGGTTGCCGTCGGGGATCGTGTACGTGCCGTCCGACTCGGGGTGGATGCGCAGCACCTTGCCGGACAGGCTGTTGGTGTTGGCCGCGGAGCGCTGGGCGTCCCACGCCTCGCGCCCGGCGCGCTCGTCGATCGGCGCGTAGCCGTCGGAGGCGAACGGGTTGGTGTTGTCGCCGGTGGCCAGCCAAAGGTCGCCGGACTTGGCGTCGAAGACCATGCCGCCGCCGTGGTGGCAGCATTCGGCGCGCTGCACCGGCGCCTCCAGCACGACCTGCTCGCTGCCCATGTCGAGCGCGTCGCCGGTCACGGTGAAGCGGCTCAGCCGGTCGACGTCCTTGCCGGTCGGTGAGTAGTAGACGTACAACCAGTGGTTCGTGTCGAACTTCGGGTCGAGCGCGAGTCCCAGGCCGCCGCTCTCGTTGGCGGTGAACACGTCGAGGTGCGCGGCCAGCACGGTGCCGCCGGACGGCTTGACGACCTTCACGTCGCCCAGCCGGTCGATGTAGAACACCCGGCCGTCGGCGGCGACGTCCAGCATCATCGGGTTGGAGGTGCTGTCGTCGAGCGTGACCTTCTGGAAGCTGCTGTCGAGCGAGGCCGAGCAGTCGGCGTTGACCACGCCGGCGGCGGTCTGCAGGCCGCCGAGCAGGGTCTTCAGGAACTCCGGCTCGGTGTAGCTCTCTTTGGTGTGGCCCAGGCCGGTGTACCACGAGCGGCCGCCGTCGTAGTTCTGGCACCAGGTGATCGGGTGGTCGAACCCCATCCCGTCGCTGCCGACGTCGTACGAGGTCTCGTCGAGCGCGGCGAGCACGTGGACCGCTCCACGCGGATTCGTCTGGTAGTTGTACCACTCGTCGGTACGGGTCCAGCGCAGCGGCAGGCCCTGCATGGACGGGTGCGCCGGGTCCTCGATCTTGACGGTTGCGGACTGGATCGCCGGGTGCGACTTGAAGTACGCGCCGACGAGCTTGCCGTACCACGGCCAGGTGTAGCCGCTGTCGGCGGCCGCATGGATGCCGACGAAGCCGCCGCCGGCCTGGATGTAGCGCTGGAAGGCGTCCTTTTCGGCCTGCGTGCCCAGCGGGTCACCGGTCGTCGAGACGAAGACGACGACGTCGTACTGGGCCAGGTTGGCGTCGGTGAAGAAGGCGTCGTCCTCGGTGGCGTCGACCGTGAAGTTGTTCTCCTGGCCGAGCTTCTGGATCGCGGCGATCCCGTCCGGGATCGAGTCGTGCCGGAACCCGGTGGTCTTGGAGAACACCAGCGCCTTGAACGGCCCTGGTGGTTGATCTACGGCATCCCGCGCGGGCGCCCGCTTCGCCGGTACGGATCGTACGGGCGCGGGCTGCGCGGGAGCGCGTGAGGCCGTCACGGGATGTGCGGGGGCGGCCTGGGCGGCGGTAGTGGTGATGGCCACGACCGAGCCGGCGAGCGGGATGGCGAGCAGCGGGATGACGATCGATGCGACTATTCGGCGTAGTCGGCGTGGTAGGCATGCCACGGGTGGCTCCTGGGGTGGGTCGGCGCGCGACCTGGCGGGGCGGCGCGCCTCGAGCGGCCTGAGGTTGGGGGTGGGGCCCCGGTTAGGGGGCCGGAATCAGCGCTGTCGGGGACAGGGGCCAAGGGTCGGGCGAGGTGAGGGGGCCGTCGGCGTCGGTCCCCTCACCCCACCGCTCGTGCGGCGCCGACCGCCCGTCCGCCGAGTCGCCGAACCACGGCGGACGTCGATGTGTCAGCGCGCCTGGTGCGGGTGCTCCTTGGGAAGTCGATGGATTTGGTGCCGTGGCTCGACGCGGCCGCGCGCCGTCGCGGACTCGACGCCGAGATGCCCGCCCTCGGGGTGACCTCCCCGCGGGACGGGTGTCGTGTCGCCCGGCTGGTGCCTCACGTGTCCTCCACATTCGTCCAGCCGCTGCCGGACGCCGCGCTCTTTTCCACGGCGGCCAGCACTCGCTGCACCCGCAGCCCGTCGGCGAACGACGGGGCCGGGGCGGTCCCGTTCGCGATCGCGTCGACCAGGTCGCGGATCTCGTGGGTAAAGGTGTGCTCGTAGCCGATCAGGTGGCCGGGCGGCCACCAGGCGGCCATGTACGGATGGGTGGGCTCGGTGACGAGGATGCGGCGGAAGCCGGCGTCCGTGGGGTCGAGCGTGTTGTCGTAGAAGGACAGTTCGTTCATCGCCTCGAAGTCGAAGGCCAGGCTGCCCAGCGACCCGTTGACCTCGATGCGCAGCGCGTTCTTCCGGCCGGTCGCGAACCGGGTGGCCTCGAAGGAGGCCAGCACCCCGCCCGTCGTACGGCCGATGAACAGCGCCGCGTCGTCGACGGTCACCTGGCCGGACCCGGCGCCGCTGGACGCACCGAGCCCGGCCGAGGCCTCCGCGATGGGGCGCTCCCTGATGAATGTCTCCGTGATCGCGGACACGCCGGAAATGGAGTCGCCCGTAATGAACTGGGCTGTGTCGATGATGTGCGCCCCGATGTCGCCGAGCGCCCCGGATCCCGCCTTCTCCTTGTCCAGCCGCCAGACCAGCGGAAACTCGGGGTCGACGATCCAGTCCTGCAGATACTGCGCCCGTACGTGCCGGATGATGCCGAGCCGTCCGTCCGCGACGAACTGCCTCGCCAGCGCGACGGCCGGCACCCGGCGGTAGTTGAACCCGACCATGGACCGGACTCCGCGTTCCCGGGCGCGGTCCGCGGCCGCGGCCATCGCCTCGGCCTCGGCCACGGTGTTGGCGAGCGGCTTCTCGCACAACACGTGCTTCCCGGCGTCGAGCGCGGCGATCGCGATCTCGGCGTGGGAGTCCCCCGGCGTACAGATGTCGATCACCTGTATGTCGTCCCTGCGCAACAGCGCCTTCCAGTCGGTCTCGACCGAGGCCCAGCCCAGCTGCCGGGCGGCGGCGGTGACCCCCTCTCGCGACCGCCCGGCCAGCGCCACCATCTGGGGCGCGTACGGCGGGTCGAAGAAGGGGCCGACCGTGCGCCACGCCTGGGAATGGGCACGCCCCATGAAGGCGTAGCCGACCATGCCGACGCCGAGTGCAGGTGTCGGGGGTGGGCCCCCGTCAGGGGGCTGGAATGTCCCTGTGTCCGCGTTCGTCATCAACAACCCTTCGGGGCGCTCAGGACTCGAATCCGAGCGGCAGGTACTGGTCGACGTTCTGCTTGGTGATCGTCTCGGAGGCCAGCGTGATCGACTGCGGCACCTCCTGCTCGACCAGGTCGGCCATGCCCTTGCCCTGGGCGATCAAGCGGGCGATCTTAATAGCCGACGACGCCATCGTCGGGCTGTAGGTCACCGTCGCCTCGAGGACGCTGTTGCCCGACTTGATCTCGCGCATCGCGTTGGCCGAGCCGGCCCCGCCGACCATGAAGAACTCGTTGCGGTTGGCCTGCTTGATGGCGGCCAGCACGCCGACGCCCTGGTCGTCGTCCTGGTTCCACATCGCGTCGATCTTCTTGTGCGCCTGCAGCAGGTTGGTCGCCACCTGGTTGCCGGTCTCGACGGTGAACTTGGCGTCCTGCTTGGCGGTCACGCTGAAGCCGTACGTCTTCAGCGCGTCGTCGAAACCCTTGGTCCGCTCCTGGGTCAACGGCAGCGTCGCGATGCCCTGGATCTCCACGATGACCGGATTCGAGACGCCCTTCTGCTTGAGCTTCGTCCCGACGTAATGGCCGGCGGCGACGCCCATGCCGTAGTTGTCGCCGCCGATCCAGGTCCGGTACGACAGCTTGTCGGGGAAGATCCGGTCGAGGTTGACGACCGGGATACCGGCGTCGGTGGCCTTGCGGGCGACCTGGTTCAGCTGCTCTCCGTCGTTGGGCAGGATGACCAGGACGTTGACCTTCTGCGCGATCAACGACTCCACCGCGGAGATCTGCTGGTTGATGTCGTTGGTCGGCTCTACGGGCTTGAACGTGACGTCGGAGTACTTCTTGGCCTGGGCCTCGGCGTTCTTGGCGATCGCGGCGATCCAGCCGTGGTCGGCGGCCGGCGCGGAGAAGCCGATCGTGACCTGCTTGCCCGCCTTGTCGTTGTCCCCCCCGGTGGACACGTTCTGCTGCTGGCCCGACGAGGTGTTCTCTTTGGGCTCGTTGCTGGTGCAGGCGGCGAGGGTGCCAGCACCGAGCACAGCTCCGGCGAACATGAATCCCCGACGGTCGAGACTGCTGCGTTCTGCCATCTGTGACTCCTGAGTGAGGTTCGTAGGTGGGGTGTGGGCGGGGGATGGGACTAAGTGGGCGTGCGCAGCCCGCGCCGCTGCAGGAGCACGGCGATGACGATGATCACTCCCTTGGCGATGAGCTGGTCGCTGGTGTCCAGGCCGTTGAGGATGAACAGGTTCGTGATCACGGTGAACACGAGCACGCCGAGGATCGAGCCGACGAGCGTGCCCTTGCCGCCGGTCAGCAGCGTGCCGCCGATGATCACCGCGGCGATCGCGTCGAGCTCGTACAGATCGCCGTGCGTGCTGGAGCCGGTCGTGGTCCGGGCCATGATGATGATCGCCGCGATGCCGCAGCACAGCCCGGACAGCGCGTACAGCAGCAACGTGTGCCGCCGGACGTCGATGCCGGCCAGCCGGGCGGCCTCCGGGTTGCCGCCGACCGCGAACGTACGGCGGCCGTAGGTCGTCCGGTTGAGCACCAGCCAGCCGACGATGGCGACCCCGGCGAAGATGAACACCACCAGCGGGATCCCGAGCACCCTCGTGGTGGACAGCGACTCGATCACGTCGTTCTCCGGCTGCAGCAGCTGGGTCTTGCGGTCCGACATGCGCTGCGCCAGGCCGCGGGCGGCGACCAGCATTGCCAGGGTGGCGATGAACGGCACCATCCGGCCGTGGGCGATCAGCACCCCGTTGACGATGCCCGCCCCGGTGCCGACGAGGATGGCGCAGAGCATCATGACGTACGGCCCGTACGACTGGGTCGCCACTGTGGTCGCCCAGACGGAGGCCAGCGCCATCAGCGCGCCGACCGAAAGGTCGATGCCGCCGCCGATGATCACGAACGTCATGCCGACGGTGATGACGCCGATCGTGGAGGCCAGCGCGAGGATGCCGACGATGTTGGAGGAGGTGAAGAAGTTGTCGGGCTTGGTGACCGCGCCGATGATCGCCAGGATGACCAGCGCCAATACCAGGCCCAGGTGCCGCGCCTCACCCAGCCGGCCCAGCACCGTGATCGGCCGGAGGAACGCGCGCTCGCCGCTCTTTTCAGGCCGGACTTTCGTGTCCTGGGGTGCAGGTGCGTCCATCAGAGGGCGCTCCCTTCCATGATCATGTTCAGCACGTCCGGCTCCGCCAGCTCGGCCGCCGGCGCCTCGTGGATGACGTGGCCTTCGCGGATCACCAGGACCCTGTCGGCCAGGCCGAGCACCTCGGGCACCTCGCTCGACACCAACAGCACCGCGATCCCCTGGTCGGCGAGCCTGCGGACGAGCGCGTACAGCTCGGCGCGGGCTCCGACGTCGACGCCGCGGGTGGGCTCGTCGAGCAGCAGCACCCGGCGTCCGTTGATCAGCCACCGGGCCAGCACCGTCTTTTGCTGGTTGCCGCCGGACAGCGTCTTCACCGCGCGCCGCGGATCGGGCGGCCGGATGTCCAGCGCCTTCACCTGCTCGGACGCGTCGGCCAGCTCGCGCCGCCGGTCGAGCCAGCCGAGCGACGAGTAGCGGCTCATGCTGGCCACGCTGATGTTGCTGGCCACCGTCTCGTCGAGCAGCAGGGCCTGGCTCTTGCGCTCCTCCGGGGCCAGCCCCATGCCGCGCCGCACGGCCGCGTTGGTGCTGCCGGGCCTGATGGGCCGCCCGTCGAGCAGCACCCGGCCCGCCGACGCGCGGCGGGCGCCGTAGATCGTTTCCAGGATCTCCGATCGGCCCGAGCCGACCAGCCCGGCCAGCCCGACGATCTCTCCGGCGTGGACGCTGAACGTCACGTCGTGGAAGATGCCGGGCAGCGTCAGACCTTCGACCCGGAGCACCAGCTTGTTCCGGCCCCCAGAAGGGGGCTCACCCCCAACCACGTCGGCCCCGTCGCGGGGAGCGGGGCGTTCGGGGAAGGCGTACTCCACGGTGCGCCCGGTCATCAGTGCCACGATCTCGGAGGTCTGCGTCTGCTTGGCGGGCAGCCCCACGGCGACGGTGCGGCCGTCCTTCAGCACCGTCACGCGGTCGCCGATCTCGCGGATCTCGGCCAGCCGATGCGAGATGTAGATGACGGCGACGCCCGCCGCGGCGAGCTCGCGGATGATCCGGAACAGGTTGGCGACCTCGTCGTGCGCGAGGGCGGCCGACGGCTCGTCCATGATGATCAGCCGGGCGTCGTGCGACAGCGCCCGCGCCATGCTGATCACCTGCTTGCCGGCGGCGGGCAGCCGGCCGAGTTCCCTGCCCGGCGGGATCTCGCCGTGGCCGAGCCGGCCCAGCAGCTCGCGGGCGGCCCGGTTCATCTCGCCGCGCCGGGAGAAGCCGGCGCGTGAGTTCTCGTGGCCGAGGAAGATGTTCTCGGCGACGCTGAGGCCGTCGACGAGGTCGAGCTCCTGGTAGATGGTCGCGATCCCGAGCCGCATCGCCGCCGTCGGGTTCGCCAGCCGTACCTCCTCGCCCTGCCAGACGACCTGGCCGGCGTCGGGCTGGTGGGCGCCGGACAGCACCTTGATCAGCGTGGACTTGCCGGCCCCGTTCTGGCCGAGGAGGCAGTGCACCTCGCCCGCGCGCACCTCGAGGTCGACGCCGTCGAGCGCGCGTACGCCGGGGAACTCCTTGACGATGCCCCGCATCTCCAGCAACTGGGCGGCCGGAGCGGTCATTGAACCACCTCCTAAGGGGCCGCTTGGAGCGGCTGGGCGGGCTCGGCGTCTTGGGACAGCACGCGGTCGATGTAGTCGGGTGACAAGAAGTGCTCGATCGCGAGGATCCCCGCTCCGAGCGCGGCCGCGTCGGCGCCGGTACGGCTCGGCGCGATCTCGAGGTGATGGGTGGCCAGCGGCAGCGAGCGGCGGTAGATCACCTCGCGCACCCCGGCGAGCAGGTGGTCGTGCACGGCCGAGAGCACGCCGCCGATGACGATGACCTCGGGATTGAAGAAGTTGACCAGCCCCGCGAGCACCTCGCCGACGACCCGCCCGGCCTCGCGGACGAGGCGGAGCGCCTGGATGTTGCCCGACCGGACCAGCTCGACGACCTCGGCGCCGGTCTCGACCTCGAAGCCGTGGTCGCTCAGCTGCCGGGCGAGGGCGGCCCCCCCGGCCACCGCCTCGAGGCAGGCGCTGTTGCCGCACCGGCACCCGGCGTCGTCGTGGCCGCTCACCCGGATGTGGCCGATGTCGCCGGCGCTGCCCTGCGCGCCGCGATGCAGCTCGCCGTCGGCGATGATGCCGCACCCGATGCCGGTGCCGATCTTGACGAACATCAGGTAGCGGGTGTCCGGGAAGGCGCGCCGCTGCTCGCCGAGCGCCATCACGTTGACGTCGTTGTCGACCAGCACGCTGACCCCGTAGCGCTCGGTGAAGAACTCGGGGATCGGGTACTCGTTCCAGCCCGGCATGATCGGCGGGTTATTGGGCTGGCCGGTCGCGAACTCGACCGGCCCTGGGACCCCCATGCCGATGGCCCGCAGCGCGCCGAGCGGCCGGTCGGTCTCGTCGAGCAGCTCGTGCATGCGCCGGTCGACATGGCTCAGCACCGCGTCGGGCCCCTCGGCGATGAGCAGCGCGTCCTCGCGAGTCGCCAGCACCTGCCCGCTGATGTCCATGAGGGCCAGCCGGCAGTGGGTGGCGCCGAGGTCGACGCCCATTACCATGTTGTCCTCGGTGCGCAGGCGCAGCTGCCGGGGCGGGCGCCCCCCGGTGGACTCGCGGTCGTCGCTTTCTTGGATGAGCCCGTGCGCGACCAACGCGTCGACTCGCTGCGAGACCGTGGACCGGGCCAGCCCGGTGACCCTCGCCAGATCGGCTCGCGTTGTCGCGGACCCGGCGCTAATCAACGTCAGAACATGTCCCGCAGACCCCGACGCTGCTCGTCGTTCCCCCGAAGGTATCGGCATGGCCAACACGTTAGGCCGGAAGTCGTGTTCCCTTCAAGGCATCTTTCGCATCTATTCGGCGTAAGTCGAGCAACTTTGTTCGGCGAGCCGCTTGCCCTATGGATCGGCAAGCGCCTTCATGGGCGTTGTGTTCCGACGATCGGCCGAGCCTCTGCATGCTCTGGCCTGCGAGATGCCGAAAGAGCGGTTACTAACGGCACGATTCGGCCAACTTTCGCTCTTGACAGGACTAAGTATCGGCCGGAGAGTCCTAGACGGACATCGCATGTCCGGATAGCAGCGCGGACTACGGGGGCTGCCGAACTGTCCAGGTCGCAGGAGGACAGATGGGACCCACCCGATCCCGACCGACCCTTCGTTCCCTTCGCCATCACGATCGGCTTCGCCATCACGATCAGCGGGCGGCGGTGCGCCGGGCGCTCGCCGCCGTGCTGAGCGTCGTGCTGACGGTGACCGGACTCGCCGCGGTGTCGACCACACCCGTGGCCGCGCAACCGGCCCCGGCGCAAGTGCCGGCGGCCGCACCGGCCGAGACCGGCGGCCCGGTCACGGTGCTCGTCTACCACGGCGGGGCGGACGAGGCCGCCGTCGCCGCGATCGAACGGCTGGGCCGCGATCACCACTTCGCCGTGGACGACACCGCCGACCCCGGTGCGTTCAGCTCCGACAACCTCGCCAAATACCGCGCCGTGGTCTTCGCGTCGACCGGCGCCGCGCTCAGCGCCGATCAGGAGGCCGCGTTCAAGGCGTACATCGAGGCCGGCGGCGGCTTCCTCGGGCTGCACGACGCGGCCAAGGCGCAGCCGGACTCGGCCTGGTTCACGGGCCTCGTGGGCAGCCGCCCCGGGACCAGCCCGGCCGACCCGCAGCGCGCCGTCGTCGAGGTCGGCGACCAGGTCCATCCGGCGACGCGGGACCTGCCGCTCGAATGGACCCGCTCGGACGTGTGGTTCAACTGGAACCCCAACCCGACCGGCATCGTGCACACCGTCGCCAGCGTCCGCGAGCGCAGCTACAACCCCGGCGTCGCCGGGCCCAACGGCGTCTACCACCCGATCTCCTGGTGCCGCGACTACGACGGCGGCCGGTCCTTCTACACCGGCATGGGCGGTACGGCGGCCGGCTACGGCGAGAAGCTGTTCCGCGAACACCTGCTCGGCGCGATCCAATGGACGTCCGGGATGGTCAGGGGTGACTGCCAGGCCACCATCGCCGCGAACTACCAGGCGACCCGGCTGACCCAGCCGAACCAGACCGGCCAGCTCGACCAGATCGGCGAGCCGCACGGCCTCACCATCACCCCCGACGGCCGCGTCTTCTACATCGGCCGCGGCGGCCCGATGACCGGCGGGCCCACGCCGATCACCGACTGGAACGACCCCAACATCGGCAAGGGCTTCGGCACCATCCACCTCTTGGACCCGAAGACCGGGCAGGTCACGCAGGTCGCGACCCTCGACGTCTTCGGCAACCGGGGCGCCGGCCCGGAGTCCAACAAGACCGAGGAAGGGCTCGTCGGCATCACGCTCGACCCGAACTTCGCCACGAACAATTGGATCTACGTCTACTACATGCCGCATTCGTCGATCGACCGGGTCAAGCACGTCGGCCAGCGGCAGATCTCCCGGTTCACCTTCGACCCGGGCAGCGGCAAGCTCGACATGTCGTCGGAGAAGGTGCTGCTGCACTGGGACACCCAGATCGACCGGTGCTGCCACGTCGGCGGCGGCATGGGCTTCGACAAGGCCGGCAACCTGTACGTCTCGACCGGGGACAACAACTCCTCCCAGTGCGACGGCTGCGCCCCGGCGCCGAGCGGCTACTCCGGTAACAACCCGGTGCCCGAGTTCGGCGGCTTCTCCCAGCAGGACGCCCGCCGTACGGCCGGGAACACGAACAACCTGAACGGCAAGATCCTGCGGATCCGCCCACAGCCGGACGGGTCGTACACGATCCCGAAGGGCAACCTGTTCAACGGCAACGAGCAGGGCGGCGGCAAGACCCGTCCGGAGATCTACGTGATGGGCGTCCGCAACCCGACGCGGCTCGCCGTGGACCCGAAGACCAACTGGCTGCTGGCCGGTTGGGTCGGCCCGGACGCGAACAACCCGGACACGACATGGGGGCCGGCGAAGTACGAGACCGCGGCCGTCATCACCAAGGCCGGCAACCGCGGCTGGCCGTACTGCATGGGCAACAAGCAGCCGTATCGCGACCGCAACCTGCCCGACATCACCAAGCCGCTGGGCTGGTACGACTGTGATCACCCGAAGAACGAGTCGCCGCGCAACACCGGCCTCGTCGACCTGCCGCCGGTGCAGACCAACAACATCTGGTACTCCCCGCAGGGCGGCGGTCCCGACTACCAGCGCGGCGCGGACGGCATCCCGATCTACGATCTGGCCCATCAGACGCTGACCGAGCCGTACTTCCCGGGCGGCGGCGGTCAGGCGATCATGCCGGGCCCGATGTACCGGTTCAACGCCAAGAGCACGAGCACGACCAAATGGCCGGAGTACTGGGACGGCAAGTGGTTCATCGGCGACGAGTCCCGCCCGAACGTGCGGGTCGCGGTGACGATGGATCCGAAGACGGCCGGCAGCGGCGGCGCGCCGACGCACGCCGACGACCTGCGGCAGATCGTGCCGATCAGCAACGTCGGCGCTCTCATGGACTGGAAGTTCGGTCCGGACGGCGCGCTGTACGTCCTCGACTACGGCACCGGCTTCTTCAACGCGACGGCCAGGTCGGCACTGTGGCGCGTCACGTACAAGGGCGGGGCGCCCACACCGGCCCCCGCGGCGTCCGTGACGACCACCGCGCAGCACACCCCGATGAAGATGGCGTTCTCCAGCGCCAAGTCGGGTGGCGTGGCCTACCGGTGGGACTTCGGCGACGGCAGCAACGCGTCGCACGAGGCCAACCCCACCCACTACTACGCGCGCGGCGGCACCTTCACCGCGACGCTCACCGTGACGTACGCCGACGGTTCCAAGGCGACCACGCGGACCCAGGTCAGCGTGGGCTGCCCGGCGCCGGACGCGCGCGGGACGGTGCGGATGCTCGACACCGACAGCCGCGTCGCGAACCGTCCGGTCGGCGGCGGCTGCACGATCAACGACGCGATCGACGACGAGAGCGCGTGGCGCAACCACGGCGCGTTCGTCAGCCACGTCGCGGCCGTGGGCATCGACCTCCGCAAGAAGGGCCTGATCAGCGCCGCCGAGCTGGCCCTGCTACTCGCCGCGGCGGCCCGGTCCGGCGTGGGCGACCCGCACGGTCCCAGCGGCTATGTGCCCATCTTCGACGGGACTCAGGCGAGTCTGGCGAAGTGGGCGCAGGCCCCGAGCGGGTCGTTCACGCTGCAGCAGGACGGCACGATCCGCAGCGTCGGCGGGCTCGGCATGCTGTGGTATCCGGAGAAGGAGTACGGCGACTTCTCGCTCCGGCTGCAGTTCCGCGATGCCCGTACGGACGGCGCGTTCTCCAACAGCGGCGTCTTCGTCCGGTTCCCCGACATCCGGACGCCACTCGACCAGCGGCCGCCGGGCAGCTGCGGGACGATGGGCGCGGCCCGGACCCAGCCGGCGTGGGTGGCGATCTTCTGCGGACAGGAGATCCAGATCTACGACGGGCCGACCGGCGAGCCGCAGAAGACCGGCTCGGTCTACAACTTCCAGCCGCTGAACCTGGACCAGGCCAGGCCCACCCCGGCCGGCGTCTGGAACGACTACGAGGTCCGGGTGACCGGCCAGCACTACACGATCATCCGGAACGGCGTGGTGATCAACGAGTTCGACAACACGCCGGGCAAGACCTCCTCGCGCGCCGGTGACCCGCCCACGGATCTGCGCCAGTTCCTCAGCGGCTTCATCGGCCTGCAGAACCACAGCAACAACGACCTCATCGAGTTCCGCAACATCCGGATCCGGAACCTGGCCCCCGCGGCCGGTTAGCGGGCCCGCCGGGCACGGACGAGCCTCTCGTGACCGCTCTCCCCCCGTGCCCGGCGGCCACCGCCCCTTTCGACACGAGCCTTTCGACACGAGCCTTTCGACATCAACTCCCTGATCCCTGATCCCGACCCAGGAGGACTGATGGGACGCCAGCCAAACCTCAACCGCCGCGGCTTCATCGGCGTGGCCAGCGGCGCGGCCGCCACCGCGCTGCTCGGCTCGCTCGGCGGCACCGCGGCGGCGAGCGATAAGAACGGCCACGGCAAAGACCATGACAGTGGCCACGGCAAGAAGCTCATCTCGCCGAGCAAGATCGGCATTCAGCTGTTCACCGTGCGCGACAAGGTGTCGTCGGTCGGCTTCGCCGCCGTCTTCCAAGAGCTCGCCCGAGACGGGTACGCCGAGGTCGAGTTCGCCGGCTACACGCAGGGCTCGGTCGGGGCGATCACCGTTCCGCAGATCAAGCAGCTGCTCGACGACAACGGCCTCAAGGGGATCGGCAGCCACGTCGGCTACTTCTCGAACAACCCGGCCGCGTACACCTTCGCCACCAACCTCACCCAGGTGCTCGACGACGCCGAGGCGCTCGGCCTGCCGTACATCGGCACCGCCAGCGCACCCGACCGCTACGGCAACACCGTGGACGGCTGGAAGCGCGCCGCCGCCGACTTCAACGCGTACGGCGCCGCCGCCGCGGCCAGGGGCATGAAGTTCTACCAGCACAACCACTCGGGCGAGTTCGGCTTCGCCACCGACCAGCCGAGCGTACGGCTGTACGACGTGCTCCGCGCCGAGACCGACCCGAGGCTCGTCTACCTCGAGATGGACATCTACTGGGCCTTCGTCGGGCAGTTCCGGTTCAGCTCACGGCCCGACCCGGCCAACCCGTCCGGCCCGCCGATCCCGACCCCGTTCGAGCCGCTCGCCTACGTGCTGTCGGCGCCGAACCGGTACCCGCTCTTCCACGTCAAGGACGGCGAGCACGACCTGACCGTCCCGGACGGCTACCACATGGTCGACGTCGGCGACGGCGACCTCGACTTCCAGCGCTTCATCGCGGCGGTCGAGCGGACCAACCGCGGCCGGCACAAGGGGCCGCACCACTACCTCGTGGAGCGCGACGACGCGGTCAGCCCGACCGCCAACCCCGCCGGCTCGTTCAGTACGGCCAAGCGCAGCTACGACTATCTCCGCAGCCTGCGCGCCAAGAGCCACCACTGAGCCGCCACATCGAGCCGCAGCGTGACAGCAAGCGATCGGGGTTTGGAGGCCTACATGCGTATGGCTATTCGCGCCCTCAGCGCGATGGCACTGGTCGGCGCGGGGGTGCTCGCGCCGACCGCGGCGTCCGGCAGTGTCCAGGCGACCAGCCGGGCGCCCGCGGTCAGCAAACCGGCGGCCACCGATACAGTGCACACAGACACCGGGGCCATCGGCACGACGGGCACCAAGACCGACTTCCGGGTCCTGGTGTTCACCAAGACCGCCGGCGAGCGGCGGTCCTCGATCAAGGCCGGAGTCGAGGCGATCCGCGACATCGGCCGGCGGAACAACTTCTCCGTCGAGGCGAGCGACGACGCCGGACGGTTCACGGACGCCACGCTCAAGCGGTACCGGGCCGTGGTGTTCCTCAACACGACCGGTGACGTGCTGAACGACGCCCAGCAGGCCGCGTTCGAGCGCTACTTCACCGACGGCGGCGGCTACCTCGGCATCCGCGCGGCGGCCGAGACCGAGCCGGACTGGGCGTTCTACCAGGCCATGCTCGGCACCAAGGCCACCGGCACGTCCACGGTGCAGCAGGCGACCGTCAAGGTCGCCGACCGGGTGCACCCGGCGAGCAAGGTGCTGCCGGAGTACTGGAAGCCGACCGACGCCTTCTACAACTTCGCCGGCAACGTGCGCGGGGTATCGCACGTCCTCGCCACCGTCGACGAGGGCAGCTACACCGGGGGCGCCATGGGTCCGGACCACCCGATCATCTGGTGCAAGGACTACAAGGGCGGCCGGTCGTTCTACACCGGTCTCGGCGAGACGTCGGCCGAGTTCCAGAGCACATCGTTCCGCAAGCACCTGGGCGGCGCCATCGAGTGGACGGCCGGGCGCGGCAACGGCGACTGCGGCGCGACGGTGCTGGCCAACTACCAGCAGACGGTCATCGCCGCCCCGCCGAACATCGGCGAGCCGATCGAGTTCGACGTGCTGCCCGACGGGCGGGTCATCCAGACCACCCGGCCCGGCGAGGTACGGCTGCACGACCCGAAGTCCGGGACCACGAGCGTCATCGCGACGATCCCGGTCTACACCCACGACGAGGACGGCCTGTACGGCGGCGCGATCGACCCCGGGTTCGCCACGAACCACTGGGTCTATCTCTACTACTCCCCGCCGCTTTCCACCCCCACGACGAACGCCCCGACGAGCAGCACCGACCCGAACGCCTGGGACGTCTACAAGGGCTACAACCAGCTGTCGCGGTTCAAGTTCGTGGAGACCCCGACGCCGCATCTCGACATGGCCAGCGAGCAGCAGATCCTGCGGGTCAACACCGACCGCGGCGCGTGCTGCCACGTGGCGGGCGAGACCCGGTTCGACTCGCACGGCAACCTGCTCATGGTCACCGGCGACGACACGCCGGCCGGCGGCGGCAACTCCGGCGGTTTCTCACCGATGAACGGCGACCTGACCGTCCCGCCCACGGCCTCCTGCCCGGACCCGTGCTACAACGCGCCGTACGTCGACGCGCGTCGCTCGGCGGGCAACACCAACGACCTGCGCGGCAAGCTGCTCCGGATCCACGTGCAGGCGGACGGGTCGTACACGATCCCCAAGGGCAACCTGTTCCGGCCCGGCACGCCGCAGACCAGGCCGGAGATCTACGCGATGGGGTTCCGCAACCCGTTCCGGCTCAACCTCGATCCGAACGACGTCGCGTACGTCACGGACTACTCGCCGGACTCCCGTACACCACAGGTGTTCCGCGGGCCACCCGGAACCGGGCGGCTGGAGATCGTCCGGCACGCGGCCAACTACGGCTGGCCGTACTGCGTGGCGCCCAACCTGCCGTACTACCGGTGGAACTTCGCGACATCGACACCGCTCGACAACCCGCCGCAGCCGTTCGAGTGCGGCAACCCGGTGCACGGACCCGAGAACGCCTCGCGGCACAACACCGGCCAGTCGGTCACGCCCGCGCTGACCCGGCCGGACGTCTGGTACTCCTACAATGACAACAACCCCCCGACGCCGCTCGGCACGCCATGCCCGGCCTACTACACGCAGGACCCGCCGGGGACGTGCCCGCAGCTGTTCCCCGAGTTCGGGCCCGGCGGCGGGGTAGGCCCGCACGGCGCGGCGCCGTACCACTTCGACCCGAAGAACCCGAACCCGACGAAGTTCCCGGCCTACTACGACAAGGCGATCTTCTTCGGCGAGTTCACGCGGGACTACCTGCGGGAGATCCGGCTCGACTCCCATGGCAAGGTCTTCAAGATCAATGATCTGCTGACCTGCGGCGACGTTTCCGCGGACCGGAACGTCAAGCCGTTCATCTGCGACGCGCCGATGGACATGCGGTGGGGGCCGGACGGCAACTTCTACCTGCTGTCGTACGGCGATGGCTTCTTCCGGGCCAACACCGACGCCCTCCTCGTGAAGTTCAGCTACGTCAAGGGCACGCGGGCGCCCACCGCCAAGTTGTCGGCGACCCCGACGAACGGGCAGGCACCGCTGGCCGTGACGTTCTCCAGCGACGGCTCTACCGACCCGGATCCGGGCGAGTCGATCAAGTTCGCCTGGGACTTCGACAACAACGGGACGACGGATTCGACCGACCCGAACCCGACGTTCACCTACACCGCGAACGGGGTCTACACGGCCAAGCTCACGGTGACCGACTCGAGCGGGAAGACCGCGACGGCCAGCACGACGATCGAGGTCGGCAACACGGCCCCGACCGTCAAGATCACGGCACCGGCCGACGGCGGCTTCTTCAACTGGGGCGACCCGATCCCCTGGTCGGTGACCGTCACCGATCCCGAGGACGGGACGATCGACTGCAGCAAGGTGACCATGTCGTTCGCCCTCGGCCATGACAACCACGGCCACGGCGAGGGCTCGCAGACCGGATGCTCGGGCGTCTACCAGACCGACCCGGCCGACGCGACCCACGCCGGCGGCTACCTGTACGGCGGGTTCACCGCCTCGTACACCGACCAGGGCGCGAACAACCAGCCCCCGCTGACGACCATCGAACAGCGCGTCATCCAGCAGAAACGACAACAGGTCGAATACGTCGTCGATCAGTCGGGCACGTCCACGGCGCTGACCACCGACCCGGACGGCGGTGACTCCAACCGGAACGGCATCGATCCGGGCGACTGGGTCGCGATCAACCGGGTGGTCAACTTCCAGAACATGAACTCGGTGACCTTCCGGGTGTCGGGCGGGTCTGCCGACACGGCGGGCGCGCCGCGGGCGGCCGTCCAGCTCCGGCTCGACGCGCCGAACGGGCCGGTCGTCACCACGGCGACGATCAACGCCACGACGGGCAACAACGACTACGCCAGTCAGACCTTCCCGATCACCGATCCGGGCGGGACGCACCGGCTGTATCTCGTCTTCCAGTCCGTCTCCGGAGGCCCTGCCACCAACCTGCTCAACCTCAACTGGGCCGAGTTCGGCGGCCAGGGCGTCGCCGGCGCTAGCGGTTCTGGAATTTAGGAGGTCGTTTCTCCAGCCGGGCGGTGATCCCCTCGGCGAAGTCCTCGGTAAAGAAGGCCAGGGTCTGCGTGCGGTTCTCCACCGCGAGGTGCGCACGCAGGCCCGGCGCGTCCAGGGACAGGTTGAGCAGTTCCTTGGTGTGCCGCAGGCCATACGGCGAGGCGGCGAGCAGCTCCCCGGCCAGCCGCAGCGCGCCGTCCAGATCCGCGCCCTCGGGCGTGATCTCGGTGAGCATGCCGAGGCCGTCCGCCTGCTCGGCGGTCAGCGTCCGCGACCGGTAGAGGATCTCGGCCGCCTTCCCCGGGCCGACCACGCGCGGCAGCAGCCACGACAGGCCGAGGTCGCCGCCGGACAGACCCAGGTCGAGGAAGGGGAAGACGAACTTCGCCGTCGGGTCGGCGACCCGCAGGTCGCAGGCGAGGGCGAGGGAGATGCCCATCCCGGCGACCGGGCCGTGCAGGGCCGCGATCACCGGCTGCGGGATCTCGCGGAGCCGCGCCACCAACTCGCCGCCCCGCGCGATGCCACGGTAGATGCGCTGCGGACGGCCCTCCGGCGACTCCACCGACCCGGGGTCGCCGCCTTGGATGTCCATGCCCGCGCAGAACCCGCGGCCCTCGCCGGTGAGCACGACGACACGCGTCGCGGTGTCGGTCATCAGCTCGTCGAGCGCCGCGTGCAGCTCCTCCACCAGGGCCGGGGTGACGGCGTTGAGCCGTTCCGGGCGGGACAGGGTGAGCTCCGCCACCCCGTCCCGCCGCTCGAATCGAACGTCGTTCATGTTGAGGGCACGGGCTATTTGAGGGCTTCGAAGACCGCGGCCATCTGGTCGCCCGCGTGCTTCGGCGCCGTGAACGGCGACTCGGCGTTGATCTGCTGCCAGTTGTCCCGTACGTCCTCGACTGTCAGGTCGGCCTTCTTGACGTAACCGGGGCCTTCGGCGACGAAAACGCGGGCGATCCGGCCGCCGCCGACCGTGTAGACCTCGCCCGAGGACTCGCAGCTCTCGTGCACCAGGTACGCCACCAGCGGGGTGACGTACTCGACGTCGAACATGGCCGCGACCTCGGGCGGGATGACGTCCTCGGTCATCCGGGTGGCGGCCACCGGGGCGATCGCGTTGGCCCTGATGTTGTACTTGGCGCCCTCGACGGCGAGCGTCTTGGCCAGGCCGATCAGCCCCATCTTGGCCGACGCGTAGTTCGCTTGACCGAAGTTGCCGAACAGGCCCGCCGGCGATGAGGTGTTGACGATCCGTCCGTAGCCCCGCTCGCGCAGGTGCGGCCAGGCCGCCTTGCTGACGAGGAACGAGCCGCGCAGGTGGACGCCGACGACCGAGTCGAACTCATCCGGCGTCATGTTCTTGAACGACTTGTCGCGCAGGATGCCGGCGTTGTTGATGACGATGTCGACCTGGCCGAAGGAGTCGAGCGCCGTCCGTACGATCGCCTCGGCGCCCTCGGGCGTGGCCACGTTGTCGGGGTTGGCCTTGGCGGTGCCACCGGCCTTGGTGATCTCGTCGACGACCGCCTGCGCCGGGCCGCTCGAGGCACCGCTGCCGTGGACGTCGCCGCCCAGGTCGTTGACCACGACCTTCGCTCCGCGCGCGGCCAGCTCCAGCGCGTGCTGCCGGCCGAGACCGTGCCCTGCTCCGGTGACGACGGCGACGCGCCCGTCATACCGCAGTTCCGTCATGCTCCGTCTCCTCATCGTGGCGCCAAGGGGCAAAGCGAGCCCACTTAGTGGTACCACGAAACCGAATCTCGCTCGGCTCTGGGGTGCTGAGCTGAGCGTTCAGGAGTCGGGGACGGCGACGGCCTCCGCGCTGTCCGCCTCTTTGGTGCCCGGCTCGCCCGCCTCGTCCGCCTCCCGTGGGCGGCGGTGCCGCCGTACGGACCAGACGATCAGCGCGACGGTGGCGACCACCGCGATGGCGACGGCGATCCCGCGGCCCGCGTACTGGGCCGTCTGCTCGAACGCCCGGCCGACGAAGAACCCGCCGAGCGTGAACGTCGTGCCCCAGACGATGCCGCCGATCAGGTTGAACAGAAGGAACTTCGGGTACGGCATGCGCGAGCTGCCGACCAAGGCGGGCATCAGGGCCCGCAGCAGGGCGGTGAACCGGCCGATGAAGACGGCGAACGCACCTCGTCTGCGTATGAGGCCCTGGGCCTTGCCGACCTTGACCTGGTGCCGCCGCATAGGCCTGGTGTTGAGCAGGCGCGGGCCGAAATGTCGTCCGATCTCGTAGCCGACCGAGTCGCCGGTGGTCGCGGCGACCACGACGATGATGATCAACAGCGGCAGCGACACACGTTGCTCGGCGGCCAGCACCCCGCCGACCACGATCGCCGTCTCGCCGGGGAAGACAAAGCCGAAGAACAGCGCGGCCTCGGCGAAGACCAAGGCAGCGACGATGGCATAGATCACCGGTCCGTGCAGGCCCAGCAACGCGTCCGTGATCTCATGCACGCGATCAACGCCCCGAAAGTCCTGGCCCCATGCTCGGTATCGTAGTCACGGAGCCCCGCGACCAGATCACCCTTGAGGACGAGTATGACGGCGCAAGAGTTCCGCGACGGGCGCTTCGTCCGGCAGCCCAACCGCTTCACTGACAAGATCACCGCAGCCGGCTCCAGCGGTTATCCGGCCGAGTCGGGGCGCTATCGGCTGTACGTCTCGTACGCCTGTCCCTGGGCCCATAGGACGCTGATCGTCCGGCATCTGCTGCGGCTGCACGACGTGATCGGGGTCACGGTCGCCGATCCGATCAGAGACGAACGCGGCTGGGCATTCCCCAAGGACGACCCGGCCACCGGCGCGACCTTCCTGTCCCAGCTCTACCTGGCCACCGACCCGTCGTACGACGGCCGGTTCACCGTGCCGTGCATCTGGGACACCCGGACCAAACGCCTGGTGACCAACGACTACCCGCAGATCACGCTCACCATGGAGACCGAGTTCTCCGCCTATCACGGCGCCGACGCGCCCGACCTCTACCCGGAGGACCTGCGCGCCGAGATCGACAAGATCAACGACGTGGTGTTCCACAACGTGAACAACGGTGTCTACAAGGCCGGGTTCGCCCGCAGCCAGCAGGCGTACGAGGAGGCCTTCGACGCGCTGTTCGCCACCCTCGACGAGCTGGAGCAGCGGCTGGCCGGACAGCGCTACCTGGTCGGCGACCGGCTCACCGAGGCCGACATCCGCCTCTACACGACGCTGGTCAGGTTCGACTCGGTCTACCACGGCCACTTCAAGTGCAACCTGCGGCGGCTGGTCGACTACCCCCACCTGTGGGCCTACACGCGCGACCTCTACCAGCAGCAGTCGTTCCGCGAGACCACCAACTTCGACCACATCAAGCGGCACTACTACCTGACCCATCCGCACATCAACCCGACCGGGATCGTGCCGAAGGGGCCGCTCATCGACTGGACCGCACCGCACCACCGCGAGCGGCTCGAAGGATCCACATGACCCGTCACATCGACTTCGCGCTGGCCCTGCACAAGGAGCTGGCCAGGGACGTGCCGGCGACGAGCAACCTCGTCTGGTCGCCGTACAGCGTCGCCTCCGCGCTCGGGGTCACCGCGACCGGCGCCCGGGGCACCACGTACGACGAGCTGGCCCGCGTGCTGGGCGGCGACCTCGCCGCGCTCGGCGCGGAGCTGAGCCGGGCAGCCCGGCTGGACGACGCCGACGTGGCGGTCGCCAACACCCTGTGGGCGCGGCTCGGGCTCGCCTTCGACGATGGGTACCAGCAGGGCGTGCTCGGCTGGCCCGGCGGCGCGGTGCACGCGGCCGACTTCCGGCGGGATCCGGAAGGCGCGCGGGTCAAGATCAACGCCGATGTGGAGAAGACCACCCGCGGGCTGATCAAGGAGCTGATCCAGCGCGGCCTCATTACCAGCGACACCGCGGCCGTCATCGTCAACGCCCTCTACCTGAAGGTGGCCTGGCGGCAGGCCTTCGAGAAGAGCGCCACCCTGCCGCGGCCCTTCTACGGACCGTCCGGGCGGCGCCGGGTGCCGATGATGCGGCAGGCGCAGCGGATGCGGCACGCCGCGGCCGGCGGCTGGCGCATGGTGACGCTGCCGACGGCGAGCGAGGTCGTCGTCGACGCGCTGCTACCCGACGACGATCGAGCCGACCTCTCCGATCTTGGCGCCGCGACGCTGACCGGGCTGTACGACTCCGCCGCGCCCGTCCAGGTCGACCTAATGTTGCCGCGGTTCCGGGCCGAAACCCCGACGACGCTCAACGGGCCGCTCGGCGCGCTCGGGATCTCCGCCGCGTTCGATCCCGAGGCGGCCGACTTCACCGGCATCACCGAGGCCGAGCGGATCTGGATCGACCAGGTCGTCCACCAGGCCGTGCTGCGCGTCGACGAGCAGGGTTTCGAGGGCGCCGCGGCCACCGCGGTCGTGATGAGGCTGGCGGCCGCGTTCGGTTCGGGCCGCACCGTCGAGTTCCACGTCGACCGGCCGTTCCTGCTTTTCGTACGGCATCCGGCCACGGGGGCGATCTACTTCCTCGCCCGGATCAGCGAACCCTGAGCGGCCTCCGGGCGTCCCATGAGCAGAGGGTCACCGGGCCCTCGAGGCGGCGGGTGCCCGCGCCTCCCGGGGACCGGCTCCGCCATCCCCGCGGAAGCTCCCAAACCGAACGCCGTTCACTCGAATCGGTGGCCGGAGCGATGCCGCCACCGAGTAGCCTTGACCTCGTTCTAAAGAACCAACAAGCGAGCCGCGGAAGAGGGCGATCTCCGCCGTGTCGACAGAGTCTGCCGACCCTAAGACCACCGACTTCGGCGCCAATGAGTGGCTGGTCGACGAGCTGTACCAGAAGTACCTCGAAGACCCCCACTCCGTTGACCGGGCCTGGTGGAACTTCTTCGCCGACTACCAGCCGGACTCCCGGCCGAGTCAGCCGACGACTCCCAGTCCGGCCAACGGGGCCCCGGCCCAGGCCGATGCTCAACCGGGCGCTCAGACCGGCGCCCCGGCCGCCGCACAGACCGGCGGCCCGACCGCCCCGCCGCCGACGCGCGCCCCCGCCGCGCAACCGACATCGGCTCCCGCGCAGCCGGCCCCGACCACCCCGGCGAAGTCCGCCCCGGCCGCCAAGCCCGCTCCCGCCGCCAAGCCCCCCGCGACCGGGAAGCCGGCCGCCAAGCCCGCCGCGACCGAGAAGCCCGCCCCGCAGGTGCCGCCCGGCGCCGAGGAGGTACGGCTGCGCGGCGTCGCCGCCCGCACGGTCACCAACATGGAGGCCAGCCTCGCGGTCCCGACGGCGACCAGCGTCCGCGCCGTACCGGCCAAGCTGCTGATCGACAATCGCATCGTCATCAACAACCACCTCAAGCGCGGCCGCGGCGGCAAGGTGTCGTTCACGCACCTGATCGGCTACGCCATCGTGCAGGCGCTCAAGTCGATGCCGGAGATGAACGCCAGCTACGCCGAGGCCGACGGCAAGCCGATGCTGGTCAAGCCGGAGCGCGTCAACCTCGGCCTGGCGATCGACCTGCAGCGCCCTGACGGCCAGCGGCAGCTCGTCGTACCCAACATCAAGGCCGCCGAGGACCTCGACTTCCGCCAGTTCTGGGCAGCGTACGAGGAGATCATCCGCAAGGCGCGCGGCAACAAGCTGACGCTGGACGACTTCCAGGGCACCACGATCAGCCTCACCAACCCGGGCACGATCGGCACCGTCCACTCCGTGCCCCGGCTGATGCTCGGCCAGGGCTGCATCATCGGCGTCGGCGCCATGGAATACCCGGCCGAGTACGCCGGCGCCTCCCCCGAGACGCTGGCCCGGCTGGCGATCAGCAAGACGATGACGCTGACGTCGACGTATGACCACCGCATCATCCAGGGCGCCCAGTCCGGCGACTTCCTGCGCCGCATCCACCAGCTGCTGCTCGGCGAGGACGGCTTCTACGACGAGATCTTCGAGGCGCTGCGCATCCCATACGAACCGGTGCGCTGGGTGCCGGACATCGTGGCCACCCACGAGGACGACGTCGCCAAGATCGCCCGGGTGCACGAGCTCATCCACGCGTACCGGGTCCGCGGCCACCTCATGGCCGACACCGACCCGCTGGAGTACAAGCAGCGCCGCCACCCCGACCTCGACGTTCTGCAGCATGGCCTGACGCTGTGGGACCTCGAGCGCGAGTTCGCCACCGGCGGCTTCGGCGGCAAGTCGACGATGAAGCTGCGCGACATCCTCGGCGTGCTGCGCAACTCCTACTGCCGCACGGTCGGCATCGAGTACATGCACATCCAGGACCCCGAGGAGCGGGCCTGGATCCAGGAGCGGGTCGAGCGGCCGCACAAGAAGCCGAGCCGCGAGGTCCAGCTGCACATCCTCGGCCGGCTCAACGTCGCCGAGGCCTTCGAGACGTTCCTGCAGACCAAGTTCGTCGGGCAGAAGCGGTTCTCCCTCGAGGGCGGCGAGTCGCTGATCCCGCTGCTCGACTCGGTCATCGGCGCGGCGGCGACCGCCGACCTCGACGAGGTCGTCATCGGCATGGCGCACCGCGGCCGGCTCAACGTGCTCGCCAACATCGTCGGCAAGTCGTACGCCCAGATCTTCGGCGAGTTCGAGGGCAACCTCGACCCGCGCAGCGCCCAGGGGTCCGGCGACGTCAAGTACCACCTCGGCGCCGAGGGCGACTTCGTGGCCGCCAACGGCGCGAAGATCCGTACCTCCCTGGTGGCCAACCCGTCACACCTGGAGGCCGTCAACCCGGTGCTCGAGGGGGTCGTCCGCGCCAAGCAGGACATCCTCGACGTCGGCGAGGGCGGGTTCACCGCGCTGCCCGTGCTGATCCACGGCGACGCGGCGTTCGCCGGGCAGGGCGTGGTGGCCGAGACGCTCAACCTGTCGCAGCTGCGCGGCTACCGCACCGGCGGCACCGTCCACGTCGTGGTCAACAACCAGGTCGGCTTCACGACGGCACCGGAGTACTCGCGGTCCAGCGTGTACGCCACCGACGTGGCCCGGATGATCCAGGCGCCGATCTTCCACGTCAACGGCGACGACCCCGAGCAGTGCTTCCGCATCGCCCAGCTGGCCTTCGACTACCGGCAGGTGTTCAAGAAGGACGTCGTCATCGACCTCGTCTGCTACCGGCGGCGCGGGCACAACGAGGCCGACAACCCGTCGTTCACGCAGCCGCTGATGTACGACCTGATCGATGCCAAGCGCTCGGTCCGCAAGCTGTACACCGAGGCGCTGATCGGCCGCGGCGACATCACGGTCGAAGAGGCCGAGCACGCGCTGCGCGACTACCAGGAGCAGCTGGAGCGGGCCTTCACCGAGACCCGCGAGGCGGCCAAGCGCCCGTTGGAACCCGGCTCGGTGGTCAAGCCCGATGCCGAGGAACGCATCCCGATCGACCACACCGCCGTACAGTCGGCGATCCCACAGGAGACGGTGAAGCGGGTCATCGAGACGCAGGTGACGTTGCCCGACGGGTTCACGCCGCATTCGCGCCTGCAGCCGATGCTGCAGCGCCGCACCCAGATGATCGAGGAAGACGCGATCGACTGGGCCACCGGCGAGCTGCTCGCGTTCGGCTCCCTGCTGATCGACGGCCGGCCGGTACGGCTGGTCGGCCAGGACACCCGGCGGGGCACGTTCGGTCAGCGGCACTCGGTGCTGGTCGACCGCAGGACCGGCGAGGAGTACACGCCGCTCAAGCAGTTCGGCACGGGGACCTCGAAGTTCTACGTGCACGACTCGCTGCTGAGCGAGTTCGCCGCGGTCGGCTTCGAGTACGGCTACGCGCTCACCCGCCCGGACGCGCTGGTCTGCTGGGAGGCCCAGTTCGGCGACTTCGCCAACGGCGCCCAGTCGATCCTGGATGAGTTCGTGTCGTCGGGCGAGCCGAAGTGGGGCCAGCGCTCCCCGCTGGTGATGCTGCTGCCGCACGGTTACGAGGGGCAGGGCCCCGATCACTCCTCCGCGCGCATCGAGCGCTACCTCCAGCTGTGCGCGCAGGACAACATGACGGTCGCCTACCCGACCACCCCGGCCAACTACTTCCACCTGCTGCGGTGGCAGGTGCTATCCGGGCGTGGCAAGCCGCTGATCATCTTCACGCCCAAGTCGCTGCTGCGGCACAAGGGCGCGACGTCGTCTACCGAGCAGTTCACCAGCGGCAGTTTCCTCCCGGTGATCCCGTACGACGCGGAGCTCGACCCCTCGAAGGTCAGGCGCGTGCTGCTCACCTCCGGCAAGATCCACTACGACGTGGCCGCCGCCAGGCAGCGGGCGGGGGCGACCGACACGGCGATCGTCCAGGTCGAGCGGCTCTACCCGCCGCCGATCGACGAGATCAAGGCGGAGCTGGCGAAGTACCCGTCGGCCTCCGAGGTCGTCTGGGTGCAGGACGAGCCGGCCAACATGGGTGCCTGGCCATTCATGGCGCTCAAGCTGCCGGCCCACCTCGACGGACGTACGCTGTCGCGGGCGTCACGGCCGGCCAGCTCGTCGCCCGCGGTGGGCTCCGCCAAGCTGCATCAGGCCGAGCAGGAGGCGCTGCTCGCCCTGCTCTTCGGCGACGCGTAACTCTCTTTGACTCTGTCGTGATCAGGCGCCCCGGTGCCTGATCACGACGGTGGCCGAGGCATGGAAAGGCACGTCATGTATTTCACCGATCGGGGGATCGAGGAACTCGTCGCCCGGCGGGGCGAGGAGGAGGTCTCCTTCGCCTGGGTGGCCGACCGGCTCCAGGAGTTCGTCGATCTGAACCCGGAGTTCGAGATCCCGGTCGAGCGGCTCGCCACGTGGCTGGCCCGGCTGGACGACGAGGACTGACCCGCCGACCCGAGCGACGCGATACATCTTGACATTTCCCAAACGCGATATATCGTATTTCCTAGTGGGCGGCGTCAGCCTGCCCTGCAGCGCTCCCACGGAAAGGCACGGTGCGATGTCGCGGTGGACGATCGACGAGCCGACCACGCTCGACTTCGACGGCGTGGTGGCGTTGAAGATCACCCTCGTGGCGGGGAGCATCTCCATCCTCGCCACTGATGACCCGCCGTCGTTGCACGTCGCCACGGTCGACGGCCAGCCGCTGCAGGTTTCGCACGAGGCGGGCATGCTGAGCATCTCCCATGAGAACCTGATGTGGGAGGGCGTGCTGAAGTGGCTGCGCAACATCCGGTGTGAGGCCGAGGTCACCGTGACAGTCCCGGCCGACTGCCCCGTCACGATCACCCTGATCACGGCGAGTGCCGTCGTCGCCGGCCTCTCCGCCCGCACCTCCATCAAGTCAGGCTCGGGCAACGTCACGCTCGACGGCGTGACCGGGAAGATCGACGCCAACACGGTGTCCGGGCTCATCGAGGCGCAGGGCCTCGACGGCGCGGTGAGCTTCAACTCGGTCTCCGGCGACCTGACGCTGGCCCACGGCTCGGTGGCGGAGCTGAGCGCGACGACGGTGAGCGGGCGGGTCGCCGCCGACGTCGACCTGGCCAAGGACAGCCGCGTACGGATCAGCACGGTGTCGGGCGAGGTGGCGCTGCGGCTGCCCGCGTCGACGTCCGCACAGGTCACCTTGAACGCCGCGGCCGGGCGGGTGGACACATCGTTTCCCGAGGTGCAGCGTCTGGAGCGGGCGATGACGAAGTCCTTCGCCGGCACGCTGGGCGCCGGCGAGGGCCAGCTGAACGTCAGCACGGTGTCCGGCAGCATCACCCTCCTCAGCAGGCCTGACGAGGACATGAAGGGAAGCGACCAATGAGCCCCGTCTTCGGTCACGGCCGGCTCCGGCTGTACCTGCTCAAGCTGCTCGAAGAGAGCCCGCGGCACGGCTACGAGGTCATCCGGCTGCTGCAGGATCGCTTCCTCGGGGTGTACTCCCCTTCTCCCGGCACGATCTATCCGCGACTCGCCCGCCTCGAAGAGGAGGGTCTCGTCACACACGAGGTCGTCAAGGGCAAGAAGGTCTACTCGCTCACCGACAAGGGCCGGGCGGAGCTCGAACGCCGCATTGACGAGCTGGCCGACCTCGAGGACGAGATCACCGCGTCCGCGCAGGAGTTCGCCCGCGAGGTGCAAGAAGACGTACGCCAGACCGTACGGTCCCTGCGCGAGGAGCTCACCCAGGCCGCGCGCGACATGCGCGAGCAGGGCCGCGCGGACCGTGAGGCGTGGCGGGAGTCGGCGCGCCGCCAAAAAGACGAGTGGCGCCGCCAGAAGGACGACTGGAGACAGCACAAGCGCGCCCTCAAGGAGGAGTGGCGGCACACGTGGGAGGACGTGTGGACCGCCGCGACCGGCGACGACGATGCCCTCGGGCAGATGAAGCTGGACCGGATCCTGCGCAAGTTCGCCGATGACGTCCAGCAGGTCGCCGGGCGGGGCGTCCGGCTCGACGAGAACACGCTGTCGGCCGCCAGGGAGCTGCTCGAAGAGACCGCCGAGCGCATGCGGCTGGAGATCTTCCAGCGCCCCCAGGACGACTGACCCGCCATCATTGGACCCGCCATCATTGGACCGGTCGTCATTGCCCTAGGCCGCGCCGCATCGGCAGCTCAGGCGTCGCGCCGTCGCTGATGGCTACAGTAAGGACGGTCGGCTAGACGGTGAAGACGATCTTGCCGAAGACGTCGCCGTCGGCCATCGCGGCGATGCCCGCCCGGGCCTCGGTCAGTGGGAGCGCCCTGTCGATCACCGGACGGGTGCCGGTCGACGCGCAGAACCGGGCCAGCCGTACCAGCTGGTCGCGGGTCCCCATGGTGGACCCCACGACGGACAGCTGCTGGAAGAACACCCGGGTCAGCTCGGCCGACGGCGCCGGGCCACTGGTGGCGCCGCACACCACGATCCGCCCACCCGGCCGCAGCGACTTCACCGAGTGTGCCCAGGTGGCCTGCCCGACGGACTCCATGACCACGTCGACCCGCTGGGGCAGCCGCGAGCCGGGCTCGAAGGCCTGGTCGGCGCCGAGCTTGAGGGCCCGCTCGCGCTTGGCCGCGCTGCGTCCGGTTACCCACATGCGGTAGCCGGCGGCCGAGCCGAGCGCGACAAGCGCCGTCGCCACGCCGCCGCCCGCACCCTGGACGAGCACGGTCGCCCCAGGCTGCTGCCCCGACTTCTCGAACAGCATGCGGTAGGCCGTCAGCCAGGCCGTCGGCAGCGACGCCGCCTCCTCGAAGGACAGCTCGGCCGGCTTGGGCACCAGGTTGCGCCGCGGCACGGCCACCTTCTCGGCGAACGTCCCGTCGTACGACTCCGACAACAGTGACCGCTTGGGGTCGAGCGTCTCGTCGCCCCCGCCGCGGTCGAGATCGCCGATCACCGCGTGCACGATGACCTCGTTGCCGTCCTCGTCGATGCCGGCGGCGTCGCAGCCGAGGACGATCGGGAGCCGGTCCTCGCGGACACCGACTCCGCGCAGCGTCCACACGTCGTGGTGGTTGAGCGCGGTCGCCCGTACGGAGACGGTGGTCCAGCCATCGGGCACGTCCGGCTCGGGACGCTCGCCGAGCTCGAGACCGTTCAGCGGATTGTCGGGGTCAATTCGGGCGGCGGTGACAGCGAGCATGCGTCAAACCCTATTCGGAACGGTTGCGACAGGTCCCGTCCGGCCCCGATGCATAGCGCAGGGAGATCCCATCGTCACTGGTCGCAGCCGTTCCGATCTTATCTAGTTATCTTTTCGTGACTCGGTGGCGGTTGTCCGGTTTCGTTACCTACCATCCTCGGAGATCGGTCGCGTTCCGCCTCCACCCAGGGGGCGGCGACCGGCCCGCCGAGTCCCATGGGACGTACACGTGTCCAGGGAGCCGGGGACCCAAACCGTTCCCGGGGTGAATCCGGACCGCCGCACACGGCGTTCCGGTAGGGCGTCTCCTCGCCCGAACCCGTCAGCTAACCCGGTAGGCGGACAGGAGAGGAGAGCTGGTGGGCTCTACCACCCTCCGCGGGCTGTTCGCACTGCGCGCGGCGATTGCCGTGCTGGTGGCCGTCGGCGCCTTCCTCGTTCCGGCGTCGCGGTCCGGCGCGGACCCGAAGCCGTCCATCAAGGAGCTCAAGGCCGAGGCCGACAAGCTCAACAACCAGCTCGAGGTGCTCACCGAGCAGTACAACGGGTTGCGCGTCCGGCTGGACGGCGCCCAGCGCGCCGCCCGGGCGGCCGAACAGACGGCCGACGAGCAGCGCCAGACCCTGCAGCAGGTACGGGACCGGGTCCGGGAGGTCGCCACCCGCACCTACATGAGCGGCGGGCTCGACCAGGCCACCGCCGCCTTCGCCGCCGCGCCCGACCCGCAGGCGTTCCTCGACCAGGCCTCGACGATGGGTTACTTCGCCCACCAGGACAGCAACCGGATCAAGGAACTCGCCGCCATCACCGAGGCGGCCGACCGGGCCACGAAGGCCAAGGACGCCCGCGTCAACGAGGTCAAGGCGCTCACCGACCAGATCGGCGCGAAGAAGCGGCGCATCGAGTCGCTGCTCGCCAAGAACAAGGACAAGCTCGCGGCCGCGGTCAAGGCCGAGCGTGCGGAAGAGGCCAAACAGGCGGCGGAGGCCAAGAAGCGGGCCGCGGCGGCGGCCGCGGCGAAGAAGCGCGCGGCGCCGCAAGCCCCGCCGAGCACGGGCGGCTCGGGCGGCTCGGTCGGCTCCGGTGGCGCGTCGGCGAAGGCGCTGCGCGCGGTGGCCGCCGCCAAGTCGAAGCTCGGCGCGCCCTACGTGTGGGGCGGCGCCGGCCCGAACACCTTCGACTGCTCGGGCCTGATGATGTGGGCATACCGGCAGGTGGGCATTTCGCTGCCGCACTTCACCGGCGCGCAGTGGAACGCTGGCCGGCACGTGTCGAGAAGCCAGCTGGTGCCCGGTGACCTGGTGTTCTTCTACTCCGACCTGCATCACGTCGGGATGTACGTCGGCGGCGGCAACATGATCCAGGCCCCGCACACCGGTGACGTCGTACGGATCTCGCCGCTGGCCGGCCGCCCGTACGCCGGCGCCGTCCGCGTCGCCTAGTCGTCGCCTAGTCGTCGCCTAGTCGTCGCCTGGTCGTCGCCTGGTCGTCGCCTGGTCGTCGCCTGATCCCACAGACGTACGGCCGGGGGGTCCGCGCCCCGGGGCCACCCGGCCGTACAAACGTGTTTGGCAGTGGAAGCCGTGCATAGAGCCGACTCAGGTGCGGAAGCCGCACGAATGCCCGCTTCATCTGCGGAAGCCGTACGAAATCCGGATCAGCCGCGGGCGACGCCGTCCGTGCGGGCCTGGTCGGCGACGGCCGCGACGACGGCGGGGGCCACCCGCTCGTCGAACGGGCTCGGGATCACGTACTCCTCGGTGAGGTCGTCGCCCACCACGTCGGCCAGCGCCTCGGCGGCGCGGAGCTTCATGTTCTCGGTGATCGTGTGCGCCCGTACGTCCAGCGCGCCGCGGAAGACCCCTGGGAAGGCCAGCACGTTGTTGATCTGGTTGGGGAAGTCGCTGCGGCCGGTGGCGACCACCCTGGCGTGCCGGCGGGCGGCGTCCGGGTGCACCTCGGGCGTCGGGTTGGACAGGGCGAACACGATGGCGTCGGCGGCCATCGCGCCGATCGCCTGCTCGCTGACAGTGCTGCCCGACAGCCCGACGAACACGTCGGCGCCGCGCAGCGCCTCCTCGGTCGAGCCCCTGCGACCGGCCCGGTTGGTGTCGCGCGCCAGCGCCTGCTTGACCGGGTTGAGGCCGTCGCGGCCCGCATAGATCAGGCCCTTGCTGTCGGACACGGCGATGTCGCCGATACCCGCGTTCAGCAGGATCTTGGTGACCGCGACACCGGAGGCGCCGGCGCCTGCCACGACGGCGCGCAGCTCGGACAGCGGCCGGCCGGTGATCCGGGCGGCGTTGCGCAGCGCGGCGAGCACGACGATCGCCGTGCCGTGCTGGTCGTCGTGGAAGACGGGGATGTCGAGCGCCGCGCGCAGCCGGTCCTCGATCTCGAAGCAGCGCGGCGCGCTGATGTCCTCGAGGTTGATGCCGCCGAAGCTGGGCGCGAGCCTGGTCACGGTCTCGACCAGCGCGTCGACATCGGTGCAGTCGAGGCAGATCGGGACGGCGTCGACATCGGCGAACTCCTTGAACAGGATCGCCTTGCCCTCCATGACCGGCATCGCCGCGGCGGGACCGATGTCGCCGAGCCCCAGCACCGCGGTGCCGTCGGTGACGACGGCCACCACCCGGGAGACCCAGGTGTAGTCGTGCCGCAACGCGGGCTCGTCGGCGATCGCGCTGCAGACCCGGGCCACGCCGGGCGTGTACGCGAGCGAAAGGTCGTCCTTGTCGCGAACCGGCACGATGGACCGAACCGCCAGCTTGCCCCCGCGATGCAACGCGAAGGCCGGATCATTGTCGTACGGCGTGGGGTCCCCGGCTTCAGCGCTGGGGGTGGAATCGTGAGAATTGACGGAAATGGCAGGTTGAACTGGCTCAGTGGCCACAGCGACCCCTTGCGGATGCGACCGGGAGACAAGATCGACGCGGCTCCACACGCGTCTGCCGGAGGAAAGGGCGTGATCTTGTACCCTGTCTGGGACTTCGGGCGGACGCCGCGCGAAAATGCTGGTCAGGTGGCCAGCGAGACGGGCCGTCCGGAGAATTACGGGGGTCACCCGTTGTCTGATTGTGTCACACCCGTAGTGGAGATCGTTGCACCCTATAGGTCAGCATGCCCTCCAACCAGGCCGTCCATGGCCGTCCCACGGACGGCGAACATCGAGGAGGAACGCCGTGACAACCAGATCGCTGCGTAGTCGCGCAGGCGCGTTCAGCATCGCGATCCTTGCGGGGGCCCTCATGCTCACCGCGTGCGGCGAGAAGAAGAACGAGACGGCTCAGCCGGCCCAGCCGACGGGGGCCGCCGACCCCAAGCTCGCCGCCATGGTGCCCGCCGCCATCAAGAGCGACGGCAAAGTCGCCGTAGGCGTGGACGCGTCCTACCCGCCCAACGAGTTTCTCGACACCGACGGCAAGACCGTCATCGGCTGGGACCGCGAGGTCTTCGACGCGATAGCGGCCAAGCTCGGGCTCAAGGCCGAGTGGAACTCGGGCAACTTCGACGCCATCATCCCCGGCGTGCAGTCCGGGAAGTACGAGGTGGGGGTCTCCTCGTTCACGATCAACGCCGACCGGCTCAAGCAGGTCAACATGGTGAGCTACTTCAACGCCGGCACTCAGTGGTCGGCCAAGAAGGGCAACCCGGCCGGCGTCCAGCCGGACGCCGCGTGCGGCAAGAAGGTCGCCGTCCAGAAGGGCACCGTCCAGGTGGACGACTTGGACAAGAAGTCCAAGGCCTGCACCTCGTCGGGCAAGCAGGCCATCAAGGTCGACCAGTACGTGAAGCAGGAGGACGCGACCGCCGCGATCGTTTCCGGCAAGGATGACGCCGGTCTCGCCGACTCCCCGGTCATGGCGTACGCGGTCAAGCAGACCAACGGCCAGCTCGAGCTGCTGGGCCAGATCTACGACGCCGCGCCGTACGGCTTCGTCGTCACCAAGAACCAGCAGCAGTTCGCCCAGGCCATCAGCGAGGCCACCAAGGCACTGATCACCGACGGCACACTCAACAAGATCTTCCAGAAGTGGGGTGTGCAGGCGGGGGCGATCCCTCAGTCCGTGGTCAATCCGCCGGTCTCCTGACGGCCTGACTCAGCCATGACACAGCTCGACGAAAACGAGGCGCCCGGACAGGCACAGCCGGAAACGATCAAGGCCGTGCCGGTCCGGCACCCCGGGCGCTGGGTCGCGGTCTTCGTGCTCGCCGTGCTCACGGCGATGTTCGTGCACATGCTGGTCACGAACAAGGCGTTCCAGTGGTCGTTCATCATCGACAACGCCTTCCGGCCGCCGGTCATCGAGGGGGTCCGGACCACGGTCGCGCTGACCGTGTTCGCGATGATCATCGGCATCGCGCTCGGCATCGTGTTCGCGGTGATGCGGCTGTCGCCCAACCCGATTCTGGCCGCGGCGGCGTGGCTCTACACGTGGTTCTTCCGCGCGGTACCGCGGCTGGTGCTCGCCATCCTGTTCGGCAACATGGCGATCCTGTACCAGAAGATCAGGTTCGGGTTCCCGTTCGACACCTGGCTGGCCGACCGGCTCGGGCTCGACATCAACGGCACGATCTTCAGCATCGACGCCCGTACGTTCCTCAGCGGCTTCATGGCCGGCCTGCTGGCCCTGGCGCTGTCGGAGGGTGCGTACATGGCCGAGATCGTGCGCGCCGGCATCCTGTCGGTGAATCCGGGGCAGAACGAGGCGGCGCAGGCGCTCGGCATGTCCCGGCTGCTGACCATGCGGCGGATCGTGCTCCCGCAGGCGATGCGGGTGATCGTGCCCCCGACGGGGAACGAGACGATCGCGATGCTCAAGGACACCTCGCTGGTGGCGTTCGTCCCGGTGACGAACGAGCTGTTCTTCCGCCTCGAGGCCATCGGAAGCCGTACGTTCCAGATCTTCCCGATGCTGGTGGCCGCCTGCATCTGGTACTTGATGCTGACCAGTGTTCTGCTGGTGGGGCAGTACTTCATCGAGCGCTACTTCGCCCGGGGGGCGGCTTCGGAGAGGGCCGGGATGCGGTTGCGCGCTCTCGGCGGATCGGGAGGGTGACACTGATGGCAGCCCAGGGAACGACACAGCCGGCGCAGGAGGCCGCCGGCCTCGTGGTGAAGGCCGAGAACCTGCACAAGCAGTTCGGCCGCCTGGCCGTGCTCAGGGGCATCGACCTGGAGGTCAAGCCGGGCGAGGTGATGTGCGTCATCGGCCCGTCCGGCTCGGGCAAGTCCACGTTCCTGCGCTGCATCAACCACCTGGAGAAGATCAACGGCGGCCGGCTGTGGGTCAACGGCCACCTGGTCGGCTACCGGCAGAAGGGCGACCGGCTGTACGAACTGCGCGACCGCGAGGTCGCCGCGCAGCGCCGCGAGATCGGCATGGTCTTCCAGCAGTTCAACCTCTTCCCGCACATGACCGCGCTGGGCAACGTCATGGAGGCGCCCTGCCGGGTGCGCCGCGAGGGCAAGCAGGTGGTGCGCGAACGGGCCGTGAAGCTGCTCGATCGGGTGGGGCTGGCCGACAAGGTCGACACCTACCCCGCCCAGTTGTCCGGGGGGCAGCAGCAGCGCGTCGCCATCGCCCGCGCGCTGGCCATGCAGCCCACGCTGATGCTGTTCGACGAGCCCACGTCGGCGCTCGATCCAGAGCTGGTCGGCGAGGTGCTCGACGTCATGCGCCAGCTCGCCGTCGACGGCATGACCATGGTCGTGGTCACCCATGAGATGGGCTTCGCCCGCGAGGTCGGCGACAGCCTCGTCTTCATGGACGGCGGCGTGGTCGTCGAGCAGGGTCACCCACGGGAAGTGCTGAGCAATCCACAGCACCCACGCACTCAGGACTTCCTGTCAAAAGTGCTCTGACCCGACGCTTTACGCCTTCGCTTACCGCACGCTCACGGGTACGGAACGTGTAATACTCGACCCAGGGAATTGACTCTTACGTTCGGGTCGACCCGTAAGGAGCGCACGTGGATCTCGCCTCTTACGCGGACCTGGTGATCGAGTTGGTGAACACGGGAGGCGCGGACGAGCCTGAGCAGGACTCGCTCCGCGACCTCGACGCGCTCCGCGACTTGCTCACGATTCGCCCGCATCTGAGCGGCCGGGTGACACGCCAAGACCTCGACGCGATGCGCGGCCTGCGCACGGAGCTGCGCAAGATCTTCGAGTCGGTCGACGCGGGTGACGAGGACGACGCCACCGAGCGGCTCAACTCGCTGCTGATCCAGCACCCCATACATCCGCAGGTGTCCGGCCACGACGGCCAGCGCTGGCACCTGCACCTCACCGAGAGCGGGTCGGTGCCCGACCGGTTCGCCGCGGGCGCCGCCATGGGTCTCGCGGTCTACATCTCCGACCACGGCATCGGCCGGCTCGGCATCTGCCAGGCCCCGGCCTGCGGCAACGTCTTCTTTGACAACAGCAAAAACCGGTCCCGCCGCTACTGCTCGGAGCGGTGCGCCAGCCGCGCCAACGTGGCCGCCTACCGGGCGCGCCGCCGCGAGAGCGCCGACGCCGAGATCGACAGCCGCGACAACGGCCAGTAGCGACCGACGACGCGGGCCGTGATGTGCGACTCGGGGACGGCTCCGAAGTCCCAGCTGTCCCGGCGCCCCGGCGCCCGCTGGTTGTCGCTCTCCAGCCACCAGCCGGCGCTCTCCCGGCGGAACACCCGCTTCACGATGAGCGGCCCGTCCTCCCCCACGCCGTCACTCGTACGCAGGTCCGCGCCGACCTCCTTACCAGGCTGTCTGGCCACCACGATGTCGCCCGCGCGTACGGAGGCGCCGAGCCGTACGACCAGCCGGTCCCCGGGCCGCAGGGTGGGCAGCATCGAATCGCCCCTGACTTCCACGGTCCCTATGCGTACCGGCGGCAGCAGGCGCATTGACTACCTCTCTGCTCAGCGGGCAGGGCGACCGGAGTAATGTCAGTCATCGGAGCATGATCCGAAGCCGAAGGAAGGGGACATCCAGTTGCTGCGTCCTAAGACCATCGTCTCAGCACACTGTGACCTGCCCTGTGGTGTCTACGACCCGGCGCAGGCCCGCATTGAGGCCGAGTCGGTCAAGGCCATCATCGAGAAGTACCACGACAACGAGGACCCGGTGTTCCGGTCGCGTGCCATCCAGATCAAGGAAGAGCGCGCGGACCTGGTAAAACACCACCTTTGGGTGCTGTGGACCGACTACTTCAAGCCGCCGCACTTCGAGAAGTACCCGCACCTTCACCAGTTGTTCAACGAGGCCACCAAGGCCGCCGGTGCCGCCGGCGCCAAGGGCAGCGTCGAGGTCAAGGCGGCCGACGATCTCCTCGCCAAGATCGCCGAGATCGACGCCATCTTCTGGGAGACCAAGAAGGGCTGAACCGATTACGCTGAACCGATTACGCTGAAGCGTCTGTCGTGATGAGGGCCGGTCCGCGGACCGGCCCTCACGTCGTCTTACGTCCCGTCGATGGCGGCAACCTCACCCTGCGCGCCGAACATACGGAACGGGTGTCCCACGCGGTACGTTCAAAGGAGCGGCTAGCTCACACAGGGCTAGCTCACACAGGGAGTGACGTGACCGAAGAAACCGCTGCCATGCCGGCCGGTGCCGAAGTGATCTTGCGCGACGTGGTGACCGTACGCTTGCCCGCGGCGAGCGCGTACCTGTCCGTGCTGCGTACGGCAACAGCAGGGCTGGCAGCACGGCTCGACTTCACCCTCGACGAGATCGAGGACCTCCGTATCGCGGTCGACGAGGCATGTGCGATGCTCCTCGCACAGGCTGTTCCGGGCACCGATCTCACCTGCGAGTTCGAGTTGACCGGAGACGCGATGCGGATCGCGGTGTCAGTGCTGACGGTCGACGGGCGCGAGCCCAGCCGGGAGACCTTCGCCTGGACCGTGCTGTCGTCGCTGGCGGGTGACGTGGACGCCCATGTCGGCGCCGACGACCGGGTGAGCGTTGTCCTGCAGAAGCACCGCGGCGCGGCGGGGGCGCAGTGACGGAAAAGACCACTCTGGCCGGCGACGCCGGCAGCGAGCGAGCCGATACCTCGGTCCCGGACCGGGCGCGGGCACGCGAGCTGTTCGAGCGCCTGAGCACGCTGCCAGAAGGCGATCCCGAGCGGCAGCGCCTGCGGGACCAGCTGGTCGAACTGCATTTGCCGCTGGTGGAGTACCTCGCCCGGCGGTTCCGCAACCGCGGCGAGTGGCTCGATGACCTCACCCAGGTCGCCACGATCGGGCTGATCAAGTCGATCGACCGGTTCGACCTGGAGCGCGGCGTGGAGTTCTCCACGTACGCCACCCCCACCATCGTCGGCGAGATCAAACGGCATTTCCGCGACAAGGGCTGGGCCGTACGGGTGCCGCGGCGCCTGCAGGAGCTCAAGCTCTCCCTGACCAAGGCGATCAGCGATCTCGCGCAGCGGGAGGGCCGGGCGCCGACCGTGAGCGAGCTCGCCGGGCACCTGCAGATGAGCGAGGAAGAGGTGCTCGAAGGCCTCGAGTCGGCCAACGCCTACTCCACGGTGTCGCTCGACGCGCCCGACTCCGGCGACGAGGACGCCCCGGCGGTCGCCGACTCGCTCGGCATGGTCGACGACGCGCTCGAGGGCGTGGAGTACCGCGAGTCGCTCAAGCCGCTGCTGGAGAAGCTGCCCGCCCGCGAGAAGCGGATCCTGCTGCTGCGGTTCTTCGGCAACATGACGCAGTCCCAGATCGCGTCGGAGCTGGGGATCTCCCAGATGCACGTGTCGCGACTGCTGGCCCGTACGCTCGCCCAGCTCAGAGACGGCCTGACCGCCGACGAGTGACCACTACTGCAGGGCCTCCGTACTCGGGCGGCTGAGCAGCAGCACCACGGCCGCGACCGCGCACACGGCGAGCGGCACGCCGTACACCAGCTGGTCCGACTGGATCAGGTTCCACGCGATGAACAGCCCGAACAGCTGCGTGACCACCGCGGGCGCACGCCCCCACCGCCGCATCCGGAACAGCCCGCGGGCGACGACGAGCATGCCGGCGCCGGCCAGAAACGCGAGGAGGGTCACGCCGACCGCGCTCGCCGTGTCGTATGGCTCGCCGAACAGCGACTCCCAGCCGACGAAGACGCCGAACGCCAGTGCCGCGACGCCCTCCGCGGCCTCGAGGCCGGCGCCTGCGGTCAGGGTATGAGGACGTCCTTGGGTCACATCGCGTAAGCGTAGCCGGGCCTATCGGTGGACCTCGCAGAACCCTCGATAAGGTCGGTCGAAGCTTAGCGGTAGGTAATTCGATACTTGGCAGTAGGTAATCTGTCCGCGTGCGTGCCCTGCTGATCGCCAACCCCAAGGCGACCTCGACCTCCCGGCGAGTCCACGACATTATGGTCCGGGCTTTTTCCGGCGATCTCGATCTGGAGATCGCCGAGACGACTCACCGTGGGCACGCCACCGAGCTGGGCCGGCGGGCGACCCAGGAGGGTTTCGACGTCGTCGTCGCGCTCGGCGGCGACGGCACCGTCAACGAGACGGTCAACGGGCTGCTGGCGAAGGGCCCGTCCAGCGATACGCCGGCCCTGGCCGTCCTGCCGGTCGGCAGCGCCAACGTCTTCGCCCGGTCGCTCGGCCTGCCCAACGACTCGATCGGCGCGCTGCGGCCTATTCTCGATGCGCTCCGCGCGGGGCGTTACCGCACCGTCGGTCTTGGCCAGGCGGACGAGCGGTACTTCACGTTCTGCGCCGGAATGGGATGGGACGCCGAGGTCATCAAGATGGTCGAACAACGGCGCCATGCCGGCTCGCGTGCCAATCCAGGGCTCTATGTACGGATGGCCTTGCGGCAATTCTTTTCCGGCACGGATAGGCGCCGGCCCACCCTCACCCTGGAACGGCCCGGGCTGCCCGCGGTGCGGGGCCTGTTTCTGGCGATCGTGTCGAACACCTCGCCCTGGACCTATCTGGGCCCGCGTCCGGTCAACCCGAGCCCGGAGGCCGACATCAACCTCGGCCTCGACGTCTTCGGCCTGCGCAGGCTCGATGTGCTGCCCACGCTCGGCGTGGTCGCCCAGATGATGCTGCCGCTGTCCCGTCCGCTGCGCGGCCGCCATGTGGTCAGCGTGCACGACGAGGCCGAGGTGACGATCCGGTCGGCGCGGCCCATCGCCTTTCAGGTCGACGGTGATTATCTGGGCGACCGCGAGGTCATCACATTCCGTGCCATACCGAAGGCCGTGCGCATCGTCATCTGAGCCTTCCTTGACGCGAAACGAGTTGATGTTTCGCATGTGTGACGCATATGACACTCATACTTTGAGAAAGTTTTCTCAAAGTACTTGCGTCCGCCTACCCGCCCCTGAAACGCTCGAAGAGCGCCGAGGGGCTGGACGTGAACCTACGTACCAGAGCACAGCGCCTACCAGACAAGCGCCGAGGGACGTCTCGCCGGGACCGAACCAGTTTCCCCGGTCCGCGACATCGTGAAACTGTTCACAAGTGGAGTTACCGCTCCACGTTGCCGAAGGAGTGGACCGCATGGACTGGCGCCACCGCGCTGCCTGCCGTGACGTGGACCCTGAGCTGTTCTTCCCGATCGGGAATACCGGCCCGGCACTGTTGCAGATCGAAGAGGCCAAGCAGGTCTGCCGCCGTTGCACGGTGACCGAGGCCTGCCTGCGCTGGGCCCTGGAATCCGGCCAGGACTCCGGCGTCTGGGGCGGCATGAGCGAAGACGAGCGCCGCGCGCTCAAGCGCCGCCGCGCCCGCGCCCGGGCACGCGCCCACGCCTAAACCTGAACCATCCAAACCATCTGAAACAACCCGACCCCCTCGTCTCCGGGCGAGCGCCGGTTACCGGCCCGGGGGTCGGGTTTCTTGATGCGGTGGGTTCTCCTGTTCGAGCGGCACATCGAGCAGCACCTCCGTGCCGCCGCCAACGCGAGCGCGGAAGTCGAGCCGCCCGCCGAGCTCACCGACGATGAGCGTCCGGACGATCTGCAGCCCCAGGCCGGTGGCCTCGACGTCGAAGTCCTCCGGCAGGCCGGCCCCGTCGTCGGCGACGGTCACCTGGAGCCGGTCGTCGCCCCGCTCCGCCACCACCTCGAGCAGCCCGGACCGGTCCGGCAGGCCGTGCTCCAGGGCGTTCTGCAACAGCTCGGTGAGCACCATCGCCAGCGGCATCGCGATCGCCGCCGGCAGCACCCCGAAGCTGCCGGTCCGCTTGGGAGTCACCCTGGTCTCCGGCGAGGACACCTCCCCCGCCATCATGATCACGCGGTCCGTGATGTCGTTGAAGTCGACCAGCTCTTCCGGCGTATGCGACAGCGTCTCGTGCACGATGGCGATCGAGCCGACCCGTCGTACGGCCTCGTCCAGCGCGGCCCGGCCCTCGGGGACGCGCAGCCGGCGCGCCTGCAGCCGCAGCAGCGCGGCTACCGTCTGCAGGTTGTTCTTCACCCGGTGGTGGATCTCGCGAATGGTGGCGTCCTTGGTCATCAGCTCGCGGTCACGCCAGCGCAGCTCGGACACGTCGCGCAGCAGCACGATCGCGCCGATCCGGGTGCCGACGATCAGCGGGATGGTGCGCAGCTGCACCACGGCGCCGTTCGACTCGACCTCGACCTCGCGCGGCGCGCGGCCGCTGACCGAGGCCGACAGCGACTCGTCGACCGGCTCGGCCGTCCGGCACAGCAGCGCGGTCGTCTCGCCCAGATGCGTGCCGACGAGATCGCTCGTCAGCCCCAGCCGGCGGTACGCCGACTGCGCGTTGGGGCTCGCGTACGTCACCCGGCCCTGCCGGTCCAGCCGCAGCAGCCCGTCGCCGACCCGGGGGGCGCGTACCAGGTTGGGCTCTTGACCGGGGAAGGGGAACCGGCCCTCGGAGATCATCTGGGCCAGGTCGCTGGCGCTTTGCAGATAGGTCAGCTCCAGCCGCGAGGGCGTCCGCGCCGAGCTGAGGTTGGTGCTGCGCTGGATGACGCCGAGCACCTTCCCGCCCCGCCGGACCGGGATCGACTCCTCCCTGACCGGGATGCCGCTGCCCCATTCCGGGTCGCCCTCGCGGCAGATGCGCTCCTCCCGCCAGGCCACGTCGATGAGGCCACGCCGCCCGCTGCGGACGATCGACCCCACGAGGTCGTCGGGATAGGCCGTCGGCCCGGTGGTCGGACGCATCTGCGCGAGCGCCACCCATTTGCCGGGTACCGCGCCGTTGCCGTCTCCGTCGTCGGAGCTGTTGCCGAAGCTGTCCCTTGCCGGAATCCAGAGGATCAGATCCGCGAAGGAGAGGTCGGCGAGCAGCTGCCAGTCCGACACGAGCGAATGGAGCCAGTCGAGATCATCGTCGTCGAGAGCGGTGTGGCTCCGCGCCAGATCGGTCAGGGTGGGCACCCTGGAAGTCTATGCAGCACTCGACTTACGATCACGATTCCCCAGGTCGCCGCCCCAGGTGCGGTGCGGCCGCGCCGCCCCTGGCATCATCGCTCCCAGCACGCTGTGGTCCGGCGAGCACAAGAGCCCGTCGGGCCCGGCGAGCTCGTGGGCCCGGGGCGGGCGCGGCGACTGGAGCGTGACATGAGCACTGATCCCCTGGCGCGGCTGCGCGCCGCGGCCGCGCGGCGACAGGCCGCGAACCTGCGTCGTGGCATACGGCCCCGGTCCGCGAACCACGACGGATTGCTCGACCTCGCGTCCAACGACTACCTCGGGCTGTCCAGAGACCCCCGGCTGATCGACGGCGCGGTGCGGGCCACCCGGCAATGGGGCACCGGGGCGACGGGATCGCGGCTGGTCACCGGCACCACCGAGCTGCACGCCCAGCTCGACAACCGGCTGGCCGCCTTCGTCGGCGCGCCCGCCGGACTGGTGTTCTCCTCGGGGTACCTCGCCAACCTGGCCGCCGTAACCGCCCTGACCGGGCCGGGCACGCTCGTCGTGTCCGACCAGGCCAACCACGCCTCGATCATCGACGCCTGCCGGCTGTCCCGGGCCAGGGTGGCCGTCACCCCGCACCGCGACGTGGCCGCGGTGGACCGGCTGCTGGCCCGGCGGCAGGAGCCGGTCGGCGTCGTCGTCACCGACGCGGTGTTCTCCGTCGACGGCGACCTCGCCCCGCTCGCCGAGCTGCACAAGGCGGTACGGCGGCACGGCGCGCTGCTGGTCGTCGACGAGGCCCACGCCCTGGGCGTCGTCGGGCCATACGGTCAGGGCGCCGCTGCGGCCGTGGGCATCAGCGGCGAGCCGGACGTCGTGCTGACCGTCACGCTGTCGAAGTCGCTGGCCGCTCAGGGCGGCGCGGTGCTGGGCGCCCCCGAGGTGATCGACACGCTGGTCGACACCGGCCGTCCGTTCATCTTCGACACCGGGCTCGCCCCGCCGAGCCTCGGCGCCGCGTGGGCCGCGCTCGACGTCCTAGCCGCCGACCCCGGGCTGCCGGCGCGGGCCCGCGACCGGGCCGGCCGGATCGCGACCATCTCCCGCGAGCTCGGCCTCCGTACCACCGAGCCGGAGGCGGCCGTGGTGGCGGTGATCCTGGGAGACGCCCGCGCCGCGCTACGGGCCGCCGAGACCTGTGCGGCCCATGGGGTACGAGTCGGCTGCTTCCGGCCACCGTCGGTTCCGAAAGGGCGGTCCTGCCTGCGGATTACCGGCCAGGCGTCGCTGACGGAGGCCGATCTCACAGTGCTGTCCAAGGCCTTGGGGGAGGTCGCGGACGAACTGGACCCGTACCCTTCTTCCGTAACGCCGGAGCAAACCGGCCGTGAACGGGAGGATAGGTCGTGACGGCTGAGCGGGCCCCGTTCGGGGAGTTCAGACCTCCCCCGCCCCCGCATGCGCCCAAGATCCCGAAGTACTACAAGCTGAAGGAACTGCTCGTCGAGCTCACCCAGTCGCTCGCGCCGGGCAGTTCGCTGCCGCCGGAGCGCACGCTCGCCGAGCGGTACGGCACCTCCCGGACGACGGTCCGCCAGGCGCTGGCCGAGCTTGTCGTCGAGGGCAGGCTGCAGCGCATCCAGGGCAAGGGCACCTTTGTGGCCAAGCCCAAGGTCGCGCAGGAGCTGCAGCTGGTCAGCTACACCGAGGACATGCGCCACCACGGCCTGCACCCGGAGACACGCATCCTCGACATCGGATACGACAGCGCCGACGAGCGGCTCGCGGGCCTGCTCGGCATCCGCCCAGGCGGCCGGCTGCTCCGCATCAACCGGCTCCGGTTGGCCGACGGCGAGCCGATGTCGATCGACACCTCACACCTGCCGGCCCGCCGCTTCCCCGGGCTGCGCCGCGAGCTGCCCCGGCACCGGTCGCTGTACGAGACGCTCGCGACGGCCTACGACGTCCACCTGGCCGAGGCGGAGGAGACGATCGAGACCGTACTGGCCACGCCGCACGACGCGCAGCTACTGGAGGTCGACGTCGGCCTCCCGCTGCTGCTCCTGTCCCGGCACGCCTTCGACGCGTCGGGCGAGCCGGTCGAGTGGGCCCAGTCCCTCTACCGCGGCGACCGGTACAAGTTCATCACCCGCCTCCGCCGCCACCCCGGCACCCCTTAGCCGGTGAGCGTTCTCGTCGTGACCGGGACCGATACCGGGGTGGGGAAGACGGTCGTGACGGCGGCGCTGGCGACGTTGGCGTTGGCGCGGGGCGCTTCGGTGGCGGTGGTGAAGCCGGGTCAGACCGGGGTCGCGCCGGACGAGCCGGGTGATCTCGATGACGTACGGCGGCTGGCCGGGGCCGACGACCTGCATGAGCTGGCGCGCTACCCCGACCCGCTGTCGCCGGCCGCGGCGGCCCGGGTGAGCGGCCGGGCGCCGGTGGCGCCGGCGGACGCGGCCGAGCGGATCTCCGCGCTCGCGGAGACGCGCCGGCTGGTGATCGTGGAGGGCGCCGGCGGCCTGCTGGTCCGGTACGACGAGGACGGCGCCACGATCGCCGATCTGGCCCGGCGGCTGACCGCGTCCGTGCTGGTCGTGGTGCGCGCCGGGCTGGGCACGCTGAACCACACGGCGCTCACCTTGGAGGCGCTGGCCCACCGCGGCCTGGAGCCGGCCGGCGTCGTGATCGGGGCCTGGCCGGACGAGCCCGACCTGGCGGCGCGCAGCAATATCCAAGACCTGGAGACGATCGTGGCCCGGCCGCTCGACGGCGCGCTGCCGGAGGGCGCGGGCGCACTCGACGCGGCCGAGTTTCTGCTCGCGGCCCGCGCCGGGCTGGCCCCCTCGCTCGGGGGCACCTTCGACGCTGGTACGTTCCGGGAGACGTACCGAACAAGCACGGGCGGATCGAACACGGGCAGGGGACGCAAGTGACAGCAGCCGGCACGGACATCCTCGACGAGGCACGGCGCCAGGTGCTCGAAGACGGCACCGGGCTGTCCGCGGCGCAGGCGCTGCGCTGTCTGACGCTGCCGGACGACCGCCTCGAAGACCTCCTCGCGCTGGCCCACGAGGTACGGATGCGCTGGTGCGGGCCCGAGGTAGAGGTCGAGGGCATCGTCTCGGTGAAGACCGGCGGCTGTCCGGAGGACTGCCACTTCTGCTCCCAGTCCGGCAAATTCGACTCCCCCGTACGGGCGGCGTGGCTGGACATCCCGTCGCTGGTGGCGGCGGCGCGCGAGACGGCGGAGACCGGGGCCACCGAGTTCTGCATCGTGGCCGCCGTACGCGGGCCGGACGAACGGCTCATGGCCCAGGTCCGCGAGGGCGTCAAGGCGATCAACGAGGTCGTCGACATCAACATCGCCTGCTCGCTCGGCATGCTCACTCAGGCGCAGGTCGACGAGCTGGCCGCGTTGGGCGTACACCGCTACAACCACAACCTGGAGACCGCGCGGTCGCACTTCACCAACGTGGTCACCACGCACACCTGGCAGGAACGCTGGGACACCTGCCTCATGATCCGCGACGCCGGCATGGAGCTGTGCTGCGGCGGCATCGTCGGCATGGGCGAGACGGTGAAGCAGCGGGCCGAGTTCGCCGGGCAACTGGCCGGGCTGGCACCCGACGAGGTGCCGCTGAACTTCCTCAACCCGCGTCCCGGCACGCCGTTCGGCGGCTATCCGCTGGTCGCGGGCACCGAGGCGCTGAAGACGATCGCCACGTTCCGGCTGGCACTGCCCCGGACGATTCTGCGGTATGCCGGCGGCCGAGAGCTGACCCTCGGCGACCTCGGCACGCGGTCCGGCATGCTCGGCGGCATCAACGCGGTGATCGTCGGCAACTACCTGACGACGCTGGGCCGCTCCCCTCAGCAGGACCTCGACCTGCTGGACGAGCTGCGAATGCCCATCAAGGCGTTGTCGCAGACGCTCTGAAAGCCGGGAAGCGATCTGTAAGTGGTCCCTTGGTAGCGTCTGCCCCATGACTCGCATTCAGGGACACGCCGGTGCGCACGCGGTCGCGGTGGCGCGTGGGTACGGCGTCGAGACGATGTTCACGCTCTCCGGCGGGCACGTGTTCCCGCTGTACGACGGCGCCGTCAAGGCCGATCCCCCGATGCGCATCCTCGACGTACGACATGAGCAGACCGCCGTCTTCGCCGCCGAGGCGACCGCCAAGCTGACCCGCCGGCCGGGCTTCGCCGTGCTCACCGCGGGCCCGGGCGTGACGAACGGCATGAGCGCGGTGGCCACGGCGCACTTCAACGCCTCGCCCGTGGTCGTGTTCGGGGGCCGGGCTCCGCTGTCCAACTGGGGCAAGGGCGCGCTGCAGGAGATGGACCAGCCGCCACTGCTGGCGCCGATCACCAAGAAGGCCTTCACGGCGCCGGACACCGCGGGCATCGCGGCCGCCGTCGATGAGGCCTTCCGCGTCGCGACCTCCCCGCACCGCGGCCCGGTCTTCCTCGACGCGTACATGGACCACCTGTTCGACCAGGCCGACGTGGAGATCCCCGCCCCCGCGACGCCGGCCGCCGCCGCCGGAGACGCCGAGCCGATCTCCCGGCTGCTGGCCGCGGCCGAACGGCCCGTCCTGGTGCTCGGCTCCGACGTCTGGATGGCCGGCGCCGACGCGGCCGCCCGGGCCGCGGCCGAGGAACTGCGGCTCCCCGTCATCGCGAACGGCATGGGCCGCGGCGTGCTCCCGCGCGGCCACGAGCTGCTCGTCACCCGGGCCAGGTCGCGTGCCTTCAAGGAGGCCGACCTGGTGATCGTGGCCGGCACCCCGCTCGACTTCCGCCTCGGGTACGGGTCGTTCGCGGGCGGCGCGGCCAAGGTGGCGCACGTGGTCGACGCCCCCGATCAGGTGGCCACGCATCTGGAGCTCGCCGGGTCGTACGGAGGTGACCTGGCCGCCTTCTTCGGCGAGCTGGCCAAGTCCGGCGCCTCGATCAGGCCGGGCCGGTGGGACGAGTGGCTGGGCGCGCTGTCCGGCGTCGCCGCCGACGCGGTGGCCAAGGACGGTGAGCTGCTGGCGAGCGACGCCGACCCGATCCACCCGATGAGGGTGTACGGCGAGCTGAACCGGCTGCTCGCCGACGACGCCGTGGTCATCGGCGACGGCGGCGACTTCGTGTCGTACGCGGGCAAGTACGTCGAGCCGGCCCGTCCTGGCCGCTGGCTCGATCCGGGCCCCTACGGCTGCCTCGGCACCGGGCTCGGGTACGCGATCGCGGCCCGGCTGGCCGACCCGTCGGCACAGGTGGTGCTGCTGCTCGGCGACGGCGCCGCGGGCTTTTCGCTGATGGACGCGGACACGCTCGTACGGCACGGGCTCCCGGTCGTGATGATCTGCGGCAACAACGGCATCTGGGGGCTGGAGAAACATCCGATGCGGTTCTTGTACGGCTACGACGTCGCCGCCGACCTGCAGCCGGAGTGCCGCTACGACGAGGTCGTCCGGGCCCTGGGCGGCGCCGGTGAGCTCGTCACCCGGCCCGAGGACATCGGCCCGGCGTTGCGGCGGGCCTTCGACTCCGGCGTGCCCTACCTCGTCAACGTCGCCACCGACCCGGCGGTCGCGTATCCGCGCGCCACCACCGGCATATGAGCGCGCCGGAGGCCGAGCGAACGCCGCAGACCAGCGCCGCGGCCGAGCAGGCGCCACCCGCGGGGGCAACGGCCGAGCGGGCGCCGAGCGGCCTTGTGTTGCGGCCGGCCCACCCGGACGAATACGACCTGATCGGCGAGCTCACCGTGACGGCCTACGTCGGCGGCGGCTTCGTCGACGCCGGCTCCGACTACGTGCCGACGCTGCGCGACTCGGCCACCCGGTCGAAGGAGGCCGAGCTGCTGGTCGCCGAGCTCGATGGCACGATCGTCGGCACGGTGACCTACTCCCCCGGCGGCGGGGCGTACTCCAACATCGGCGACGCGGAGGACGCGGAGTTCCGCATGCTGGCGGTGGCGACGTCCGCGCGCGGCCGCGGGGTCGGCGCCGCGCTCGTCCGGCTCTGCGTCGACAAGGCCCGCGCCGCCGGCTGCACAGCGCTCCGGTTGTCCACGCAGACCGACATGGTCGCGGCCCAGCGCCTCTACCGGCGGCTCGGCTTCGTCCGTACGCCGGAGCGCGACTGGCGGCTGAGCAGCGGCTTCACCTTGATCACGTACGCGCTGCCGCTCTGAACATGCCCCAGGGTCAACAGGCGGCACAGGTCCGGCCCAGCAAGGTCACTCTCCACCCTCGCCATCACCACACGTGCTGTGCTGATTACGCGCGGCCGCCCCAGGGCCGTCAGCGGGCGAGGCGGCCGAGGAACTGCTCGCGGTCGACGATGAACCGCTCCACCCGCCCGGCGCCGACCACCTTGTCGCCTTCGCTGGCCTCGACGTTGAACACCAGCCGCCGCCGGTCGACCTCGGCCAGCTGGGCGAGCGTGACCACCTCGGCACCCACCGGGCTGGCCGAGGTGTGCTCGAGCACGACCGACGTGCCGACGGACGTCGTGCCCGGCTCCAGGTGGTCCTTCACGGCGGCGACGGTGGCGGCCTCGGCGAGCGCGAGCAGCCGGGGGGTGGCCAGCACCGGCACGTCCCCACTCCCGACCGCGCTGGCGGTGTCGGTCTCCGCGACCACGATACGAACTTCGGCGCGCAAGCCTGGCGTGAGCGGCATGGTCACACACTAAGGGGTTCCCGGTGGATCCCGTCCGCGGCGCGATAGGGACCTGGATCCGCCGGACACCCCTCGAGGTCGTAGAGTTCCGGTCGTGGACGAAACGTATTGTGACCGGTGCGGTTCTCCGCTCGGCGCGGGCGCCCACGAGGCCTGCCACATCGCGCGGCAGATGGAACCACCGCGCTACTGCGCCCGGTGCCGGCGCCGGCTGGTAGTGCAGGTGACCCCGCGCGGCTGGTCGGCCCGGTGTACCCGGCACGGCCGGACAGGCGAGTTATTTAATCTATCGAGTCACTCGATAACGGCGATGAGGTCGCCTTCCTGAACGACGTCTCCCTCGGCCACCTTGAGCTGCACGACCGTGCCGGAGTTCTCCGCGATCACGGGGATCTCCATTTTCATCGACTCGAGGATGACCAGCGTGTCTCCGTCGTCGACCTGAGCGCCCTCCTGGACGACGACCTTCCACACGTTGGCCACCATCTCCGCCCGGACCTCCGCCACGGCGGCTCCTCTCTCCACGTCACCGGCGCGTTTTCGTTGAGATCGACCCGCCCGGCGATCGATGCCACTTTGCCATGCACAGGTCAGGACGCACGCATACGACCGTCCACCAGCCCTGTGTCGTACGTGCCCTGCGCGAACTCCGCGTTCTCGAGTAGCTCGGCGAAGAACGGCAGGTTGGTCTTGAGGCCGTCCACCTGGAAGGCGGCGATCGCTCCCGCGGCCCGCCGCAGCGCGTCCGGCCGGTCTGAGCCGTAGACGCACAGCTTGGCCAGCAGCGGATCGTAGAAGGGGGTGACCTTGTTGCCCGCCGTGTAGCCGGCGTCGACCCGGACGCCCTCGCCCGTGGGCTCCTCCCAGACCTTGATCTCGCCCGGGCTGGGCAGGAACCGCCTGGGGTCCTCGGCGTACACGCGGAACTCGATCGCGTGCCCGCGCGGCGCCGCCGGCGCGAAGGAGATCGGCTCGCCCGCAGCGATGAGCAGCTGCTGCTCGACCAGGTCGACGCCGGTGACGAGCTCGGTGATCGGGTGCTCGACCTGCAGCCGGGTGTTCATCTCGAGGAAGACGAAGTCCTGCGCGGCCGGGTCGACGAGGCACTCCACGGTGCCGGCCCCGCGGTAGCCCACGGCCTCCCCGGCCCGGACCGCCGCGGCGAGCATGCGCGCCCGCAGGTCGGCACCGACACCCGGGGACGGCGTCTCCTCGACGATCTTCTGATGCCGCCGTTGTACGGAGCAGTCCCGCTCGCCCAGCGCGATCACGGTGCCGTCGGCGAGGCCGAGGATCTGCACCTCGACATGGCGGGCCCGCTCGACGAAGCGCTCCAGCAGGATGTCCGGGTTGCCGAAGAACCGTTCCGCCCTCGTGCGGGCCGTGTCGTACGCCTTGCGCAGCTCGGGCTCGTCGCGCGCGACGCTCATACCGATGCCGCCGCCCCCGCCGGCCGCCTTGACCATGACGGGATAGCCGATGCGCGCGGCCTCCCGCACGGCGGCATCGGCGTCGGGCACCGGTTCGGGGGTGCCCGCCGCGACCGGCACCCCGGCCGCGGCCATGAGGTTACGGGCGTTGATCTTGTCGCCCATCGCGGCGATCGCCTGCGCCGACGGCCCCACCCACACCAGGCCCTCGGCCATGACCCGCTCGGCGAACGCGGCGTTCTCGGCCAGGAAGCCGTACCCGGGGTGCACCGCCCGGGCGTTGGTACGGCGGGCCGCTTCGATGATCGAGTCGACGTGGAGATAGCTCTCGGCCGGTTTGGCAGGGCCGATGAGCACCGACTCGTCGGCCTCCTGGACGTACGGGAGGTCGGCGTCCGCCTCGGAGTAGACCGCGATGGCCTTGAGGCCCACCCCGCGCGCCGTACGGATCACCCGGCGCGCTATCTCTCCGCGGTTGGCCACGAGTACGGACTCGAACACTTGGCGGGCCCCTTTCGTATCGTCCGGACGTGGCGAGCCTAGTCGTGGGCGAGGTGCGACGCCGTTCCCGGCCCCGACAAAATCGGAGGCCCGAGATTTGTCCCGGTCCGCGCCGAGCGCCCGCAGCGGCGGTGGGGCTTCAGTACTCGACGGGGGCCGCCCGGTCTACGACGCGGCCGAGCGCCTCCACGACGGCCGGGTCGTACTCGGACGTGGAGTCGAGCCGCAGCCGCTCCAGCACGGCGGCCGAGCGGTCGCGGTCATTGGAGTCGCCGACCAGGTCGTCGTAGGCGTTGGCGACCTTGATGATGCGGCTGGCCAGCGGCGGCGCCGTGTGCGCGTCGCGGCCGACACGGTACGGGTCGCACTGGCGCCGGACGATCTCCGCGACCCGGTCCAGCACACCGGTCTGCTTGATGACGGCGGCGCCGAGCTCCGCGATGCGGTACTGCTCGGCCGGGGAGGCGAGCACCGTGGCCCCGCCCGGGATCGGGTCGCGCAACGACAGCTGGCCGATGTCGTGCATCAGCGCCGCGTACTCGAGCTCCAGCAGCTCCGGCTCGGCCTCGCCCAGCTCCCGCCCCATGCCGATGGACAGCCGGGCGACCCGCCGGGCGTGCCCGGTCTCGACGTAGCCGCCCACCTCGGCGACCCGGGACAGCGCCCGTACGGTCTGCAGGTAGGTGGCGTGCACGATCGCGTACCGCCGGAAGGCGAACTGGGTGACGAGGATCGGCGCCGTGAAGACCAGCAGCGCGGCCAGCCCCATGGTCGAGGTCGACACCGCGATCAGCATGCCGGTCGCGCCGGTCGCCGCGCACAATCGCATCTTGGCCCGCATCTCGTCGACGAGCGCGATGCCGAACCGTGTGCGCACGCTCTCGGCCCTGATCATCGCGGCGATGATGACGTCGAGCAGGCAGGAGAGGATCACCAGGGCGGCCATCACCGCGAGCATCGCGGCCCAGATGTCGTGCAGCGCCGAGTCGGCGATCGGCCGGAAACAGAACGCCACGAGCGACACGGTGACCAGCCGGCGGGCCATGGCGTCGAGGCGCGGCGCGCGGCCGACGGCGATGTGCGGCAGCGAGCCGATCAGCATCCCGACGGCGGCGACCGTCACCACCTGGAGGGCCGAGTGGTGCACCCGCTCGTCGCCGACGCTGACCAGCAGCGCGTAACCCAGGCCCCCGGCGGTGCCGATCGGCGCGACCTCGCGGTTGCCCGGCATGACCATCCGGACCAGCTCGCCGATGGCGATCAGCGCGCCGAAGCACACGGCCACCCGCGGATGGTCGAGGCCGACCGCCGCCACCTGGGTGACGGCGACCACGATGAGCAGCGAGGCGCACGAGATGAGGAGCAGTTGCGCGGAGTCGAGAGTCTGCCAGGCGGCCCGCTGCTGTTGGACGGTCACGAGACGGCCTCCGAAGCGAGCATCGTAGCGAGCGCCGGCGAGCGAGGAGCGCAGCGCGGGAGGTCGGCGGGCAAGCAGGTCATGGGCGGGCGCCCTCGCCGGCGATCCGGAGCGGGACGGTCGGGTCGTCGTGGTCCTGCTCGGTGGTCTCGACGACCTCGCTGTCCGGCAGGGTGACCGGCTGCGGCGCCGTCCATCCCTCGCGCGCCAGCGCGCGCAGGAAGGCGTCGACCATGGCCGGATCGAAATGCTGCCCCGCGCCGTTGCGCAGCTCCACGACGGCCTCGGCGAGCGTCATGGCCGTGCGGTACGAACGGGTGGACGTCATCGAGTCGAACGCGTCGGCCACCGCGATGACCCGGGCGAACTCGGGGATCTCGTCGCCGGCCAGGCCCATGGGGTAGCCGCGGCCGTCCATCTTCTCGTGGTGATGCATGATCCCGGCGAGCGCCTCGTCGAGGAACCCGATCTCGCGGACGATCTCCAGCCCCCGCATGGGATGCAGCTGGATGGCCGCGAACTCCTCCTCGCTGAGCCCGCCCGCCTTCTGCAGCACCTTGGTCGGGACGCCGAGCTTGCCCACGTCGTGCAGCATCCCGGCGTACCGGATGGCCTCCACCCGCTCGGGCCGCATGCCGATCTCGTGGGCGATCATGACGGAGCCGCGGCTCACCCGTTCGCTGTGCCCGCGCGTGTAGAAGTCCTTGGTCTCCACCGCCTGGCAGAGCGTCGCGATCGTGGCCTCGTACGCCTGCTGCTGTGCGCGGGTCTGCGCGAACGCCCAGCGCGCGATGAACAGCGGCAGCACGGCGAGCAGCGCGGAGTAGGGCACCCGCCACAGCCCGGCCAGCAGCAGCCCGACCATGCCGAAGCCGATGCAAGACAGGGCAAGGGTGCCGACGGGCCGCCAGCGCAGGTCGCTGATCGACGCCTGCCGGCTGAGCACGAGGATGCCGCCGATGAGCAGCAGGTTGACGGCGATGTACGTCACGACGGCGGCCACGAACGGCCCGATCGTACTGGGGAAGGTGTCCGCGTCCGGGAGGCCGGGCTCGCCACCGAAGAAGAGGTAGACCTGGCCGGCGGCATAGCCGCACAAGGTGTACTGGGCGCCGTTGAAGGCCCGCTTCACCAGCGGGATCCCGCGGTGCAGGCTGAGCATCGCCGCGGTGCCGACCAGGGCGGCGCCGTCGGGGCCGACCAGCACGACCGAGGCGAGCCCCACGGTGAAGCTCAGCGAGACGACGGCTTGCTGGGTGTTGAGCAGGGCCGGCGCCGACTCGCAGATAAGGAACAGGCCGGCCAGCACCGCCAGCATCGGCCACTGCACGCCCTCGTAGGACGCTGTCGCGACGAGGAAGGCCGCGAGCCCGACCACGCCGCAGACGTACGCCCAGGCAGCGAGGGGAAGTCCACGCATCGCCCCTCCGGAGGTCGACGATGAGCGGGCCGCCGCCCGGATCGGACGGTCACCTGTGATCGCCAGGCAGACCGCTCAAACCCAGGACACGCCCTTGGGCACCGACAGCGGCACGTCGGCCGTGACGGCGTGTCCGGCCGCCGTCACCACACGTTCGAGCATTCCGCCCTCCTTGGCCCGGACCCTCCGGGGCCATCACGGTCTTGACCGGCCCGACACTTCGCTGTGTGTGGACAGGTCGTTGCTCCCCGCCGCTGAACGACTGCGCCAAGCCTAACGCGAGGGACGTGCGTCCCACAGGCGTGCGCCGAATCGTGAGCAAAGCGTGAACCATTCCTCGCCTAGCGCAACTGTCCATGGAAAACCGGACGGAGCTATCGAGAACGGGCCCATTCCACCGTGGCCACGAGGCCGTCGCGGAGGGCGGTCCGCGGCTCCCAGCCCAGTTCGGCGTGGGCCGGGCCCGGGTCGATCGCCATCGCCGGAAGGTCGCCGAGGCGAGGCGGTGCGAACGCCGGCTCGTCGGGTGCGCCGGCGGCCTCGGCGACGAGCGTGTGCAGGTCGCGGTCGCTGGTCTGCACTCCCGTGCCGACGTTGAACCGCATGCCGCCGCCGCGCTCGCCGCACGCCCGCGCGAACGCGTCGACGACGTCGAGCACGTACACGTAGTCGCGGGTGTGCTTGCCGTCGCCGTACACCTTCGTCGGCTTCCCGGTGAGCAGCGCGTCGGAGAAGATCGAGATGACCCCGGCCTCGCCTTCCGGGCTCTGCCGCGGCCCGTAGACGTTGGCGAGCGTCAGCGTCGTGTAGTCGACGCCGTGCAGGGCCTGATACATCTCGGCGTAGAACTCGCCGGCCACCTTCGAGGCCGCGTACGGCGACTTGGGCCGCAGCCGGGCGTCGACCGGCACAGGGAGCACGTCGGGCACCCCGTAGACGGCGCACGAGGACGTGAACACGACCTTGCGCGCCCCCGCGGCCCGGGCCGCCTCCAGCACGTTGACGGTGCCGAGGACGTTGACCCTGGCGTCGCGCGCCGGGTCGCCGACGCTGACCCGCACGCTCACCTGCGCCGCGAGGTGGCAGATCACCTCGGGGCGGCGCTCGGCGACCAGCGTCGCCAGCGCGGGGTCCGCCACGTCCATGCGGTGCAACTCGGTGTGCTCGGGCGTGTTGTGGCCCGAGGACATGTCGTCGATGCCGATGACCTCGTGCCCGTCTGCGACGAGACGGTCAGCGAGGTGGGATCCGATGAAGCCGGCGGCGCCGGTGACGAGTACACGCACCCGCGTAGCCTATCGGCGCGCCGTGCCTTTCTCTGGGCCACTCGGGGCTACTCGGGGCTACTCGGAGTTACTCGGTTTCCCCGATCACCTGCTGGATGCGATTGAGCACCTTGTCGCGCAGGCCCTCGGGCACCGGCTCGCAGCCGCACGACTTGTGCACCAGCTTCTTGACCGCCTCTTCGAGGCCGTACTCCCGCAGGCACGGACTGCACTCGTCGAGGTGCTGCTTGACCTCGGAATAGCCGCCTTGATCCAGCTCGCCGTCGAGGTAGGTATAGACCCGCGCGAGTACTTCGCTGCAGGGCGTCTCGTGGGGGTTGCCACAGCTCATGCCGAGCCCTCCCTCGTACGAGTCAGACCGCGCTCCAGAGCGTAATCCTCCAGCATGCCGCGCAGCTGACGGCGGCCACGGTGGAGACGTGACATCACCGTACCGATCGGAGTGCCCATAATGTCGGCGATCTCCTTGTACGCGAACCCCTCCACATCCGCGAGATACACCGCGATCCGGAATTCCTCCGGCAACTCCTGCAACGCCCGCTTCACATCAGAATCCGGCAAATGCTCCAGCGCCTGCGCCTCCGCCGACTTCAACCCACTCGACGTATGCGACTCCGCCCGCGCCAACTGCCAATCCTCAACCTCCTCCGTCGC
>DATBKU010000109.1:0-15507 GCA_036555725.1 Streptosporangiaceae bacterium | reverse complement strand
GGACAGACTCACGCGCCTACCTCGCCCGGGCCTCGTTGGTACTTCTCACAGGCGCCGAGTCTACGGGCAGTCGGACGGTGACCGCGCAGCGTGCGGGCGCCCTATGGCGTGTCTCAAAGTCGGCGTCCGTAACGAGCGGCGTCGCGCAGCAGGACAGCTGGCTTTGAGACACGCCCTAGTTGTCCCAGCGGACTGGGTCGTCGTCCGGGTCGCGCAGCGGCTCCGGAGGTACGGAGCGGAGCGCGCGCAGCGTGGCCGGCAGGCCGCGCGGCACCGCGATGAGCACGACCAGCCCGGTGCCGACGAACAGCCAGGGGGCGCTGGAGGCGAACGTCGTGACGACGCCGACGAAAACGCTCTGCAGCACCGAGCGCTCGCCGAGGGCGCCCACGAACTCGGTGATCACGGAGATGACGAGGAAGACCAGCGGCGGGCTGACGATGAGCGTGAGCAGATCGCTCTTGCGCGTGGTCGCCCCGGCCAGCACGCACCCGATCACGAAGCCGAGCCCCGGTAGCACGCCGACGTTCAACAGGCCGCCCAGTAGCGTGCCGAGCAGGCCGACGCCGAAGATGACCACGATTCCGCCCCGGCCGGTCAGCGTGATCGAGGTGCCGGCCGACCGACGCCGCACGCTGCCTCCAGAGGTGGTCGCTGGCGCCGAGCGTACGCTTTCCGTCGTCACCATGCGCTCCCCCCGCCCTTCTGGCCCGCGTCGCGGGAGCCCCCCGCCTGGGTCGGGACAACCTGATTGCCGTAACCTACCTGCTCAGCCGTGTCCGAGCGGGGAGCCACGACGAGTTCGTCATCGATCAACTCACCGTCCGGCGGACCGGCCGGCCCGTCTTCGACCAGACCGTCCAACGGGCCGACCGGGCCGTCGTCGAGGAGTTCGGCGGCGGACAGTGCGCGGGGCGCCTCGTCGACCGGGCGCGGCGCCGCCACCTCCCCGTCGACGACGCCGAGTTCGTTGAGCTTCCGGGCGCTGACCAGCACCCTGCTCTCCAGCGACCCGACGGTGCGGTTGTACGCCCTGGTCGCGTTCGACAGCGCCTGCCCGACCTCCTCGACGTGGCGGCCCATCGTGCCGAGCCGTTCGTACAGTTCCTTGCCGAGTTGGAAGACCGCCTGCGCGTTGCGCGACAGCGCGGCCTGCTGCCAGGCGAAATGCGCCGTACGGAGCATTGTGATCAGCGTGGTCGGGGTGGCGATGTGCACGCGCCGGCGCATCGCGTACTCCAGCAGGTCCGGCGCGCGATCGAGCGCGGGGGCGAGGAATGCCTCGCCCGGGATGAACAGCACGACGAACTCCGGCGCCGGGTGGAACGCCTGCCAGTACGTCTTGGCCGCCAGCCGGTCCACGTGCTCGCGCAGGTGCCGGGCGTGCGCGTCGAGCCGCGCGGAGCGTACGGACTCCTCGTCGGCGGACGCGGCCTCGAGATACGCGGCGAGCGACACCTTGGAGTCGACGACGATGTTCTTGTCCCCGGCCAGCCGGACGACGAGATCCGGCCGGACCACGCCGTCGTCGCCGTTCGCCGTCGCCTGCTCGTCGAAGTCGCAACGGACGGCCATCCCGGCGATCTCGACGACGCGGCGCAGCTGCAACTCGCCCCACCGGCCGCGGGCTTCCGGGCGCTGCAGGGCCCGCACCAGGGCCTGCGTCTCCGCGCCCAGCTGGTCGGCCCGCTGCCGTACGAAGTCGACCTGTTTGGCCAGCATGGCGTGCGACTCGCGGCGGCCGAGCTCGACCTCGCGCAACTGCTCCTCGACCCGGCTGAGGGTCTCGCGGAGCGGGGCCACGAGGTGCTCGACGGCCTGCTTGCGCCGCTCCAGCTCACCCGCCGCCGCCACCTGCGCGGCCGACAGCCGGGTGTCGGCCAGTTCGAGGAAGCGCTGGTTGCTCGCGTCAAGCGCCTTGGCCGACAGCGCCGCGAAGTGCTCGGCCATGCGCTCCTCGGCGTACGCGAGCTTCTCCTCCGCGGCCCTGGCGCGGGCGACCAGCGACGCCTGCCGGCCGGTGGCCAGCGCCCAGCCGCAGGCGAGCCCGATGCCACCCCCGACCACGAGCCCGATGAGCAACGCGACGTCCATCTAGCGGCTCACCAGGCTCGCCCGGCTAGGTCGGTTAGGTCGGCCAGGTCGCTCCATGTCCATGATCCGCATGGTGACACCGGGATCACGGACTGTCGGGTACGACGCGCCGAGACGTCCGTTTCCTGCCGCGCCGCATGTTCCGTGCGGACCTTGTCGCGAACCGGCCCGGAGGGAAGACTGACTCGACAACCGCGAAGGTAAGCACATGCTTGCCGGAGGTTGCCAGACAGTCGCCTGGAGGTCGCGATGGCCGGCACATCCGAGAGCGCCCGCTCCAGCGCGGTCCGGTTCGCTCCGGTTACGCAGGCCGAACACCGGATCGCAACGGCGCTGGCGCTCGAACCCGGCGGGCCGCCGACCGTGTCCGCGCGGATCGCCAACCGGGTCATCCGGGGAACGCTGAAGGCCACGTGGTCGGCCCTGCCGTCAACCCCCGATGGGATGCTCCGCCTCCGCAGGCTGACCTCGCTGGGCCCGCCGGCCCGGCTGCGCCGCGGGGTGGAGATCATCCCTGAGCAGATCGGCGAGTTCTCCGGGGAGTGGGTACGGGCCGGGAATCCCGATGAGTCCAAGGTCTTCCTGTACCTGCACGGCGGCGGCTACTTCTTCGGCAGCGCGATGCTGTACCGGGAGCTGACATGGCGGCTGGCGGCCGCGACCGCACGCCCGGTGCTCGCCATCGACTACCGGCTCGCGCCCGAGCACACCCCTGCCGACGCCCTCGAAGACGCGGTGACCGCTTATCGGTACCTGCTGGACGAGGGTTATCCGGCTGACAACATCGTGGTCGGCGGCGACTCCGCGGGCGGCCACCTGGCGTTGGCGCTGCTGCTGGCGCTGCGGGACAGCGGAACCCCGCTGCCCCGGGCGGCGGTCGTGTTCTCGCCCTGGACCGACCTGACCTGCCAGGCCGAGTCGCACACCCTGAACCGCCGTACGGACGCCATGATCCCGGCCGGGAAGCTTGCCTGGGCGGGCTCGGTGTACTGCGAAGGCAAGAAGGACACCGACCCGCTGCACGCCCCGGCCCGCGGCGACTACACCGGCCTGCCGCCGCTGCTGCTGATCTCCAGCGACAGCGAGATCCTGCGCGACGACTCGCGCGACGTGGCCGCGCGGGCGAGGGCGGCGGGCGTCGCGGTCGTCCACCACGAATGGGGCGGTCTCGTCCACGTCTTCGCCCTCTTCGCCGACTGGATCCCCGAGGGCAAGGCCGCCTACCGGCACATCGCCGAGTTCCTGCACACCGTCGACTGACGGTCACCCTGGGAGGTCCGCCCGATCGTTCGTACGGCCGTGTCAGCCGGCGCGGAGGTCGCGGCGGAGTTCGTGAGGCAGGGCGAAGACCATGCGCTCGGGCACGGCCTCGACCTCCTCGACCTGGTCGAAGCCGTACTCACGGAGCCGGTCGAGGACGCCGTGCACCAGCTCTTCCGGCACCGAGGCGCCGCTCGTGACGCCGACCGTGGTCACGCCGTCGAGCCACGCCGGCTCGACGAGGCTCGCGTCGTCGACGAGGTACGAGGCGTCCGCGCCGGCGTCGCGCGCCACCTCGACGAGGCGCTTGGAGTTGGAGGAGTTCTCGGAGCCGACCACGATGACGAGCTGGGCCGCGGCGGCGATCTCCTTGATGGCGGTCTGCCGGTTCTGCGTGGCGTAGCAGATGTCGTCCGACGGCGGGTCCAGCAGCTTGGGGAACCGCTTGCGCAGCGCCTCGACCGTCGTGATCGTCTCGTCGACCGACAGCGTGGTCTGGGACAGCCACGCCACCTTCTCCGGGTCGCGGACCCGTACGTTCGCGACGTCCTCCGGCCCGTCGACCAGGTGGATGTGGTCGGGCGCCTCGCCGCTCGTGCCGATGACCTCCTCGTGCCCTTCGTGCCCGATGAGCAGGATGTCGTAATCCGAGCCGGCGAACCGTACGGCCTCCTTGTGCACCTTCGTCACGAGCGGGCAGGTCGCATCGATCGTCCGGAGGCTGCGCCGCCTGGCCTCGTCGTGTACGACGGGTGCAACGCCGTGCGCGGAGAACACCACGATGGAGTTCTCCGGCACCTCCTCCGTCTCGTCCACGAAGATCGCGCCCCGCTCCTCCAGGGTCTTCACCACATGCGTGTTGTGCACGATCTGTTTACGGACGTAGATCGGGGCACCGTATTGCTCGAGTGCCCGCTCGACCGTATCGACGGCACGGTCGACGCCCGCGCAATACCCACGCGGCTTGGCCAGGAGAACACGACGGGAAGTGGACATGCCCCCATGCTATGTGTGATCGACTACACCTGATTCGGGTGGGGATTTCCCCTCACCCGAGGTGACCAGAATCGCACCGTACGGCACAGTGGTATTCAACACACCGATCATGCGTGGATAACCCGGCCAGTCCGCTGCGCGGGGGCTGGAAGGAGATGACTGACCATGACACGACCGCCAGGCCGGCTGAAAGAGCAGGTACAGGAAACGGTCCGCGAGATCCCGGTGCAGGCCGCCCGCCTGGGGCTGTTCGCAGTCGGCCGCACCCTCCTGCTCACCGATCGGGTGCGCAAGGACTACAAGGAGGCCCGCGAGTCCGGCCTGCGTCCCGTACTCGAGCGGTTGCGCGACGACGCCGAGCAGCTCGCGACGAAGGTCGTGGGCAAGGTCACCGAGCGTGTGTCCGGGCCTAGCGAGTCCGCACCGGACTCCGCGGCGGATCCGTCGCCCACGACGGAGACGCCGGTCGCGCGCCCACCGGCGCGCAAGGTGAACACCTCGCTCGCGGCCGAGCCCGAAGCCGTCCCCGACCCCAAAGTCGCCGCCGAGCCGGAGCGGCCCGCCGCCGCGGACCGGGTGACCAAGGTCGCGCCCGACGCCGCGGCGGCCCCGAAACCCGCTCCGCCGCCGGCGCCCGACCGGGTCACCAAGCTGACCGCGGACTCACTGCCGGTGCCGAACTACGACGCGGCGACGCTGGCCTCCGTACGGGCCCGGCTGCGGTCGCTCACCGCCGTACAGGTCAGCCAGCTGCGCGACTACGAGCAGGCGCACGGGGCGCGCGCCGACTTTCTGCGCATGTACGAGAACCGGATCGCGAAGCTGACCGCGGAACACTAGGCCCTCGACATAATTGATCGCGGTCGGGCGGCCACGTCCCGGCCGCGATCATGCGGTGACTCGCCTCGGAGCGCGGGTCAGGACTGGGGCGCCCGCCGGTTGTCGTGCGCCAGGTGATCGATGTCGACCTCGTCGAGGGTGGACAGGTGACGCCGCCGGGTGACCAGCACCCCCATGGCGACCACACAGCACACCGCGCCCACGTAGTACGGCACGTCCGGACTGATCTGCTCGCCCAGCTTGGTGGCGATGTACGGGGCAATCGCGCCGCCCAGCCACCGGACGAAGTTGTAGCCGGCCGAGGCCACCGGACGCGGCGCGTCGGAGACTTCCATGGCGGCCTCGGTGAAGACCGTGTTGTTCAGGCCGATCGGGATCCCGGTGAGGATCACCAGCACGATGATCCCGTAGTGGCCGGACAGCGCGATCGCGACCTGCATGATCACGAGCAGCGCCAGCGCGAGGTGCAGCACGCGCACCGAACCGAGGCGGCGCTGCCGCCGCGGCGCGGCGAAGACGGACGACAAGGCCAGCAGCGCGCCCCAGCCGAAGAAGACCAGGCCGATGCCGTGCGCCGACATGTGCAGGATGAAGGGCGTGAAGGCCGGCACGGTGAAGAAGGCGTAGTTGTAGAACAGCGCGGTGAAGGCCGTGGTGGACAGCCCGCCGTGGGACAGCGCCCGGATCGGGTCGAGCAGGCTGGTCTTGCGGTCCGGTTTGGGGGTGGTCCGCAACAGCGTCGAGATGAGGACGAACCCGATCGCCATCAGGGCGGCGGTGCCGAAGAACGGGTAGCGATGGCGGGCAGGATCGGATCGACCAGTCCGATGCCCATGAAGGCGACGACGGCGGCGAACGCCGTCGCCCATACCGACATGGGCTGCCGGAGGATGCCGCCGGTGCGCTGCGTGGTGGGTTCGGTAACGGTCCGTCCCATATGGCGGGGACTTCCTCTCTCTATGATCATGTGAAGAGCTTCCGCAGCACGGGCAGCGCGGCGACCAGGGCGGCCCGCTCATCGACGCTGAGGGCGGACAGACGTTCGGCGAGGAAGGCGATCCGGCGTTCCCGTCCGGCCTCCAGTTGCTCGGCGCCCTGCGGGGTGAGCTCGACGGTCACCACGCGGGCGTCGCCGCGCAGGGCGCCCCGGACGACAAGCCCGGAGCGAACGAGGCGGCGGACCAGAACGGTCATGGTCGGCAGCCGTACGCCGTGTTCGGCGGCGAGCTCGGTCATCCGGCGGGGGCCGCTCGTGAGCGACCCCAGCACGCTCAGCTGCTGGTTGGTCACCTGCTGATCGGCGTTGACGCGGCGCAGCAACAGCACCACCTCGCGCAGCCGGGCGTTGAGGCTCTCCGCGAGCCGCCGTACGTTGGACTCTTGGTTCGCGGCGGTGTCGCTCATCGTCTCCTCATGTCCATCATTAGCCAGTTTAAGTTAGCTAGGCTAAGTATTGCACGTGAGATCGCCCATATAGTGGGTTTCGCCGCCGTTACCCTGACTCGGGGCGATCGGCCCAGATGCCCCGTACGTGCCGGAGATGGTGCCGCATCAAGGCGGCCGCGGCCGGGCCGTCCCCGCCGGCGATCGCGTCGAGCAGCTCCAGGTGCTCCCGCGCGGACGGGACCAGCCCGCCCCGCTCGGCCAGCGCCGGCACGCCGTACAACCGCGACCGATGCCGCAGGTCCTGTACGACCTCGACGAGGTGCGCGTTTCCGGCCAGGCCCAGCAGTTCCAGGTGGAAGGCATGGTCGGCCTCGATGTAGCCGAGCACGTCGCGGCTCTCGGCGGCGGTCACGATCGCCTCCGCCAGCGGCCGCAAGGCCCCGACTTTCTCCGCCGCGACCGAGTCGGCGATCGCTTGTACGGTCGGGACCTCGATGAGCTCCCGGACCTCGGTGATCTCGTCGAGGTCGCGGTCGGACAGCGCGGTGACCCGGAAGCCCTTGTTGCGGACGGCCGTGACCAGGCCCTCCTTGGCGAGGTCGAGCATGGCCTCACGTACCGGCGTGGCCGACACTCCGAACCGCGCGGCCAGGACCGGGGCGGAGTAGACCACGCCGGGCCGCATCTCCCCGGCCACCATCGCCGCCCGCAGCGCCTCGGCGACCTGCTCGCGCACGTTCCGGCGCGCGCCGAGGGCAGGCAGGTTGAGAAGCGGCTCCTCACGCTGCTCCCTCCTCGCCTGACGGCTCATCGTTTCGCTCACAGGAGGAACCCCGCGGGGAAGGGGTCGGCCGGGTCGAGGAAGTACTGGGCCGTGCCGGTCACCCAGGCCCGGCCGGTGATCGCCGGTACGACGGCGGGGCGTCCGGCCACGGTCGTCTCCTCGACGATCCGGCCGATGAAGTGCGTGCCGATGAACGACTCGTTGACGAAGTCGTCGCCCGGCTTGATCTCGCCGCGCGCGTACAGCTGGGCGAGGCGCGCGCTGGTGCCGGTGCCGCACGGGGACCGGTCGAACCAGCCCGGGTGGATCGCCATCGCGTGCCGGGAGTGCTCGGCGCCCGAGCCCGGCGCGACGAACTGAACGTGATGACAGCCGGCGATGTCGGTGTTCTCTGGATGTATCGGGCGCGTGTCGCTCTTGTTGATGGCGTCCATGATCGCCAGCCCGGCGTCGAGGATCTCCTGCTTGCGTGACCGGTCGAACGGCAGGCCCACCCGCTCGATCGGCAGGATCGCGTAGAAGTTGCCGCCGTAGGCCATGTCGTACGTCACCGCGCCGATACCCGGGACCTCGACGGTCTGGTCGATGCCGTGCGCGTACGACGGCACGTTGCGGATGGTCACCGACGTGGCCGCGCCATCGGCGACCGCGACCTCGGCGACGACCAGCCCGGCCGGGGTGTCGAGCCGGATCGTGGTCACCGGCTCGGTCAGCCCGACCATGCCGGTCTCGGCGAGCACCGTGGCCACCCCGATCGTGCCGTGCCCGCACATCGGCAGGCAGCCGGACACTTCGATGAACAGCACGCCGTAGTCGGCGTCCGGCCGCGTCGGCGGCTGCAGAATCGCGCCGCTCATCGCGCTGTGCCCGCGCGGCTCGAACATCAGCAGCGTACGAAGGTGATCGAGATGCTCGAGGAAGTGCTGCCGTCGCTCGAACATCGTGGCGCCGGGGATGACGCCGACGCCGCCCGTGATCACGCGGGTCGGCATGCCCTCGGTGTGGGAGTCGACGGCGTGGAAGACGCGCTTGGTTCGCATCGGCTAATGCCCCGCGAGGAAGGCCTCGGTGGCCGCCCGTACCGTCTTCTCCTGCTCCGGGCTGAGCGGCAGCCGCGGCGGCCGGCAGGGCCCGCCGTACCGCCCGACGATGTCCATCGATAGCTTGATGGCCTGCACGAACTCGGTCTTCGAGTCCCAGCGCAGCAGCGGATGCAGGGCCCGGTACAGCGGGAGCGCCCGGTCCAGGTCGTGGTCCAAGGCGGCGCGGTAGAGGGCGACGCTCACCACGGGCAGCGCGTTCGGGTAGCCGGCGATCCAGCCCTTGGCACCCGCGACGGCCAGCTCGAGCAGCACGTCATCGGCGCCGATCAGCAGGTCGAGCCCGGGGGCCAGCTCGGCGATCTCGTACGGACGGCGTACGTCGCCGCTGAACTCCTTGACGGCCACGATGTGACCGGCGCCGTGCAGCCGGGCCAGCAGCGCCGGGGTCAGGTCGACCTTGGTGTCGTGCGGGTTGTTGTACGCCACGATCGGCAGGCCGGCCTTGGCGACCTCGGCGTAGTGCGCCTCGACGATGTGCTCGCCGGCGCGGTAGGCGTTCGGCGGCAGCAGCAGCACGCTGCCCGCGCCCGCCTCCGCCGCCTGCTCGGCCCAGCGCCGCGACTCCGCCGAGCCGTACGCGCCGACGCCCGGCATCACCCGGTCGCCGCCGACCGCGTCCACAGCCGTACGCACGACCTGGGCGCGTTCGTCCGGGGTGAGGCTCTGGTATTCGCCCAGCGAGCCGTTGGGGCAGACGCCGTCGCAGCCGGACTCGACCAGCCAGGCAACGTGCTCGGCGTAGCGGTCGAAGTCGACCGACAGGTCGTCGCGGAGCGGCAGCGCGGTGGCGACCATGACGCCGTGCCACGGCTGACGAGGGGAGCTCATGGGTGGTCCTCCTTTACTTTGGCCGGCGATTCGGCAGACGATTCCGCGGGTGAATCCGCGGGTGATTCTGACCGCGCTTCTGACGGCGCGGCGAGGTCGCCGAGCCGGATCGGCTGCGCGATCGGCCGCTGGGCGAGACCGCGCAGGTCGTCCGCATCGACCTCGCGTCCGGTGGCGGCGGCGGTGAGCGCGGTCGTGGCGTAGCCGCAGACCCGGCCCTGACACCAGCCCATCCCCACCCGGCTGAGCAGCTTGACCGACCGCGGATCGGTGGCCCCGAGGTCGACGGCGGCCGTCAGCACGCCGCGCGGCACCTCCTCACAGCGGCAGACGACAGTGTCGTCTCGCAACCACGTTATCCAGCCGGGCCGGACGTCGTAGGCGGCGTGCATGGCGGCCCCGAACGACCGCAGGCGCCGTCGCCGCGCCAACAGCCGCCGTACGCGGGCGTCGCCGCGCGGCCCTGACCTTGCGGCCCCGGCGGAGCGTACGGCGTGGGCGGCGGCGCGGCCGGCCAGTTCACCCTCGGCCAAGGCCTGCTGGGCGCCGCCCACCCCGGTCGTCTCGCCGGCCGCGTACACGCCCGGCACGCTCGTCCGCTGCGCCGCGTCGACCGCGACGACGAGACTGCCGTCGGCGTCCACGCGGGTGGCGCAGCCGAGCTGCAGCGGAATCTCGAGCTGCGGCGTGAATCCGTAGCCCACCGCGACCGCGTCGCATTCGATCACGCGCCGCGTAGCCTCGACCGGCCGCCAGTCGCGGTCGATCCGGGCGACCGTCACGGCCTCGACCGCATCGGCTCCGTGTGCCTCGACGACGGCGCTGCCCAGCGCGTACGGGATGCGCCGCCGCGCGAGCGCCGCGGCGTACCCGGCACCCTCGATCAGTTTGCCCGGGTGCCGCGCCAGTGTCGCGGCGAAGCCGTACGGGCGGTTGGCCTCGACGACGCCCGCGATCGTGGCGCCGGCCGCGGCCAGGCCCGTCGCCACCGGCAGCAGGAACGGCCCGGTGCCGGCGACCACCATCCGCCCGCCGGCCACGACCAGGTTCCCCTTGAGCAGCGCCTGCGCGGCCCCGGCCGTCAGCACGCCGGGCAGCTCCCAGCCGGGGAACGGCAGCGAGCGGTCGTACGCCCCGGTCGCGATCACCAGCGCCCTGGCCTCGATCTCGACCGGCCGCTCGTCACGGTCGCCGGCCACGGCGTGCACGGTGAAGCCCGGCTCGACGTGCCAGACCCGGTGGCCGGGCAGGTACGCAACCCGGTCGAGCCGCTCGCGCAGCCGCACGAACGTCTGCCAGCCGTGGTGCAGTTCGCCGGACTCGGCCGCGTGATGCCGGTAGTACTGCCCGCCCGGGCGGCCCGCCGCGTCGATGACCGCGACGTCGAGGCCCGCGTCGGCGGCCGTCACGGCGGCGGCCAGCCCGGCCGGTCCGGCGCCGATGACCGCGACGTCATGCCTCATGACAGGCTCCGGACGGCGTCACCGGGCCGGGCCTCGACCAGGCAGGCGCGTACGGAGGACCGGTCGTTGACGGTGACGAGGCAGTCGTAGCAGACGCCGATCCCGCAGAACAGCCCGCGGGGCCGGCCCGCCACCCTGGTGCGCCGCCACGACCTGACGCCCGCGGCCATCAGCGCGGCGCCGATCGTCTGCCCCTCGGCCACCCGGATCGGCCGTCCGTCGAACGTGATCTCGAACCCCGGACTCACGCCGCCTCCCCCGCGAAGCGTTCCGGACGGAACGGTGCGAGGTCCACGTCGAGCGTGGCCCCGGTGAGCACCTGGGCGAGCAGGTGGCCGGTCGCGGTGGACAGGCAGATCCCGCCGCCCTCGTGGCCGCCGGCGTGCAGCAGCCCAGGGACGCGCGGATCGGGGCCGATGACCGGCAGGTGATCCGGGCTGTACGGCCGGAACCCACAGTACGTACGGATCGCGGCGACCCCGGCGAGCACCGGGAACAGCCCGATCGCCTGCCGCGCGAGGCGGCGCAGCACCGGCAGCGAGACCGTCCGGTCGAAGCCGACGCGTTCCCGGCTGGCGCCGATCAGCACGGTCCCGGCCCGGGTTCCCTCGACGACCGCCGAGGTCTCCAGCCCGGCGGCGTCGCTGGCCACGTTCGCGACGTACTCGGCGGCGTACACCTTGTGCCGGATCAGCACCGGCAGTGGCTCGGTGACGAGGACGAACCCGCGTCGCGGCTGGATGGGCAGAGCTACGCCGGCGAGCGCCGCCACCTCACCGGCCCAGGTGCCCGCGGCGTTGATCACGGCGCCGGCGGCGATGTCCCCCGTGCTGGTCCGCACCCCGGCCACCCGGCCGGCCGTGCCCGGGCCACCGGAGGCGCGACCTGCGGAAGTCAGGAAGCCGGTGACGGTCGTCCCGGTCATGACGCGCGCGCCGTACCGCTCCCGCGCCGCGCGCAACAGGTGCGCGGCGGCCAGCATCGGCTGCACCTGCGCGTCATCGGGATAGAACATGCCGCCCGCCAGCCCGGGCGCGAGATGCGGTTCGTGACCGGCGAGATCGCCGGCGGGCACCGGGAGCGCCCGCACTCCGGCGGCCCGCTGCCGTGCGGCGAACCCGCCGAGCGCCTCCATGCCGGACTCCTGCTCGGCGACGACGAGGCCGCCCTTGGCTTCGTACTCGATCGCCTGGCCCAGGTCGGCGGCCAGTTCACGCCACAGCCGTACGGACAGCAGACCCAGCTCGAGCTCGGGTCCCGGAGGCCGGTCGGAGACGAGGAGGTTGCCCTCGCCCGCGCCGCTGGTGCCGCCCGCGACCGGACCGCGGTCCACGACGGTGACCGAAAGCCCGGCCCGCGCGGCAGCGAAGGCGCAGGCGGCGCCGACCACCCCCGCTCCGACGACGACCACGTCAGGGCTGCTCACATGGGTAAAATGTCACATTGCGTCGCCGATTCTCAACTTGGCCGCGGTGCGCGCCGTTGTCGGCGCCGTCGAACGGCCCACCATGGGCATGGCCCCCGAATGACGGCGGCGGGACCGTATGGCATGGGCACACTGCTGCCGCGCGACATCACGATTCCCTCCCCCAGGGCGTAATCTCTGCGTCTATGAGTACCGATGCGGCCGCCGCGCAGCCTCTGCGAATCTCCGATCGGGGAGCCGCGACGCGCAGCGCCCTCCTGGCGGCGGCGAGAGAGGTGTTCGTCGAGGCCGGCTTCGCCCAGGCGGCCGTGACGGACATCGTGGCAAAGGCGGGCGCCAGCGTTGGGAGCCTGTACCACCACTTCAACGGCAAGGCCGATCTCTACCTGACGCTGTTCGAGGAATTCCAGGCCCGGCAGCAGGAGCGCACCAGGGACGCCGTCCACCGGGCCCGCGATACGGGCGAGTCCGACCCGATGCGCCTGTTCACCGCCGGAGCGCGCGCCTACCTCGACGGTTGCCTGGCCGAGCGGGACGTGTCCCGGCTGTTCATCTCCGGCGACGGCCCGCCGGGGTTCGACCGGGTCATGCGCGAGCGGCTGCGCACCTGGGCCCGCCGCAACGCCGCGTTGTTCCCCAACGAGGACGGCGTCGACGAGGCGCTGGTGATCGTGCTCACCGGCGCGATGGCGGGCGCGGTCTCGGAGATCTCACTGAGCGACGACGAGGCGGCGTCGCGCCGGCTCGCCGACGACTGCCTGGCCATCGTGGAGACGATCAGGAACCCGCGTACGAGCCACACGTGACCGTGCCCGAGTCCGAACAAGGGACCGACCAGCCGACGCGGGTCACCGACGGGCCGACCGCGGCACCCGCCGAGCCCACCCGGGTCGGCGACGCCACGCCCCAGCGCCTGATGAGCGGCCTGCGGACGTACGTCACGGCGATGCTGGTCTGCTTCGGTCTCGTCGCGGCGCTTTGGCTGCTCACCCTGCGCAGCCCCGGGGAGCCACCCACGGTCGACGTCCCTCGGGTCGCCGCCCAGTTCCGTGCGATCGCGCCGTACGAGACGTACGCGCCCGCGACGGCACCCAGCGGCTGGCGGGCGACCAGCTCACGAATCACCGGGACGCGGGCCAAGGGCCCGGTCACCTGGCATCTGGGCTACACCACGCCGGGCAACACGTACGCCGCGCTCGAAGAGAGCGACGAGAACCCGGCTACCTTCGTCCCGCGCATGACGAACAGGGACAAATCGATCGGCACCCAGCAGGTGGCCGGGGCGACCTGGGAGCGCTACTACCGGCCGGACAAGAAGCAGTACTCGCTGGCCCGGCGCCTTCCCGGCGTCACCCTCGTCGTGACCGGTACGGCGCCGTACGACGAGCTGGCGACGCTCGCCGCCGCCCTGCGCCCCCAGCCGAAGAGCTAGAAGGGCGTCTCCGGCTGGTCGCCGTTGGACCGGTCGCCGTTCGGCCGTTCGGGCCCCGGCGATGTGCCCGGCGATGTGCCGGGTGGCGCGGCGGGTGACGTGGCCGACAGCGCGGCGGACAGCCGGGCGCGAGCGCCTTCCAGCCACTCCTCGCAGATGGCCGCCAGCGTCTCGCCGCGCTCCCACAGGCTCAGCGACTCCTCCAGCGTGAGCCCGCCGGCCTCGAGCTTGCGCACCACCTCGGCCAGCTCGTCGCGGGCCCGCTCGTACGACAGCTCCTGCTTCTCCTCCGCCACGCGCATCAGCTTAGAGCGCCGGAGCCCGGGAGTCGGGTCGCCGCGTGGCGCCTAGGCTCATCTCCATGTCGCAGGTACGTGCCGCCACGACGGCGGACATCCCCGAGCTCGTACGCCTTCGCGCGCTGCTGTTCGAGCGGATGGAGCAGGATCTCGGGCCGCCGGCCGACGGCGCCGACTGGCGAAAGACCTGCGCCGAGGAGTTCCGCGTACGGCTCGGCGAAGGGACCTTGGGTGCGTTCGTGGTCGACGGCGCCAACGGACGGCTCGCGGCCTGCGGCATCGGACTGCTCGACCGGCGGTTGCCCGGTCCGTACACACCGACCGGCCGGTGGGGACACATCTCCGGCATGGTCACCGACCCCGCCCACCGGCGGCGCGGCCACGCCCGCGCGATCATGCACGAGCTGCTCAGGTGGTTCCGCGACCAGGGCGTACGGCGGGTCGAGCTGCACGCGACGTCCGACGCCGAGCCGCTCTACCGCTCGCTGGGCTTCGCCGAACATCCGGAGCACGCGCTCACGTGGCGGGACGCCCCTCGATAGACGGCCCCGGCCCGGCCTAGGAAGACGCCGGCGCAGGGGGTTCGGGCTCGGCCCGGACGGGCACGCGGCCGTCGGCGAACCGCACCACAAGCCGCTCGCCGTCCTTGACCTCCGCCGCCGTCCGTACCACCGCGTCATCGGGCCGCTGCACGATCGCGTAACCGCGCTGCAGCGTCGCCGCCGGCGACAAAGTCACCAGCCGGGCCCGCGTGTGCGAAAGCTCGTCGGCGGCGCGGTCCAGCGCGCCGGACAGGCAGCGCCGGGCCCGGTCGCGCAGCGCGAGCACCTGCTCCTCCTGGCGTTCCACCTCGCGAACTGGATCGGCCAGCGCGGGCCGGGACCGGGTGGCCGCCAGCCAGGCCAGCTCTCGCTCCACCCGGCCGAGCAGGCAGCGCCGCCCCCGGTCCCGCAGCTGCCGCACGAGCTGGAGCTGTTCCCGTACGTCCGGGACGACCTTCTTGGCCGCGTCAGTGGGCGTCGAGGCGCGGACGTCGGCGACGTAGTCGAGCAGCGGCGCGTCCTGCTCGTGCCCGATGGCGGCCACCACCGGCGTACGGCACCCGGCGACGGCCCGCACCAGCGCCTCGTCGGAGAACGGCAGCAGGTCCTCCATCGAGCCGCCGCCCCGCGCGATGATGATCACGTCGATGTCCGGGGCGGCGTCGAGCTTGTGCAGCGCCTCCGTGATCTCTCCGGCGGCGTACGACCCCTGTACGGCGGTGTTCTCCACGGTGAACCGTACGGCCGGCCACCGGCGCCGGGCGTTCTCCAGGACGTCTCGTTCGGCGGCGGAGTCGCGGCCGCAGATCAGCCCCACCCGGCCGGGCAGGAACGGCAGCGGCCGTTTGCGCTCGGGCCGGAACAGGCCCTCGGCGGTGAGCAGTTGCTTGAGCCGTTCGAGGCGGGCCAGCAGCTCGCCGACGCCGACCGGCCGGATCTCGACCGCCGCCATCGCGAACGAGCCGCGGTTGACGTAGAAGTCGGGCTTGGCGTGCACGACGACCCTGGCCCCGTCGGCGACCGCCGGGCCGGCGATGTCGCACACCGTACGGGG
>DATBKU010000108.1:0-4978 GCA_036555725.1 Streptosporangiaceae bacterium | reverse complement strand
CGTTCGTAAGGGGATCGGCTTGTGACACAGGCACGGGCTGCGCGCCCGTAGACGCCGCCTGCCGGTGGGGGTGTTCAGCCGGTGAAGGCGTTCCAGTCCGGAGCCGGATCGGTGCCGCGTAGGAACGAGACGATCAGCGGGTTGACCAGTTCTGGATGCTCGATCGGCAGAGTGTGCGTGCCCGGTAGCACCGCCAGGCGCGCCTCGGGCAGCGCGGCAACGACGGCCAGGGAGTGTTCGACGCTGACCTCATCCCGGTCGCCTTGGAGCACCAGTGTGGGGGCGGTGACGTCGGCCAGGGTGTCCAGTGCGATCTCGGGCTCGGTGGTGAACATCTGCATCATCTTGGCGTGCACGACGGAGAAGTGGTCGGGGCCGTCCGGAGACATCGGGTCGTAAGCCCGGCGCAGGAACGTGATCGCCTCCGGCGAGTTGAGGTACGCCACCAGGTCGCCGCCGGCGACCTTGCCGGTGGAGTTGTAGTACTGGCCGATCAGTACCATCCGGGCCACCAGGTCCGGGCGGCGCTGGGCCACCAGCAGCGCGACCAGCGCCCCGTCGCTCCACCCGACCAGGTGCGCCGGCGCGCCGACTTCCTGCTCCAGGTAGGCGACTGTGTCGTCGGCCATCACCGAGTAGGTCACGGGACCCTCCACGTCCGGGGTGTGTGCGTGCCCGCGGCGCTCGGGAACGTGGACCCGATAGCCGGCCTCGACCAGCGCCGGGGTTTGCGCGAAGAACGAGGACGCGCCGACGAACCCGCCGTGCAGCAGGACGAGCGGATCGCCCTCACCCGACACCTCATGCCATGTGCGCAGCCCAGCCACCTCGATGTATCCCCTCATGCCCATCACCATAGATGCCGATGAGTTCTGTGAGCTCGTCTGTCAATACGGGCTAAAAGGGGCGTCGCCGACTCGCGGCGTTCAGCGCTCGACAGCGCAGTAGACCTCCTGGGTTTCCGGGGCGTCGGACGGCCGGCCGAGCGGATAAAGGGTCCGAACGCCTCCGCCGAGCCGGAGCAGTAGGCGTCCTAACCGCGGGGTTGGGTCAGGGCGTGCGGGCGACGCCGCCGGCGAAGAGGTGGTAGGTCGGGTGCACGGTGAGGTCGTCGCCCGGATCGGGGCGCCATTCCGGCAGCGGCACCACGCCCGGCTCGAGCAGCTCGAGGTCGCCGAAGTACTCCAGGATCTCCTCGTGCGTGCGCCAGCGCCCGGTACCAAGCTTCTCGTTGAAGATCTTCTCGCACATCGCCGCGCGCGCGGCGTCCTCCGGATAGGCGTCGCCGGGGTTGACGAAGTGGGAGATGGCGAGATAGCTGCCCGGCGGCATGGACGCCCGCAGCCGCGCCGCGATGCTCACCGGATCTTCGTCGTCGTTGATGTGGTGCAAGATCGCGAACGCCAGGAACCCGATGGGCCGGGAGAAGTCGATGAACTCCTGTACGGTCGCGTCGCCGAGGATCTCCTCCGGCCGGCGCAGGTCGGCCGTGATCACCTTGGTGGTCTCGGTGTTGCCGAGGATCGCCCGTGCGTGTACGAGCACGATCGGGTCGTTGTCGACGTACACCACCCGCGCCTGCGGGGCGATGTGCTGCGCGACCTCGTGCACGTTGCCCTGCGTGGGCAGCCCGGATCCGAAGTCGATGAACTGCCGGATGCCCCCGTCGGCGACCAGATGGCGGACCACTCGCCGCAGAAAGGCGCGGTTGTCGAGCCCGCCGCGCGCCGTGTCCCAGCCAGGCGGGAAGATCTCGGCGGTCTGCCGGACCACCTCGCGGTCGACGGCGAAGTTGTCCTTCCCGCCCATGTAGCAGTCATAGACGCGGGCGACGCTCGGCTTGCTGATGTCAACGCCCGGTGGAGCCCACTCTGTCGCGGCCAACCCCTGACACCCCCATACAACCGCCGATCGGCGATGAGGTAGAGAAACGAATCGTAACCCCGCCGGACGCTGCCCGGTCCGGCGAATATTCACGCGACAACTTACGACAAAACACACAGTTAGGAACCGGGGACGCGACGAAGGCCGGAAACGGCCTCGGTCAGCAGCTGCCGCCGCCCGGTGGCGGCCGCGTACTCGGCGAGGGTGGCGCACAGGTCCACCGCGAGCACGCGCCCCCGGGCTACGTCCTCCGGGCTGATCGGGCCGTACGAGGACAGCAGCGCGGCCCGCGCCGCCCCGGCGAAACCCATGTACGCGAGGGAGAGGTCGACGGCGCGGCCGGCGAGGCACAGGTCGCCCCAATCGATGACGCCGGCGGGCCGCGCCTCGTCGTCCAGCAGGAGGTGACGTACATGAAGATCGCCGTGGCTCACCACCGGATCGCCGGTCGGCGGTCCCACTCGTTCGCCGTCGGCGAGCAGCCGCTCGATCGCGGGGTCGGGCTCCCAGACGCCGCGCGCGGCGAGCCCGGCCAGCCGCTCGCGGGCCTTCGGCGCCCGAACGCCGGGGTCGCCCCGGCGCATCGGGTCGTACGGCAGCGCGGCCCTCAGCTCGGTGGCCAGCTCGGGCCGGTGCAGGGCCCGCAGGAACTCGCCCACCCCGGCCGCCGCCGGGGTCCGTTCGGCGTCGGGCAGCCCGGTCTCGGCCAGCTCGCGGCCGTGGACCAGCCGAGCGCCCCAGAACGGCCAGGGGTAGTCGCGCGCCGGGCGGCCGATCAGCTCCGGAACCGGCACGGACAGCGGCAGCCGCGGCGCCAACCCGGGCAGCACCGCGATCTCGCGCTGCACGCCCGGGACGGCGATCGTACGCCGCGGAAACCGGAACACCCAGTCGCCGCCGACGAGGTACACCGTGTTGTCCCAGCCGGTGGCGAGCGCCTCTATCGGCGCGTCCCGCAGCTCGGGGAACTGGGCGCCCACCAACGCGGCCGCGGCGACGACGTCGACGACGTGCTCGGGCTGCCACTGCGGGGACGTGCCCGCCCGTGTGCCGTTGTCAACCACGGGCCGTGAGACTACCTCGTCGTTGGCTCCATTGCCGCGCATAAACCGCAGGTCACAATCGTACGATCACGGTTCGAATTGCCGGGTCGGGCCGTCTCGTGAATGGCGTGCTGCAATTGCAACAATTAACTTAGTTTCCCTAGAGGCGAGATGTGGCGACGGCGCTGGCACGGTCCAGTCTGATCGCCCTCCGATGTAAGACGAACACAGTATTTTCATAACATCATAGCTGTTGACCTGCGGTGATGTTTCGCGACGTGCGCCGTCCTTGGTATGGAGAGCGCTTGCATGCAACGGTCGATGGAACGTGGCAGAGCGGGCAAAGCTGCAACGGGTCGTCGGGGGATCCGACCGCCGAACTGCCGCGCGTAATAACAAGTGCCGGCGCAGCCCGGCGTCTTTCCTCGAGGAGGAAGCCCCGCATGTTTTTCCCCGCCCGGTGCGCAGCAGCAGGCACCCGGATCGGGCGCGGTCTGGCCATGGTGGCCGGGCTTGCGCTCCGCACCACGTCCACCGTCATCCAGAGGAGCAGTCGACCAAGAACCGAAAAGGCACGTCATGGCGGCGTAACCCGCCGGCGCCGCGCGCTTGCCGTGGCGGCCGCCGGTGCGCTCGCCACCGGCCTGGTGGCCGGGCCCGCGGGACCGGCCCGCGCGGCCCGGGTCGCCAACCCGTTCGCGGGCGCTCAGGCGTACGTCAACTCCGAATGGGCCGCGAACGCCACCTCGTCCGGCGGCTCCGCGATCGCCAACCAGCCGACCTTCGTCTGGATGGACCGGATCGCGGCCATCAACGGCGCGAACGGCGCGATGGGCCTGCGGGCGCATCTCGACGCCGCCGTCGCGCAGGGCGCGAACCTGTTCCAAATGGTCACGTACGACCTGCCCGGCCGTGACTGCGCGGCGCTCGCCTCCAACGGCGAGTTGAAGCTCGGTGAGCTGGGCCGGTACAAGACCGAGTTCATCGACCCGATCGCCGACATTCTGAGCGACCCGGCGTACGCGAACCTGCGGATCGTCAACGTCGTCGAGATCGATTCTCTCCCTAACCTGATCACCAACACCAACGGCCGTCCGACCGCCGCCGGCACCACGTGTGACCAGGCCCTGCAGAGCGGTGACTACGTGAACGGCGTCGCGTACGCGCTGGGCACCCTGGGTGCGATCCCCAACGTGTACAACTACGTCGACGTCGGCCACCACGGCTGGCTCGGCTGGGACGACAACTTCCAGCCGTTCGCCAACCTGATGGGCCAGGTCGTGCGCACCAGCCCGGCCACCCCTGACGACCTGTTCGGCTTCGCCTCCAACGTGGCCAACTACGGCCCGCTGCACGAGCCGTTCTTCAGCGTCAACGACCTCGTGGGCGGCCGCCCGATTCGTGAGGTCTCCGGCGGCTGGATCGACTTCAACCGGTACATCGACGAGGTCTCCTACGTCCGGGCGTACCAGCCGGTGCTGTCCTCGGCGGTGGGCCACAACGTCAGCATGATCATCGACACCTCACGCAACGGGTGGGGCGGTCCGGACCGGCCCACCGGGACCAGTACGTCCACCGACCCGATCACGTACATGGACGAGTCGCGCACCGACCGCCGGATCCACCTCGGCAACTGGTGCAACCAGTCCGGCGCCGGGCTCGGCGCGCGGCCGGCGGCGAGTCCGGAAGCCGGCATCGACGCCTACGTCTGGGTCAAGCCCCCGGGCGAGTCGGACGGCTCCAGCTCGGAGATCCCGAACGACGAAGGCAAGGGCTTCGACCGGATGTGCGACCCGACGTACACGGGCAACCCACGCAACGCCAACCACATGTCCGGGGCGCTGCCCGGGGCGCCGCTGTCGGGTCACTGGTTCGACGCGCAGTTCCGCGAGCTGCTGGCGAACGCCAACCCGGCCGTGTAGTGACCCGTCCAGTGATCGATCACCCGACGCGCCGCGTCGTCGTGGTGGGCGCAGTCCGGAGCGGTCCTTGGGGTGAGGCCCGATTGGACACCGTCTAGACGCGTGGCGATACAGGCGCGGCGGGCCCGC
>DATBKU010000107.1:0-3272 GCA_036555725.1 Streptosporangiaceae bacterium | reverse complement strand
TGATGGCCCGGCGCATCGCCTCGGCGTGCTCGACCGCGAGCGAATCCCGCCGCCGCGGCCGGGTCGATGAAGCCGCGTAAGCCGCCCATCGGGACCGGTCGGGCTCGTGAAACGCCGACACCGGCTCGTAGATGCGGAGATACGCGGCGTAAGCCATCACTGTCGTATCGTGACATACCAGAACCCCCTAAAGGCAGTGGTCAAGGTAACAACATCATCTCTACTGTCAGTTACCAGCTAGTACGGAACGCATCGGGCCTTTTCACGCGTCTCCGGCGTCCCAGGGACCGGGTACGCCACCCCCTGCACGCAATACGCTGGTTCCGACCCGGTTCGACGAGGAACCGGAACGGGATGAGAAGGGTCGCCACCGTGACCAACGTGTTCGCGATACCCCACCACGAGCAGGTCGTCTTCTGCCAGGATCACCACTCCGGGCTCAAGGCGATCATCGGCATCTACTCCACCGCGCTGGGCCCCGCGCTGGGCGGGACCCGCTTCTACCCCTACGGCAGCGAGGACGAGGCCCTCGCCGACGTGCTGCGGCTGTCCACCGCCATGGCCTACAAGAACGCGCTGGCCGGCCTGGACCACGGCGGCGGCAAGGCGGTCATCATCGGCGATCCGGCCGAGATCAAGACCGAAGCGCTGCTGCGCGCCTACGGCCGCTTCGTCGCCTCGCTCGGCGGACGCTACGTCACCGCCTGCGACGTCGGCACGCGCAGCGAGGACATGGACGTCATCGCCAGGGAATGCCGCTGGGCGACGGGCCGGACGACCGCCAATGGCGGCGCGGGTGATTCGTCCGTGCTGACTGCCATCGGCGTCATGCACGGCATGCGCGCGTCCGCCGAACACGCCTGGGGCAGCACCAGCCTGCAGGGCCGGACCGTCGGCGTCGAGGGCGTCGGCAAGGTCGGGCACCGCCTCGTCGACCACCTCGTCGAGGCCGGGGCCGAGGTGATCGTCTGCGACGTCAGCCCGGCCGCGGTCGACGCCGTCCGCGGTCGCCACCCGCAGGTCCGCGCGGTCGCGGACGTCGGGGCGCTGGTCGCGGAGAAACTGGACATCCTGTCCCCGTGCGCGCTGGGCGGGACGCTGAACGAGCGCGTGGTGAACGCGCTCACCGCGCGCATCGTCTGCGGCGGCGCCAACAACCAGCTGGCCCATCACGGCGTCGAGAAACTGCTCGCCGACCGGGGCATCCTCTACGCGCCTGACTACGTGGTCAATTCGGGCGGCGTCATCCAGGTGGCGGACGAGCTGGCGGGCTTCAGCTTCGAGCGCGCCCGGGCCGCCACCGAACAGATTTTCGTCACCACCGGCAAGGTTCTCGCCATCGCGGACGCCGACGGGGTGCCGCCATCGGTCGCCGCGGACCGCCTGGCGGAGCGCCGGATGTCCGAGGTCGGCCGGCTACACGGAATCTGGCTGGGCACGATGGGATCAGCGTAGGCATCAGGGGCGCAAACCGGGTACGGTTGTACCTGTACGGATGCTGGTGAACGTCGCGCTCTCCGCTGCGGGGTGGCGACGGCGTCATACGACGCACCAAACCAGCTAGGCGGAGATCATGGGGCCTGACTGGCTCCGAACGTTCGAGGGGGTCGAGCCAATGGGGCGCGGCCGAGCCAAGGCCAAGCAGGTGAAGGTTGCTCGCCAGCTCAAGTACAAGAGCGACGACACAGACCTTGACCGGCTGCGTGCGGAGCTGGGCGTCGGTGCTGACTCCGGCGACGGCAAGTACGATTCCGCCGCCGAGGACGACGACGAAGATGACGACGACGACGAATCTCCCGAAGACGCCTGGAAAGACGCCGAGGACGCCTGGCCGCGCTGACCGCGATCAGGATCCGACGCCCAGGCCGTCCAGTACGTGCTTACCTCGGTCGTCTTCTCCGACCGGGACGGGGTACCGTCCGTCGAAGCAGGCGCGGCATAGTCGGCCTTCCGGCAGCGTCGTCGCCTCGATGAGTCCTGCCAGCGACACGTAGCCGAGGCTGTCCGCGCCGATCGAGGCGCATATCTCCTCGGGCGAGAGATGCCCCGCGATGAGTTCGGCGCGGGTGGCGAAGTCGATGCCGTAGAAGCACGGCCAGCTCACCGGCGGAGCGGCGACCCGTACGTGCACCTCACGGGCGCCGGCCTCGCGGAGCATGGCGACCAGTGCGCGCTGGGTGGTGCCGCGGACGATCGTGTCGTCGACCACCACGAGCCGGCGGCCGGCGATGGTGTCCCTGAGCGGGTTCAGCTTCAGCTTGATCCCCCGCTCCCTGATGGTCTGGCTGGGCTGGATGAAGGTCCGCCCCACGTAGGAGTTCTTGACCAGCCCCTGCCCGAACGGGATGCCGCTGGCCTCGGCGAAGCCGATTGCTGCGGGCGTCCCGGACTCGGGCACCGGGATGACCAGGTCGGCGTCCGCGGGATGCTCGGCGGCGAGCCGCCGGCCGGCCGCGACCCGGGTAGCGTGCACCCCCCGGCCCGAGATCGTGGTGTCCGGCCGGGCCAGGTAGACGTACTCGAACAGGCACCCGCTCGGCTGCGCCGCGGCGAAGGTCCGGGATCGCACCCCTCGCCCGTCGATGCAGACGAGCTCGCCGGGCGCGATCTCGCGCACGAACCTGGCCCCGACGATGTCCAGCGCGGCCGTCTCGCTGGCCACCACCCAGCCGGTATCCAGGCGGCCGAGCACCAGCGGCCGGAAGCCGTGCGGGTCCCGCGCCGCGTACAAGGTCTGCTCGTCCATGAAGACCAGCGAATAGGCCCCCTTGGCTCGCGGCAGGACCGTAGCCGCCGCGGTCTCTACAGGGCTAACCGTCCCAGTCCCCGGTTGAGGGCCGAACGGGCCGTCGGTATCCGCCGCCCCGCCGGGAAGAGCCACGTCCGCCGGGCCGAGCGCGGCCGGGTCGCTGACGAACAGCGCGGTGAGCACGTCGGTGTCGGACGTCGCCTCGATGCCGGTGCTGCCCGGCCCCTGGCCCCCGGGCAGGCCACTGAACAGGCCGGCTAGCTCTCGGGTGTTGATCAGGTTCCCGTTGTGGCCGAGCGCCAGGCTGACCGTGCCGGTGGAGCGGAAGGTCGGCTGGGCGTTGGCCCAGACCGAGGCGCCGGTGGTGGAGTACCGGCAGTGGCCCACCGCGATGTGGCCGCGCAGTGCGGTCAGGGCGGGCTCGTCGAAGACCTGGGCGACCAGGCCCATCTCCTTGTGCACCACGATGCGGCTGCCGTCGCTGACCGCGATGCCGGCCGACTCCTGCCCGCGGTGCTGCAGC
>DATBKU010000106.1:0-1863 GCA_036555725.1 Streptosporangiaceae bacterium | reverse complement strand
CCGGCGCTCGACCGTCGTCTTCGCCACCACCGACCCCATGGACGCACTGCTCCTCGGCGGCCACACCGCCGCGCTGCACGAGGGCCGCATCACACAGTTCGGGCCGACGGCGGAGGTCTACCGGCGCCCCGCCGACCTGCGTACGGCCATCGTGCTCTCCAACCCTCCGATCAACACCGCACCCGTTGTGAAGGAGGGCGACAGGATCGTGCTCGGCAGCGACGGCGTGGAGTGGAACGCCAAGGCGGGCGTACGGAACCTTCCCAACGGCCGCTACACGCTGGGTGTCCGGCCGCATAGCATCAGCCCGGTGCGGAACGGCGGCGGCGCGGTGGAGATCGGCGGCCGGGTGCAGATCACCGAGCTCAGCGGGGCGGAAAGCGTGATCCACTTCGCGCACGGGGACTTAAGCTGGATCTCGCAGTCGCACGGCGTGCACGCCATGCAGGTCGGGGAGACGGCCACGTTCTATCTGGATGCCGGCCAGTGCATGTATTTCGACGTCGACGGAAGGCTGGTCGCGTCATGACCCCGAGCCGCGGCATCGCCCTCGCGACCGTAGGTTGGGTCGAGCGAAGCGAGACCCAACAAACCGCGTTGGGTCTGCGCCCCGGCATTCGCCGGGGCTTGACCCAACCTACTGAACTCGACGCCCCGAACAGGTCGTGTGCAATCGCACGGAGCCTCCGGGTGCCCTGATGGCGACGATCACCCTGGAGAGTGTGCGGCACACCTACTCGGCCCGGCCTCGCGGACCCGAGGACTGGGCGCTGAAGGGCATCGACCTCGTGTGGTCGGACGGCGGCGCCTATGCCCTGCTCGGGCCGTCCGGCTGCGGCAAGACCACGCTGCTCAACATCATCTCCGGCCTGGTGCAGCCGACCGAGGGGCGCGTCCTGTTCGACGACGCCGACCTGACGGACGTGCCGACCGACCGGCGCCACATCGCCCAGGTGTTTCAGTTCCCGGTCGTCTACGACACCATGACGGTCTACGCCAACCTGGCGTTCCCGCTGCGCAACCGCGGCGTACCGCCGGCAGAGATCGAGCGGGCGGTGCGCGACATCGCCCGGATGCTCGATCTGGAGACGGAGCTGGAGCGGCGCGCCTCCCGCCTGACCGCGGACGCCAAGCAGAAGATCTCGCTGGGGCGCGGGCTGGTCCGCTCCGACGTGAACGTGATCATGTTCGACGAGCCGCTCACCGTCATCGACCCGCATGTGAAGTGGCGGCTGCGCTCGAAGCTGAAGGAGCTGCACCAGCGCACCGCCCGCACCATGATCTACGTCACCCACGACCAGACCGAGGCGCTCACCTTCGCCGACAAGGTGGTGGTGATGCACGACGGGATGGTGGTCCAGACCGGCTCGCCTGTGGAGCTGTTCGAGCGGCCGCGGCACACGTTCGTGGGCCACTTCATCGGCTCCCCCGGCATGAACGTGCTGCCCTGCCGCCTGGGGAACGGCGCCGCCTACATCGGGGGCGAGCACGTGGAGATCGAGAATCCGCCGGCAAGACCGCTCGACGGCCAGCGCCTGGAAATCGGCGTGCGCCCGGAGTTCGTGACGCTGGCGGAAACCGGCGTGCCCGTCAGCATCGTCGGTGTGAGCGATGCCGGCCGCTACCGCATCGTCGAGGCAAGACTGGGCGAGAACCGCATCAAGCTGCTGGCCAACGATGAGGTCTCCATCCCCGCCGGCACCGCCTTCGTGCGCCTCGATCCGGCCCACACCCGGCTCTATGCCGACGACCGCCTGGTGGAGTGAGCCGCCCATGGACGCCAAGATCCAGAACCAGAAGGGGTGGCTGTTCGTCCTGCCGGCGCTGGCCCTGGTCGCGCTCAACGCCGTCATCCCGCTGATG
>DATBKU010000105.1:0-34995 GCA_036555725.1 Streptosporangiaceae bacterium | reverse complement strand
CCGACTGCGTCGAGGTGGCGAAACTTCCGGCGGCCATCGGCGTACGGGACAGCAAGGACCCCTCCGGGCCGCGGCTCGCGCTGTCCGACCGTACGTTCGCGCACCTGGTCGGCCGCGTGAAGGCGAACCAGCTGGACCTGTAGGCGTCGAGCGCAGCACGACCCCCGTTCCTGGTGCAGGACCGGGGGTTTTGTTTATGGCGCTCCCTCGATGCCCGTTCGGGCGGACACACTTAGTTACCGATCGTGAACAAATCCATACATGGCCGCATCGCATGTGTCAGGGTGCCTCGACCCCGCACTGAGGAGGCTGCTGTGACCGGATCCGCATCATCGCGCGCTTCGCGATCGCTATTCAAGGCACTGTTCGGCAGGTCACTGTGGCCGTTGATCGTTCTCCTCGGCGTCGGCGGGGGCGCTATCGGGCTGCTCGCTGGACTCGACTATCTGCTGGCTCCGTACTGGGCCAAGTCGCATTCGGGCCATCCGGCGCTGGTGGGCTACTGGCGCGGCGAAGTGGCCTTCGCGCCCGGCGACAACCGTGAGGTGGTGCTCCACCTGACCCGCTCTACCAGTAGGCGCCACATCAGGAGCAACATCGCGGGCGGCGCGAAGATCTGCGGCGCTAAAGGGGAGCCGCACTACAGCGTCGGCGGTCGCGCCGCGAACGACCGGGGCACTCGCTTCACGCTCGGCTTCACTGCGCAGTCCTCCGGACCCGGCAAGTACCCAGGTGACGCCACCGGCGCATGGGACGGAAAGGATCAGGTCGAGCTCGGCATCCGCCTGTACACCAAGACCTCGGACGGCCAGGTCGTCGCTGACAGCGATGGGCCGCGCTTCCGGTCCCGGCTGCGTCGCAGCACGAAGGCGGCCTTCGAGACCGCCTGCTGACTCATTACCTTCTCGCCGGCCGGCCGCGGGTGCAGGCGAGCGAGCTGGACCTATAGGCGGCGAGCGCGGCACGACCCCCGTTCCTGGCGCAGGACCGGGGGTTTTGTTTTGGCCGGCCGGATCGCAGAACTCGGCGGGGTGCGTTGCATCTCATACAGGTGGAAAGACACAGGTGTGCGGACAGAATCCGCCATCTATCCTGACTGAACAGGAGCGCGGGAGGAACTGTGACCTTTGGCGATGGGCTGAACGAACTCACGCGTCAGGAGTTCGCGGATCTCCTGGAGTTTCGTACGCTGCTGCATCGCTTCTTGCGCTGGCGGGAGCAGGAGGCGCGCGCCGCCGGGCTGACCCCTGTGCAGCATCACCTGATCGTCACCATCAAGGGGCACCCGAGCGAGCTGCCGCCGACGATCAGCGAGATCGCCGAGAGCCTGGTGCTCCGGCATCACAGCACGGTGGAGCTCATCGACCGGGCGGAGAGCGCGGGGCTGGTCGAACGCTGGCCCGACCCCGAAGACGGCCGCATCGTACGGATTCGACTGACCCGGTTGGGGGAACGTCGTCTCAAGGCACTGAGCTTGGTGCACCGGACCGAGATCCGACTGAGTGAGCTGGTCACGCCGTATCTCTCGGAGCTTCGCGCCGTGGCGCCGCCGCTGCAGACCTGACGCCATATCAAAGCATCGATAATTGTTTGGCGTACAATACCATATATCGTACCGCGACATCAAGCATTTCTTTCGTCCCTTATCGGCCACAGACTAGGATGCTATATCGCGGCACGATGAAAGTAGCGTGGCGCGAGGAGGGGATGTGTCCTACGTCGCAGCAGAGAAGGCAGGGCAGGAGAACTTTCCCGTCGCGGCACGGGTGCTTCCGGCGCGGTACCGCAGGCATCTGCTCGCGGTGTACGGCTATGCCCGGCTGGTCGACGACATCGGCGACGAGGCACCTCTAGATGATCGCCTGACCCGGCTCGACGAGGTCGACCGCGACCTCGATCGCATCGGCGCCGGTGCGACTCCGGAGCTGCCGGTGCTGCGCGCGCTCGCCCCGACGGTCGCCGAGCTGTCCATCCCCATCGAGCCGTTCCGGCGCCTGGTCGAGGCCAACCGGCAGGACCAGAAGGTGACGCGGTACGCCACGTTCGACGAGCTCATGGCCTACTGCGAGCTGTCGGCCAACCCGGTCGGGCACATCGTGCTGTACGTCTTCGAGGCCGCCACGCCCGAACGCCTCGCCCTGTCCGACAAGGTCTGCAGTGCGCTGCAGGTCGTCGAGCACCTGCAGGACGTCGGCGAAGACTACGAACGCGGCCGCATCTACCTGCCCGAGGCCGACCTGCGCCGGTTCGGCTGCGTCGAGGCAGACCTCGCGGAGCGGATCACGCCCACGCGGCTGCGCGGGTTGATCGCCTACGAGGCGGCGCGGGCCGCGCGGCTGCTCGACGAGGGGGCACCCCTGGTCGCCCAGCTGACCAGGGTGGCCCGCGTCGCCGTCGCCGGGTACGTCGCCGGTGGACGGGCGACCGTGGCGGCCCTGGAACGCGGCAACTACGACGTCCTCGGCCGCCGGCTCAAGCCCCGGAAGCCGCGGCTGCTCGGCGAATGGGCCCGCACCTACGCGCGCACCGCGAGCGCCGCCGCGAATGCCCTGGAACCCCCGGCGAACGCCCGTACGACTCGTTCGAACGGCCGTACGACCCGTACCAATGCGCGGACCAATTCCGCGGCCAGTTCCGCGGCCAGCAAAGACGCGAAAGAGAGGTGAACCTATTGGAGACGGCCGCCGCATACCGGCACTGCGAGCACATCGTCCGCACCCGTGCGCGCAACTTCTCCTACGGCATTCGGCTGCTTCCGCCGCCCAAACGGCAGGCCCTGAGCGCGGTGTACGCCTTCGCCCGGCGCGTCGACGACATCGGCGACGGCGACGACCCCGTGGATCTCCGGCTCACCCAGCTCGCCGAGACCCGCGAGCAGATCGAAGCCGCCGGCTCCTTTCCCGACGATCCCGTCCTCGTGGCCCTCGCCGACGCCGCCCGCAGGTACCCGATTCCGCTGGACGCCTTCGCCGAGCTCATCGACGGGTGCGAGGCCGACGTCCGCGGCACCGACTACAAGACCGTCGACGACCTCGTGCGCTACTGCCGCAATGTGGCCGGCTCGATCGGCCGGCTGTCGCTCGGCGTCTTCGGGGCCGGCGACATGGCGACGGCCAGCCCGCTCGCCGACACCCTCGGCCTCGCGCTGCAGCTCACCAACATCCTGCGTGACATCCGCGAGGACCGGCTGAACGGCCGCATTTACCTTCCCGCCGAAGACTTGGAGCGTTTCGACTGCACGCTCGACCTGAAGTCCGACCCGCCCGACCGGCTGGCCGCGCTGGTGCGCTTCGAGGCCGACCGGGCGCGGGGGTGGTACGAGGAGGGGTGGCACCTGCTGCCCATGCTCGACCGGCGCAGCGCCGCCTGCACCGGCGCCATGTCCGGCATCTACCGCCGCCTGCTCGAGCGGATCGCCGCCGATCCGGTCGCCGCCGTCAATACCCGCATGTCCCTGCCCACGCGAGAGAAGGCTCTGGTCGCCGTACGCGCCATCACCGGGATCGGCCGATGAGCCGGCACGAGGCGCGCGGGGCGGCGAGCGCCGAGCCGGGGGCGCGTCTATGAGCGAGCTGGAGGCGTGCGGCGTGGTCTGGACTGGAGAGCGCGCGACGGGAGCCCGCGAGCGGGGCGAGCCAATAAGCACAGCGAGCAGGCGAGCGAAGCGAACTCTGCGAGCGAAAGCGAGTGAGCCCGTGACGAGGGAAGGCCGCGCCCAGAGCGCGCCGAGGGCTGAGCGGGAGGCGCGGTGAAGGCCGTCGTCGTCGGGGGCGGGCTCGCGGGGATCACCGCGGCGCTCGCGTTGCAGGAGGCAGGGGCCGACGTCACGCTCTTCGAGTCGCGGCCCCGGCTGGGCGGCGCCACCACATCGTTCAAGCGCGGCGACCTCACCATCGACAACGGCCAGCACGTGTTCCTGCGCTGCTGCACGGCGTACCGCGGGCTGCTCGACCGTCTCGGCGTCCCCACCAAGGTGCGGGTCCAGGACCGCTTCGACGTGACCGTGCTGCACCCCGACGGGCGGCAAGGCCGGCTGCGGCGGGCGCCGTTGCCCGGTGGGCTGCACTTCCTGCCGGCCCTCGCGAGCTACGGGCTGCTGTCCCCGGCCGACCGGCTGCGGGCCGTCCGGGCGTCGCTGGCGCTGCGCGGGGTCGACCAGACGATCGACGACGAGACCCTGGGCGACTGGCTGGCGGCGCACGGGCAGCGGGAGTGGGGCCGGCGGGCGCTGTGGGAGCTGTTCGTCGTGGCGGCCCTCAACATCGGCGTCGACGAGGCCGTCCTCGGATCCTCCGCGATGGTCTGCCAGACCGCGCTGCTCGGCAAGGCCGACGCCGCCGACATCGGCGTCCCCGAGGTGCCGCTGGGCGAGCTGCACGCCGAAGCCGCGGCGCGGCTGCTGCACGACGTCCACCTCAAGGCGAAGGTGGAGGCGATCGAGCCCGGCCTCAAGGTGATAGTCGACGGGTCGGCGGTCGCCGCGGACGCCGTCGTCCTCGCCGTGCCGCACGAGATTGCCGCCGAGCTGGTCCCGCCGCAGGCCGTCGAAGACCCGAAACGGTGGCTCGGCCTGGGCGCCAGCCCGATCGTCAACGTGCACGTGGTCTACGACCGGACCGTCATGGACCTCCCGTTCGCCGCGGCCGTCGACTCGCCGATCCAGTGGGTCTTCGACCGTACGAGCGTGAGCGGACTCCACCGTGGCCAGTACGTCGCGCTGTCGGTTTCGGCCGCCGACCAGTGGATCGACACTCCGACCGAGAAGATGCGGGCCGAGTTCGTCCCGGCCCTGGAACGCCTGTTCCCCGCCGCGCGACAGGCGCGGATCGACGACTTCTTCGTCACCAGGGAACGGCGCGCCACCTTCCGGCAAGCCCCGGGCAGCGGCGCGCTGCGCCCATCGGCGGCCACCAGGCTGCCCGGCCTCTACCTCGCCGGCGCGTGGACCGACACGGGCTGGCCCGACACCATGGAGGGAGCTGTGCGAAGCGGACTGAACGCGGCCAAAGCGGTGATGGCTTCATGACCGCCGTGTCACCGCACTCGCTGTCCGTCGTCCGGGCGCTGGTGGAGCCGTCGCTGCGAGAGGCAGTCGACCGGCTCAACCCGCAGATGCGACGGGTCGCCGCGTACCACATGGGCTGGATCGAGTTCGACGGCCGCCCGGCCGAAGGCGGCGGCAAAGCGCTGCGGCCCGCGCTGGCGCTGCTGTCCGCGCGCGCCGCCGGGGCACCGGCCGAGACCGGCGTGCCGGGCGCGGCGGCCGTCGAGCTCGTGCACGCCTTCTCGCTGCTGCACGACGACATCATGGACGGCGACCGCACGCGGCGGCACCGGCCGGCCGCGTGGACGCTCTTCGGCTCCTCCGCCGCGATCCTGGGCGGCGACGCGCTGCTCACCCTCGCCGTCGAGGTGCTGCTGGAGCAGGGCACGCGGGGCGGCTACTGGGCGGCGCGCGGGCTCACCGCGGCCGCGCAGCGGCTCATCGCCGGGCAGTCGCTCGACCTGGAGTTCGAGGAGCGCAAGGACGTCACGCTGGACGAGTGCCTGTCGATGTCCGGCGACAAGACGGCCTCGCTGCTCGCCTGCTCGTGCTCGGTGGGCGCGATGCTGGCCGAGGCGCCCGCCGACCTGGTGACCACGCTCACCGACTACGGCGTGCAGCTCGGGCTGGCGTTCCAGCTCATCGACGACCTGCTCGGCATCTGGGGCAGCCCGGAGATGACCGGCAAGCCAGTGCTGTCCGACCTGCGGTCGCGCAAGAAGTCGCTGCCCGTCGTGGCCGCGCTCACCTCGGGAACCGACGCCTCCACCTGCCTCGCCGAGCTGCTCTTCCAGCCCGAGCCGCTCAGCGAAGACGACCTGCGGCAGGCGGCGCGGTACGTCGAGGAGGCGGGCGGCCGGGAGTGGGCCGAGCACGAGGCCGAGCGCCGGCTGGGCGAGGCGACCGACCGGTTGAAGAGCGCCGAGATGCCCGACTCCGTGCGCGACGAGTTCCTCGATCTCACCTTCTTCGTCACCGCCAGGGATCGTTGAACCACGAGGGAAGGCCGATGACGACGCTGGACATCCGTACCGCCGCGAGCACGCTCGACTCCGCGCGTGACCACCTGCTGTCCCTGCAGTCCGGCGAGGGCTGGTGGAAGGGCGAGCTGGAGACGAACGTCACGATGGACGCCGAGGATCTCCTGTTGCGCGAGTTCCTCGGCATCCGTACCGATGGCGACACGGCCGACGCGGCGGTGTGGATCCGCTCGCAGCAACGATCCGACGGCACGTGGGCCAACTTCTTCGGCGGGCCCGCCGACCTGTCGACCACGATCGAGGCGTACACCGCGCTGCGGCTGGCCGGCGACGCCGCCGATGCCGAGCACATGCGCCGAGCCGCCGCGTACGTGCAGGATCAGGGCGGCATCGAGGCGAGCCGGGTGTTCACCCGCATCTGGCTGGCGCTGTTCGGCCAGTGGTCGTGGGACGACCTGCCGATCATGCCGCCCGAGCTGGTGTTCCTGCCGTCGTGGTTCCCGCTCAACGTGTACGACTGGGCCTGCTGGGCGCGGCAGACGATCGTGCCGCTGACGATCGTCGTGTCCCTGCGCCCCGTGCGGGCCCTGCCGTTCGACCTGCCCGAGCTGCGCACCGGCAGCGCCAAACCGGCCAACTACGGCCCGTTGAGCTGGGAGAACGCCTTCTCCCAGCTCGACAAGGCGCTGCACGTGTACGAAAAGCGCCCGCTCCGTTCCGTACGCCGCAGAGCGCTCAACCGGGCGGTCGATTGGATCGTCGCGCGCCAGGAGCTCGACGGGTGCTGGGGCGGGATCCAGCCGCCGTGGGTGTACTCGCTGATCGCCCTCAACCTGATGGGCTACGACCTCGACCACCCGGTGATGAAGCGGGGGATCGAGGGGCTGGACCGCTTCACCATCCACGACGAGCAGGGCCGCCGCCTCGAGGCCTGCCAGTCGCCGGTCTGGGACACCGTCCTCGCGATGACGGCGCTCACCGACGCCGGTCTCCCCGGCGATCACCCGGCCCTGGTCAAGGCGGCCGACTGGGTGCTCGGCGAGGAGATCAAAGGCCCGGGCGACTGGGCCGTACGCCGCCCGAACCTCAAGCCGGGCGGCTGGGCGTTCGAGTTCGACAACGACGGCTACCCCGACACCGACGACACCGCCGAGGCGATCTTGGCGCTGCGCCGGGTGCCGCGTCCCGGCGCCGACGCCGCCATCGACCGGGCCGTCCACTGGATGTCCGGCATGGCCTCCCGCGACGGCGGCTTCGGGGCCTTCGACGCCGACAACACCCGTGAGCTGTGCACGCGACTGCCGTTCTGCGACTTCGGCGCGGTGATCGACCCGCCGTCCGCCGACGTCACGGCGCACGTCGTCGAGGCGCTGGCGCACGAGGGGCAGGCCGGCTCCGACGTCGTGCGGCGGGCCGTCGTCTGGCTGCTCAAGGCCCAGGAGCAAGACGGGTCGTGGTTCGGCCGCTGGGGCGCCAACTACGTGTACGGCACCGGCGCCGTACTCCCGGCCCTGATCGCGGCGGGCGTACGACCGAAGAAGCCGCAGATCCGGCGGGCCGTCGCCTGGCTGGAAGAGCGACAGAACGACGACGGCGGCTGGGGCGAAGATCTGCGGTCCTACGACGACCCGGCGTGGATCGCGCGCGGCGCGTCGACGGCCTCGCAGACCGCCTGGGCGCTCATCGGGCTGCTCGCGGCGGGGGAGCGGTCCCGGGCCGTGGAGCGCGGGGTGACGTGGCTGGTCGACCACCAGCGGGACGACGGCACGTGGGACGAGCCGCAGTTCACCGGCACCGGGTTCCCCGGCGACTTCTACATCAACTACCACCTGTACCGGCTGGTCTTCCCGATCAGCGCGCTAGGCCGCTACCTAGGTATGAAGGCCGCTATCTAGTCATGAAGGAAGGGCGTTCACGATGACGATGCCCCTGCGCCAGCAGCTGCGTATCGGTGGCTACATTCTCCGCCAGAGACTGCTCCGCCGGCGCGAGAAGTTCCCGCTGATCGTGGAGCTGGAACCGCTGTTCGCCTGCAACCTCGCCTGCGCGGGCTGCGGCAAGATCCAGCATCCGGCCGGCATCCTCAAACAGCGCATGCCGGTCGAGCAGGCCGTGGCCGCGATGGAGGAGAGCGGCGCGCCCATGGTGTCCATCGCCGGCGGCGAGCCCCTCATGCACCCGCAGATCGACGTGATGGTCAAGGAGCTCATCAAGCGCAAGAAGTTCGTCTTCCTCTGCACCAACGCGCTGCTCATCCCGAAGAAGATCGACCTGTTCGAGCCGTCGCCGTACTTCGCCTGGGTCGTGCACATCGACGGCCTGCAGGAACGGCACGACGCGTCGGTGTGCAAGGAGGGCGTCTTCGACGACGCGATCGAGGCGATCCGCGAGGCCCAGCGACGCGGGTTCCGGGTCACCACCAACACGACCTTCTTCAACACCGACAGCCCGCAGAGCGTCATCGACGTGATGAACTACCTCAACGACGACCTCAAGGTCGACGAGATGATGATCTCGCCGGGCTACGCGTACGAGAAGGCGCCCGACCAGGAGCACTTCCTCGGCGTCCAGGAGACGACGGAGCTGTTCCGCAAGGCGTTCGCGAACGGCAACCGCGAGCGCTGGCGGTTCAACCACTCGCCGCTGTTCCTCGACTTCCTCGAGGGCAAGGTCGACTTTCCGTGTACGGCGTGGGCCATCCCCTCCTACTCCCTGTTCGGGTGGCAGCGGCCCTGCTACCTGATGTCGGACGGGTACGCCAAGACCTACCGGGAGCTCCTCGACGAGACCGACTGGGACAGCTACGGCCGGGGCCGCGATCCGCGCTGCGCGAACTGCATGGCGCACTGCGGCTACGAGCCGACGGCGGTGTTCGCCACGCTCGGCTCGCTGAAGGAGTCGATCCGGGCGGCGCGGGCGAACTGAACGGCCGTCGCGGGGCGGCCTGCGGCGTGGCACGAATCGTGCCGCCTGACGAGGTCCGCCCCCGAGCTGGTACGGAACGACGCGTTCCGTTGACCTCCGAACAAGGCCGCCCCTAATGTTGGCGACATCCGAGCGACACCACCGCCCCGTGTTTCGCCGTGTTTTGGCGTGTTTTACTGCATTTGCGGTGTGTGTCGGGGTGGGACCTGCTCGGTCGCGAGACGACGAGGTGAATGGTGACCGTTCACGTTGGAAAACGCGTTCCCCGCGTTGAGGGCCCGGAGAAGGTGACCGGGCAGGCGAAGTACGCGGCGGACGTGGTTCCAGCGGGCATGCTGTGGGCGAAGACGCTGCGCAGCCCGCATCCGCACGCACGTATCGTGTCGATCGACACCGCGCGCGCCGCCGGCCTGCCGGGCGTGCACGCCGTGGTGACCGGGCGGGACGTGCCGCCGACCATGGTGGGCCGGATGTTCCGCGACCTCCCCGTCATCGCCCGCGACGTCGTGCGGTTCATCGGCGACCGGGTCGCCGCGGTGGCCGCCGAGTCGCCGGAGATCGCCGTCGCGGCGCTCGACCTCATCGACGTCGAGTACGAGCCGCTGCCCGCGGTCTTCGACGCCGTCGAGGCCATGGGGTCCGGTGCGCCCGTGCTGCATCCGGAGATCGGCACCTACGACTACGTGCCGGACCCGCCGCCGCAGTGGCCGATCCCGCACCAGATCCCCGACCACGTGTCCAACGCGCAGTCGTACGTGAGCTGGCGCCGCGGCGACCTCGACCAAGGTTTCGCCGCGGCCGACGTCGTCGTCGAGAACGAGTTCCGCACCTCGCCCACGCACCAGGCCTACATCGAGCCGTCGTCGGCCACCGTGCTGATCGACGACGGCGGCCGGGTGCACGTCTGGATGACGCACAAGAACCCCTTCCCGGCCCGGGCCTGGCTGGCGCAGTCGCTGGGCCTGCCGGAAGATCGGATCGTCTTCGAGTTCGTCCGGCTGGGCGGCGACTTCGGCGGCAAGGGCGACCTGCGCGACGCGCCGATCGCCTACCATCTCGCCAAGGCGACCGGCCGTCCGGTGCGGCTCAACATGGACTACGGCGAGGAGTTCGCCGCGGCCGCCACCCGGCACGGCTCGGTCATCCGTATGAAGACCGGGGTGATGCGCGACGGCACGCTCGTCGCCCACCGCGCCGAGGCCATCTTCGACGGCGGGGCGTACGCCGCGTACAAGCCGCGCCCCGAGGTGCACCTGGTCGGGCCGCGTCACCTCGGCGGCGGCTATCGGTTCGAGCACGTCTTCATCGACGCCTACTGCGTCTACACGAACCATGTCCCGGCCGGGTACATGCGGGCGCCCGGCGAGCCGCAGGTGATCTTCGCGCTCGAGTCGCAGATGGACATGATCGCCGCCGAGCTCGGGCTCGATCCGTACGAGTTCCGGCGGAAGAACCTGCTGAATGACGACGAGGAGTCGGCGGCCGGGCACCGCAAGACGGACCTGCACTTCGAGGCCGTGCTCGACGGGGCCATCGCGGCGTCGGGGTGGCGCGACCCCAAGCCCCCGAACGTCGGTCGCGGGCTCGCGGTCAGCAACCAGAAGCTCGGCACGGGCTTCTCCGTCGCCGTCGCGCTGCTGCTGCCCGGCGGCGTGGTCGCGATCCGCAGCGGCATCCCGGACGCCGGGGTGGGCGCGCACACGATGCTGCGGCAGGTCGCCGCCGAGACCCTGACCCTGCCGCTGGATGCGGTGCAGATCCTCGTGGGCAGCACGGACGAGTCGCCGTGGGACATGGGCCTGGGCGCGTCGCGGCACACCTACGTCCACGGCGGCGCGGTCGTCCAGGCCTGTACGGACCTGATCGGCAAGCTCAAAGAGGTCGTGGCCGAGTTCTTCCGCATCGAGGTCGATGATGTACGGCTTGCCGACGGCAGGTTCACGCGCGCGTCCGACGGCGACGGGCTGAGCTTCGCCGACCTGGCCCGCACGCTTGCGGTCGACGGGCCGTTCGTCGTGGCCGGGCAGTTCCTGCACCCGGGCGACGAGGCCGACACCGAGTGCTTCTCCGCGCAGGTGGCCGAGGTCGAGGTCGACGCGGAGACCGGCCAGGTACGCCTGCTGCGGCTGACGACGAGCAACGACCCGGGCACGATGATCAACCCGCTGATGGTGGAGGGCCAGGTCGAGGGGGCCGTCGTCCAGGGGCTCGGGTACGGCCTGATGGAAGAGGTACGGATCGAGGACGGCCGGGTCACCAACGGGCAGTTCAGCTACTACAAGATCCCGACGATGGCCGAGGTGCCCCCACTGACGAAGGTGTTGATCGAGGACAAGGGCGGTCCTGGGCCGTTCGGCTCCCGCCCGATCGCCGAGTTCGCCCTGGCCGCCACCACACCGGCCATCGCCAACGCCGTCTACGACGCGGTCGGCGTCCGGATCACCGACACCCCGATCACCGCCGAGAAGGTGTGGCGGGCGTTGCGCACCAAGGAGAAGCCGGCATGACCACCATCCGATTGAGCGTGAACGGGCGCGAGCATGAGGTGAAGGTGGCGCCGGGACGCCTCCTCCTCGACTGCCTGCGCTATGACCTCGGCCTTACCGGTACGAAGGAGGGCTGCGGCGTCGGCGTCTGCGGGGCCTGCACGGTGCTGGTCGACGGCAAGATGACGACCTCGTGCCTGACCCTGGCGGCGATGGTCGACGGTGCCGAGATCGTCACGATCGAGGGCGTCGCCGACGGCGATGAGCTCGACGCGCTGCAGCGGGGCTTCGTCGAGCACGGCGGCTTCCAGTGCGGCATCTGCACGCCCGGCCAGATCCTCGCCGCCCGGGCCCTGCTGGAGGAGACCCCGCACCCCACGCCGGAGCAGGTCAAGTCGTGGATGACCGGTAACCTGTGCCGCTGCACCGGCTACTACAAGATCGTCGAGTCGATCCTCGCCGCCGCCGAGGAGGGCGGCCGCGCTCCCGAGCGCGCCGAGGCTGAGCGGGGGGCACTGTGACCGATCTGGACTTCCGGGCGCCGACGGACCTCGCCGAGGGCACGGCGCTGCTGGCCGAGCACGGCCCGGACGCCAAGGTGCTGGCCGGTGGCACGGCGCTGGTGCTGTCGATGAAGCAGCGGCTGGTTCGCCCACGCGTGCTGGTGAGCCTGCAGCGGGTGCCGGGCCTGGCCGAGGTGACGCCGCACGACGGCGGGCTCCGCATCGGCGCGCGGGCGACCCTGCGCGACCTCGAGACCTCGCCGCCTATCGCCGAGCGGCTGCCCAGCCTGCGTGACACGATCGCGCGGGTGGCGACGGTACGGATCCGCAACCACGCCACCATCGGCGGGAACCTCGCCCAAGGCGACCCGCTCATGGACGTGCCCGCTGTGCTCATGGCGCTCGACGCCACCGTACGGCTGGCGAGCGCGCAGGGCGATCGGGCCGTGCCGCTGGCCTTGTTCTACGTCGACCGGCACACGATCGCGGCCCGGCCCGACGAGATCATCACTGCCGTCGACGTACCGGCCCAGCCGCTGCGGACCGCCACCGCCTACCTCAAGTACGTGCCGCGGACCGTGACCGACTATCCGACCGTCGGGGTGGCGGCCCGGCTGACCCTCGACGAGGCGGGGGATCGGGTCGACGACGTACGCCTGGCCCTGGCGGGCGCCGGGCCGACGACCCTGCGGGCCGTCGCCGCCGAGGACCTGCTGCGCGGGCGCCGGCCGACCACCGGCGCGTTCGCCGAGGTCGCGGCGACCGTACGAGACATGGCCGCGCCCGACGCGGACTTCCGCGGATCGGCGGAGTACAAGCGCGAGATGATCGAGGTCCACGTGCGCCGGGCCTTGCAGCAGGTGTACAGGAGCCTCTAACGCCCGGCCGACCTGAGCCCGTCGACTGGAGCTTGCCGACTAGAGTCGGCCCACGCCGCCGGCGATCTTCAGGCGGGTCCGCGGGGCCTCCATCTCGGGGCGCCAGTCCTCCACGTCGACCAGCCCCGGGGGCAGCAGCTCGAAGCCGTCGAAGAACCCCTCGATCTGGGTGCGGGGCCGGAACGTCACCTTGATCGGCGAGTCGGCGTAGATGGTGTTGAACGTCTCGATCGCCCCGGGCTCGCTGTCGGCGGTGAACTGCACGATCGCGACGTGGCTGCCCGGAACCATGCGGTCGCGGAACTGGGCGACTATGCCGGCCGGGTCTTCCTCGTCTCTGACCAGGTGCAGCACGGCGACGAACAGCACGCCGATCGGCTGGCTGAAGTCGATGTGCGCCTGCAGATCGGGGTGATCGAGGATCTCCTGTGGCTTGCGCACGTCACCCTGAATGGTGATCACGCCGCGGTCGACGGCGAGCAGTGCCTGGTTGTGCACGACCACGACGGGGTCGACGTCGACGTACGCGACGCGCGCGTCGGCATGGACGCTGCGGGCGACCTCGTGGAGGTTGGGGGAGGTGGGGATGCCCGTGCCCAGGTCGATGAACTGCCGGACCCCGGACTCGGCCATCACCCGCACCGAACGGACCAGGAACCGCCGGTTGGCCGCGGCCAGCAACGGTGTATCGGGCGCCACCTCGGCGATGCGCGCCGCGGCCTCCCGGTCGACGGCGTAGTTGTCCTTGCCGCCCAGAAAGTAGTCGTACACGCGCGCGTGGTTGGGAACACCGGCGTCCGTACCCACGGGACCCGCATTCCCCACATCGACCACGATCGCACCGCCTTAGCGCTTGAGCTGCGAAATCCTAGCAGGAACTCGGTCAGCAGACCCCGCCGCCGGGCGGAACCTCCCTCTGATCGTAGCGCGCGGGGCCACCGATGCGCCGGGCGGACCCGGTGGGGACGTCGGCCAGGACCGGACGATACAGGTGTGCGTGGCGGCGCAAATGTGAAAGACTCGCCAGGGGTCACGGGAGATTGGCACAACTCCAGGAAAGTTTTCTATGGACATTGTTCCAGCGGAGGGGGATCCGTCAGTCAGCCGTGTCGTGCCCTTCTCACGAGGCGGCCCGACGGTGCTACGGATTTTGCTGGGTGCGCAGTTGCGGCGGCTACGCGAGACGCGCCGCATCTCAACCGCGGAGGCGGGTCACGCCATCCGCGCGACAGCGTCCAAGATCAGCCGTTTGGAGTCCGGCAAGGTCGGCTTCAAGCAGCGCGATGTGACCGACCTGCTCACGCTCTATGGCATCGCCGACCCGGACCAGCGCGCCGCGACACTGGAGCTGGCCAAGGAGGCCAACAAGCAGGACTGGTGGCACCGATATAGCGACATCCTGCCGAACTGGTTCGAGGTCTACCTCAGCTTGGAGGAGACGGCCTCGCTCATCCGGACCTACGAGGTCCAGTTCGTGCCCGGCCTGCTGCAGACCGAGGACTACGCCCGCGCCGTCATCCGGCTCGGCTACCCCGACGCGCGCGAGAGCGAGCTGGAGCATCGCGTCGGCCTGCGCATGGAGCGGCAGCGGTGCCTGCTCGACCCCGACCCGCCGACGCTGTGGGCGGTCGTCGACGAGGCCGTGTTGCGGCGCCCGCTCGGCGGTCGCAAGGTCATGCGGGCCCAGCTCAAGCGGCTGATCGAGCTCGCCGGGCTGCCCAACGTCACCGTCCAGGTGCTGCCGTTCACGGCCGGCGGGCACGCCGCGGCGGGCGGCGCGTTCACCATCCTGCGCTTCGGTGAGCCGGCCCTGCCCGACATCGTCTACCTCGAGCAGCTCAACAGCGCCATCTACCTCGACAAGCCGCCCGAGGTCGACGGCTACATGCGTGTCATGAACCGGCTGTGCGTCGAGGCCGCGCCGACCACCAGCACCCACGACCGCCTCGCCGAGATCCTGAAAGAGATCTAAGGCTTCCGCTTGTACGCCCCGATCAGCAAGGGCCAGAGCGCTGCGTGGTGCCCGGCGGTGCCGACCGCGGTCGTCAGGTCGGCGAACCAGGCCGCCCCTTCCTCTTCCGTGATGACGCCGAGCTTGACGGCGGCCGGCCGGGCGCTCCGGTACGTCGCGGCGAGCATGTAGCTCAGCGTGGTGTCAAAGCGTTCCAGCCGGCCGGCGACATGGGTGTCGTCCGGCTCTCCGATGCCGGCGTCGCGGAACAACGCAGGCAGCCGGTGGCCCAGCCGTCCGTCGCTGCCCAGCCCGGCGAACAGGTCGTGCCATCGCCGGACCACGTCCAACGGCGGGTCGACGTCGACCGTACGCAGGTCGAACTCCTGCACGACGAGCACGCCTCCAGGCGCGGTCCACCGCCACATCCGCCGCAGCGCCGCCACCGGGTCGGTCAGGTGGATCAGCAGCAGCCGCGCGAACACGAGGTCGAAGCCGGCCTCGCCGAGGCTCTCGGGTATGTCGTCGGCCTCGATGTCGGCGGGGACGAAGTCGCACCGGCGGAGGCCGTCGGCGTGCAGCCGGTCGAGCGCGTCCCGGCCGAGCCGCTCGTCGGTGTCCACGCCGATCACCTGCCCGGTGGGCCCGGCCCGCTCGGCCATGAGCCGCATCGTCTCGCCCGGTCCGCTGCCCACGTCCAGGCAGCGCGCTCCGGGACTCAGGCCGGCCCGATCCAGCAACGTCGCGGTCTCCCGCTCCCAGAGCCGGGCCTGCCAGCGCAGGCGGTCGTACTCCTCGGCCTCGCGGCCCAGCACGTAGTCGTCGTGCGTGCCCATGGACGTCCTCTCGGGTTGCTGTCCGCCAGCTTGCGGCAGCGAGCCCGGGTTTGTCGTTGGCAACACCCGTACAGCGGTTGCCGACCCGCGCACGAGTTGTCACGCGGTGGCGATGGCGCACAGCACGCGGCGCCTGCACCTCACCGAGGCGACCGTGAAGGGCTATGTGTCCCGCATGCTCGTCAACCTGCGCTGCGACAACCGTACGCAGGCCGGGCTGCTCGCCTACGAGACCGGGCTCGTCGGCCGCTGATCCGGCACCGGAACCTCGCCTCGCGCGGCCCTCATACGGCCGGGGAGCAGCAGCGCGGGGACGAGGGCCAGCGCCGTGAAGCCGAGCGACCACCAGAAGACGTGGTCGTATGCGGTGGCCGCCGCGTGCGAGGTGATTTCGCGCTGCAGAATGACGGCCAGCACCGCCGTGCCGAACGAGCCGCCGACCTGCTGCAGGATGCGGGTGGCGCCGCTGGCGTGCGGCACCTGCTCCGGCCGCAGCTCCTGGTAGGCGGCGGCCATGACCGGCACGGTCACCGCGCCGAGCCCCGCGCCGCGGACGACGAGCGACACCGCGAGCAGTACCTCGCTGGTGTCGGGGCCGGCCAGGGCGAACGGCACCGTGCCCAGCGTGGCGAACGCCAGCCCGGCCAGCGCGATCGGGCGGGCGCCGATCCGGTCCACGAACACGAGGAGCGGCCGGCTGAGCAGCGTGCCGAGGCCCTGCGGCGCCAGCAGCAACCCCGCCGCCAGCGCCGTCTGCCCCCGCACCTGCTGGTAGTACAGCGGGAGCAGCAGCATCGCCCCGTACAGCGACAGCCCGGACAGGAACAGTACGGCGGCCGACGCGCTGAACGAGCGCACCCGGAACAGCCGCAGATCGACGATCGGCTCCGCCCGGCCGCGGAGTGCGTGCCAGGCGAACGCCGCGAGCAGGACCAGGCCCGCCACGAGCGGACCGTCCACCGTGCCGTACGCGAACCCGCCGTGCACGCCGACCTGCGAGAGGCCGTAGATGATCGCGGCCAGGGCGGGGGAGAGCAGGACGAGTCCCCAGGCGTCGAACGGCTGCCTGCCGCGCGCCGGAGTGGCCGGCAGCCCGCGCCAGGCCAGCACCAGGGCCGCGACGCAGATCGGCACGTTGACGAAGAAGATCCACCGCCAGCTTACGTGGCTGATGAGCAGCCCGCCCAGCACCGGCCCGAGGATGGGCCCGAGGATCGCGGGCAGGCTCACGACGGCCATCAGCCGCCCCAGCCGCCGCCGGCCCGCGGCCTGGACGAGCAGCGTCTGCAGGATCGGCAGCATCATGCCGCCGCCGAGCCCCTGGAGCACGCGGAACACGATCAGGCTGGTGACGCTCCATGACAGGCCCGACAGCACCGAGCCGGTCAGAAACAGGGTCAGCGCGAGCAGCCACATCCGCCGGCCGCCGAAGCGGCCGAGCAGCCACCCCGTGACGGGCACGACCATGGCCAACGCCAGCAGGTAGCCGGTGACGACCCACTGGATGGTGGCCACCGACGTGTGCAGGTCGGTGCCGAGCCGGTGGATCGCGACGTTGACGATGGTCGTGTCGAACAGCGGCGCCATGGCGCCGACGAGCAGGATCCCGGCCAGCTTGAGGACCGACTTGTCCAAGCGCTCGGTCTCGTTGTGTCCCGTCATCCTCTGGCCTTCCAAATAAGAGACAGTATGTATCTAACGCTTGGCAGTGTAAGCTTTACTCGATAAGAGACGCAACGTATCTAAAGGAGGGATCGATGACGGCCCGACGCCGGCGCGGCGAGGCATTGGAGGAGAGCCTGCTGCAGGCGGCATGGGACGAGCTGGCCGCCGTCGGCTACCCCAAGCTGACCATGGAAGGCGTCGCCGCCCGCGCCAAGACCAGCCGGGCCGTGCTGTACCGGCGCTGGCCGAACCGGGTCGAGCTCGTCCTCGCGGCGATGCGGCGGCATGCCCCGATGCTGTCCGGGGAAGTGCCCGACACCGGTGAGCTGCGGGGGGACCTGCTGGCGCTGCTCCGCCGGGTGACCAGCGGGCTGGAGGCCATCGGCTCCGAGACCATCCACGGAATGCTCAGCGAATACATCCGCGACCTCGACGCCACGGTCTACCCGCACGGCCGGCGGGTCGGTGCCCAAGTGATGAGCGTCATCCTGGAGCGCGCCGCCGAGCGCGGCGAGATCGACCGCGCCAAGATCACCCCGCGGATCGCCGGCCTGCCGACCGACCTCGTCCGGCACGAGGTGCTCATCACCCAGCGGCCGCTGCCGGACGGCGTGCTCGTCGAGATCGTCGACGACATCTTCCTGCCGCTGGTCCGCGCCTGACCGTACGTACGACCGGGCCGTTAGGACGGCGCGAGCAGGGCCAGCGTCAGCGCGGCCACCGAGACGGCGGTCACGGTGGCGGTGATCAGCAGCAGCGGCCGCCGCCGGCCGGGCTCGCCGGGGCGCGGCCCGCGTGCGAGTACGAAGATCAGCGTGCTCATCGCCAGGATGACGAGGCCGACCGCCGGCCGGTCCTTGACGATGGCCCCGCCGAGGGCGATGAACGAGACGCCGGTCCGGTTCCAGGCCAGCTGGGTCCGCTCCCGGGCGAGGCCGGGATCGAAGTGGTCGGGCGGCCCCTGGTCGCGCGTCATGTCCGCGCCGCGGACAGCGCGACGATCACGGCGGCGGCCAACGCCGTGACGGCGATGAAGGCGACCAGCACGCGCGGCAGGTACGAGCGCGGCAGCGGCTCGCCGCGGCGCAACGCTCGCTGGTTGCGACTCCATTCGGCCAGGCTGCCGATGGACAGCGCACCGCCGAAGACGATCATGGGCACGGCCAGCAGATGCCGGCCCCACTGCAGTCCGGGGAAGGGCGGCAGCAGCTGGACGATGGCCAGCCCGCCGACGACCAGAGCGAGCGCCGTACGATTCCAGGCGAGGAAGGTGCGCTCGTTGGCAAGGGTGAACCGGGCATCCGGCTCGCGGTGGTCTTCACCGCCCCGGCGCGCGGGGTCGGCGGACGTCCCGGTCACTCAGCGACGACCTTTCCGGGCCTTTCGGCTGGTGGCAGAATCCTGCGTCCTGTTCATCCGATTCTAGATCGCGCCTCGTGTGCGACGATGAGCGCCTGGGTCCCCGATGATCCCCGGCGGAGGGAGCACGGATGGGCAGCGACGCGGACGATCAAGGTGTGGAGCGGATCCCGCTGACTCCGGTGGACGGCGTCCACGTGACGACGCTGGTCGACAACTCCGCCGACTTTCTGTTGCCGGACGAAGGGCTGGTCCGGCGCTGGGGTGCGTCCGGATCGGCGGGTCCACTGCCCATCGTGCCGACTGAGATCTCGATGGACGGCAAGACCGTCGACGTGCTGCGGGCCGAGCACGGGTTCTCCGCGCTCATCGAGGTGCACGCCGGGGCGAGCTCGCGGCGGGTGCTGTTCGACACGGGCGTCACCCCGGACGGGCTGATCGCCAACCTCGACCGCCTCGCGCTCGCGCCGGACACGTTCGAGACGATTGTGCTCAGCCATGGCCACTTTGACCACATCATGGGCCTGCAGGGCCTGGCGCACCGGCTCGGCACACGCAACTTGCCGGTCGTGCTGCACCCGGACTTCTGGAATCGCCGCCGCATCGCCGCCCCGGGGAACGAGTTCGAGCTGCCGGTGCCGAGCCGGGCCGGCATCGAGGACGCGGGCTTCACCGTGATCGAAGATCGCCGGCCGTCGTTCCTGCTCGACGGAAGCCTGCTGGTCACCGGCGAGGTCGACCGCACGACCGACTTCGAGAAGGGCTTTGCGGTGCATCAGGCGTGGCGCGACGGCGACTGGCGGCCCGACCCGCTGATCCATGACGATCAGGCCGCCGTCGTGCACGTACGCGACAAGGGCCTCGTCGTGATCTCCGGCTGCGGGCACGCCGGCATCGTCAACATCGTCCGGCACGCCAAGCGGCTGACCGGCGTCGACCGGGTCTACGCCGTCATCGGCGGGTTCCATCTGACGGGCAGGCTGTTCGAGCCGATCATCCCGGCGACCGTGGCGGCCCTGGCGGCGGAGTCACCGCAGGTGGTCGTCCCGGCGCACTGCACTGGCTGGAAGGCGCAGCTGGCCCTGGCCACCGAGCTGCCGGGTGCCTTCGTGCCCAACGCGGTCGGCAGCCGCTTCGAACTCTAAGGGCCGGCTTTCGCTCCGGCGATCCGCTCCATGACCTGCGTGATCAGGCTTCGCGTCGCGGTACGTGACAGCGCGTCGGCGCCGATGTGGTCGAAGCGCGCGCCGTAGCGCTCGATCTGCCCGGCGTCGAGGGACAGCCCGCCGGAGCCGCATGCCTCCATGTACGCGGCCTTCTCCCGCGCCCCGGTGAGGATCATGAACGGGCCGTCCAAGCCGATGTGCGCGCCCACCGACCTCGGGATGACCCGGAGCACGACGTTGCGCAGCCGGCTGGCCTCCAGCAGCCGGGTGAGCTGGGCGCGCATCACGTCCAGCCCGCCCACCGGTTGGTCGAGCACCGACTCGTTCAACAGGATCCACAACTGCGGCGGCTTGGGCCGGGTGAGGATCTGCTGGCGTTCCATGCGGATCTCCACCGCCGCGTCCACGTCGTCGACCATGTGGCCCGACTCGAGCAGGGCCCGGGTGTACTCGGGCGTCTGCAGCAGCCCGGGGATGAGCAGCGCCTCGTAGATTTTGATCGAGATCGCCCGGGCCTCGTATTCGGTGAATGCCTTGAACCAGTCTGGATCATGTCCGGCTCGCGCATATCTGAGTAGCCGACCAAAATGCCCGTTTATGTCCCACAATTTATCGACTGCCGCCGCTTGTTTGTCGTTCATCCGGAAGCCGGGCCGGCAGGCTTCGAGGTTCGAGACGGTCTGCCGTGTACAGCCCATCACCTCGCCCACGTCGGCGAGCGTCATGTCGTGCTTGATCCGATAGAAGTGCAGGTCGACGGCTATCCACTCCCACAGCGACCGGTCGGGATCGAGGGTTTCCCGGACAGCCATGAGGCACCTCCGTCGTTATCGGATGTATCGCGCACTGCACAACGTAGCGCCGGAGGGCCGGGGTCGGCGCAACGAAAGACAAACAATGTCAGGATTGGTCATAGAGGCGAGTGGATGTCAACTCCTGTCGAGAATCGGGGAACGGCGGGCCCGCGCTGAACCCACGTTGTCGGCGCGAGGCGGTCGTCCGCGGACGGCCGTCGCCCACCGTAGTCGCCAGGGCCGTGACCGGGAGGGGTTGACAAGCTTTGATTGGTCTATCAATAATGAACTCATGACAACGGGAAGCGACCACCGGCCCACCGCCGACGAGCGCCGCGAGCAGGTGCTGGAGGCGGCGATCCACGAGTTCGCGGTGCACGGCCTGCACGCGGCGAAGACGGCCGCGATCGCCAAGCGGGCCGGGATTTCCCAGCCGTACATCTACGCCCTGTTCGACGACAAGAAGGCGCTCTTCCTGGCCTGCCAGGAGCGGGTGCGCGAACAGATCAGGTCCGCGTTCGCGGCCGCCTACCGGCCGGCCGCCTCGATCGAGGAGTCACTGCAGCACATGGGCGCGCGCTACCGGGAGTTGCTCGCCAACCCGGACGCGCCGCGCTGCCAGCTCCAGGGCCACGCCGCGTCGGCCGATCCCGACGTTCGAGAGCACATGCGGCGCGGCTTCATGGAGGTCTTCGACCTGGTCCAGCGGCTCACCGGCGCCGACCGGGCGACAGTTGCCCGCTTCATGGCTACCGGCATGCTGCTCAATCTGGGCACCGTGCTCGAGCTCCCGGACGAGTACGCGTTCGCGTCTCCGCTCAACCCCTAAATTTTTTTTTCTCCACATATTGATTGGCTTATCAATCACAAGAAGGGAAGCGCTCGAGATGTCTGCCACCACGACTCTTCGCAGCACCCGTACCTCACACGACCTGCCCAGGCCGCCGCTGGACCAGGAGACCGACACGGTTTACCGCCGCCGCTGGCTCACGCTGGGCGTGCTGTCACTGTCGCTGCTGGTGATCGTGGTCGACACCACGATCGTCAACGTCGCGATCCCCACGCTGTCCGCCCAGCTGCATGCCGGCGCCACCGCGCTGGAGTGGATCATCGACTCCTACACTCTCGTCTTCGCCGCGCTGCTGCTGCCGGCCGGCAACCTCGGCGACCGGTACGGTCGGCATCGCGCGCTCGCGGTTGGGATGGCCGTCTTCGGGGCCGCCTCGCTCGGCGCCGCGCTGTCGTCCAGCGCCGCCGAACTGATCGCCTGGCGCGCCGTGATGGGAGCCGGTGCCGCACTCGTCACCCCCGCCACCATGGCCATCCTCACCAGCGTGTTCACCGACGCCGCCGAGCGGGCCAAGGCCATCGGCATCTGGTCGGCCATGTCCGGGCTCGGCGTGGCGATCGGCCCCACCGCCGGGGGCTGGCTGCTGGCGCACTACTCCTGGAGCGCGATCTTCGCCGTCAACCTGCCCATCGTCGCGCTGGCCATGATCGGCGGCCGGTTCCTGGTGCCGCCGTCCATGGCCCCGCACCGTACCCGGTTCGACCTCGTCGGGATCGTCCTGGCGGTGTTCGCGTTCGGCATGTTGACCTACGCCGTCATCGAGGCCGGATCGGCCGGCTGGACCTCGGCCCCGACGCTGGTGCGCGGCGCGGTGAGCGCGGCCCTGCTGGTGGCGTTCGCGGCCTGGGAGCGGCACACCGACCACCCGATGGTCGACCTGAGCCTGTTCCGCAACCCCGGATTCACGGCCGCCTCCGCCGCGATCATGATCCTGTTCTTCGGCCTGGCCGGGGCGACCTTCGTGCTCACCCAGATCCTCCAGTTCGTGCTGGGCTACTCGCCGCTGGCCGCGGGCGTCCGGTCGCTGCCGGCGGCGCTGGCGCTGGCCGTCGGGGCGCCGGTCGGCACCCGGCTGGCCGGTCGCTTCGGCATCCGGGTCACGGTGACCGCCGGCCTGATCACGGCGGCCGCCGGACTGGGCGTCTTCGCGCTGGCCACCGGGCAGTCCGGCTACGTGCACTACCTGATCGCCTCGACGATCATGACGGCCGGAATCGGGCTGACCATGGCACCCGCGACCCAGTCCATCATGGCGTCACTGCCGCCGGCCAAGGCCGGCATCGGGTCCGCGGTCAACAACGCCACCCGCAACCTCGGCACGGTGCTCGGTGTCGCCATCGTCGGCAGCATCGCCGCCACGATCTACCGGCACGACATGGCCGCGACGAACGGCGTCCCGGCGATCGCCCGGGACTCGGTCGGCGCCGCCGCCCAGATCGCGCAGCGGCTGCAAGGTACGCACGCGGCGGGCGCCGCGCACACGCTGCAGGCAATGGCCGCCGACGCCTTCGTCCACGGCGCCGCGCTCGGCACCCTCATCGCGGCGGCGGTCGCCCTCGTCACCGCGGCCGCGACCGCCCGGTTCCTGCCCGCGCGCGCCGCGTCGGCCTGACCCATCCGATACAGACGCCGTCTTCGGGTTCCGCAACGGGAGGACCCGAAGACGGCGTTCGCATGAGAAGTCAGGTCCGCCGGATGCCCATATCGCGGACGAGGTCGGCGAGATAGACACCATCGACGTAGGCGAGACCGGCCACCTCGGCGATCCGGCGGGCCTGCCGCGACTCCTCGGCGGGCACCCAGCAACCCTTCGGATCGCGTACATCCGCTGCGGCGAGGCCCGACTGGCCGGACGGCGAGCAGCGCCAGGTGGTGGTGCGGTTCGGCGGGGTGGTTCTCCTCGAAGAGCTCGTCGAGGACCTCGAACCGGCTCGTCCAGGGGCCGCACGCGGCGGCCAGGCGGCGCTCGTAGTCGGGCGGCTCGGGCAGCGGGCCGGTGCGGGGAACCACACCCCGGCCGCGGTGTCTCCGCCGTTGGGGCTGGGGACCGAGTCGTCAATGACGTCGATGTGACCGTGCTCGATGGCGTGGTCGACGAAGATCCGGAAGTTGGCCGTCATGATCCGCGAGCGTACGGCCTCGTCGGGCACCAGCCAGGCCACCGCGTCGAGCGGCGCGAAGGCCGCGGCGACAAGCTCAGCGACCATGGTCGCGTCGTCGGGGGTGGCGCGGCGGATCGCGGTGCCGGCGGTCATCGGAATGTCTCCCTCGGGATCGCCATCGGGCATCGGTCATATCCAACCATTCGCGGTCGATCCCTTTCAGGTTGCCCGCCTGGCGATCCACCAGCGAAAAGCCCGCAGCCCCACCTGTGCGGTCTACGCTGATGGCGCTCTATCCCCCGGTGTTGCGGTGAGTAGGTGATCAACTTCTATCGGTCATCGCCGATCGGGGGGTCGTCATCGATCCGTCCATGACCAAACCACTGCTCAATTTCGACCCGCCGTTGGGCCTGCGTAGACCCGAGAACTGTCGGAGCGCCTGACTACGCTCCAGATGTGGCCGGGTCCAGAGGGGGCCAGACATCGTGTTCGACGGGTTCGAAGAGTTCTACATCACCACCGCCGCGACGACGATCCACGGGCGCCGCGGCGGAACGGGGCAGCCGCTGCTGTTGCTGCACGGCATCCCGGAGACGCATCTCATGTGGCACCGGGTGGCGCCGCGCCTGGCCGCGCGGTTCACCGTGGTCGCCACCGACCTGCGCGGCTTCGGCGACAGCGGCACCCCGCCCAGCACCCCCGACCACGCGCCGTACAGCATGCGCGAGATCGCCCGCGAGCAGGTCGAGGTGATGAGCGCGCTGGGGTACGACCGGTTCGCCGTGGCCGGGCACGACCGGGGCGCCCGCTGCGCGTACCGGATGGCGCTCGACCATCCGCGCGCCGTCAGCCGGCTCGCGGTGCTCGACACCGTGCCCACCGGCGACGCGTTCCGCCGCGCCGACATGGACTTCAGCCTGGGGTTCTGGGTGTGGTCGTTCCTGGCCGCCCCGGAGCCGGTGCCCGAGCGGCTGATCGCGCACGACCCCGCCGTCTTCGTCGACCACATGCTCGACGACTGGTCTGAGGTGCCCGGCGCCTTCCCGCCGGAGGTCCGGGCGGCGTACGTCGAGAAGTTTCGCGACCCGGCCACCGTGCACGCCATCTGCGAGGAGTACCGTGCGGCCGCCACGCTCGACTACCAGCACGACGAGACCGACCGCGGTACGCGGCGCATCACCTGCCCCACGTTTGTCCTGTGGAGTCACCGCGGCCCCGTCGCGGAGTGGTACGAGCCGCTCGAGATCTGGAAGTCCTGGGCCGACGAGGTGCGCGGCGGCCCGATGGCGGCCGGGCACTTCCTCCCCGAAGAGGCGCCCGGCGAGACGGCGGACCACCTCATCGAATTCCTCGCCACGTAGCGTCCCTCTCGCCCCGCCGCGGTGAAAGTTTCACCGCGTACCGCCTCGTGACCGCGGGGGAACGAGGTGCACGGCACGTTCACCGGGTTCGTCGTGACGTCGCACGTCGTCGCGATGGCGCTGTGGGGTCGCGCGGGCAGTAGAGACGGTGGGGAACAACGGTCTCTCAGCCGCAGACGTTCTTGAGGGAGACGGCGCTGACGCTCGTCCGCGCGGGGTTCGGCGTCGCGGTGCCGGCCGTGCCGCTGCGGACCGGCTTCCTCGTGGCGGGCTTGCGATTGACCGGCTTACGGGTGGGCGCGGCCCCGGTCGCGGCGGCCTTGGGCTTGGCGCTGTCGGCGATGGCCTTGGCGGTCACCTGACGCATGAGCAGGATGTTCGGCTGGTACACGCGGAAGCCGGCGATCTTCGCGGGGTCGAAGGGCAGGCTGCGGATGTCGGCCCCGCGTTTGACGGTTCCGGACAGGTCCACGAGGGCGGGCAGCAGGTCGGCCGGGATGTTGGTGGAGATGGTCCGCTTGGCGGCCTTGGCCAGCTTCTGGACGTGGGTGACGACCCTTTGCGGGTCGGCCTGGTCGGCGATGTCCTTCATCAGGCACTTCTGCCGGTCCATGCGATGGAAGTCGTCGTCGGCGTGCCGGCTGCGGCCGTACCACAGTGCGTTCTCACCGTTGAGCTTGTGCCACCCGGGTTCGATGAAGCCGGTCGGCGGGATGCCCCGGTCGGGGTCGCCGCCGATCGGCAGGCGCTTTTCGACGTGCACCCGTACGCCGCCCATGGCGTTGACGATGTCCTTGAAGCCGGCGAGGTTGACCAGGGCGTAGTAGTTGATCTTCAGGCCGACCAGGTAGCCGATGACCTCTTCCAGCAGGTGCGGGCCCCGTTGCCCGGTCCGGTAGCCGGGCACGAGCTCCGGGTGACGTTCCCCGATGATGTACAGCTCGTTCAGCAGGCCCTGGTCGCCGGGGTCGCCGGTGTAGCCGTTCGGCCAGCGCGACCGCAGCCGCGGCGGCACGGGGAAGCGCTGCAGGGCCCGCGGCAACCCGATCAGCACGGTGTTGCCGGTCTTCGTGTCGATGCTGGCGACCGTCATGGAGTCGGTGCGGATCCCGGTACGGTCCTTCCCGCCGTCGCCACCCAGCAGCAGGATGTTGACCCGGGGCAAGTTCTTCCACGGGTTCGCCTTGTCGACCGCCGCCCCCGAGCGGTCGTCGCCGGGGAAGATGTCCGACAGCGTGTTGCGCAGCACATACGTGGCGTTCGCCGCGTACACCAGCGGCGCGCACACCATGACCGCCATGATCACCACCAGCGATCCGGACGTCAGCCGCATCGCCGTCGGCAGCCCTTCGGGCCGGACGACCTGGTAGGAGCGGATCACGATCGCGCTCCACAACAGCGCCAGCGCGAGGATGCCCACGGTGAGGGCGTCCAGCCAGACGCGCTGCACGGCGATGGGCATCAGGCTGCGCTGGAACCCGATCGCGACCGTCGCGCCGCCGCCGACCAGCAGGGCCAGCAGCGTCATGAGCGAGAACCCGGCCAGGCGCCGGCCGGCCGCCACGTGCGCGACGCCCCACACCACCATCGAGGCGACCGTCAGGCCCAGCGCCCGCCACAGCCCGCGGACCGGAACCCGCCCGCCCCGGGACCGGGGGGCCTGCCGGCGAGCGCTCCGGCGGGACGCGGGCCGCCGGGCAGGCGCCCGGCGTTCCCGGCGCGTCGGAGGCCGCCCGACCCGGACCGTGGGGGGCTCGCTCCAGTCGAGAAACGCCGGGTCCTCGTCTTGGAAGGCAACCGGCTCATCGCCCTGGAGTACGACCGGGTCGCCCCACCCACCGTCACGGTGTGCCTTGCGGCCTCGTGCCATGTGGGTCTCCTGATCGCTGCTCGTGGACGTACGGCATCGGCGCCTCATGATCGGGACGCGCGGCCGCACCCGCCGGTTTGCATCGTGACGGGATAAGCACGGTCGGTGGTGACGTATTGAGGGGTCGTCTGGGATGGAACCACAACTCCCGTACGGGGGAGATGCCTGAGTCGGAAAGTACCGGATGTGACGGTGTCCATGACAGGCCAAGGCCGGAAGAGTTGGCATCGGGCCGCGCCGCCGCCGTCCGCGTACATCTGCCCCGCGGGCGCCCATCACCTGCGTGTCCCTCCCGTTCCGACGCATGACAAGCCCGTCGCACTGATCAGGGATACGCCGCGGGTACCGCCCGGGTTCAACGCCGGCCACGACCACCGGCCGTGGGACCGTCAAGTCGTACAGTGCGGATCCCCGATCTCCCGTAATCTGCCGCGCATGCGAATTCCCCCGGGACGGCGGGTGTATCTCACCTCGGTCATCAGCCTGGCGGCCGTGGGCCTGGCCACCTTGTCGGGAATGCAGGTCGGCACGGACGCGAAGGGACGTGCCTGGTGGGCCCTGCTGAGCGTGATCGCGAGCGTCGCGGCCGCCGCCGTCCCGGCGTACGAGCAGATTCGCAAGGAGCGGCTGCGCAACGAGGCCGAGCAGGCCGCGATCGGCGCCGCCGTGGAGATGCGGGTCACGATGAACGACGCGCTCGATCCGATCGTCCGGCAGCTGGGGCGCATCGCGACCGCCGATGGCCGGCACGACCGGGAGGCGCTGCAGCAGTCGACCGTGCCGATGATCATTGACTCGGCGGCGCATCTGATCGACGCCGAGCGGGTGCGGGCGACGTGGTTCCGGCTGGCCGAGGGCAGACCGCGCCGGCTGGAGCCGGAGCTGTACGCGGGCCGGGCGGACGAGCCGGTCACGCCGTTCACCGAGGGCACGGTGGAGGGCGATGCCGCCCTGGCGATGATCCAGCACAACCAGCACCTGGTGTACGTCGACCTCGAGCACGACACGCCGCCCGGCTGGCGACGGCCGATCCAGCGCGACTACCGGTCGTTCCTCGCGGTGCCGGTGGTCGCCGGGCACACCCCGCTCGGCATGCTGACCGTGGACGCCGTCGACGTCGCGGGCGTCACCGAGGCAGAGGTACCGCTCGTACGGCTGCTCGCCGGGATGCTGGCCACCGCCCTGGCGATCGGGTCGTCGGACAACGGCTTTCCGTGGCTCGGCCGGTGACCTCGGCTCCTGACCGGGCCCGGTTGACCGCCGTCCCACCGGCGCCGAGACTGGCAATAGGACGAAGGAGTGCGCGCATGGCGGACAACATCGTCGTCCACGACTCGGACGACCGGCCGGAACGCATGGTCCGCGACCCCAAGCGCTACTTCGCCGAGGCGCGCCGGCGGGCCGAGATCGAGGTCAGGCGGAACGGGCGGAACGGCAACGGCCACCGGCACCGCACAGACGGCTCGCCCGCCCCCGCGGACTAAGGCCGGGTTCCGATCACGACGGTCGCGGCGAGCTCCTCCGACCTGGCCACGCTCGGCGTCAGTCCGGCGGACACGATGGCCTGGACGACGCGCGGCGCCTGACGTTCGCTCGACTCCACCAGCAGGTGGCCGCCCGGCGCGAGCCACCGGGTCGCCGCGGCGGTGACGCGGCGCACGATGTCGAGCCCGTCCGCGCCGCCGTCAAGCGCCACCCGCGCCTCGTACAGGCGGGCCTCCGCCGGCAGCAGGTCGACCGCGTCGGTGGGCACGTAGGGCGCGTTGGCGACCAGGACGCCGACCCGGCCGCGCAACGCGGTGGGCAGCGGCTCGTAGAGGTCGCCCTCGTACACGTGGTCCGCGGCGAGGTTGCGGCGGGCGCACCGTACGGCGGCCGGATCGACGTCGACCGCGTGCACCTCTACCTGTTCCAGGGCGTCGGTGAGCGCGGCGCCCACCGCGCCCGAGCCGCAGCACAAGTCGACGACGACGGCCTGCGGCCGGCCTTGCAGGACGGCCAGCGCCTGCTGGACGAGGAACTCGGTACGACGGCGGGGGACGAAGACCCCGGGGTCGACGGCGATGCGCAGCCCGCAGAACTCGGCCCAGCCGAGGACGTGCTCGAGGGGGAGTCCGGCGGCCCGCCGGTCCACCATGGCGGCGAGGTCGTCCGGTGTCCGCGCCGCGGACATCAGCAGCCGCGCCTCGTCCTCGGCGAAGACACAGCCGGCGGCGCGCAGCCTGTCAACGATGACGGAGGGATCGTGGAATGAGGAGATGGTCGACATGAGCGGCCCCAAGATTACCTGAGCGCGTCGTCCTGGGCCGCCACCAGGCCGTCGCCGGCGGCGGTCCGGTAGTAGAGCACCGAGCGCCCGGCCCGGCGCCGCCGCACCAGCTGGGCGTCGTGCAGCACCTTGAGGTGGCGGCCCACCGAGCCCAGCGCCTGACCGGTCAGCGCCACCAGTTGCGTGGTGCTCTTGGGCGTGTCGAGCAGCACGAGCACCTCGGCGCGCGCGGCGCCGAGCAGCCGGCCCAGGCCTTCGGGCGTCGGGGCCCGGCCCGCCTCGGCCAATGCGCCCGCACACGGGTACATGATCGCGTAGCGGTTCGGCGGGGTCCACGCGACCCAGCCCCGGCCGCGCGAGACGGGGACGAACAGCAGCTGGGAACCGGAGATCTCGCGCGGCGGATAGTCGTAGGTGTTGATCTGCAGCCGGCCTTCGCCCAGCCACCGCATGCCCTGGCGCATGTCGCCCAGCGCCGCGGCCCAGCCGCCTTTGCCGAGCCGTTCGGTGCGGGCGACGATGTCGGCCTCGAACATCCGCCGGCGGCGCGGCCAGTACGGCAGCACCGTCGCCGTCCAGATCCAGTCCAGCAGGTCCGCCATGCGCTCCGGGAGATCGGGCCGGGGTGGCGACTCCGCCGCCTGGTCGGGGGAGTGGCGCAGCAGGGCCGGCAGCGGACTGTTGTTGCTGACCTCCAGGTCGGCGCCGACAGCCGCGGCCGGCGTTGCCCGGATCCGCGCGAGCTCGTCGTGGAACGCCACGACGTCCTCGATCGGCGGCGCGATGGTCAGAAAGTCCGCGATCCAGCGAGGGCCATACGCCGTCTTGACCAGCGTCGCGGTGACCGGGTCGGCGGCGAGCCGCTCCAGGTAGGCGGGCCGGTGGGCGTCCAGCCAGGCGCGCTCGCCGGGGTGCCGGGGTGATCCGCGTTCGAGGGCGAGCAGACACCCGGTGGCCTCGGCCAGCGCGGAGATCACGAACCGGCTGCCCGCCAGGGTGTCGGCGTTGACCAGCCACCATCCCATTTTGTTTCGCCTCCGTGCGAAACATTACTCGGCTAGGGCGGGTGCGATGAGACTCCCACCATGCGCACGTATCGAGAGCTGTACCGCACCCCGGAGTTCACGCCGCTGTTCGTCACCGTGTCCGTGCAAGTCGCGGCGATGACGGTGACCGGGCTGGCGCTGGGCACACTCGTCTATGCCGCCACCCGCTCCCCGCTGCTGTCGGCGCTCAGCATGTTCGGCTCGTCCTTCGCCCAGGTCGCCGGGGCGATGGCGCTGCTGTCGGCGGCCGACCGGCTGCCGCCGCGCGCCGCGATGACGGGCGTGGCGCTGATCTTCGGCGCCATGACCGCGATCCTGGTCGTGCCGGGCCTGCCGATCTGGGCCATCTTCGCCGTCGTGCTGAGCCAGGGCCTGGTCGCCGCGGTGGGCGGCGGGGTGCGCTACGGACTACTCAGCGAGATCGTCAACGGCGACGGCTACCTGCTCGGCCGCTCGGTGCTGAACATGTCGGTCGGCACCATGCAGATCGTCGGGTTCGCCGTCGGCGGCGCGCTCGTGGCGCTGCTGTCGCCGCGCGGCACGCTGCTCGCCGGCGCGGCGCTCTACTTCGCCACCGCCATCGCCGCCCGCGTGGGCCTCAGCCGGCGCCCGCCGCGCGCCGCCGGGCGGCCGTCGATCGCCGGGACCTGGAGGACCAACGTGATGCTGTGGTCGTCGGTCCCGCGCCGGTACGTCTACCTCGCACTGTGCGTGCCCAACGGGCTGATCGTCGGGTGTGAGTCGCTTTTCGTCCCGTACGCGCCCCGGCAGGCGGGCGTGCTGTTCGCCTTCGCCGCGTTCGGCATGCTGATCGGGGACACGGTGACCGGCCGGTTCGTCTCGCGGCACTGGCGGGCCCGGCTGGGGCCGGGGCTGCGGCTGCTGCTCGCCGCGCCGTACCTCATCTTCGTCCTGCATCCGGCCTTGCCGCTCGCGGTGGCCGCCGTCGTCCTCGCTTCGATCGGCTACTCGGCCACCCTGCTGCTGCAGGAGCAGCTGCTCGCCTTGACCCCGGAGAAGGCGCACGGACAGGCGCTGGGGCTGCATTCGTCCGGCATGCTCACCATGCAGGGAGTCGGGGCCGCGATCGCCGGTGCCGTCGCGCAGCACACCTCGGCCGCGACGGCGATGACCGTCATGGCGGTCCTGTCCGTCACGGTGACCCTTGCCCTCGCACCGGGGCTGCGCCCCGCTCGCACGCAGTCCCCGCGCCCCGGCGTGCTCGACCTCCCGGTCCCCGAGGACGCCGCACCCTAACGCGAGCGCACCGCCACGCGCTTGCGGGCCGTACGCACGGCGGTCGTGAGGGTGTCGATGTCGTAGGCGCCGTAGTGCCGGCGTCCGTTGATGAAGAACGTGGGCGTGCCGGAGACCGCGCTCAGGTCGGCCGAGTCGACGTCCTCGGCGATCCGGGCGGCACCGGTGTTCCGGCGCAGGCCGTCGCGGAAGCGCTCGACGTCGAGACCGAGCTCGCCGGCGTACCGGAGCAGGTCACGAGCCTGCAGGGCGTCCTGATGCTCCAGCAGCACGTCGTGCATCTCCCAGAACTTCCCCTGTAGGGCGGCCGCCTCGGACGCCAGCGCCGCCAGCCGCGCCTGCGGGTGGACGTCGGTGAGGGGCAGGTGCCGCCACACGTAGCGGACGTCGCCGTGCCCGGCGAGCAGCTCGCGCAGCACGGGCTCGGCCTGGCCGCAGAACGGGCACTCGAAATCGCCGTACTCCACGACGGTGATCGGTGCCTTCTCCGGCCCGCGGACGTGGTCGCGGTGCGGGTCGACCGGGTCGGCGAGGTCGATGATGCTCTCCGCGGTGCCCAGCAGCGCCCGGGCCCGCAGCCCGGCGGGCAGCAGCGCGGTCGTCCGGACGACGAGCCAGGTGACGATGGACGCGCCCAGCGCCGCGGACAGCACGCCGACCTTCGCCTCCTCGAGCTGGACGCCGGTGAAGGCGAGGGTGGCGATCAGCAGCGCGACCGTGAAGCCGATGCCGGCGATGGCGCCGCCGCCCGCCACCGCGGCCCACCCCACGGGCGGGCGCAGCCGCCCCCTGCTCAACCGCGTGACCAGCCAGGAGAAGCCGAGGATGCCGACCGGCTTCCCGAGGACGTAGCCGAACAGGATCCCCAGCGTGATCGGCGAGGAGTACGCGCGGGCGAGCGAGTCGCCGTTGATGGGGATTCCGGCATTGGCCAGCGCGAACACCGGGACGATCACATAGCTCGTCCACGGGTGGAAGTGCTGCTGGAGCCGCTCGTTCGGCGAGATCGCCGAGGCCACCCCGATCTGCGCCGAGCGCGCCAGCTCGGGGGTGGGCTGTTCGCGGAACAGCCGGAACACCTCCGTCGCCCGTTCGAGATCGGTGCGCGCGGCCGGATAGGCGTACGTCAGCAGCCCCATGGCCAGCCCGACGACCACCGGCTCCACACCGGATTCGTGCAGGGCCACCCAGATCGCCGTGCCGAACGCCGTGTACACGAGGAAGTGCCGTACGTTGGCGGCCCGCACCACCAGCACCACCGCGAACAGGCCCAGCGCGGTCAGCAACGCGGTCAGCTCGATGTCGTCGCTATAGAAGACCGCGATGACCGCGAGCGCGACGACGTCGTCGACAACGGTGACGGTGAGGAGGTAGGCGCGCAGCCGGGCCGGGAGCCGGCGCCCGACCAGCGCGAGCATGCCCAGCGCGAATGCCGTGTCGGTCGACATCGCGACGCCCCAGCCGTGCGCGGCCGAACCGCCCGCGTTCGCGGCCATGAAGACGGCGATCGGGACCATCATCCCGCCCACGCCGGCGGCCAGCGGCAGCGCGAGCCGCCGCCGTTCACGCAGTTCGCCCATGTCGAACTCGCGGCGCGCCTCGAGCCCGACGACGAAGAAGAACAAGGTCATCAGGCCGCTGTTGACCCACTGCCGGAGGTCCTGCGAGAGGTCGAAGTCGCCGATCCGGAGCGACACCGTCGTGCCCCACACCGTCTCGTACGAGGACGCGTGCACGTTGGCCCACACGAGCGCGGCGACCGTCGCGGCCGCCAGCACCACCGCGCCGCCGGTCTCGGTGCGCAGAAACTCGCGCAGCGGGGTCTGCAGGCTGCGCGCCCAGGCCGTACGGCCGGAGAACGGTGTGGCGAGGCCCTCCCGGCGTTCCGTCATGCCTGAATTCTCGCCTGCGGCGGCAAGGCCGCCATGACGGACCGCCGAGAATGCCGTCCAGCCGCCCCAGCGGCGTGGCGGCGGTGAACGGCTTGCGGATCAGACAGGTGCGCGGCGGGAGCACGACCCCGCTCGGCAGCGAGTCGGCCGTGTGGCCGGACATCAGCAGTACGGGAAGCGCCGGCCGAATACGCCCTCCGCTGCCGAGGACCCGAGCGCGGACCCGGGTGCGAATCCGGACCCCGAGGCCGAGGCGCGTACGAATCGGCACGCCGACGCTCATACACGGCCGCTCGCGACGGCGCAGCGACAAGAGCGTGGCTAGTCGGTAAGGCCTATCTAACTTCAAGGTGAGGGCGACTCTGCCGAGGCCGACGGGTCCTGCTGGCCGGCGGCCGCTCGCCGTACCTGGCTCAGCCGGTTCCGGCCCGTCGGGCAGTGCCGCGGCGGCCGGACGTTGTCGCAGGTCAGAGCCGAACTAGCAGCGGCTGGCTGGGATCGGGAGAAATAAAGGCGACGCCGGGTGGATACGGGGGCAATCCACCCGGCGTCGCATCATCGGTGTTCCGACGGGGGCCCGGAACACCGGCACGGGCGCTCCGACGGGGGACCAGAGCGCCGGTATAAATCGTACACCGAAACCCCCGTAGGTTAGTCAAGGGAAAGTCACGAGCCGATCTCTGGAGAGTGTCCGGAAATCTGCTTGCGGCTCGTCCTTTCTGAGGTGTCATCGACGGGTGAGACCGGAGTCACACCGGCTTCCGACGTTTCGCCCGGGTTCTCTAGGCGCGGCGTGTTCTCCGGCTCCCGCCCGCCGTTGGCGAAGACGACGCTGACGTACGGCAGCACCACAGCGGCGGCGAGCATGACGCCGACCAGCCACACCGGGCCGTGCCCGGCGAGGATAACGGCCACGATCAGGCAGAGCGTGCGGATGCCCATCGAGATCAGGTACCTGCGCTGGCGGTAGTTGATGTCCTCGGACATCGGACGCTTGGCGTCGGTGACCGTGTAAACGGTTCTGCCATGACCTCGGGAAATAACCCTCACCCCTCCACGTTACGCTGTTTCCCTTTGGATCTGGAGAAGGAGGAGTCGTGACCGACCGGACATATCGCGTCACCGAGATCGTCGGGACCTCACCCGAGAGCATCGACGCGGCCGTGCGCAACGGCGTCAGGCGGGCCGGGCAGACCCTCCGGCACCTGGACTGGTTCGAAGTCACCGAGGTGCGCGGGCAGATCGTCGACGGTGAGGTGGCCCATTTCCAGGTCGGGCTGAAGGTCGGGTTCCGGCTCGAAGACACCTGACTCCGACCCGTCGGGAAATCGCCCGGGACCGTCCGGGAAACGCCGGGCCGGGGCTTACACGAATGGCCGGGCGCCTGTCAGGACGCCTGGCTCACCGTCGACATGTTGAAGTCCGGAACGCGCAGCGGCGGCATCGCCGTGCGCGTGAAATAGTCCGACCACTCCCGGCTGAGCGCGCGCTGGGTCTGCCCGACCTCGCTCAGCCGCCCCAGCAGGCCGACCGGGCTCTCGTTGAACCGGAAGTTGTTGACCTGCCCGACGACCTCGCCCCGCTCGACGAGGTAGACGCCGTCGCGGGTCAGTCCGGTGAGCAGCAGGCTCTGCGGATCGACCTCGCGGATGTACCACAGGCAGGTCAGCAGCAGGCCACGCTCGGTGCGGGCCACCAGGTCGTCGGTGGACGCCGCCGACCCGCCGGTCAGCACCAGGTTCTCCGGCGGCGGGGTGAACT
>DATBKU010000104.1:0-2154 GCA_036555725.1 Streptosporangiaceae bacterium | reverse complement strand
GGTCTCGCTGTTTTCGGCGCGCAGCACCATCCGGTGCGAGCCGGAGCTGAGCTTCGAGCGCGCGTCGCCGTCATCGTCCGCGAAGGGCGTCACCAGGGCCTGGTATTTGAACCTCTGCATGCCCGCCACCACCTTCGGAGCGCTTCTATCGTAGCCCGACAGGCTCCGGCGCTGAAGGGGGCGGAAGGGGTCAGCCGGCGGGCGGCGGCACCACCACGGTCCCGGTCGCGGTGACCACGACGATCGGATCGGCGAGCACCGTCGCCGCCGAGTCGCCTCGCGCCGGATCGGAGCGGCATACCACCCGGGCCTCGAACCGTACCTGGCGGCTGCGGCGCCCGACGGCAGTGACCGTGGCCGTCACCTCGATGACGTCACCGGCCCGCACCGGCGCGCGGAACTGCACGTCGGAGTACGACGCCAGCAAACCTTCGTCACCGTCCATCCGGATGGACGCCTCGGTCCCCACATCGCCGAACAGGTCCAGCACGTACGCCCCGTTGACCAGGTTCCCGCCGTAGTGGGCGTCCGCGTACGTCACGTACCTGCGGTGCGTCACGGACAGGCCGACCTCAGCACTCATGCCGCCTCGCCTCCTTTCCGGGGGGAAGCCATCCCCCCGGACCCCCCTGGCCGAGCCAGCGCATGCACCAGGTAGCTGGCCACTTCGCCCGGCGTGGTGCCGCGGCCGAAGATCTTGTCCACGCCCAGGTCGTGCGCCGCGCCCGGATCGAACCGCGGGCCGCCCACCACCAGCAGCGGCCGGTCCAGGCCGAACGCCGAATGGAACGCCGCCGACATCTCGCGGGTGTTCGTCAGGTGCGCGTCGCGCTGGGTCACCACCTGGCTGACCAGCACCGCGTCGGCGTGCTCGGCCGCCGCCCTGGCCACCAGGTCGGCCACGCCGACCTGCGCCCCCATGTTCACCACCCGGATCTCCCGGTAGTACTCCAGGCCCTTCTCCCCCGCGTGTCCCTTGACGTTGAGGATGGCGTCGATGCCGACCGTGTGCGCGTCGGTGCCGATGCAGGCGCCGACCACGACCAGCTTGCGGCCGAGCGCCGAGCGGACCCGCAGGTTCACCTCGGCGGCGGGCAGCACCGGGAACTCCCGTTCGGCCACGGTAATCGCCGACAAGTCGACAAGGTGGCTGACCCGGCCGTAGACGATGAAGAAGGTGAAGTCGGGCCCCATCCCCTTGGCGTGCACCACCATCGCGGGGTCCAGGCCCATCTTGCCCGCGAGCTGCAGGGCGGCGCCTTCGGCCCGGGCCCGTTCGGCCTCATCACCGAACGGGACCGGCAGCGTGAACGACACCTGCACCCGGCCGTCCCCCGTGGTGTCACCGTACGGGCGCACGATCCCTTGAGCCCCTTGAGTTCCGGTCAGGCTCATGAGGTCGCCTCCAGCATCTCGGTCGCGGGGTTGTAGTAGCCGCCGGCCTGCTTGACCACGCCGTCCAGCCCGCGGCCGCCGTCGGCCGGCCGCCTGGTCACGCCGAACGTCCCCTCGCCGATCGCGGTCAGCAGCCCCTGCGAGCCGATCCTGCCGAGCAGGTCGATGGCCTCGCCCAGCACCTGCCGGGCACGCTGGGCGACGAACCCGTCCGGTTCGGGCCGGAACGACTCGCCGAGCCGCCCGGCGGCGCGGCGAACGTACCGGACGTTCTCCAGGGCCAGGTCGCGGTCGGACAGGAACGGAGTGTGGATGCCCTCGGTCATCATGCCGATGAGCAGGATCGACTGATCGGTCATCACCCCGGCCAGGTTGAAGAACGCGTCCAGCAGGTACCCGGCGAACACGTTGCCGGTCATGTGCTTGGTCGGCGGCATGTACTTCAGCGGCGCGTCCGGGAACAGCTCCCTGATCAGCTGGGCGTGCGCCAGCTCGAGCAGGAACGAGTCGGGCACATCCGGGTTGATCTCGAACGCGTGCCCGAGCCCGAGCTGGCCGTCGGCCAGGCCCGCCTCGCGGCCGAAGTACTCGTTCAGCAGCTGCGACACCACCACGGTGTGCGCCGCGTCCACCGCGTCCGCGGTGGTCAGGTAGTTGTCCTCGCCGGTGTTGATGACGATGCCGGCCCGCGCGTGCACCTGCCGGGAGAACCGCTGGTCGATGAACGTCCGCACCGGGTTGATGTCACGGAAGATGATC
>DATBKU010000103.1:0-12421 GCA_036555725.1 Streptosporangiaceae bacterium | reverse complement strand
TCAGGCACGCATTGGGCACAGCCGGACGTGTCGCTAGAACCTTCCGGCCGGAGTGGCTGGGGGAAGCCCGCCCGGACTTCTCTGCCATAGCCACCAGTTAGACACCCAGAGCCGGGCCGCTGGACTTCTGCCAGAACGTATGGACTGGTGAGAGGTGGTGGGCAGGGGCGGGGTCGAACCGCCGACCTTCCGCTTTTCAGGCGGACGCTCATACCGACTGAGCTACCTGCCCGGGTGAGACGTTGGCTCAGCGGTCCTGACGGGATTTGAACCCGCGGCCTCCACCTTGACAGGGTGGCGAGCACTCCTAGCTGCTCCACAGGACCTTGCGACTTCGGAGCTCGTGATGGGCCCCGATCTGCCTCAGCCGGGCACTCCTGGCTCAGGCAACGACCGAAAGCATAGGCGATGCCCTCGACATGCGCCAACTCGTAAATCGAGGTGGCGCACCCCTCCAGCGTAGAGGCGGTTCGGGCTACAACGCCAGCTTCATGCCCTCGTGGGTGGCGATGAAGCCGAGGTCGGCGTAGAAGCGGTGCGCGTCGGTGCGGACCTTGTCGGTGGTGAGCTGGACGAGGGCGCAGCCACGCTCACGGGCCTGGTCGATCGCCCAGGTCATGAACCGGCGGCCGAGGCCTGCACCGCGGCGGTCGGAACGGATGCGGACCGCCTCGACCTGGGCGCGCTCGGCGCCGTGGCGGCCGAGCCCGGGGATGAAGGTGATCTGCAGGCAGCCGACGATGTCGCCGTCATCGGCGACGGCCAGGACGTTGCGCGGGTCGGCGTCGATGGCGGCGAAGGCCCGTTCGTAGGCGTCGTCGACGACCGTGAAGTCGCGGGCCTTCCCGAGGATGTCGTCGGCGAGCAGGGCAATGATGGCGGGCAAATCGGCTCTGGTGGCGATGCGGAAGATCACGATCGCAGGGTAGCCCCACGCCGGGCCAGGTAGAGGGCGACGAGGTAGTTCTCGGTGACCTTGCCGTCGGGCTCGGCGTGTTCGGCGGCGAGCGCCTTGATGTCGGCCAGGACGGCGTCGCGGTCCACCAAAGGGAGCTCGGCGACGTTGGGGAAGGTCGAGAACAGGCCGGCCAGCCCGTCCGGAGTAAACCGGGGTGACCAGCGCAGCTGCTCTGCCTGGACGTCCGTGAACCAGCCGCCGGCGGTCAGCTCGGCGATGCGGTCCTCCGTACGCAGGGCGCGCGGCACAATGGCGCTCTCGGACGGGCCGGGAAGGCGTTCGTCCAGCATGGGGACGAGGCGTTCGCGCAGCGGAGTCGGCCGGGACGCATCGCCGAACACGGTCCACCATGCCGCCAGCCAGCCGCCGGGCCGGAGCGCCCGCGCGATCTTCGGTACGGCGACCGGGGCGTCCAGCCAATGCAGCGTGGTGGCGCAGACGGCGAGGTCGAACGCGCCGTACGGGAGCCGGGAGTCGGTGAAGTCGCCGTTGATCACTTCCAGGTCGAGGTCGGCGCGCAGCCGGGCCACCATGTTGGCGCCCAGCTCCACGGCGACCACGTCGGCGCCGCGAGCCAGCAGCTCGCGCGTAGCCTGGCCGGTTCCCGGGCCGATCTCCAGCACCCGGGCGCCGCTGACGGGACCGCACACCTCTTCCAAGATCGCATAGACCTGATCCGGGTAGCCGGGGCGCCACTGGGCATAGGCGCCCGCGTCCCGATCGAAGCTCCGCCGGCGTCCCGCGCGCATCGCATCCACGCCGCCCCACCGTAACCGGACCGGTGCCCTGCCGCACGACAAGGGCACCCGACGAGGGCGCAAAGAAAATCGCCCTGCCCCCGTCGGATTCTTGGCCCGGGGAACGATGAAGGGACATGGGCCCACGGGCGGAGCTGCGACCTGACCCCGGGCCGGCGCTGCTCGAGCTGTACGACGCGGCGCTACCCGAGGTGTACGGCTACCTGCTGTCTCGGTGCGGGCAGCGATCGCTGGCCGAGGACCTGACGGCCGAGACGTTCCTGGCCGCGGTCGAGGCCGTACGGAAGAGCCCGCCGCCCGCGATGTCCACGGCCTGGCTGGTCGGGGTCGCGCGGCACAAGCTGGCCGACCACTGGCGGCGGTCCGAACGTGAGGAACGCGGGCTGCGCCTGATCGGAGATCAGCGACCGGACGATCCGTGGGACGAACGGCTCGACGCGCTGCTGGCCCGAGAGGTGCTCACCGCCCTGGGCCCGCACCATCGGGCCGTACTGACCCTGCGCTACCTCGACGGGCTGCCCGTCTCCGAGGTGGCCGCGCACCTGGGCCGCACCGTGCACGCCACCGAGACGCTGCTCGTACGGGCCAAAGCGGCATTCCGGCAGGCCTACCAGAGAAAGGAGGGCTCGTCATGATCGATCCGTTCGAGGCCCTCCGCGAGCCGGTGGTGCCGGTCGACCCGGATCCCCGTTTCGCCGCGCGGCTGCGCGCCCGGTTGGAGCGCGCGCTGCTGGAACCGGAAGGAGCGACGATGACCACGACCACACAGACCACAGACCAGAGCGCTGTCGACCTACCGTTGCACAGCCTGACCCCGTACATCGCAGTCGACGACGCGCGCCAGGCGCTGGACTGGTACGTACGCGCGCTCGGAGCCCGGCGCCGCGGCGAGCCGATCGTGATGGACGACGACCGCATCGGCCACGTCGAGCTCGCGTTCGGCGATTCGGTCCTCATGATGGCCGACGAGTTCGCCGAGATGGGGCTGCTCGGGCCGAAGGCGCGGGGCGGGGTCAGCCAGTCGCTGCGCCTCGAGGTGCCGGACGTGGACGGCACGGTACGGCGGGCCGTCGAGCTCGGGGCGGAGCTGGAACGCCCGGTCACCGACTATCCGTACGGCCGCAGCGGCGTGATCATCGACCCGTTCGGGCACCGCTGGATGGTGGCCGCAGCGCCTTCGACAGCGGCCACGGAACGTACGGCACCGGCGCTGCGCCAGGGCGACGTCGCGTACTCATCGCTCTGGGTGCCCGACGTCGAACGCGCCGTGGCCTTCTATCGAACCGTGCTCGGCTGGCGGTACGTGCCGGGCAGCGAGCCGCGGAGCCGCCACGTCGAGGGTCTCCGCCGGAGCATGGGGCTGTACGGGGGCGAGGGGCACCCGACCACGTTCCTGTGCTTCGCCGTCGACGAGGTGTCCGCCGCGGTCGAGCGGGTGCGCGCCGCCGGAGGTACGGCCGAGGAGCCGAGCCAGGAGCCGTGGGGCCTGATCGCGGAGTGCACTGACGACCAGGGCATGCGGTTCGCCCTGTTCGAGCAGCCCGCGAATGCCACGTCCGAGATTGGCGACGGTCCGTACCGGCAGGGCGAGATCTGCTACCTCACCATCGAGGTGCCCGACTCCGCCCGCGCCCGCGCGTTCTTCGGTGCGGTGCTCGGCTGGGAGTTCACGCCGGGCCAGGCCGAGGACGGCTGGGGCGCGCAGATCGGCGGGGAAGAGGTCCGGTACATGACGGGCCTGCACGGTGGCCACGAGCGGTCGACCGTGGTGCCCATGTACTTCGTCGACGACATCGAGTCGGCGGTAGAGCGGGTCCGGACCGCGGGTGGCACCGCGACGGATCCGGACCGGCAGCCGTACGGCATCACAGCCGACTGCGTCGACGATCAGGGCAGCCACTTCTACCTGGGTCAGCTCTCGTAACGCCGTCCCTGCGGTCACGCGCTGAACGGACTCTGGCACACTGCGCTGCACGTCCACTGCCCAGGAGAGCGCCCGATGCCAGAGTCCGACGGCCGCCCCGCCGGGAGCGAGGCCGCCCGGAACGAGGCCGAGAAGGTAGAGGTTCAGCTGCTCGCCGCCGAACGGCTGATCTTCTTCTCCGATGCCGTCGTGGCGATCGCGATCACTCTGCTCGCGCTCGACCTGCCGGTGCCCGAAGGCCTCACAAACGCCGATGTGCTGCACGCTCTGGGCGACCACTGGCCGGAGTACGCGGCGTTCCTCATCAGCTTCGCGGTGATCGGCCTCCACTGGCTCGGGCACCATCGCCTGTTCCGGTACGTCACCGGGCTGGCCGGGGCGCTGCCGCGGTGGAGCATGCTCTGGCTGCTGACGATCGTGGTAACGCCCTTCGCCACCCGGGTGCTGACGGCCGACGGGGCGTTCGAGGTGCGCTTCGCGTTCTACGCGACCGTGCAGGCGCTGGCCGGGTTGTTCTTCCTCCTCATGGTCCACGAGATCAACCGGCACGGGCTGCTCCGCGCCGCGGCGCCGCCCGGTGTGCTCAGCGCCGGCTATCGGCGCCCGGCCGTACTGATCGCCGCCTTCACGATCTCCATTCCGATCGCGTTCGTCACCCACTGGGCGTACCTGTGCTGGGCGGCGATCCCGTTCGTGCTGCGCGGCATCCGCATCGTGCTCGACCGCCGCGCGGCCCGCGAAACGGGCTAGGCCGGCCTGCCCGGCCCAGACCGCCGGGCCCGCGAACCGGCCCAGACCGCGCGGCCCGCGACCCGGCCCAGACCACACGTCCGGGCCTAGCCGCAGGTCAGGTGGGCGTCGGCCCAGTCGGCGTGGTCGCTGGCGTTGCCGTTTCCGCCGTCGCCGATGAGGAGGTCGAGTTGCTGAGCGCCCGACACGTCGACGTCGACGGTGGCCGACGCCGAACTGCCGGTGAGCGTCGGGGTCGTGGTGAGCGTGGCGCCGTCGGCGACGACGCTGAACGTCACGGAACCGGCCGCGCCCACCTCGTCGTCGACGCCGGCGACCGCGGTGAACCGGGTGCAGTTGCCGCCCAAGTAAACGGATACGTCGCCGACCGCGTGCACGCCGAGGCCCTTGGCGTACGTCGTGCCGTTCAGCGTGATAGTGCGCCCGTCACCGGCCATGTTCTCGCCGTTCGAGGTATCCCGTTCGACCGGGCCCCAGCCGTTGGTGGACGTGAACGGGATGTCGCTCACGTATACCGAACCGCTCGGCGGCGGGGGAGGCACGCGCACCACCGCCGCGCCGTCCGCCGTGTCGCGCCGCCCGCCCTGGCGGTAGGAGGCGTCAACCGAGAACACCGCCGCTCCCGGCTGCTCGCCGGCCGGTCCCGTGACGGCCCACGTCGCCGACGCCGACTGACCCGGCCGTACCGTATCGAGCCGCGTGCCCGACAGCGGCGTCGCGGACCACCCGGACGGCGCCCGCAGCCGCAGGACGACGTCGCGCGCAGGCGGTCGGTCGGCGGGGTCGGTGAACGTCGCCGTCACGGTGCCGGTGCCGCCCCGTTCGATGACGTCGGGCGCCGTCACTGACACGGCCGCGGTCGACGGGGCCGTCCGGTAGACGCGGGGGTCGTACGACGGGCTCGCCACGTCCGACACCTTCAAACTGGTGGCCAGGTTGGCATACTGCTCCAGCTTCACCGACCCAAGGCCGCCGGTCGTACCGTCCTCGCTCCACACCGCGAGCGCGATCGTGTTGGATCCGTTCGTCCGCAGGATCCCCGGCGGCACGGGGAACGTCCGCTGCGGGCCGACGTCGTTGATGTACCGCCCGAGCTGCCAGCCGTTCACGAACAACAAGGCCCGGTAGTGCCGCGCGGGATCATCGCTGAACGTGACCCCCAGCGGCACGTCCTGCCCCTTCGGGAGGTCGAGCCGGAAGGTCGTCCGGTACCACGCCACCCCGGGGACGGCGCCGCTATGGGGCAGCGTCACCCCGGCCCATGCCTTGTCCGGGAACCCGGGCAGGTGCCAGCCGTTCCGCTCGCCGTACAGCCCGCCCACGTTCATCGGCCCGCGCACCGGGTCGGCGAGGTCCTCGCCGCCGAGGTTGCCCTGGATTCGCCAGGACGGCTGCGCGGTCGACCCGAGGATGGTCGCCCCGGTCAGCCCGCGCGGTTCCTTGTGCGTCTCGTCGGCGTTGAAGTCCTCGTTGTGCCCCATGTTCTCGACGAGCACGGCCAGCACATTGTCCTTCCCCGATTTCACAGCGCCCGCGGGGAAGTCGAAGCGATGCGTACGGTCTCCGGTACTGCCGAGGAACGTCCCGTTCAGCCACACCGACCAGTTGCCGGCCCGGCCCGTGATGGCCGACAGGTTCACCCCGGTCTCGCCGCCGTGCGCGGTGAAGTGGCCGCGGTACCACACGTCGCCGTGATGGAAGCCGTACTCGTCGGCGTACAGCACCGGCGGCGCGGACGGCTGCGTCGGGTTGTTGGTCGTCGCCTTGTCCGCGAGCCGCCAGCGCCCGTCGTCGAAGCCGGGCTGCGCCTCCGGCGACTCCTGCCGGAACCGCCAGTTGGTCAGGGCCGGCAACGTGACCGGCCGCGGCCCGGCCAGCCGCCCCGTCAGCGCTCCGTCGTCGCCGCGTCGCGTCGTCGCCACCCGGTCGCCATTCCAGGTGATCGCGCGTACGGCCGCCGGCGCGTACACCTCGAGGTCGGTCCCCGACGCGACGTCGCCGCGCAGCGCCAGGCCCCCGAAGCCGTACGACCCGGAGCGCACGAGCTGGGGCCCGCGGACCAGCACCGGACCGGCCGCGGTGTCCTGCCGCCAGAACTGCGCCGCTACCTCGTCGGTGCCGATGAGCAGCAGCAACGGCACCCCGCCGCCGGCCGGCGTGACGAGCACCCGGGCCAGCCCGGAGTGAGTGTAGTTCAGCCGCAGGTCGTGCCTATCGGCGTCCCAGACATGCTGGACGGAACCCGACAATACGGACACCGACGGCTCCGCGCCGTACCGGAGCACAGTCTCCCCGTCCTGCCCGTCCCGTCCGTACAGCAGCGCGACGTCACGGCTCCCGATGCGACCGTGCGTCATCAGCTCGGACGTTGAGTACTGCAGTCGCTGCGAGCCCATGTCGTACCCGGCGACGAGCAGCTTGGAGTCGCGCCCGGCGAGCGTGATGTCGGTGCCCGGCTGCTGCGGTACGGACGGGTAGTAGTCGCCGGCGGACGAACCGGTCGGCACGTCGATGGCGTCCACGACCACGAACGTCCCGGACGCCGCGGCATTCCGCGTGCCGGTCGCGACGATGCGCAGCGTGTGCGAGGTGTCGGCCAGTCCGCTCGCCGCGTAGAACACCTGCTGGAACTGCTTGGACGCGCCGTACCCGTCGACCGTCGCGACCTTGTTGCCGTCCAGATAAACGTCGGCGATCCCGTGGTTGCCGTCGTAGGAGGAGATCCACCGTACGGCCGTGCCGGTGAACGTGACCGACACCGCGTCGCCGGCCTGGCTGGTGAACGACTCTGTGTCCTTGTAGTCGCCATTGGTGTAGCTCTGGTCGGCGACGTGGCTCCACCCGCTGCCCTCGTACGAGAGGGCCGCGTCGGGGTCGTCGTAGGAGTATGTCGCCTTGGCCGACAAGTCGATGGCGACGTGCGTAGGGTCGGTCGTCGTCGCGGTGCTGTCCCGATGCCGTACGACGTAGAAGTGGGTGTTGTCGTCGGGGTTGGCCCGCCCGTCCAGCCGTACGGCCGCGCTGGTCGGGGCCTGTGACGCGATCGGATCCGTCTTCGTCAGCGGCGCCACCGACTGGGTGAGGTAGCCGATGCGCTTCGTCTCGTCGTACTTCGTGGTGAGCTCGCGGTCCTCCTTGATCGCCGAGCCGTAGTCGTAGGAGGTGTAGACCTGCTGCGGATCGGCCAGCCAGCCCCACGACGTACCCCCGTACGTCATGTAGAAGTTCTGCAACGTGGCACCGCCGATGATGTTGTTCTTGTAGAACACCTTGGCGAAGTCGGGGCCGGTGAGCTTGCGGCAGTTGTCATAGCCCGGGCCGCCCCACGGGTCGAACGAGCCGCCCTGGAACTCCGGGGTGAAGATCGGCGCGTCGTCGCGGAACCGCGGCAGGGTGCCGACCCCGGCCCAGCGGTCGGGCGTCGAGCAGTTGAAGCCCTGCGGATAGCTGTCCTGGCCCGGCAGGTCGACCGCGCCCGGGCCGGTGGCCCACGTCGACGCGCCGCAGCAGTGGTTGTGGGTGAGCGGCACGGTGATGCCGTCGGCCCGGACCTGCGCCTCCTGGTCCTGCATGTACTGCGCGTCGGTGTTGGAGCCGTACTCGTTCTCGATCTGGTAAAGGATCACCGAGCCCTTGCCGTTGGTGATCTGGTGCCGGGCGATGATCGGATCGACGTGGCGCAGCCAATCGCGGTACGCGGCGGTGTAGTCGGGCGCGCTGGACCGGGCCCGGCCCTGCTGCGTCACCAGCCAGCCGGGGAAGCCGCCGCTGTCGGTCTCCGCGTTGATGTACGGACCGGGGCGCGCGATGACGTAAATGCCCACGTCGGCGGCGATGTCGAGGAGTTTGTCGACGTCGCGGACGCCGTGGAAGTCGTACACGCCGGGTGCCGGGGAGTGGTAGCCCCAGTCGAAGTAGATGGACGTCGCGTTGTAGCCGCCCGCCTTGAGCTTCTCCAGGACGTCCCGCCACAGGTCGGGGCTGGGCAGCCGCCAGTAGTGGAACTCCGCCGACCAGATGTAGAGGCGGTGGCCGTCGAGCGTCAGCGAGTAATGATCGAAGCCGACCGTATGGGTCGCATGGTTGGCCGGTTTGGCAGGAGCCGCCGTGGCGGGATGACCGATCCCGGCCAGGCCGGTCGCGGCGAGTACGGCCGAGACGACGATCGTCAGCCAGCGTGGCAAACGCTTACCCTGGCGACGGGGCGATCGGGACATGGATCCTCCCTGGCCTGGGCGGCGGTGCCGCGTACGCCCCCGAATGGCCCCGCTGTCCGAGATGACGAACGTCGTCCGAGACTTGCCGAAGTGACTGTCTCCCAGATCTTGGTCGCCGTCAATGTCTGCCTGACCTGATGGAACAAAGTATTCCGTTCTGCTAATGTACGGCCATGACGAACACCGAGATTCACTCCTTCCGCATCGAGATTCCGCAGGCCGACCTGGATGATCTGCAGGACCGGCTGACCCGGACGCGCTGGGCCAACGAGCTCCCGTCCGAAACCTTCAAGGCCGATGTGCAGACCGGCCCGGTCCAGCCCGGCTGGGAGTACGGCGTCCCGCTCGACTACGTCCGGCGGCTGGTGGCGTACTGGCGCGACGGCTACGACTGGCGGGCGTACGAGGCAAGGCTGAACGCCTACCCGCAGTTCACGACCGAGATCGACGGGCAGCGCATTCACTTCCTGCACGTCCGATCGCCCGAGCCCGACGCGACGCCGCTGATCCTCACCCATGGCTGGCCCAACTCGGTCGTCGAGTTCCTCGACCTCATCGGCCCGCTCACCGACCCGGCCGCGCACGGCGGCGATCCGGCCGATGCCTTCCATGTGGTGATCCCGTCACTGCCCGGCTTCGGGTTCTCCGGGCCGACGCACGAGCCTGGCTGGAACCGGTACCGCACCGCCGCGGCCTGGGTCGAGCTCATGCGCCGCCTCGGGTACGAGCGCTACGGCACACACGGCAACGACGCCGGAGCCTACGTCGCTCCCGAGATGGGTCGCCTGGCTCCCGACCATGTCATCGGGGTACACGTCACCCAGCTGTTCTCGTTCCCGTCCGGCGACCCCGCCGAGCTCGCGGACCTGACCCCGGACGAGCAGGGCTATCTGCAGTTCCTGCAGTTCTTCAACGACAACATGTCGGCCTACGCCAAGCTGCAGGAGACGGCGCCGCAGAACATCGCGCACGCCCTCGCCGACTCGCCGGCCGGTCAGCTGGCGTGGAGCGCGCAGCTGCTGTCGGGCACCGGCGACGACCACGTGCTCACCAACGCCACGATCTACTGGCTGACCAACACCGGTGCGTCGGCCGCGCGCTTCTACTACGAGGACGCCCACGCCGAGCGACCGCCCGAGCCGACGACCGCGCCCACCGGGCTCGCCAGCTTCGCGATGGACTTCAAGCCGCTGCGGCGCTTCGCCGAACGCGACCACAGCAACATCGTCTCGTGGAACGACTACGACCGCGGCAGTCATTGGGCCACCCAGGACGCCCCCGACCTGCTCCTCGGCGACATCCGCGGGTTCTTCGCCAAGCTTCGCTAACGTTGCCGTGATCATGCCGTGATCCCGCCGTACGGGGGTCGTACAGGGTCGTCGTACGGCGGGAACCACGATGTATAGGTTTCTTTATGGACAACGCCGAGATCCGGCCGTTCCGGATCGAGATTCCGCAGACCGACCTCGACGACCTGCGGGAACGGCTGGCCCGCACCCGCTGGCCGGACGAGCTGCCCGGCGTCGGCTGGGACTACGGCGTCCCGCTGCCGTACGTACGGGAGCTTGCGGAGTACTGGCGGACATCGTACGACTGGCGGGCGTACGAGGCGCGGCTGAACGAGTTCCCGCAGTTCACGACCGAGATCGACGGGCAGCGCATCCACTTCCTGCACGTGCGGTCGCCCGAGCCGGCGGCGCTGCCGCTAATCGTCACGCACGGCTGGCCCGGATCGATAGTGGAGTTCATGGACATCGTCGGTCCGCTCACCAACCCCGCCGATCCGGCCGATGCCTTCCACGTGATCGCCCCGTCGATCCCGGGCTTCGGCTTCTCCGGGCCGACCCACGAGCCGGGCTGGAACGTCCATCGCATCGCTCGGGCGTGGGCCGACCTCATGCGCCGTCTCGGCTACGAGCGCTACGGCGCGCAGGGCGGTGACTGGGGCTCGGCGATCTCCCGGCAGCTCGGCCTGGTCGATCCCGAGCACGTGGCCGGCGTCCACCTGAACACGCTGACGACGTACGTCCCCGACGACTCGGCCGAGCTCAGCGAGATCGAGCGGTCGCGGCTGGAGCGGCGGAACCGGTTCCGCCGGGAGGGCCTGGGGTACGGGATGATCCAGTCCACCCGGCCGCAGACCCTGGCGTACGGGCTCACCGACTCACCGGTCGGCCAGCTGGCCTGGATCGCCGAGAAGTTCGAGGAGTGGACCGACGCCGCCATCGACCGGGACCACCTGCTCACCAATGTGACGGTGTATTGGCTCACGGGCACGGCGGGCTCGTCGGCTCGCCTCTACAAGGAGGCGGCCGCGACGTGGACCAGGACGGAGCCGTCGACCGTTCCCACCGGGGTCGCGGTCTTCCCGAAGGAGCTGTCGCCGCCGGTCCGGCGCTTCGCGGACCGCTCGGACAACATCGTGTATTGGTCGGAGTTCGACCACGGCGGTCATTTTGCAGCTTTGGAAGTGCCGGACCTCCTTATCGCTGACGTCCGCGCCTTCTTCCGCGCATTTCGGAATTAGGGTCTTCGCCCTTGCGGCGTTCGTGTGGCCTCAACGAACTCACTTAGCGTGCCCACCGATTGCATAGCGTGCGCGATCGGACATCGCGTCCACAAAATGCCAGAACACGGGCCCTTCACTGCTGGAGCGGTGTTAGAGTCAGGGCTCTGCACGTGCATCAGCAACTGCGGCGACCACTGCAAATGCACGTGCATATGCACAGTCGACTGGCGGAGTCGCAGATGGACAAACTGGCGCCTCCACTCCATCGAGCAATCTTGTGTGCGGATGTGGAGGGCTTCGGTGACCCGGCCCGTACCGATCTGGACCAGGGTGCGATACGCGATGGTTTCTACGCCGCGCTCCGGCGGGCCTTCTCGGCCTCTGGGATTCCGTGGAAGGACTGCTACCACGAGGATCGCGGCGACGGGGCACTCTTCTTGGTGCCCCCCAAGATTCCGAAGAGCCTGCTGGTAGCGCCCTTTCCGCAGGAACTGGCCGCCGCGCTGCGAGCCTACAACCAGGACTGCGGTCCGCACGCCCTTATCCGGCTGCGCGTGGCCCTGCACGCGGGAGAGGTGCGTGAGGACGCGAACGGAGTCGTCGCCTCGTGCATCAATCTGGCCTTTCGCCTACTCGAAGCCGATGCGCTGAAGTCGGCGCTACGTTGCTCGCGAGGGGTGCTCTCGCTCATCGCCTCCCAGTGGTTCTTCGAGGAAGTGATTCGCCATGACCCGGAGCACCATCCGGAGACTTATCAACGAGTGAGGGTGACGATCAAGGAGACCGCCACACACGCTTGGCTCTGCCTTCCCGATCAAACTGACGATTCGACGGCCTTCCCGGTGCCGCCGCCACGAGAGTCGCCCGAGTCGGTGGCCAACGCACCGAGGCAGCTTCCTCCCGCAGTCGACAACTTCGTCGGGCGCGACCGCGAGTTGGCCACGCTGACCCAGCTGATCGAGAGCCGCGGCGCGCATAGCGCGGCCATGGTGGTCGCGGTCATCACCGGCACTCCGGGAGTGGGGAAGACGGCGCTGGCGGTTCACTGGGCGCATCAGATACGAGATCGATTCCCTGACGGAGACCTGTACATCAACCTGCGTGGTCACGCTCCCGGCCCGGTGATCCAGCCAGACCAGGCCCTGGATCGGATGCTCCGCAAGCTGGGCATCCCTGCCGAGAAGATCCCCGCCGGGCTGGAGGCAAAGGTGGACAGATACCGGACGTTGCTGGCCGGTCGGCGCCTGCTGCTGGTGTTGGACAATGCCGCCGGCGACGGGCAGGTCCGGCCGCTGCTGCCCGGCA
>DATBKU010000102.1:0-18844 GCA_036555725.1 Streptosporangiaceae bacterium | reverse complement strand
ACGACGTAGTCGGGCATGTGCTCGTTGACGTCGTTGGCCAGCTCGACGAACCGGAACGGTTCGCCCAGCCGCTGGCGGACCCGCCAGGACAGGTACGACGGGTCGATCGGCAGGCAGTGGCCGCCGACGCCCGGGCCCGGGGTAAAGCGCATGAAGCCGAACGGCTTGGAGGAGGCGGCGTCGATCGCCTCCCAGACGTCGATGGACAGCTCGTGCGCGAACATCGCGATCTCGTTGACGAGCGCGATGTTGACATGCCGGAAGGTGTTCTCCAGCAGCTTGGCGAGCTCCGCCTCGCGGGTGCCGGAGACCGGCACCGTGGTCTCCACGATGGTCCGGTAGAAGGCGTCGACGGCCCGCAGTGACTTCTCGTCGACCGCTGAGACGATCTTGGGTGTGCTGATGAGCGTCCACACCTGGTTGCCCGGGTCGATGCGCTCCGGGCTGTAGCCGAGGTGGAAGTCGGTGCCCGCGACCAGGCCGGATCCGTCTTCGAGGATCGGCTTGAGCAGCTCCTCCGTGGTGCCGGGGTAGGTCGTCGACTCCACGACGACGGTGGCCCCCGGACGCAGGTACCGGGCGAGCATCCGGGCGGCCTCTTCGGCGTAACTGAGGTCCGGCAGGCCTTCCCGCAGCGGCGTCGGCACCGCGATCAGCGCCACGTCGAAGCCCGCACACGCGCGGCCCTCCGAGGTCGGCCGGAAGGTGCCCGCGTCGAGCACCTCTCGCAGCGCCTCGGACGGGATGTCCTCGATGTACGACTCGCCGGCCGACAGCGACTTCACCCGTTGCTCGTCGACGTCGTACCCGACGACCTGATGCCCTACTTGCGCCGCACGGACGCCGAGCGGGAGCCCGACGTACCCCTGACCCATGACGACGACGCGCATTCAGCCCTCCTGTTGCACGCTTGGCGCGCGGCCGCGCCGGAACAGCTTGCGCCGCAACACCTCTATCGCGACCAGGCCGATGAACTGCACGTTGGTCGTCAGGTAGCGAGGCCCGAGCCGGAGCGGCTCCTGGATCGCACGGTACAGCCACTCCATGCCGTGCTCACGCCACCACACGGGCGCCCGCCTGACCTCGCCGGCCAGCACGTCGAAAGATCCGCCGACGCCGTGGATCACGTGCGCCCCCGTGTGCGGCCCCCACCGCCTCTCGAACAGCTCCTTCTTCGGCGACGACATGCCGAGGAACAGCATGTCGGCCTTGGAGTCGCGGATCTCCTGGGCGACCGCGGGAGCCTCGGCGGCGGAGAAGTACCCGTCGCGCGCGCCGGCGATCTCGAGGGTGGGATGGTTCTCGGCGAGATTCGCCAGCATGCGCTGCAGGGCATCCGGACGGGCCCCGAGGAAGTACACCCGGTAGCCCTTGTTCGCGGCCTCGGGCAGCAGTTCCTGCAGTAGGTCGATGCCGGCCACCCGCTCCGGCAGCGGCGAGCCGGCCAGCCGGCTGGCCCACACCACCGACTGCCCATCCGCCAGGATCAGGTCGCAGCCGAGCACCGCACGGCGCAGGCGCTCGTCCCGGCGCATCCGCACGATCTTGGCCGCGTTCACGACGCCGATGGTCAAACTATCGCCCGATTCAATGGCATCGACGCAACGCGCCACGGTCTGTTCGATGGTGAGCGAATCCAGCCATAGCCCGAGGACGTTGCGTCGCTCAGGCGATCCCCGTTCCATCTCAGCCCTCCAGTGATGTGTTCCAGGCGTAAAGTAGCCATCCGAGTTCGTACGGACGGCACTCCCGGTCGACCACCGTGGGCGGGAACACGTGGTCCAGAGGGGCGAGGCGGGTCCCCGCCCTGGTTGACACGGCGCGCAGCCCGCGGATGAGCTTTCGTGGATCGTTGCGGGCCACTTTGCGCCAGATGAGAGCGAGCTCTTCGTCGATGAGCGTGACGTCGGTCTCCGCCGGATCGGTGATCCAGCGCAGACCCGTGCGGATCGCGTCCGCGTGCCGGGTGCCGCCCGCCTCCGCGAGGTCGAGCAGCGCCATCGGCGCCATCGCGTGCTGGTGCACGCTGTAGACCGGGTAGCCCTCCACGACCTTCCCGGTCCGTGCGTCGTAGTGCCACCACCATTGGCCGGCGTCGCCCTGGAGGGCGCAGATGCGTTCGGCCACGGCCTCGGCGGCGGCGAGGGCGGGTGGATCCGACCAGGTGGCGTGCAGCCGGGCCAGCGCCTGCAACGGGTAGACCTGGTCGGCGAAGCAGCCGACGTGCGCCCGGTACCACGGCACCAGGGACTTCGGCCCGAGCGAGTGCGCGTACAGGCGGCGGGCGGCGCCGGAGAGCAGCCGCGCCCGGGCCTGGGACAGGTGGGCCTCGACGTCGGCCGCGGCCCGCGCCGCGGCGAGCGCGGAGACCACCCACGCGGCGTCGACCGTGTAGACCGGCGCCTCGCCCGGATCGAGGTCGGCGAGCCGCTCCAGCGCCCGCGGCAGCTCCGGGTGCCCGGCCTCCGCCGCCGCCCAGCACACCAGCGCCGCGTCGCCCAACCCGGTCACCGGCTCCGTTACCGCTGTGAGCCGGCGGACGAGCCGGTCGACCAGCTCGTCCGCGGTCTCCCCATCGAGAGCCGCGCGCTGCGTCTCGACGGGCAGCAGGTTGACACCGAGGGCGACGATCGCGGCGTACCGCAGGCTGCGGCCGGCCGGCTCGGCCCGCCACCTGCCCCTGCCGTCGGACGTCCCGCGCCGGGTGAACACGTACTCGCCGTCCTCGGCCGTGGACGGGACCCGGTTGGCGGGCAGGCCTCGTACGGCCAGGTCCACGAGCCGTTCGAGCAGCGCCCCGACGTCGTCACCGCCGTCGGCGATCTGCTTGATCCGCGGCGTCGTCATTTGCCTGCCTTCACGGCAATGAGCGACTTGACCAGTCCGGCGAGCCGGTCATGCCGGATCGCCGAGTCGGGGAAGTAGTACTTGAGTTGCGTGACGCTCAGCAGCTCGACGCCGAGCGCCTCCGTCAGGGCCCGCTCCCGGTCGATGTTCGGCGTGTGAACGAGCGGCCACCGCCGTACGACGGTGGCGCGCGCCTTCACCGGGAGGAACTGGCCGCCGGGGAACAGCCAGTGCGGCTCGACGGGGAAGTATCGGTAGGGCGTCTGCACCCAGTGCCGGTCCGCGAGCGCGTGCACCGTGTCGGCGAACCGCTGCCGCCGTACGTGCCCGCCGACGTGCTCGATGACCGAGTTGGAGAACACCAGGTCGTACGAGCCGCTCCGGATCGTCGCCGGGAGGTCGCAGGCGTCGGCGAGGTCGGCCCGCAGCCACGGCGGCAGGCCCTTGGGCGGTTGCTCCAGATTGACGATGTGCACGGCCATCGGCCGGACCGGTGCCCGCAGCCACGCCTCGGTCGTGCCGCCGAGGTCGATCACCGACATCCGCTCGATGTCGGGAAAGGACTCGCTGAGCCAGGCCCAGCGCCGGGCACGATAGCGCGCGCCCACCGAGCCTGGGCCGTCGACAAGGTTGTTACGCAGCGCGTGCAGATACGTCACGTTGGCTCCCCGGACCCCCTCTGGAGCCGTGCGCCCTGGGACCCGACCAGGACCACGGGTGACGTGGCCTTGCGAGGCCGCCCGCTCCAGTGAAGCTTCTCGAAACTGGTCTGGACAGCATGGCGGTTTCTGCGCGTATTAGGTATACGTCATTTGAGTGATTATTGACGCAAAGCTGACCGCATACGGCCATCCCCGGATGACAACCATAAAGACCCCCAAGTTGTCATTCTTCACTGGTGACCGATGGTGGGCACACAATTAGACGCGCTGGTCAAGTAGGTCGCGGTACGGGTTCGAAACACAACGCGCAGTAGTTGCAAAGAATCCGTAAAGTGGGCCGAACATTACGGGGAGGGGCGTTGGAACGGTTCGGTTTCGAGGGGGCATGGATCTTCAAACCAAAGATCCACGAAGACGTTCGCGGATCCTTTCTCGAATGGTTCCGCGGCACCGAGTTCGCCACCCAGACGGGGCACTATCTCGGGCTGGCACAGGCCAACTGGTCGGTCTCGCGGCGCGGGGTGCTGCGCGGGATCCACTTCGCCGACGTGCCTCCGGGGCAGGCGAAGTACGTCACATGCGTGCGCGGCGAGGTGCTCGACGTCGTGGTCGATCTGCGCACCGGGTCGCCCACCTTCGGCGAGTGGGCCGCCGCGCGGCTCGACGACTCGACGCGGCACGCCGTGTACGTGGCGGAGGGCCTCGGGCACGCCTTCATGGCGCTGAGCGAGGAGGCGGTCGTGATCTACCTGTGCTCCGAGCCGTACGCACCCGATCACGAGCACGGCGTCCATCCGCTCGACCCCGGCATCGGCATCGAGTGGCCGGATGCCCTCGCACCCGTGCTTTCGCCGAAGGACGCCGCCGCGCCCTCGCTGGCCGCCGCCGAGAAGGCCGGGCAACTGCCGGCGTACGCCGACTGCCTCGCCTACTACGAGCGACTCCGCACCTGCTGAACACCCATACGGCTGGGCCGCGTCAGCGGATGACGGCGGGCGAGTAGGCCTGCTTGATGAGCAGGCGCGGGCCGCCCGAGCCGTCGGCGGGGACCGCCCAGACGTTAGTCGTCTCCCCGTCGACTCGCCCGTACATGACCGTACGGTCGTCGAGCCAGGCGGCCTGGTCGTCCACGCTGTGCTGCTCGGCGAGCGGCGTCTCGCGCATCGTCTTCAGGTCGAGGACGTGCAGCCGCCACGGCCGGGCGGCGTCGCCGGTCGCCTTCTTGAAGACCAGGCGGGTCCCGTCCGGCGACAGCGACGGGCACTCGACGTTCGTGCGCAGGGCGCGCAGCGTGCGCCGGTCGTAGTCGCCCTGCACGAGGTACGTCTTCCCCTTCGTCCGCATCGTGGCGTAGAAGCGGTTGTCATCGTCGGCGAACGTCACGCCCCAGAAGTTCACGTCGGCGGCCCGGTACCGCGCCCCGTCCTTGTAGATCGTGAAGCTCTCCAGAGTAGGCGTCACCCGGCCCGTCCGCGTGTCCAGGATCCCGGTGCGCGTGGAGAACCCGGCGGTCAGGTACGAGTCGCCGGAGACGAACACGGTCCAGGAGATCATGCGGCCGCTCGCCGACACCCGGGCCCGGCTGGGTGCGCCGGAGAGCTGCACCTTGCGGGTCGCGTGCATGCTCGAGTCGAGGGCGACGGCCGTGATCTTGGGGATGGCGCTCCGCTCGATCGTGAGACAGACCCCGGTCTGGCCGGCCGCGTACACCCGCACACAGGACAGGTTGCTGACCGTACGGCGCCCGCTCGGGTCGGCCACCGGCACGGCGGCGAGCCGGCCGCTCTGCGAGCCGGGCTCGGCGTTGCGGAAGACCAGTTGCCCGGGCCGGTCGAGCGCGACCGTGCCGAGGACGGAATCGGCGCCGGCCTGCCCCGTACCGCCCTGACCGGCGCGCTGCGCGTTCGTCCCACCGGCGGCGTGGACGACGTAGACCACGGCGATCACCACGAGCACCAGGGCGGCGCCGAGCACTGCCCCATAGCGTCGGTCCAGCCTCACCGGCCGGCCACCTCCTCTTCGTTGGACGGCGCGCCGGTATGGAACGGAGTGCGCAGCAGTGGCCAGGCGACCAGCAGAGCCACCCCGAGGGCCAGCGCGGCCGTGGCGATCGTCGGACGCATGCCCCATACCGTCCAGACGGCGCCCACCAGCACTGACGACGCCAGCCTGGCCAGTGCCTGCGCGCTCTGCAGCAGTGCGAGGCCGCTGGTCCGCAGTGCGCCGGGCAGCATCGGCCCGGCGGCCGCCATGAGCACGCCGTCGGTCGCCGCGTAGAACGCGCCGTGCAGCGCCAGCACACCGATGAGCAGCGGGAACCCGCCCGACGCCGGCGCCAGCAGCAGGAGCAGGTAGGCGCCGAGCAGCGCCACGTGACCGCCGAGGAACACCGCCCGCGCGCCGACCCGGTCCGCGAGGCGGCCCAGCGGCACCGCCAGGAGCAGGAAGGACCCTGCCGTGCCGACCGGCAGCAGTGGAAAGTACGTGAGCCCGATGTCGAGGCGGCGCTGCAGCAGCAGGTAGATGAACGAATCGCTGACCGTGACCAGGCCGAGCAGCAGCGCGCCCACGCACAACCGCCGGAACGCCCGCCCGCCGAGCAGCCCGAGGGCGGCGCGCACCGACGCCTGCCGGGCGGCGCCCTCCGGCCGCCGATCCCTGACAGGCGTACGGGCCGGCGCGACGGGCCGGTCCCGGACGAAGGCCACCAGCAGCAGGACGCCGAACAACGCGACGCAGAAGCTCACCACGAAGACCGCGTCGTACGCCCCGGGCGCCGCCCACAGCACGGCGAAGGCCACGAGCGGTCCCATCAGCGCGCCCGCCGTGTCCATCGCCCGATGGACGCCGAACGACCGGCCCAGGTCGCCGGGCGCGCTGCTGAGGGTGATGAGCGCGTCGCGCGGCGGGGTGCGTACGCCCTTGCCGACGCGGTCCACCGCGAGCACGGCGCCGATCCCGACGGCCGAACGCCCCGCGGCGAGCAGCCCGAGCTTGCAGATCGCCGACAGGCCGTACCCGAAGCCGGCGACGAGCTTGCGGCGCTGCCAGCGGTCGGCCACGTGTCCGCCGACCAGCCGTACCAGCACGGTGGCCCCGGCGTACAGGCCGTCCAGCAGGCCGAACTGCAGCGGGCTGAGCCCGAGCGCCACGATGAGGTAGAGCGGCAGCACCGCGGTGACCATCTCCGACGACACGTCGGTGACGAGGCTGACCGCGCCCAGCGCCACCACGTTGGCGGCGACCGCCCGCAGCACCCCGCCGCGGCGCGGTACCACGGCAGCCGCGTCGGCCTCCCGGGTGGTCGAGATGTACACCGGCGCTCCCTACGTGCTACTTGGCGAGCGTCGGAAAGGCCTCGAGCAGGGCCGGCTGCCAAGACCGGAGCGGGGCGAGCCCCGCCCGGCGCCAGCCATCATGCCCCAGGACGCTGTACGCCGGCCGCGGGGCCGGTCGGGGGAACCGGTCGGTGGTCGTCGGCCGCACCCGGCCCGGATCGGTCCCGAGCAGCCGGAACACCTCGCGGGCCAGCCCGCACCAGGTCGTGCCCCCGGCGTTCGTGGCATGGTAGATCCCCGGCGCCACGCCGGGCAGCGCCAGGATCCGCCCGGCCACGTCCCTGGACCACGTCGGCTGCCCGCGCTGATCGGCCACGACGTCGACCGTCTCGCGCTCCGCGGCCAGCCTGATCATCGTCGCGACGAAGTTCGGCCCGTGCGCGCCGTACAACCAGGCCGTCCGTACGACGTACCCCATCGCGGGCAGCAACTCGAGCACCGCGCGCTCGCCGGCCAGCTTGGTCCGGCCGTACGCGGAGCGCGGCCGGGGCCGGGCGTCCTCGGCGTATGGCGTCGATGCCCGCCCGTCGAAGACGTAGTCGGTCGAGACCTGCACCATCCGGGCCCCGATGTCGCGGCAGGCGGTCGCGATCGTGCGCACAGCGGTCCCGTTGACGCGCAGCGCGTCGTCCTCATTGGACTCGGCGGCGTCGACGGCCGTCCACGCCGCGCAGTTGACGACGACGTCGGGGTGGTGATCCTCCAGGGCCGCCGGCACCGCGCTCGCGTCGGTGATGTCCAGGTCGTCGTGGCTCATCGCGACAACGGTGGCGTCGCCGCGCCGTCGCAGCAGGTCGACAACGTCGCGGCCGAGCATGCCCGCCGCACCGGTCACCACCCACTTGCTCACGCGGGCTCCCTCCTCGCTGCGCTCGTCGGCCCGTCAGCAAAACAGCTGTGTTGAGTTTGTGCGCTGCACGTCGCCCGGTGGCGCGTCGCTCGCCTACGGTTTGCGCCCCTTGAGCGGCTCCCACCAGGCGCGGTTGTCGGCGAACCACCGTACGGTCGCGGCCAGACCGTCGGCGAACGGCGTCCGCGGTTCGTAGCCGAGGCCACGCAGCCGGCCGTCGTCGAGCGAATACCGGCGGTCGTGGCCCTTGCGGTCCGGCACGTACTCCACCGACTCCCAGCCCGCGCCGCAGGCGTCCAGCAGGCGCTCGGTCAGCTCCAGGTTGGTCAACTCGGCGTCGCCGTCGATGTGGTAGACCTCGCCGGCCTGCCCCTTCTCGAGGGCCAGCTGGATGCCCCGGCAGTGGTCGTCGACGTGTACCCAGCCGCGGATGTTGCGCCCGTCACCGTACAGCGGCACCCGGGCGCCGTCGAGCAGGTTCGTCACGAACAACGGGATGACCTTCTCGGGGAACTGGTACGGCCCATAGTTGTTGCAGCACCGCGTGATCACCACGTCCAGGCCGTGCGTACGGGCGTAGGCGAGGGCGATGAGGTCGCCGCCCGCCTTGGCCGCCGAGTACGGCGAGTTGGGCGCGAGCGGGGCGTCCTCGGTCCACGAGCCCTCGGGAATGCTGCCGTACACCTCGTCGGTGGAGACCTGCACCACCCGCGGCACGCCCGCATCGAGGCAGGCCTGCATGAGCGTCTGGGTGCCCAGCACATTGGTGATGACGAAGCCGGCCGAGCTGGCGATGGATCGGTCCACGTGTGACTCGGCCGCGAAGTTGACCACGACGTCGTGCCCCGGCACCACCTCGGCGAGCACCTGGGCGTCGGCGATGTCACCGCGTACGACGGTCACCTGGTCGCGGACCGGCGTGAGGTTGGCGGGGTTGCCGGCGTAGGTGAACTTGTCGAGCACGGTCACGGCCGCGTTCTCATAGCCCGGGTAGCCGCCGCCGAGCAGCGTGCGCACGTAGTGGGATCCGATGAACCCCGCACCCCCGGTCACCAGGACTTTCATGGGCTGATCTGCACCTTGCTGTGGTCCCCCAGGACGAGCCGATGGGCCTTGGGTGTCTTCGGCGCGGGCGTCACCTCGACGTCGCGGCCGATGAGCGACGCCTCGATGCGCCGCACCCCCTTGATGGACGCGCCGGGCAGCACGATGGAGTACTCCAGCTCGCTGTCGTCGATGACGCAGTCGGCCGAGATCGACGTGAACGGCCCGATGTACGAGTCGATCACCTGCGTGCGCGCCCCGACGATGACGGGTCCAACGATGCGGGAGCCGCTGACCTTGGCGCCCTCCTCGACCACGACCCTGCCGATGAGCTCGGACGCCTCGACCGACCCCTGGCGGGCGGACTCGGCGGTCTCCAGGACGAGCCGGTTGACCTCCAGCATGTCCGCGACGTTCCCGGTGTCCTTCCAGTAGCCGGAGATGACGGTGGAGTCGATGCGGTGGCCCGCGTCGATGAGGCCCTGGATGGCCTCGGTGATCTCCAGCTCGCCGCGCCAGGACGGCTTCAGGCGGTCGATCGCCTCGTGTACGGCCGGGGTGAACAGGTAGACGCCGACCAGGGCGAGGTCGCTCTTGGGCCGGTCCGGCTTCTCCTCTAGGCCGACGACCCGTCCGGCGACGTCGAGCTCGGCGACCCCGAAGGCCCTCGGGTCGGGCACCTTGGTCAGCATGATCTGCGCGGCCGGACGTTCCGTACGGAACCGTTCGACGAGGGTGTTGATGCCGCCGACGATGAAGTTGTCGCCGAGGTACATGACGAAGTCGTCCTCGCCCAGGTAGTCGCGTGCGACGAGAACGGCGTGCGCCAGCCCGAGCGGGGCGTCTTGCCGGATGTACGTCACGGACAGCCCGAAGGCCGAGCCGTCGCCGACCGCCTCCTCGATCTCGGCGGCCGTATCGCCGACGACGACGCCGACGTCGGTGACCCCGGCGTCGCGGATGGCCTCCAGGCCGTAGAAAAGGACAGGCTTGTTGGCGACGGGTACGAGCTGCTTCGCCGACGTGTGCGTGATCGGCCGCAGCCGCTTACCCGACCCCCCTGCCAGCACAAGTGCCTTCACGGCGGCCAACGTAAGGCAGCCGCCCGGTCCGGTAGGTGGAAAAGACCAGGTCCGGACGCTGACCCAAGTCGGCCGGTCCCCAGGTAAACCAATCGCGGCCCGGCCGTTTTCGCCTTGTCCCACCGGGTTTTACTGCCAGCCGTTGCGCCACTCGCGGCGCGCCGCCCACAGCGCGCGCCAGTCGGTGGCCGCGACAGCGGGGCGGCCCTGCCGTTCGGACCGGGCCGTCAGCACACGCCCGATGACCGCTCGCAGCAGGACGCCGCAGAGCAGCAGGCGTACCCCCATCGAGCGCCGGCCTCGGGGCAGATGCCGCCGCACCACCGTCACCTTGCCGGTGAACAGCAGGCGCAGCTTGCGCGGGCTGGTCGACGAGGCGCCGCCCGAGTGCTCGAACGCCGCGCGTGCCGTGACCAGGGGCCGCCTGCCCACCGCGGCGGCGCGCAGGCACAGGTCGGCGTCCTCCCCATACATGAAGAACGCCGGATCGAAGCCCTCCAGCCGGTCCCACAACGCCCGGTCGACGAGCATGAACGCGCCGGTGACGATGGGCACCCGGCGCTCTTCGTCCGGGTCGCCGGACCACGGCACCGGCGACTCCGGGTCGAACCGCGGGCTGCCGGGGAAGGCCGAGCTGAGCAGCAGGCCGAAGCAGAAGGCCGACCACAGCGACGGCCGCCCCCACCACGATCGAGGGTCCACGGACCCGTCCGGACGCAGGCACCGCCCGCCGACGATGCCTGCATCGGGGTGCCGCCGGGCGCAGTCGAGCAGGGCGTCCACGCTGCCCGGCGCCGGGACCGCGTCCGGGTTGAGGAACAGCAGCCGGCGGCCGTGCGCGTGGGCAGCGCCGACGTGGCAGCCGTCCGCGAAGCCGCCGTTGCGGTGATGCTCGATGACCTGGGCGTCGGGCGCGGCGTCCTTGGCGGCTGCCGCGGTGTCGTCGCCGGACGCGTTGTCGACGATGATCAGCTCGGTGGGCACGGCCGGCGCCGCCCGCCGCGCCGCCGCCACGCAGGAGCCGATGTGGGCGGCGTTCTTGTACGTCACCACGATGATCGACACGCCGGACTCGGCGAGCTCCGGGTCGTCGCCCGGCGCGAAGGCCCGGTGATCGTCTGCGCTCATCACAGTCCCCCTGCCACCTCGGACGCGGACATGGTGTCGGCAGCGGCGGCGATCCGAAACCATACAGACAGCTGAGCCGGCTACGGATTTTGCAGCGACAACACCTCCCTTTGGGTGCTTTTCGTCCCGCCAGTCACACAACGTCGCGCCCGGGCGATACCGAGGCCTCACTCCGCGTACCCTTCGAAACACATGCGGCTCTTGGATGGGTGGGAGTGGTGGGGGACTGGTGTCATTGGATCGCCGACGTGGAGGCCACCGAGGACGAGGCCGATGACCTCGCGGAACGGGTGCTCGACTGGCTGGTGGCCGCCGAGATCGTACGGCCGGAGCGCACCGACTGCGCGCTCGGCGAGGCCGACGGGGGACACGCCCCCGGGCCCGCGTACCCGTCGGCTGTAAAGGAGCCGTACGACGGCTTCTTGACGCAGTGGGCCAACGGGCTGGAGATCGATCTCGGCCGTACGGTCTTCTACGGCAAGGTCCGCGAGGGCGACCGGTTCACCTGCCCGCGGTGCGCCTCCTGGCTGCCGATCGAGGTGGTCGTCGACGCCGCCGATGAGTGGGCCGACGGCGGTGCCGCCGGGCTGCGCTGCCTGGGCTGCGGCGCCACGGCCGGCCTGAACGAGTGGCACTGGGACTCGCCGTGGGCGTTCGCCATGCTCGGCTTCCGCTTCTGGAACTGGCCTCGGCTCACCGAGGACTTCCTGGCCGAGCTCGCCGACCGGCTCGGCCATCGTACGGTGTCCGGCTGCCACGAATCCTGACCGCGAAAACCCGGCCAGGCAATTCCTCTCGACGGGTTGTAGTACTACGATTCGTAGTATTACGGTGGGGCAGGAGATTGATTCAGCTGCTCCCCGGAGGCTCCCGTGGCCACCCCGACCTGCGCCGTCGCGCCCGCAGCGGTTCCGTCCGCACCGGCGGATGTCCGAGCCGTCGACGCGCTGCGACGCCGCTGCGAAGTGGTGATCACCGGTGAGCTGGCCCGGCTGGCCCGCCGCTCGCCCACGCTCGGCGCCGGCGAGCTCGAAATGGTGTCGACCTCGATACGCCGGGTAGTCGAACGCCTGCTGCTGGAGCGGGTGCGGGGGCGCTCACCTGATCATTTGGTCGCGCTGTTCGGCCTCGAGGAGACGTAATGAGCAACGGAACGAGCCACGACGACGAGGATCACTGGACGTTGTACGCGGCCTGCCGCGGGTCCGATCCTGAGCTGTTCTACCCGGTGAGCTTCGCCGGCCCGGCGGTCGACCAGGTCGACCGGGCCAAGGCGATCTGCGCCGGCTGCGCGGTGCAGCCCGACTGCCTGGCCTGGGCGTTGCGGGCCGGCGAGCCCGATGGCGTATGGGGTGGCACCACGCCTGACGAGCGTCGATATCTTCGCCACGCCGCGCTCCGCTGATATCCCGAGATTTTGCGCGGCCGCCACGAGATTTTCAGCGGCCGTGGATCGTTGTTCCGGGAAGGACAAGGCACGGCGAGAGGACGTACGGTGTCAGGCATGGCCGACGACTTCCCGATCCCCCGCCAAACCCAGTCCGAGGGATTGGCGACCCACGCCACGCGGGCGGTCTCGGCGATAGTCGTGGTCGGCTTCGCGCTCGCGATCATGTGGGCGCTCGAGGTCCTCGCCTTCGTGACGAACAACCAGATCCTCACGTACGGCATTCGCGCCCACGACGTGAGCGATCTGCCGCACGTATTCACGGCGCCGTTCCTGCACGCCAGCTTCGATCATCTGATCGCCAACACCGTGCCGTTCGCCGTCCTCGGCTTCCTCGCCGCGCTCCGCGGCATCTCCAAGTTCCTCGTCATGAACGTGATCGTCATGGTCGTCGGCGGGCTCGGCGTCTGGTTCCTCGGCCCGTCCAACGGCGTGACGATCGGCGCGAGCATCCTCGTCTTCGGCTACTTCGGCTACCTCGTCGGGCGCGGGGTGTTCGAGCGGCGGCTGCTCGACGTGATCATCGCCGTCGTGGTCGGCGTGCTGTACGGCACGGCCATCGCCGCCAGCGTGCTGCCCAACAACCCGCAGATCTCCTGGCAGGGGCACCTGTTCGGGCTGATCGGCGGCGTGCTGGCCGCGTGGACGCTGCGCCGCCGAGACGCCAAGGGCTTCACCTTCGCCTGACTCCGGCCGGGCACCGCGCCCCGCCGTCCCCTCGCACCAGCATCTCCCTGGACGAAACGTGGGAAATCTCCCGTACGAGGGGAATCGCGGACTTAACTCCAGGCGAGCATACGCAGCGGGTCTTCGAGCATGGCGCCGACGTCGCGCAGCACAGCGGAGCCGAGCTCGCCGTCGACGACCCGATGGTCGAACGACAGCGCCAGCGTCGTCACCTTACGGATCTTGATCTCCCCGTTGTGCACCCAGGGCATATCCCTGACCTGCCCGAAGGCGAGGATGGCGACCTCGCCAGGGGTCAGGATCGGGGTTCCGGTGTCGACGCCGAAGACCCCGACATTGGTGATCGTGACCGTGCCGCCGGACAGGTCGGCCGGCTGGGCCTTACCCGCCCGGGCCGTCTCGGTGAGCCGCTGCAGGGCCGCCGCCAGTTCGGGCAGCGAGAGCGCGTGCGCATCCTTGACGTTCGGCACGATCAGGCCGCGGTCGGTCGCCGCCGCGATCCCGAGGTTCACGTAGTGCTTGACCACGATCTCCTGGGCCTGCCCGTCCCACGCCGCGTTGATCATCGGGTACCGCTTCGCGGCGGTCAGCAGGGCCCGCGCCACCAGCAGCAGCGGCGACACCTTGACCTCGGCGAACTCCGATATCGTCCGCAGCCGCTGCACGGCCGCCATCGTCTCGGTGACGTCGACCTGCAGGAACTCGGTGACGTGCGGCGCGGTGAACGCCGACTGGACCATGGCCGCCGCGGTGTGCTTGCGCACCCCCTTGACCGCGATCCGCTCCTCGCGCCCCACCTCGCGCACGGCCGTGGCCGCCGCGGGTGCCGGGACGGCCTGGTCGGCCTGGTCGGGTTGGACGGCTGCCTGCACGTCGTCGCGGGTGATCGACCCCTGCGGCCCGGTACCGGTCAGCGCGGTGAGGTCGACGCCGAGGTCCTTGGCCAGCTTCCGTACGGGCGGCTTCGCCAGCACGGCCACCCGCCCCGGCTCAGGTCGTACCGGTTCCGCTTGTACCGGTTCCGCTTGTACGGGCTCCGTTGATACGGGCTCGGGCCGTGCCGACGCGGCGGGTGCGGCTGCCGTAGCGGGGCGCTTGCGCGGGCGCCGTTTGGTGGCGCCCTGCTTCACGCCGTAGCCGACCAGCACCGGCTGCCGCTTCTCCGGCTCCGGCTCGGCCGGGGCCGCGGGTTCCGCGGGCGTCTCCTCCTGGGCCAGGTTCTGGTACGACTCCGGGTCCTGGTCGCCACCGACCACTTCGGTCGCGTCGCCGGGGGAGACATCGACCGAGATGATCGGCACCCCCACGTCGATGGTGTCGCCCTCGCCGACCAGCAGCTCTGCCACCACGCCCTCGTACGGACAGGGTAGCTCGACCACCGCCTTGGCCGTCTCGATCTCGACGATCGTCTGGTTCACCTCGACCGTGTCGCCCGGCTGCACGTGCCACTTGACGATGTCGGCCTCGGTCAGGCCTTCGCCGACATCCGGCAGCTTGAATTGCTTGATGTCCGCCATGCGCGTCACCACCCGTACGATCGGTCGACGGCGTCGAGGATCCGGTCGAGGTTGGGCAGGTACTGCTCCTCGACTCGCGACGGCGGATACGGCGTGGAGAACCCGCCGACCCGGAGCACCGGCGCCTCGAGGTGGTAGAAGCACTTCTCGGTGATGCGGGCGGCCAGCTCGGCGCCGAACCCGCCGAAGACGGGGGCCTCGTGCGCGACGACGCAGCGGCCCGTCTTGCGCACCGACGCGGTGATCGTGTCGATGTCGAGCGGGTTGAGCGACCGCAGGTCGATGACCTCCAGCGAGTGCTCCTCGTCGGCGCTCGCGGCCTCCAGGCATGTCTTCACCATCGGGCCGTACGCCAGCACGGTCACGTCGTCGCCCGGCCTGGCCACGATGGCCTGGTGCAGCGGGGGCGCTCCAGCCAGATCCGGGCCCAGGTCCACCGGCACCGGGGCCTTGTCCCAGTAGCGCCGCTTGGGCTCGAAGAAGATCACCGGGTCCGGCGAGGCGATCGCCTGCTGGATCATCGTGAACGCGTCGGCGGGGTTCGAGCAGGCCACGACGCGCAACCCGGCCGTGTGCGCGAAGTACGCCTCCGGCGACTCACTGTGGTGCTCGACCGCGCCGATGCCGCCGCCGCACGGGATCCGTACCACCACCGGCAGGTCCACCTTGCCGAGCGAGCGCATGTGCATCTTGGCCAGCTGGGAGATGATCTGGTCGGCCGCCGGGAAGACGAAGCCGTCGAACTGGATCTCGCACACGGGCCGGTAGCCGCGCAGCGCCAGCCCGATCGCGGTGCCCACGATGCCCGACTCGGCGAGCGGGGTGTCGATGACCCGGCTCTCGCCGAAGTCCTTCTGCAGCCCGTCGGTCACCCGGAACACGCCGCCGAGCTTGCCGACGTCCTCGCCCATGATGAGGACCTTGGGGTCGTTCTCCATCGCCTTGCGCATGCCCTCGTTGAGCGCCTTGCCAAGGGTGAGTTTGTCGGTCATGCCCCCTCCTCCTCGAAGGACTCGAGGTAGGCGGCGAACTGCTCCTGCTCCTCGGTCATCAGTGGGTGCGGCTCGGCGTACACGTTCTCGAAGATGGTCAGCGGACCAGGGTCGGGCAGCTCCAGGCATTGCCGGCGCACATCGGCGCCGACTTCCTTGGCCTCGGCGTCGATCTTCTCGAAGAACGCGGCGTCGGCCATCTCGTTCTTGACGAGGTAGGCCTTGACCCGCTCGATCGGGTCCTTGAGCTTCCACGCCTCGAGTTCGGCCTCCAGCCGGTACCGGGTGGGGTCGTCGGTCGTGGTGTGCGCGCCCATCCGATAGGTGTACGCCTCGATGAGCGTCGGGCCCTGGCCGTCGCGGGCGCTGTCGAGGGCCTTGCGGGTGACGGCGAGGCAGGCGAACACGTCGTTGCCATCGACGCGGATGCCGGGGAAGCCGAAGCCCTGGGCCCGCCGGTACAGCGGGATCCGCGACTGCTTCTCCAGCGGCTCGGAGATCGCCCACTGGTTGTTCTGGCAGAAGAACACGACCGGGGCGTTGAACACCGAGGACCAGACGAACGCCTCGTTGACGTCGCCCTGCGAGGTCGCGCCGTCGCCGAAGTAGGCGATCGCGGCGGCGCCGCCCTCGGTGCCGACCGCGCCGTCGCGCTGGATGCCCATCGCGTACCCGGTCGCGTGCAGGGTCTGACTCCCGATCACGATCGTGTACAGGTGGAAGTTGTGGTCCTTGGGGTCCCAGCCGGCGTGGTTGACGCCACGGAACAGCCCCAGCAGCTTGACCGGCTCCACCTTGCGGCACCAGGCCACGGCGTGCTCGCGGTAAGTGGGAAAGACCATGTCCTGGTCGGCGAGGGCCCGGCCGGAGCCGATCTGCGCCGCCTCCTGGCCGAGCAGGGAGGCCCAGATGCCGAGCTCACCCTGCCGGGTGAGGGCCACGGCCTCGAGGTCGATGCGCCGGACGATGACGAGATCGCGGTAGAGGTCGCGAATCTGGTCGGCGGTCAGGTCCAGCGGGTAATCCGGGTGCTCCACCCGCTCGCCCTCCGGCGTGAGCAGCTGGACCAATTCAGAAGACGTGTCCTGCACGGTGCCCGGTGGGGCGCTGCGTGCGGCGGCGCCAGTGGTCACGTGAACTCCTCATTGCGTTCGGGGCCGGTGCGCGGGGTCGCCGCGACCGACCTGCGTCGCGCCACCCACGGAGTGACCAGTTGTCGCTGGTCACCCCTCCCCCCGCGGGTCCCGCAGGGGGCGGGAGGCTGTTGTGTCATGGTGGCAGACGCCACGCAGAGGGGCGCAAGCCCGCCCTACGACAGGATCCCTACCCCGATCATTGTGGCGTGCCACCAAGTGTTCTGAGGGCATACGTTTGGGAAGGAGGTGGCCCTAATGAGTGAACCCCTGTTCCCCGTGCCCGGCATGTTGATCGACGGCGAATGGATTCCCTCCGGTGAGAACGGCCTGATGGAGGTGCGGGCCCCGTATAACGGCGGCCTGGTCGCCCAGGTTCCCAGCGCCGGTTCACGTGACGTCGCAAACGCGGTCGCGGCCGCCGCGGCGGCACTGCGCCGCGACGACTTTCCCCGTACGGACCGGATTCGCGTCCTGGAGCAGACCGCGGCGGCACTGCACGACCGCCAGGAGCATTTCGCCAAGGCCATCGCGCACGAGGCCGCGAAGCCGCTGAAGACCGCCCGCGTCGAGGCCGCCCGTGCCGTGGAGACGTTCGCGTTCGCCGCCGCCGAGGCCCGCACGATGGGCGGCGACGTCGTGCCGATCGACGCGACCCCGGCCGGGGCCGGCAAGACCGCCTTCACGCTGCGGGTTCCGGTCGGCGTGGTGGCCGCGATCTCGCCGTTCAATTTCCCGCTGAACCTGGTGGCGCACAAGCTGGCGCCGGCGATCGCCGCCGGCTGCCCGGTCGTGCTGAAGCCCGCGTCGCAGACCCCCGTGTCGTCGCTGCTGCTGGTCGAGCTGCTGCACGGCCTCGGCGTGCCCAAGGGCTGGCTGAACGTCGTCACGGGCTCCGGCTCGGTCGTCGGCGAGGCGCTGGCCACCCACGACGACGTGGCGTACATCACGTTCACCGGTTCGTCCGAGGTCGGCTGGGCGATGGCGGGCAAGGCGCCGCGCAAGAAGGTCCGGCTGGAGCTCGGCTCGAACTCGCCGCTGATCATCGACTCGCCGAGCGACTGGGAGACGGCCGCCGCCAAGGTCGCCGTGGCCGGGTTCTCCCACGCCGGGCAGTCGTGCATCTCCACCCAGCGTGTCTACGTCCACGCCGACGTCGCCGACGACTTCATCGACGCCCTGGTCGGCAGGGTCGAGGGCCTGATCGTGGGCGACCCGGCCGACGAGAACACCGACGTCTCCTCGCTGATCTCGAAGGGCGACACCGACCGTGTCAAGGAGTGGATCGACGAGGCGGCCGCGGCCGGCGCCAAGGTGCTGGCGGGCGGCGACGTCATCGAGTCCGGCACCGACAGCTCGGCCGGTCTGCTGCGCCCCACGGTCGTCGAGGGTCCGCCGGCGACGGTGCGGCTGCAGTGCCAGGAGGTGTTCGGCCCGGTCGTCACCGTCACCCGCTACGAGTCCTTCGACGAGGCGCTGGCCATGGCCAACGACTCCCGCTACGGCCTGCAGGCCGGGGTCTTCACCTCAGACCTCGGCAAGGCGCTGCGGGCGGGCAAGACGCTGGAGTTCGGCGGTGTGATCGTCAACGATGTGCCGACGTTCCGCGCCGACCAGCAGCCGTACGGCGGCCTGCGGGACGCGGGCAACACCAGAGAAGGGCCCGCGTACGCGGTGAACGAGATGACCGAACTTCGATTCGTGATGGTGAGCGCCTAATGAATACGCCCGCGATCAGGCTCAGCGGCCTCCGCAAGTCCTTCGGGGCCGTCGAGGCGGTCGCCGGGATCGACCTGGAGATCGCCGACGGCGAGTTCTTCGCGATGCTCGGCCCGTCGGGGTCCGGCAAGACGACTGTGCTGCGCATGATCGCCGGGTTTGAGCTGCCCACCGAGGGCACCGTCGAGCTGGACGGGGTCGACGTGACGCGGCGCGCGCCCTTCGAACGCGACGTCAACACGGTCTTTCAGGACTACGCCCTGTTCCCGCACATGAACGTCGCCGAGAACGTCGCCTACGGATTGCGTATCCGGAAGGTGCCGCGCGCCGAGCGCCGGCTGCGGGTCGCGGCCGCGCTGGAAACCGTACGCCTGGACGGCTTCGGCGACCGGCGGCCG
>DATBKU010000101.1:0-131454 GCA_036555725.1 Streptosporangiaceae bacterium | reverse complement strand
AGCCTGGCCGGCCAACGGAAGGTCAGCCCCCGTGACGAGGGCGTCCTGCGTGACGCGATGACGGCGGTGCATTGCCCGTCCGGGCCGTGTAGCGGCCTTGCTGCGAACGAACTCAGTCGCGAGTTCCAGCCCGACATCGACTATTCGCGAACCGGGCTGATCACGGTCGAACCAACCGACTTTCAGCAGGCCACCCAGATCGTTTGCCTGCACGTCCCGTCCGGCCTCACCGGGGAGCGCCACATCACCGCCGGCCGCTGCCACTGACGCGCACCGTGGTCAGATGCCGCCGAGGGAGGCACGTATTTTGCGTAGATTGTCGGCGGCTCCGGCATTTCCGCCGTCGGCGGCGCGTCGCAGCCGGCGCCTGGCTCGACCCGTACCCGACACCGTAGTCAGGCGATCTTGAAGACCCAGGCATACTGGCCGGCGGACCGGGCGGCCTTGGGGACGTCGATGACGAGCGAGCCGTCGTCCCGCTTGGTCCAGTGCAGCGGGCCTCCGTGGTAACCGAGCAAGGTGACCTTGTCACCTGCGCCGATCGGAACCGGGGAGGTGACGGTGACCTGGTCACCCGGCTGGGTCAGCGAGGTGATGTAGAAGGCCTTGTTCTGCCGGACCGTGAAGCGGAGGTCGCCCTCCTGCGCGGCCCGGGACCAGTACGTCGTGCCGTAGATCGACTCGCCGTTGACCTTCAGCCAGGCGCCGGTCTCGCGGAGCCGCTGCTCCATGATCGCCGGGATCGTGCCGTCGGCCTTGGGGCCGATGTCGAGCAGGAAGTTGCCGTTCTTGCTCACGATGTCGACGAGCGAGTCGACGACCTCGTCGGCGGTCATGTACTGGTCGTCCGGGGTGGCGGCGTTGTAGCCGTAGGAGAACGGGTCGAGGCCGCGGCTGGATTCCCACTTCGCCACGACGGTGTTCGGGTACGTCGTGTACTCGGGCGTAGTGAAGTCGTGTGACGGGATGCCGCACCGGTTGTCGATGGCGACCTGCTGACCGGCCTGCGCCGCGTGGTTGAAGAAGTCGGCAGCGACCTGCGGGTTCGTCGCCGGGAAGCCGATGTCGCACCACAGCACCTCGGGGCTGTAGTTGTGGATGATCTCCTCCATCTGCGGCACCTGGAAGTCGTTCACGTAGTCCTGCACCGGCTGGTAGCCCGTGTAGGGGATCGGCTGGCCGGTGTAGGGGTTCTTCGGGCCGCCGGTCGGGAAGGTGCCGTTGCCGGGCGGGTTCGCCGGGTTGTACCACTCGGGCAGCGAGTAGTAGAGGCCCGGGTGCAGCCCCGGGGCGTACTTGCGCGACGCGTCGAACAGCCCCTTCACGAGGTCCTGGTGCGGGCCCATCTCTACGGCGTTGCGATCGCTGTACTTCGTGTCGAACAGGGAGAAGCCCTCGTGGTGTTTCGAGGTGAGCACGAAGTACTTCGCGCCCGCGTCCTGGAACAGCCGCACCCAGCTCTTCGGGTCGAAGTTCTGCGCCGTGAACTGCGGGATGAAGTCGTCGTAGTTGACGTCGGTGCCGTACGTATCGCGGTGGTGCTGGTAGGTCGGGCTGTCCACGTCGTTCATGTGCCGCCAGTACCACTCGGCGTACTGCTGGCCGACCGGCGCCCACGCGGGCACCGAGTAGACGCCCCAGTGGATGAAGATCCCGAACTTTGCGTCGTTGAACCAGTCCGGCGACTCGTGCCTGGCCAGCGAAGCGTTCGACGCGTCATAGGTCGGCACGCCGGCGGTCAGCTGGAACGACTGCGTCGCCCGCGCGCCGCCGCGTACGACCGCCGTCGCCGTGGCCGGCAGGACGGTGCCGGCGGGGATCGAGGCGTCCTTGGCGATGCCGATCCGTACCCGCGCCTGCTCTCCGGGAGCGAGCCGGGTCACTCGCGCGGGCGCGACCGTGCGTACCCCCGAGGCCCGCACGGTCACGGTCGCGTCGTGACCGCCGCGCAGCCACTGGTCGCCCACGTTGACGACGGTCGCCTCGACCTGCTGGGCCTTCCCGTCGACCTTGAACGTCGACCGCGCGTCCGTGATCCGGATCGCCGTGCCGGACACGACCGGCTGCAGCGACAGCGCGAAGACGTGCAGGCTCGACTTGTTCGGCGCGGGGGTGTTGGTGACCGGCAGCGTGATCCCGGTCGCCTCGCGGGCCGGGTCCAGCCAGGTCTGTACGGGGAAGATCGAGACCGGGTGGGCGTCCTTGGTGCCATCCGGCTTGTAGCGGAACGTCGTGTTGAGCGCGCCGCTGCCGCCGCTGGAGTACCAGTCGGACGCGCCGATCGACGCCGAGCTGGTCGAGCCGTCGGCGTAGTGCACGGTGGCCGTGCCGCCGGCGTCGCCGTAGCTGGACGAGGCGAGCAGGTACGCGCCGCTGTAGCGGCCCCGCGGCAGCGCAAGCGTCTGTCCCATGGCCACCACGTTGTTGTTCGCGGCGGCGCTCGGGAAGTCGTACGGCACGCCGCCGACCGTGGCGGGCCCGGCCGCCGGTAGCTCCTCGGCCGGGAAGGTGTAGCCCGAGCCGTCGAAGTTGCCACCTCGATCGGATGCGCTGGAGATCGCGTCGTTGTCGGACGACCCCGTCAGCGACACCGGGATCGGATCTGTGGCCCCCTCCGCCAGGGCCGTCGCACTCGCCGTACGGACGGGGGAGAAGGCGGCAAAGGCCGTGGCCAAAACGGCGAACAGCGCGATGGGGGTACGAGCGGGGCGACGCATAATGCTCCCAATTGATCGGATCTTTCCTCTCGCGAAACTAAGGTGTGGCCGATCGACAGTCAATAGGTGCAATTTTTCGTCGGACGTATGGTCTGGACAGTCGCCCTGGGAAGCGCTTTCCTATTAGACATGCCGTACCGCGCCTGGATCGCCCCCCTCACGGCCGTACTGCTGCTCGCCATCGGACTGGGCGCCCCTGGACCGGCCGCCGCCACCCCGTCCGGCGCGGCGGCCGCCGCCGACGACTGCGCGGACGCGCCGTGGATGAACGCGCGGCTGTCCGCGCCGCGCCGGGCCGACCTGCTGCTGCCCGAGATGACGCTGGACGAGAAGGTGGCCATGTCGCATGCCGTCTCCGACAGCGCGCACGCCAGGGAGACGCTGCCGATCCCGCGGCTGTGCATCCCGGCGCTGCGGCTCAACAACGGGCCCGCGGGCGTCGGGTCCAGCGGCCCGGTGCAGGCCCAGTCGACGGCGCTGCCCGCGCCGCTCGGCCTCGCCGCCTCCTTCGACCCGGGCGTCGCCCGTGCGTACGGCGCGGTGGAGGGACGGGAGACCCGCGACACCGGGCGCAACCTCATGGAGGGCCCCGACATCAACATCGCCCGCATCCCGCTCAACGGCCGTACGTTCGAGGCGTACGGCGAGGACCCCTATCTCGCCGGGCAGATCTCCGCGGGCAACATCCAGGGCATCCAGTCGCAGGGCGTGATCGCCAACGCGAAGCACTACCTGGCCAACAACCAGGAGATCGACCGCGACACCGTCAACGAGCTCATCGACGAGCGGACCCTGCACCAGATCTACCTGCCGGCCTTCGAGGCGTCGGTGAAGCAGGGCCGGACCGGCTCGGTGATGTGCTCGAAGAACAAGGTCAACGGCTCGTACGCGTGCGAGCACCAGCAGCTGCTGCAGGGCGTGCTCAAGAACGACTGGGGCTTCGACGGCTTCGTGGTCTCCGACTTCAGCTCCTGCCATGACACGATCCGGTGCGCGACGGGCGGGCTCGACTTCGAGCTCCCCAACGGCGCGCACTACGGCGACCCGCTGGCGGCGGCGGTGCAATCGGGCCAGGTGAGCATGGCCACACTCGACGACCACGTGCACCGGATCCTCGAGACGATGTTCCGCTTCGGCCTGTTCGACCGGCCGCAGACAATGCGCCCGATCGACGCGGCCCGCGACGGCGCCGTCGCCCGGGACGCCGCCGTGGCCTCCACGGTGCTCCTCAAGAACGACGCCCGCGTGCTCCCGCTCCGTACGTCCAAGTCCGTCGCGCTGATCGGGCCGGGCGCGGGGACCGCGGTGACCGGTGGCGGCGGCAGCTCCGGCGTCGCGCCGATCTACAAGATCAGCCCGCTGGAAGCGGTCAAGCGCAAGGGCGTCGAGGTCAACCACGCCGAGGGCATGCCGCCCGTCGACCTGGGCCCGCAGCCGGCGCTCCCGTCGTACACCCTGACGTCCGAGACCGGCGAGCACGGCCTGACCGCCCGCTACTACGCGAACACCACGTGGTCGGGGGAACCGGCGCTGACCCGCGTCGACCCGTGGGTGGACATGGACCCGACCGGCGGCATCCCGGCGCCCGGCCTGCCGCCCAACGGCTGGTCGATCCGCTGGACCGGCACGTTCACCGCCCCGGTCGACGGCGACTACACGTTCCATCTGACCAACCACGCCCGCGCCATGCTCTCGCTGGACGGGTCGGTTCTCATCAACAACGGCGGCGGCTTCCCCGGCGTGACCAGGTCGGCGACCGTCCACCTGGCGGCCGGGCAGCCGCATCCCATCAACGTCGACTGGGCCAAGCCCGACGGTCAGGCGATGATCGAGCTGGCCTGGACCCCGCCGCCCGGCACCCCGAACGTGCAGATCGACGAGGCGGTCGCGGCCGCCAAGCGTTCGGACGCGGCCGTGGTATTCGTCAGCAACAAGGACACCGAAGCCATCGACCGGCCCGGGCTCGCCCTGCCCGGCTACCAGGACCAGCTGATCGAGGCGGTCGCCGCGGCCAACCCGAAGACGGTCGTCGTGCTCAACACCGGCGGCCCGGTGTCGATGCCGTGGCTCGACAAGGTGGCCGGCGTGCTGCAGGCCTGGTATCCGGGGGAAGAGGATGGCAACGCGGCGGCCGCGGTGCTGTACGGCGACGCCGACCCGTCCGGACGGCTGCCGATCACCTTCCCGAAGAGCCTGGCCGACACACCCGCGAACACGCCGGCCCAATACCCTGGGGTGGACGGCGTCGCGACGTACTCCGAGGGCCTCGACGTCGGCTACCGGCACTACGACGCCCGCGGCATCGAGCCGCTGTTCCCCTTCGGGCACGGCCTGTCGTACGCGACCTTCCGGCTGGATCATCTCGGCGTCCACGGCCATGGCCGTACGGTCAGCGTGGAGGTCACCAACACCGGCCACCGGCGCGGCACCCAGGTCGTGCAGATCTACGTGGGCGGCGCCGACGGCTCCGGCGATATCGGCGGCGGCCGGCTCGCCCCGCCGCGTCGCCTCGAGGGCTTCGCCAAGGTGTCCCTCGCCCCGGGTCAGCACCGTCGGGTGACCGTGACCCTGTCCGACCGGGCGTTCGCCCACTGGGACGCCACGACCCACGCCTGGGTCACGCCTCCCGGCACCTACACCGTGTGGGCCGGCACGTCCTCGCGCGACCTCCCACTCCACACCTCCGTACGCAAGGGGTAGCGGAAACAGCCTGCTCGGGCCATGGTGAAGGCATGATTTCCTACTCGTCCGGAACGTCGACGACTCCGCTGCTCGGCGACACGATCGGCGCCAACTTCGACCGTACGGTGGCGACGTACGGCGACCGGGAGGCCTTGGTGGACCGGCCGAACGGCCGCCGCTGGACCTACCGGGAGCTGGCCGCCGAGGTCGACGCCGTGGCCCTCGGGCTGTTGTCGCTGGGCGTGCGCGCGGGCGACCGCGTCGGCATCTGGGCGCCGAACCGCGCGGAGTGGGTGTTCGTCCAGTACGCGACGGCGAAGATCGGCGCCATCCTGGTCAACATCAACCCGGCCTATCGGGTGCACGAGCTGGAGTACGTGCTGGGGCAGGCGGGCATCCGCACCCTGGTCGCGGTGCCGACCTTCAAGACCTCCGACTACGCCGCGATGATCGCGGAAGTCGCGCCGCGCTGCCCGGAGCTCCAGGACGTACTGCTGATCGGCGCGGACGAGTGGACCACGCTGGTGTCGTCGGGCCGTGGCGGCGACTCGGCCCGGCTGGCCGAGATCGGCGCCGAGCTGAACGCCGACGACCCGATCAACATCCAGTACACAAGCGGTACGACCGGCTTCCCCAAGGGCGCCACGCTGTCGCACCACAACATCCTCAACAACGGCTACTTCGTCGGCGGGCTGTGTGACTACACCGAACAGGACCGCATCTGCGTTCCGGTGCCCTTCTACCACTGCTTCGGCATGGTGATGGGCAACCTCGCCGCCACCAGCCGGGGCGCCTGCGTCGTCATCCCGGCCCCCTCCTTCGAACCGACGGCCACCCTGGAGACCGTCGCCGCCGAGCGCTGCACCTCCCTGTACGGCGTTCCCACGATGTTCATCGCCGAGCTCAACGACCCCGGCTTCGACTCCTACGACCTGTCCTCGCTGCGCACCGGGATCATGGCCGGCTCGCCGTGCCCCGTCGAGGTGATGAAACAGGTCATCGAACGCATGGGCATGACCGAGGTGGCGATCTGCTACGGCATGACCGAGACCTCCCCGGTCTCCACCCAGACGCGCGCCGACGACTCGCTCGAACGCCGTGTCTCCACGGTCGGCCAGGTGCACCCCCACCTCGAGATCAAGATCATCGACCCGAACACCAAGCGCACCGTGCCGCACGGCACCCCGGGTGAGCTCTGCACCCGGGGGTACTCCGTGATGCTCGGCTACTGGAACGAGCCGGACAAGACCGCCGAGGCCATCGACCAGGCCCGCTGGATGCACACCGGCGACCTCGCGGTGATGGACGACGACGGCTACGTCAACATCACCGGCCGCATCAAGGACATGGTGATCCGCGGCGGCGAGAACATCTACCCGCGCGAGATCGAGGAGTTTCTCTACAGCCACCCCGACATCCTCGACGCCGCGGTCATCGGCGTCCCGAACGCCAAATACGGCGAGGAGCTCATGGTCTGGGTCCGCCTCCGCCCCGGCGCCGAGCCGCTGACCGCCGAGTCACTCCGCGAGTTCTGCCTGGGCCGCCTCGCCCACTACAAGATCCCCCGCTACGTCCACATCGTCGACGAGTTCCCGATGACCGTCACGGGCAAGATCCGCAAGGTCCAGATGCGCTCGGAGTCCATCGACCTCCTCGACCTCCACGACGCCGCCCAGACCAAACACGCCTGAACCCCCACGGCTACCCTCGCCCCGCCGCCTCGCCCCCCGCGGCGAGTGGTGGGGCCCTCTCCGGCGAGCGCCATCGCCAGGTTCTTCGGCGTATGGAACGGTTCCCATTCGCGTACGGCCACGAATCCGCGCAACCGGTAGGTCAAGTCCGCCACTGTCGTCATGCCGATCAGCGTAGGCCGAGCCTCGGACGTCCTCGGCCGAGGACGTACGAGAGCGGGGGTCAGCGGATGCGGGCGAGGGCGCAGTAGGAGGCGGTGTCGGCGGGGGAGGTGCGCTCCTCGGGTGGGTCTTCGTTGCGCCATTCGGAGATCGACTGGATGCCGGGCTCGACCAGTTCCATGCCGTCGAAGAAGCGGGCGAATTCCGCCTTGGTGCGGAACTGGAAGGAATCGCGGGTGCGGGCGCGCTCGCGCTCGTTGACCGGGTCGAGCCGGGCCTTGACCTCGGCGGGCATGAAGTCGGCGGTGGCGTGCGACATGACGAGGTAGCTGCCTGGTGCGAGCGCGCGGGTCAGCGCCGCGACGTGGACGTACGGGCGTTCAGCGTCTTCGAAGAGGTGGGCCACCCAGATCAGCATGAGCGCGACCGGCCGGCTCAGGTCCAGCGTCGCGTGCAGGTCGGAGTTGTCGAGAATGCTGTTGGGCTCGCGCAGGTCGGCGTGGAGGTACGCGGTGGCGCCGTCGTCCCCTCCGGTGAGCAACCGGCGGGCATGGGCCAGCACGATCGGGTCGTTGTCGACGTAGACGACGCGGGCGTCCGGGGCGAGCGACTGGGCCACCTGGTGGACCGTGTCGGCGGACGGGATGCCGGTCCCGATGTCGAGGAACTGGCGTATCCCGGCCTCCTTGACCAGATAGGTCACAGCGCGGCGCAGGAAGCGGCGGTTCTCGATCGCGCCGATCTTGATGCCGGGGAAGGCCGCGGCGATCGCGTCGGCCTGTTTGCGGTCGGCCTCGAAGTTGTCGGTGCCGCCCAGCCAGTAGTTGTAGCGGCGGGCGGGGTGCGCGACCGTGGTGTCGATCTCGAAGGGGTCCTCCCACGGCTCGCCGTTGGGCGAGAATATGTCTTCGTTGCTCACAAGGCTCCTTGATGGTCAGCGAATTCGGGCGACGGCGCCGTACGAGCCGGCGTCGGCGGGCGAGGCGCGTTCGTCCGGCGGGGCGTCGTTGCGCCACCCGGAGGTCGGCACGATCCCGGGCGGGATCAGCTCCATCCCCTCGAAGAAACGGGCGACCCCGGCCCGGTCGCGAAATTGGAAGGGATCACGGCTGCGGTGGCGGGCGTATTCCGCGGCGACGGTGGCCTTCATCTCGGCGGTCATGAAGTCGGCGGTTCCGTGGGAGATGACGAGATGACTGCCTGGTGCGACGGCGTCGGTCAGCCGCGCCACGCGGCCGTACGGATCATCCGACTCCGGGAAGAAGTGCAGGACGAAGATCAGCATGAGCGCGACCGGCCGGCTCAGGTCGAGCGTGCCGCGCAGGTCGGGGTTGCCGAGAATCGCGTCGGGGTCGTGCAGGTCGGCGTGGATGTAGGCGGTGTCTCCGACGCCGGGCAGCAGCCTGCGGGCGTGCGCCAGCACGATCGGGTCGTTGTCGACGTAGACGACGCGCGACTCCGGCGCGATCGACTGGGCCACGTTGTGCACGTTGTCCGCGGACGGAATCCCGGTGCCGATGTCGAGGAACTGCCGTATCCCCGCCTCCTCCACCAGGTAGGTCACCGCCCGGCGCAGGAAGCGGCGGTTCTCGATCGCGGCGATCTTGATCTGCGGGAAGACGGCCGCCAGGGCGTCGCCGGACTTCCGGTCGGCCTCGAAGTTGTCCTTGCCGCCCAGCCAGTAGTTGTAGCGCCGAGCCGGGTGCGCGACCGTCGTATCGATTTCGAAGGGCTCGCCCCACGCTCCACCGTCCGGCGAGAAGTCTTCGGTGCTCACGAGGCTCCTAGAGGTCAGCGAATCCGGGCGACGGCCCCGTAGGACATAGTGTCGACAGGGGACGTGCGCTCCTCGGGTGGACCGTCATAGTGCCAGTCGGATATCGATTCGATACCTGGCGGGATCAGTTCCAGCCCTTCGAAGAACCGGGCGAATGCGGCCCTGTCGCGAAAGACGAACGGGTCGCGGCTGCGGGCGCTCTCCTCTTTGACTGTGGTGTCCATATCTCTGGTGATCCCGGTCGGCATGAAGTCGGCGGTGGAGTGACACATGGCGAGGTAACTCCCTGGCGGGAGTGCGCCGACCAATCTGGCTACGTGGTCGTAGGGCCTTTGGGCATCGTCGAGGAAGTGAAGGACCTGGATCAGCACGAGCGCGATTGGCCGACTGAAGTCAAGGACGTTCCGCAGCTGCGGATTCTGGAGAATCATGTCTGGCCTGCGCAGGTCGCCCTGTATATACACGGTGGCGCCGCTAGGTGAGCCGGCGAGCAGCCTTCGGGCGTGCGCCAGCACGATCGGGTCGTTGTCCACGTAGACGACGCGCGTCTCCGGCGCAATCGATTGCGCCACTTCATGTACGTTGTCGGCCGAGGGGATGCCTGTCCCGATGTCCAGGAACTGCCGTATCCCCGCCTCCTCGACCAGGTGGGTCACTAGACGACGAAGGAAGCGGCGGCCCTCAATCGCGGCGGTTCGCACCGTGGGGAACGCGGCGATGACCGCGTCGCCGGAGCGCCGGTCGGCTTCGAAGTTGTCCTTGCCGCCGAGCCAGTAGTTGTAGCGGCGAGCCGGGTGGGCGACCGTCGTGTCGATTTCGAAGGGATCGCCCCACGCTTTATCGTCCGGCGAAAAGTCATCCGTGCTCACGGGTCCCCCTCCATCGTGTCCCGCAGGTGGTGGGCCACGGTACGCCACCTTTGGTCGAGATTATGGCAGCGGCGAACAACGGTTGGACAGCACGCAGTCAACTCGGGTGAACGGCGCTGGTAGCGGTGTACGGGGTGGCGAAGACGTCGAGGGTGCGCTCCAGATGCTCCGTCCACCAGGTGACAAGAGCGGCGTCGCCCGGCGCGGCATGGTCGAGGTAGCGCCGGCGCAGTGCGCCGACGTCGCACAGCCGCTCCCACCACAGCCGATGTACGGCGGACTGGACCTGGCCGGTGTCCAGCGGGAAGGCCTCCGCGTGACCGGCGACGAAGGCCTCGACGCGATCGAGATCGAGGCCGCGCTCGTCGTGGTGTCCGAAAAGCGATGTCGCCGCCCGTACGAGCTCACCGCCGTACGGCGCGATCGCCAGCCGGCCCCAGCCGACGATCGCCGTCACCCGGCGGGTCCGGCCGTACAGCAGGCTGCCCGCCTGGAAGTCGCCGTGCACATACCCGACCATCGAGGTGTCGATCTCGGGCGGCTGGTGGTCGGCCAGCCCGGACAGCAGGGTCCGGCGCTCGCGCAGCCGGCGCTCCGCGAGCGCATCGAAGTCATCGCCGTCGCGGGGGAGCAGGCCGAGGAGATCGTCGATCTCGGCGATGGCCGCGGCGGCGCGGCTGGTCGGCACGAGCAGGGTCTGCTGGACGGGCGGGGTGAGCGCGTCGAGTGCCGCGTGCACCCGCCCGAGCAGCTCGCCGAGCTGATGGCATTGCGCGAGTGAGAGGTCGAGCCCGCCGCGCCGGTGCCCGTCGACCCAGGGGTAGAGGGCGTACGGACGGCCGGCCGCCGTCACCAGTGATCGCCCGTCGTGCGCCGGTACGGCGGCGGGGACCGGCAACCCGGTCTCGGCGAGGGCGCCGAGCACCCGGTGCCGGAACAGGATGTGCCGCCGCCCGACGTCGCCGTACTCCTTGAGCAGGAAGGTCGTCGTGCCGATCGCCAGCCGCCAGCTCCGGCCCGTCGACGCTACGTCGGCGGGGAGCGGCGTGAGCGAGCGCGGCTCGTCCAGGCCCCATCGGCGCAGCAGGCGCGCCAGCGGGATCTCCGGCCCTGAAGTCGGCACCTCATGCCCCAGCGGTCGAACGAATGTTCAACGAGAGACGCTACACGGAACCGCCGGCTTTCGCTCGGGTGTTCGGTGGCGTGCCGCGCTCCCGTACGAAACACGCTCTATCCGTACGAACGGCGCCGCGCTCCCGGTACGAAACACACCGCCCTCCCGTACAGTCGCGCCGCCTTCCGTACGAGTCGCGCGCCGCCGTCTCAGCCAAGGTGGTCGGCGCTTTCGCACGAGTTGCGCCGGCATGCCGGGCAAACTCGGGTGATCCGTCACGTGCCGCTCTCCCGTATATAGGGCACACAGAATTCCCGTGCGGCCGCACGAAACGGAGAGGTCCCCAATGAAGCGACTGTCGATAGCACTCGTCGTCCTCGGGCTGGCCATGACCGCACCCGCGGCGTCTGCCCAGGAGCGGCAGGCGGACTCCCACGGCAAAACCGCGTTCCCCACGTCCTTCCCGCTGCCGGACGGCTGGCGGCCCGAGGGCATCGCCACCGGCCCGGGGCCGGTTGCCTATGTCGGGTCGCTGGCGGACGGCTCGATCTTCCGCGCCGACCTGCGTACCGGCCGGGGGACCGTCTTCAGCAAAGGCCCCGGCACGCCCTCGACGGGGCTGAAGACCGACGGGCACCACCGGCTGTTCGTCTCCGGCGGCAGCGGCGGCAACGGGCGGGTCGTCGACACCCGCACCGGCGCGATCGTCAAGTCGTACCAGTTCACGACCGCCACGTCCTTCGTCAATGACGTGATCCTCACCCTGGGCGCGGCGTGGTTCACCGACTCGACCAACCCGGCGATCTACAAGCTGCCGCTGCGCCACGGACGGCTACCCGACGCCGCGGTTTCCGTTCCGCTCAGCGGCGACATCGTGTACGGCCCGGGCAACAACGCCAACGGCATCACGGCCACCCCGGACGGCAAGGCGCTGCTGATCGTGCAGTCCAACACCGGACTGCTGTTCCGCGTCGACCCGGCTACCGGGGTGACACGCCAGGTCGACCTCGGCGGCGAGTCACTGCTCAACGGCGACGGGCTGCTCCTGCGCGGCCGCACTCTGTACGCCGTGCAGAACCGGGACAACACGGTGACCGTCGTAAGGCTCGACGCGCACGCGACCATGGGGCGCGTGGTGCAGCGGGTGACGGATCCGCGGTTCGACGTGCCGTCGACGGTGGCCGCCTTCGGTGACCGGCTCTACCTGCCCAACGCGCGCTTCACGACGACGCCGACGCCGACCACGCCGTACTCCGTCAACGCGATTCCCCGCCCCAAGGGCTGAGCCGTGGGGCTTCATGCCGCTGACCAAACGACCTAGGCGATCTAGGCGATCTTGGCGAGCAGCTCGTTGAGCTCGGCGAGCCCGTCGGACCCGAGCCGCTCGGCAAGATCGTCCTGGATGGCCTCGATGACCCGTCGGGCAGCGGTCAGGTCGGTGCGTCCCTTCGTGCTGAGCCTGACGATGTGCGCCCGGCGGTCGTCGGGGTTGCGTGAGCGCTCGATCCGTCCGGTGCGCTCCAGTTCGTCGACCATGCCGACGATCGCGGGGCCGGTAACGCCCAGGTCGTCGGCCAGCCGCTGCTGCGACGTCGGCTCGATGTCGGCCAGCACCGACAACGCCCCGAACTGACGGGGCTCCAGACCGAGCCCGGCCAGCGCGTGCTTGGCGCGCTCGCGCAGCCGTCCATGCGTGGTCGCCACGAGGAACCCGGTGTGCCGCAGCATCTCCGCCGGCGGGCTGGCGGTGTCGGGCACCAGCCGGCGCAGCAGCTCGTTGAGCCGCTCGTGCTCGGCCGGGTCGAGCCGCGAGGTGATCTGCGCCGTGCCGGCGGTGGCCGCCGTGTGCATCTTCCCGAGCGCCGCCATGCCCGCGTCGGTCGGCGTCACCGCGTACGAGCGACGGTCGACCGGATCGCGCTCGCGCCGCACCAGCCCGTCGTGCTCGAGCGTGTCGATCGCCTTGACCATCATCGTGCGGTTGACGCCGAGCACCTCGCTGATCCGGCGCTGCGAAATGGGCCCGCGCTCGCGAAGTGTGGCCAGGATGCTCATCTCCTGTGGGTGCCGCCCGGGGGGCATGGCGGCCTTCCCGATGGTCCGGGCGCGGGCGAACGCGCGGGCCAGCAGGTAGCTGGTGTAGCCCTCGAGCGCCGGCGGCAGCGCATCGGAGTCGGAGTAGTCCATGGTCGCTGCCAGAGTATCAACCGATTATCAACTTGATAATTAATCATATTGACGATTAAGGAGGTTGATCATAAAGTGGGTGACGTAACTCTCGAAGGGAACCGTGATGGCACGCAAGTGGTGGACCTTGACCGCGGTCGTCGTGGGCATCTTCATGCTCCTGCTGGACGTGACGATCGTTAACGTGGCGCTCCCCGACATCCAGAGGGCCTTCGGCGCCTCCCTCTCCGATCTGCAATGGGTGCTCGACGCGTACGCGCTGGCACTGGCATCCGTACTGCTGACCGCCGGCGCGCTCGCCGACCTATGGGGCCGGCGGATGATGTTCGCGGCCGGTGCCGTGATCTTCACGGCCGGGTCGCTGCTGTGCGGCCTGGCTACCGGGCCGCTGTTCCTCAGCCTGGCGCGGGGCGGGCAGGGCCTCGGCGGCGCGGCGATGTTCGCGACGTCGCTGGCACTGCTCAGCGACGCCTTTCGGGGGCGTGACCGCGGCGTCGCCTTCGGCGTCTTCGGCGCGGTCACCGGCGTCGCGCTCGCGGTCGGCCCCGTCGTCGGCGGCGCGATCACCAGCGGGCTGTCCTGGCGGTGGATCTTCCTGGTGAACGTCCCGATCGGCATCGCCGCCATCATCGTCACGCTGACCAAGCTCGATGAGTCGCGCGACCCGGACGCCACCCGTCCGGACTGGCTGGGCTTCATCACCTTCTCCGGGGCGCTGGGCGCGCTGGTGTACGGCCTGATCAACGGCGCCGACGGCTGGAGCCAGACCAAGGTCGTCGCGACCCTGATCGCCGCCGCCGTCCTGCTCGTCGCGTTCTTCGCCATCGAGGTGGCGCAGCGACGGCCGATGCTGGACCTGTCGCTGTTCCGCAAGCCGACCTTCAACGGCGGGCTGTTCGCGGCGTTCGGGATCTCAGCGTCGCTGATCTCGGTGCTGACGTACGTCGTGATCTACATGCAGAACGTGCTGCACTTCTCCGCGCTGGAGACCGGGCTGCGGACGCTGTTCCTCACGCTGTCCATCTTCCTCACCGCGGGGCTGGCGGGCCGGCTCACCACAGTCGTCCCGGTGCGCGGGATGATCTCGTCGGGGTTCGCGCTGACCGGCTTCGGGCTGCTGCTCATGCACGGCATCACTCCCGGCTCCAGCTGGACCCACCTGATCCCGGGCATGATCGTCTGCGGTATCGGGGGCGGCCTGGTCAACGTGCCGCTCGCCTCTACGGCTGTCGGCGTGGTCGAGCCCGCCCGGGCCGGCATGGCCTCGGGCATCAACGGCACGCTCCGGCAGGTCGGCGTGGCCACCGGCATCGCCGCACTCGGCTCGATCCTGGCCGCCGTCGCCCGGGTGGACGGGTTCGTCGCGGGCCTCAACCGCGTGCTGCTGATCGCCGCGATCGTGGCGTTCGCGTCCGGGCTCTGCTCGCTGGTGCTGATCCGGGCGCGCGATTTCGTGCCGGCCGAGGCGGAGCCCGCGGCCGTGCCCGAGCCGCTCGTGCCGCTGGCCGACCGGCCCTGACCTGTCTCACCGGCCCGGACCGGCCCTGACCTGGGCGACCGGCCACGAAAGGCAAACGAGGCGGAATACTCAGCCGGGCGGGGGAGGCCCCGCCCGGCTGCACGCATTTGTGTCGTTCCGGTCAGCTATCGCTACCTTGCCGGGTGGCCAGTTAGATAACGACCGTGAGCGTTTTTGTCACGCGTATAATCTACGCGTGGCTCGCCCCGAAACAGAACCGGTCCGCGGCAGCGCCGCCAAAGTCGGCCTGCCCCGCCTGCAGAGCGGGACCTCGCCGCAGCACCTGCTGCTGACCCTTCTCGGCGACTATTGGTACGGCAGGGAGGAGCACCTTCCGTCCGCGGCGCTGGTCGCCATCGCCGAGGAGTTCGGCGTGTCGGCGGTGGGCGCGCGGGCGGCGCTGAGCCGGCTGGCCCGGCGCGGGCTGCTGGAGTCGTCGAAGATCGGCCGCCGCACCTACTACGGCCTGACCCCCCACGCCGCCGAGGTGCTCACCGAGGGCGCCCAGCACATCATGGGGTTCGGGCTGCGCACGCTGCCGTGGGACGGCGGCTGGACCGTCGCGGCGTTCTCGCTGCCCGAGGAGCAGCGGGATCTGCGGCACGTGGTCCGCACACGGCTGCGCTGGCTGGGCTTCGCACCGCTGTACGACGGCGTGTGGGTCTCGCCCCGGATCAGCGCCGACGAGGCCGAGAACGTGCTCACCGAGTTGCGCGTCACCGGCGCGACGGTGTTCCACACCGCGGGCGGCATCCGCGGCCGTTCGCCCATCGCCGCCTGGGATCTCGCCGACCTGCGGACCGCATATCAGGACTTCATCGCCAAGTTCGACCCGCTGGCGGCCCGCATCAGGCTGGGCAGCGTGGGCACCACCGACGCGCTGCTCGCGCGCACCAGCGTGATGGACACCTGGCGGGTGTTCCCCGGCCTCGACCCAGAGCTGCCGGCGGAGGTGCTCCCGGCCGACTGGCCGCGCGCCCGCGCCCGCGAGGTGTTCGTGGAGGTGTACGACACGCTCGGCCCGCTCGCGGAGATCCGGATCCGGCAAGTGCTTACCGAGTTCGCCCCCGAGCTATCGGGCTACGTACGGCATCACACGACAATGGCCATGTCGATGAACCAGAAATGAGCAGCATCCCAATCGTGTAACGTCACGGCTATTGTCGTCTTTTCGCGACTCATCGCTGGCCAGGGGCCTTTGAACCGATAAATCAGCAGTTTGTTGACGTTGGCGACGGGTCTGCCTAACGATGGCTCTATGGGCCGTCCGGACCACATCCCCAGGGCCCATCGTCCGCCACAGTGAGCACGATGCCCTTGTCGGTGTCAAGGCACCCGGCTCCGCTCAGGGAATCGCCTCGCCGCCCCACCCGCGCCGCACCCGCCCCGAGGTTGACGAGATGAGATTCAGCAACGTCGCCATCCCGTTGGGACTGGCGTGGTCGTCGCCGTTCTGTCGCTGGCAGGGCCCGCTGGCCGAGATGAGCAGCGTCGACCTCGCCGTCGACGTCACCACTCGGGTGCTCCGCTCGCGGGGCATCGCGGCCGACGACATCACCCATTACGTGCTGGGCACCACCGTCCCGCAGCTCACCTCGTTCTATGGCGTCACCACGATCACCCGCCGGCTGGGCGCCCCCGACGCCACCGGGCCGACGATCGCGCAGGCCTGCGCCACGTCGGCGGCGTGCGTTCAGGCCGCGGCCGCCGAGGTGGAGCTGGGCGCGCACGAGATCACGCTCGCGCTCACCACCGACCGGACCAGCAACGGCCCGACCCTGCTGTTCCCCACACCGTCGGGGCGCGGCGGGGCGCCGGCCACCGAGCACTGGGTCAACGACCCGATGACCCGCGACCCGACCACGGGGGAGTCGATGCTCGACACGGCCGAGAACGTCGCGGCCGAGGGGGGCTTCACGCGGGAGGAGATCGATGAGGTCGCGCTGCTGCGGTACGAGCAGTACGAGTCGGTGACGGAGCGCCCCTTCCTCGTACCGGCGCACGTGCCGGGCCGCAAGGGCGCGGTGACCATCGTCGAGGCCGACAGCGGGATCCACCCGACGACGGCCGAGGGCCTGGCCAAGCTGGCCCCCGTCAAACCCGGCGGGGTGATCACGTACGGCACGCAGACGCACCCGGCCGACGGCGCCGCCGCCATGGTGCTCGCCACGACCGAGCAGGCCTGGGAGCTGAGCGGCGGCCGCGGGATCGCCCGGGTACGGTCGACCGCGTTCGCCCGCGTCGAGCCGGCCCGGATGCCGAAGGCGCCGGTGTCCGCCGCGCTGGCCGCCCTGGCCGACGCCGGCATCGGCATCGCGGACATCGACATCGTCACCACGCACAACCCGTTCGCGGTCAACGACCTGTGGTTCACCCGCCAGACCGGCTTCCCGCTCGAGCGGATGAACCCGTACGGCTGCAGCCTGGTGTACGGGCACCCGCAGGGCCCGACCGGCGCGCGGGCGATCACCGAACTGGTCACCGCGCTCGAGGCCCGCGGCGGCGGACGCGGCCTGTTCACGGGATGCGCGGCCGGCGACACCGCCGGTGCCGTCGTCGTCGAGGTCTGAGCTTACGGCGGGCACCCGCCCGGGGCTGTCATCGCGGCACGGCTCAGCCCGGCGGCGTGGTGGTGATCTCCGCTTCGATCAGGTCGGCGCGCCGGAGTCGATGTCGGCGTGGACGGCCTTGCAGAGCTCCTCGGGCTCGCCGACCCGGTGCGCGGCGATGCCGTACCCGCCCGCGATCGAGCAGATGTCGATGCCGGGCAGGTCCAGGCCGGGGAGGCCGCTGACGTGTTCGAACTCCCCGAACCCTGCGGCGGTAACGATCGGCCATTTCACGTCGCCGGGAATGGCGGCTGCCACCACCACGGCGCGGACTGCGTCTCGATCCGATCGACCCACTTCACCCACCAGAACCCGCGCCGGCCGGGCGCGACCAGCCGCACGGGATGGCCATGACCGGGCGACAGCGGAAGGCCGCCCACCCGCGTGGCCAGCAGTAGGTGGTCCACGTCGCCGATGGGGAAGCGGACCCAGTAACCCGTGACGGACCGGACCAGCAGGCTGCGGGCGTCGCCGACGTCGCGCAGCAGCGCCGAGACGGGGACGCCGGCCCAGTCCTGCTCCGCGTACCAGCCGGACGTGCAGTCCAGCGTGGCGCGCAGCCGTACGTCGAAGGCCGACAGCTGGGCCGGCGACAGCGCGCGCCGTCCGGCGGCGTCGGCCACGACGAGCCGCCACCCCTCGGGGTCGATGGCCGGGACGGAGTCGTTGAGCCAGATCGTGTTCGGCATGGCGTCCGGCACGAAGGATCCGGCCTGGTACGAACCGGTGAACCGGCGGCGGGTGCCCGGCAGCCCGGCGACCCGTACCACCCCGGTCGTCGTCACGTACAGACCGGCCGCTGCCGCGCCGACCCCCGTCAGCCGGAGCAGGGTCCGCCGCGAGAGGTCGACCCGGCGCGGGCGGGCCGGGCGCGCGAGGAAGTGCCAGATCGCCAGCGGCGCGAGGGCAAGGGCGGCGGCGATGTGCAGCCACATGCCGCGCGTGCTGCCGACGAAGGGCACGAGCCCGGTGGAGTACCCGAGCCCGGCGAGCAGCGTCACGATCGCCAGCGTCGCGAGCAGCAGCGACACCCAGCGGCTGCGCCTGGCGCGGCGCAGACCGCGCCGGATCACCCGGCCCTTCCACGGGATCAGCAAGATGACCATCATCGCGGCGACGCCGTGCGCGATGACGATCCAGCGTCCGTGCGCCGAACCGGTCGCGACGGCGCCGAGGCCGGTGGCGAAGACGAGCAGCAGGGCGAGCAGCAACGTGACGTTCGTCAGACGTCCTGGAAGGGACCACATGATCCCGCCTCCGGCCCCGTGGAGCGACTCCGTGTCGCTCCATGACAAACGCTATAAATACGTATTGCTCCTGGCGAGAGGCGTAAGCGATCCGTAAGAGGGTGGCGCCGAGTGCGGGCCCTGCCCGCCGGTCTGCGCTGAGGAGCCGTTTACGCTGGTTCGGACGAGTTCGGATGACGAGGAGTGCCGATGTCCCGTTCCCCGGTCCGCCCCCTCGAGCTGTTCGCGATCGACGGGCTGCTCGCCGACGAGGAGCGGGCGATCCGCCGTACGGTCCGTGAGTTCTGCGACCGGGAGGTGCGCCCGCACCTCCCCGAATGGTTCGAGTCGGGGACGATTCCGGCACGCGAGATCGCGCGCCGGTGTGGCGGGCTCGGGCTGCTGGGCATGCACCTGCAAGGGTATGGCTGCGCCGGCACCAACGCGGTGTCGTACGGCCTGGCCTGCCTGGAGCTGGAGGCCGCCGACTCGGGGCTGCGCAGCCTGGTCTCCGTGCAGGGATCGCTGTCGATGTACGCGATCTGGAAGTACGGCTCGCCGGAGCAGAAGGAGCGGTGGCTGCCCACCATGGCCGCGGGCGAGCAGCTCGGCTGCTTCGGTCTCACCGAGGCCGACTTCGGCTCCAACCCGGCGGGCATGCGGACCGCGGCCAAGCGCGACCCCGGCGGCGACTGGATCCTCAACGGCACCAAGATGTGGATCACCAACGGGTCCGTCGCCGACGTGGCCGTCGTCTGGGCGCAGACCGATGACGGGATCCGCGGCTTCGTGGTGCCGACGGACGCGCCCGGCTTCAGCGCCCCCGAGGTCAAGCGGAAGCTGTCGCTGCGCGCGAGTGTGACCAGCGAGCTCGTTCTCGACGACGTACGGCTGCCCGCCGACGCCGTGCTGCCCGGGGCCCGCGGGCTCGGCGGCCCGCTCGGCTGCTTGAACGAGGCCCGCTTCGGCATCGTTTTCGGTTCGGTCGGCGCCGCGCTCGACTGCCTGGAGACCGCGCTGGCGTACGCCGCCGACCGCGAGGTGTTCGACCGGCCGCTCGCGTCGTTCCAGCTGACCCAGCAGAAGCTGGCCGACATGACGCTGGAGGCCGGCAAGGCGATGCTGCTCGCGATCCATCTGGGCCGGCTGAAGGACGCCGGCGAGCTGCGGCCCGAGCAGATCAGCCTCGGCAAGCTGAATAACGTGCGCGAGGCGATCGCGATCGCCCGCGAGTGCCGTACGATCCTGGGCGCCAACGGCATCACCCTGGAGTATCCGGTGATCAGGCACGCCAACAACCTCGAGTCGGTGCTGACGTACGAGGGCACCAGCGAGGTGCACAGCCTCACGATCGGCCGCGCGCTCACCGGCCATTCCGCGTTCCAATGAGTGGTCCTTAGCTCGTTTTTCGTCCTCTCTTGTTGTGATCGGTCTTGTCCGCTCCCTGATGCCGGGGCGCGGACGAATCGCCGACAAGGAGGATTCCCATGGCTCTCAGCAGGCGAGCCAAGATCATCGCAGGTGCGGTGGGGCTGACCGCGACGGCGCTGTTCACCGCGTCCGGCTCGGCGCTGGCCGCGGACGGCGGCGACGATGGCGGCCAGTTGGTGATAGTCGATCAACATATTCCGGCCGCCGTCGACACCGGGCCGGGCTGCGACCATAGGCGGACGACCACGGCCACGGTCGCCGACACCCGATGAGCCTCGGCGAGTCCCGCACCCCTGCGGCCGCTCTCGCCGAGCGCGCGCTGTTCGAGGTCAAGCGGGTCATCGTCGGCCAGGACCACATGGTGGAGCGGATGCTCGTCGCCGTGCTGGCCCGCGGTCACTGCCTGCTGGAGGGCGTGCCCGGCATCGCCAAGACGCTCGCCGCCGAGACGCTGGCGACGGTGATCGGCGGCTCGTTCGCCCGCATCCAGTTCACTCCCGACCTGGTGCCGTCCGACATCGTCGGGACCCGCATCTACCGGCTGTCGGCGGAGAGCTTCGACATCGAACTCGGCCCGGTGATGGCCAACATCGTCCTCGCCGACGAGATCAACAGGGCGCCCGCCAAGGTGCAGTCGGCGCTGCTGGAGGTCATGGCGGAGCGGCAGGTGAGCATCGGCGGCCGCACCTTCGACGTGCCACGCCCGTTCCTCGTGCTCGCCACCCAGAACCCCATCGAGTCCGAGGGCGTGTACCAGCTGCCCGAGGCGCAGCGCGACCGGTTCCTGATGAAGATCGACGTCGGGTATCCGACGGAGGACGAGGAGCTCGCCATCCTCTACCGGATGAGCGTGCGGCCGCCCACGGCGTCCCGGATCCTCGACCCCGACCGGCTCGCCGAGCTGCAGGACCGCGCCGACGCGGTCTTCGTGCACGACGCGGTCGCGCGGTACGCCGTCCGGCTGGTCGCGGCCACTCGCGACCCGGACACCTGCGGGGTGCCCGACGTGGCCCGGCTGATCGCGTACGGGGCGAGCCCGCGCGCGACCCTCGGCCTGGTCGCCGCCGCGCGCGCTCTGGCGCTGCTGCGCGGCCGCGAGTACGTGTTGCCCTCCGACGTACGGGACCTCGCCGGTGAGGTGATGACCCATCGGCTGGTGCCGTCCTTCGACGCGCTGGCCGACGGCGTGTCGCCTGCGTCGATCGTCGAGCGGGTGGTCGCGGCCGTGCCGATGCCGCGCATCGCCCCCAGCGGCGACGAGACCGCGGGGGCCGCGGCGTGACCGAGCCGGCGGGCCTGCGCGAACTCGCTCCCGATCAGGCGCTGCGGTGGCTGGAGCTGACGATCGTACGGCGCCTCGACGGGCTGCTGCAGGGCGACTACCTCGGCCTGCTGCCGGGCCCGGGCAGCGAGCCGGCGGAGGCCCGGGAGTACCAGGCGGGCGACGACGTGCGCCGGATGGACTGGAACCTCACGGCCCGCACCACCCTGCCGCACGTCCGGGACCTCGTCGCGGACCGGGAGCTGGAGACCTGGCTGCTCATCGACGCCACGGCGAGCATGGACTTCGGCACCGGCCGGGTCGAAAAGCGCGATCTCGCCGTCGTGGCCGCGGCGGCGGTCGGGTTCCTCACCGAGCGGGCGGGCAACCGGATCGGCGCCTACGTCGTGCACCGGGGCGGCCCGCGACGCATCCCGGCGCGGACCGGACGGGCTCATCTGCTCGGTCTGCTCCGTTCGTTGCTGGCCATGCCGAGGTACGGGCCGGGCGGCACGGGCCCGGACCTGGGCCAGGCGGCCGAGCTGCTCCGCCGTACGGTCGGCAGGCGCGGCCTCGTGGTCGTCGTGTCGGACTTCCTCGACGACCCCGCCACGTGGGAGCGGCCCGTACGGCTGCTCGCGGACCGGCATCAGGTGCTCGCCGTCGAGATCGTCGACCCGCGCGAGCTGTCCCTGCCGGACGTCGGGCTGCTCACCGTGATCGACCCGGAGACCGGGCGGCGCCGGGACGTACAGACGGCCGACCGCGGGCTGCGGGAGCGGTACGCGGCGGTCGCCGCCGAGCATCGGGCGAGCACCGAGCGGGCGCTGCGGCGGGCCGGGGCGTCCCGGCTGCTGCTGCGGACCGACGGCGACTGGCTGCGCGACATCGTCCGGCACGTACTGAGCCGGCGTGGCCGGGCCGAGCGCGCGGGTGCCCAGCGTGGCCGGGCCGAGCGCGCCGACGCCCGGCCCGGCGAGGTCGCGCCGAACCGGAGCCTGGCGTGAATTTCCTGGCCCCGGGGCGGCTGTTGCTGCTGATCGCCCTGCTCGTGTTGATCGGCATCTACGTGGCGGTGCAGCTGCGGCGCAGCCGGTTCGCCGTCCGGTTCACCACCCTGCACCTGCTGGAGCGGGTGGCGCCGACCCGGCCGGGCTGGCGGCGTCACGTCCCGGCGGCGGCGTTCCTCCTCATGATGGGCCTGTTCGTCACCGGGTTCGCGCGGCCGACAGCCGAGGTCCAGGTGCCGCGCGAGCAGGCGACGGTGATGGTGGCCGTGGACGTGTCGAACTCGATGGAGGCGACCGACGTCGAACCGGACCGGCTCACCGCGGCCAAGCGGGCCGCCGAGCTGTTCGTCGACCGGCTGCCCGCCCGCTTCAACGTCGGCATCGTGTCGTTCTCCGGCTCGGCGGCCGTGGTCGTCCCGCCGACCACAGACCGGCGGTCGATCCGCAGCGGCATCGAGAACCTCCAGGTCGGGCCGCGTACCGCGATCGGCGAGGCGATCTTCGTGTCGCTGCAGTCGATCGCGTCGTTCGGCGCCCAGTTCGGCGACTCGGCCCCGCCCGCCCGGGTCGTGCTGCTGTCCGACGGCACCAACACGGCCGGCCGTACCCCGGAGGCGGGGGCGGCGCAGGCGGCGCAGGCCGGAGTGCCGGTGTCGACCATCGCGTACGGCACGGCCGAGGGCGTCATCTACCAGGGCTCCCGGGTCATCCCGGTACCGGTCGACGGCCCGGCCCTGGAGCGCATCGCGCAGACCACCTCCGGCCGTTTCTACGAGGCCGCCACCGGCGACGAACTGCGCCAGGTCTACGAGGACATCGGCAGCAGCGTCGGCTACCGCGTCGAGCAGCGCGAGATCTGGGCCTGGTTCATCGGCGCCGGGCTGGTGCTGGCCTGCGCCGCCGCCGTCGGCTCGCTGCTGTGGTTCTCCCGACTTCCCTAGGAGTTGTCCATGACTTCCCGACCGGACGAGATCGAGCGGCATGGGCTCGGCGAGCCGCGCGGGCCGAACTTCGTCGACCCGGCCCCGGTCGCGCCGATCGAACCGCCCCCGGTGACCTCGGTCGCCGCCCGGTCGGCCGGCGCGCCGGGTCCGTCGCCCGGCCCGGTCACCACCGGCGCGCGGACCACGACGGGCCGCATCATCGCCATGGCCATGCTGGCCGCGGCGCTCACCGGGGGAGTGGCCGGGGTGGCCGGCGCCCGGCTGGCCGGGCCGGCCGCCGCGCCGATCCCGCAGTCCACGCAGGGCCCGGCGAACGGCCCCGGCGATCTCAGCGACGTCGCGGCACGCGTGCAGCCGAGCGTGGTGTCGGTCGAGGTGCGGGGCACCCGGTCGGTGGCCACCGGCTCCGGCTTCGTCCTCGACCGGGTGGGACACATCCTGACCAACGCGCACGTGGTCGAGGGCGGCTCCGACGCGACCGTGCTGCTGGCCGACCGGCGGCGGCTGACGGCGCGGATCGTCGGCGCCGACTCGCCGCACGACATCGCCGTGCTGGCCGTCGACCCAGCCGACAGCCCGCCGCCGATCGCGCTCGGCCGGTCCGCGGACGTACGGGCCGGCGACCCGGTGCTGGCGATCGGGTCGCCGCTGGGCCTGGCCGGTACCGTGACCAGCGGGATCGTCAGCGCGCTGAACCGTGAGGTACGGCTCGGCGGCGGCGACCGGCAGACGGCCCTGCAGACCGACGCGTCCATCAACCCTGGCAACTCGGGCGGGCCGCTCGTGAACACCCGCGGGGAGGTGATCGGCGTCAACACCGCCATCGCGACGTTGAGCCGGGGCCGCGACTCGGGTTCTATCGGGATCGGGTTCGCCATTCCGGTCGACCGGGCGGCGGACCAGGCTCAGCGGCTGATCCGCTAACCGCGGAGGGAGGGTTCCGCGATGCGGCTGCTCGTGGTCGAGGACGAAGAGGACCTCGTCGAGGCCGTACGGCTGGGGCTGGTACGGGCGGGGTACGCGGTCGACGTGGCGCAGGACACCGCCGCCGCAACGGAGAAGCTGTACGCCAATTCGTACGACCTGATGTTGCTCGACCTCAACCTGCCCGACGGCGACGGCTTCGAGCTGTGCCGGTCGATCCGGCGCGGTGACCTTTCCGGGCTGGCCGGCGCCGACCTGCGCATCCTGATGCTGACCGCGCGCGACCGGCTCGCCGACCGGGTCCGCGGCCTGGACGAAGGCGCCGACGACTACCTCGTCAAGCCGTTCGCCTTCGCGGAGCTGCTGGCCCGGGTGCGGGCCCTGCTGCGCCGCGACAGCGGCGGCGCCTCGGCGATCTGGACTGTGGGGGAGCTGCGGCTCGACACCGCACGGCACGAGGCGTACCGGGGCGAGCGGCTGCTGCGGCTCACCCCCAAGGAGTTCGGCGTGCTGACGTACCTGATGAGCCGGCCCGGGCACGTCGTCTCCTCCGAAGACCTGCTCGAGCACGTATGGGACGAGCACACCGACCCGTTCACCAACACGGTCCGGGTCACGGTCGGCACGCTGCGCCGCAAGCTCAGCGAGGACGGGGAGGAGCCGCTCATCGAGACCTTGGTCGGACGGGGTTACCGGCTCCGGGAGCCATCGTGAGCGACGTGGTCGAGCACACGCCACGACGGCGGCGACTGCGGCTGCCGGGGTTCGTGCATACTATCCGGTTCCGGTTGACCGTGCTCTACTCCACTCTGTTGTTCGCGCTCGCCGCGCTGGTCGTGGGCGGCGTCTACCTGGGGGTGTCGAAGAACGCGGACGCGCGCCCGGTGACGACCCGGTACGCCAAGGAGTACCGCACGAATCCGGACGGCACCAAGCAGTACGTCGGCACCATCCCGGTGGCCGACGTCCGGCAGGTCGAGCAGGCGGTCAACTACCAGACTCTGCAGACCGTGAAGCACTACTCGCTGGCCATGCTGGGCGGGCTGTTCGTGCTGAGCCTGGGCATCGGGTGGGTGCTGTCGGGGCGGGCGCTGCGTCCCGTCCGCGCCATCGCCCGTACGGCCGAGGAGATCCAGGCGACCGACCTATCGCGCCGGATCCGGCTGCAGGGCCCGAAGGACGAGCTGCGCTACCTCGGCGACACCATCGACTCGATGCTCGACCGGCTGGACGCCGCGTTCCGCGCCCAGCGGCAGCTCATCGACGACGCGTCGCACGAGCTGCGCACGCCGCTCAGCATCATCAGGACCAACCTCGACGCTGTGCTCACCGCGGCCGATTCCACCGACGACGAACGGCACCGGGCCGCCGCGATCATCGATCGGGCCACGACCCGGATGACCAGGCTCGTCGACGACCTGCTCGCCTCGGCCCGCCGTACGGTGCCCGGCCTCGACGACTCCGAGGTGGACATCGCGGTCGCGGCGCGCGAGGCGGCCGAGGAGTTCGAGCCGCTGGCGGCGCGGCGGGGGCTGACCATCGTGCGGGAGCTGGGCGACGGCCTCGTCCTGGTCGGCGACCACGACGCGCTCCGCCGGGCCGTGAGCAACCTGCTGTCCAACGCCGTACGGCTGGCGCCCGAGGGCTCGCCGGTGGTCGTCGGGACAGGGCGCCGGGGCGATTGGCTGTGGATCGCGGTCAAGGACGTGGGGCCTGGCATCCGCGACGCCGACCAGGCCCGTGTCTTCGACCGCTTCTGGCGCGGCCCGAACGGCGCCGAGCCGAGCCGGGCGCGCACCCGGGACCGGCGTACCGGCCTCGGCCTGGCCATCGTCCGGCAGATCATCGAGGCGCACGGCGGACAGGTGCGGTTGTTCTCGGCGACGGGTGCGGGCAGCACGTTCGTGCTCTGGCTGCCGTCCGCCGGGGGGCGCCCAGACGGCCCGCCCGACGCCGATCCGCTCGATTCATCCGGCGCCGGGGGCTGATCGTTCACGGGTCTCCACTAATTTGGCGGGGTAGGCAGGAACCGGCCAACTCGGTAGGAGGCGCGGACAACAATGGATCTCGGTCGCGTGGGCGTCTGGAACATCGGGCTGCGGGCGGAGGATCCGGCCGGGCGGGCTGCGGCCGTCGAGGCCGCCGCCGAGCTCGAGGAGCTCGGGTACGGCACCATCTGGCTTGGCGCAAGTCCAGGCGTCCAGCACGCGGAGCCGCTGCTCGCGGCGACGTCCCGGATCGTCGTCGCCACCGGCATCCTGAGCATCTGGGAATACGAGCCGGCCGACGTCGCCGCCCGGCACACCGCCCTGGTGGCCGCGCATCCGGACCGGTTCCTGCTGGGCCTCGGCGTCAGTCACGAATTTCTCGCGCCCGACCGGTACCGGCGGCCCCTGACGGCGATGCGGACCTTCCTCGACGGCCTCGACGCCGCGCCGACACCGGTACCGGCCGCGCAGCGCGTCCTGGCCGCGCTCGGGCCGCGCATGCTGGAGCTATCTCGTGACCGGGCGGCGGGCGCCCATCCGTACATGGTGACGCCGGAGCACACGCGCCGGGCCCGCGAGATCCTCGGCCAGGACCGGCTGCTGGCGCCAGAGGTCAAGGTGATACTCGAGCCGGACCCCGACCGCGCGTACGACATCGCGCGCGGCCACGTTGGCTTCTATCTGGCCGCGCCCAACTACGCCAACAGCCTGCGGCGGCTCGGCTACACGGAGGACGACATGCGCGACGGCGGCAGCCCGGAGCTGGTCCGTGAATTCGTGGCGTGGGGCGATATGGAGACGATCCAGAACCGCGTCGCCGCCCACTTCGACGCCGGCGCCGACCACGTCTGCGTCCAGGTCATCACCGAGGACCGCAGCGACCTGCCGCGGCAGGCGTGGCGCGACCTCGCCGCCGCCCTCGGCCTGAAGGGAGCGCGGTCGTGAAGATCGGCGCTCGGCGCGTTCGACTTCACTTCAAAGTAGCGCGATGACAGATATTGAAATCTGTCAACTGAATGTTGTACGTTGACGGTTATGGATACACGCACGCTTGGTTCGATCGGCCCCGCCGTCTCCGCGATCGGCCTGGGCCTGATGGGCATGTCTCCCGGCGTCTACGGCCCGGTGGACGAGTCCGAGAGCATCGCGACCATCCACGCCGCCCTCGACGCGGGGATCACGCTGCTCGACACCGGCGACTTCTACGGGCACGGCCACAACGAGATGTTGCTCCGCGACGCGCTGCGCGGCCGTAACCGCGAGCAGGCCATCGTCAGCGTCAAGTTCGGGGGGCTGCGCGACCCGGCCGGCGCCTTCCTCGGCTTCGACGCCCGCCCGGCCGCGGTGAAGAACTTCCTCGCCTACACGTTGCGCCGCCTCGGCACCGACTACGTCGACGTCTACCGGCCCGCGCGACTCGACCCCGCGGTGCCGATCGAGGACACGGTCGGCGCGATCGCCGAGTTGGTCAAGGCCGGGTACATCCGGCACATCGGCCTGTCCGAAGTCGGCGCCGAGACCATGCGCCGCGCCCACGCCGTCCATCCGATCGTCGACCTGCAGATCGAGTACTCGCTGATCTCGCGTGGCATCGAGGCCGAGATCCTGCCGACCGCGCGGGAGCTCGGCATCGGCGTCACCGCGTACGGCGTGCTGTCGCGCGGCCTGCTCAGCGGCCACTGGTCGCGCGGCCGCGTCACCGAGGCGGGCGACTTCCGCGGCCGCAGCCCGCGGTTCGCCGGCGAGAACCTCGACCGCAACCTGGAGCTCGTCGACGCGCTGCGCCAGGTGGCCGACACCACCGGGCACAGCGTGGCACAGGTCGCCATCGCCTGGGTGCTGTCACGTGGCGCCGACATTGTGCCGGTGATCGGGGCGCGGCACCGCGACCGGCTGACCGAGTCGCTGGGCGCGCTCGACATCGAGCTCACCGCCGATGACCTGGCTAGGATCGAGCAGGCGGTCCCGGCCGACGCGGCTGCCGGGACGCGCTACGACGCGACCCAGATGGCCATGCTCGACAGCGAACGGTAAGGACTGTGAACCCCCCGGCAGCGGTGCTCACCCCAGACCGCATCCTCGACGCGGCGGAGGACGTCCTCCGCCGCTTCGGGCCGGCCAAGGCCAACGTGGTCGACGTCGCCCGTGCGCTCGGGGTCAGCCATGGCAGCGTCTACCGGCACTTCCCGACCAAGGCGGCGCTGCGCGACGCGGTGGCCGAGCGCTGGCTGAATCGCGTGTCGGCCCCGCTGGCGGCGATCGCGGCCGAGCACGGCCCGGCGACCGGCCGCCTGTGGCGGTGGATCGAGGCGTTGAGCCTGGCCAAGCGCAAGAAGGTGCTCGACGACCCGGAGCTGTTCGCCACCTACCACGAGCTCTCCCTCGACGCCCGCGAGGTGGCCAGGGAGCACGTGGACACGCTCGCCCGGCAGGCCGCGCAGATCATCGCGGACGGCATCGCACGCGGCGAGTTCGCCGAGACCGATCCGGCGACCACCGCCCGGGCAGTGCTGAACGCGACGTCCCGGTTCCACCACCCGGCGCACGCCGCGGAGTGGACGGAGCCGGGCCTCGAGGACGATCTGCGGGCCGTCTGGCGGCTCGTCCTGTCCGGCCTGGCCGCACGCGCCTGAGGCCCCGCGCTGCGGCAATGCCCCGCGCTGCGGCAATGCCCCGCGCTACGGCCGTACGCGCCTAGGTGTCACCGTTTGGCCAGCCAGTGGGCGATGGCCGAGGCGACCTCGGCGTTGTTGCGCTCCAGCGGCATCAGGTGTCCGTTGCCGTGAATGCCGAGGTCGGCCAGCACGATGTGGTCTGCGTCCACCCCGGCCTGGCGCAGGAACTCGACGATGGCCCAGTCGAACTGCGCATGCCACGACGCCTCGCCGGTGACCACGGCGACCGGCAGGCCGCCCGCCAGGTTGGCCAGCCGGTGGGCCGGTTCGGCCTGCACGAGCGCGTCCATCAGGTCCGGGCCGGACGCGGCGCGCTGTTCGCGGCGCAGCTCGGCCGGATCGGTGACCGGCGGGTCGTACGTGATCGGGATCGAGGTCAGCCCCCAGCTCAGCGCGCCCATGCCGGGCAGCTCGGTGAACGCGGGCCCGATCGGCTCCACCGCGACGATGGCCTTGACCAGATCGGGCCGTGCGTCCGCGACCAGCCAGCCGAACGCCCCGCCGATCGAGTGCGTGAGCAGCACGGCCGGCCCGGTGCGGTCCAGCAGAGCCGCGCCCGCGTCCCGCATCGCCTCCTGGATGGACACCAGGTCGCCGGCCATCGGCTCGGACCCGGCGAGGAACTGGGCGAGCGCCGGGTCGCCCGGCTCGCCTGTGCCCGGCCACTGGGTGTGCAGCCGGGCCTGCGGATAGGGGTACGGCCAGGGCCGCGTGGCCGGGGCGGCGAAGCCGGTGATCATCCCCTCGTATACCGGCGCCGGCGACGCCGGGCCGAGCAGGTCGGGATGGTACGGCGAGCGGCCCATGCCGGGCCGGTCGACCACATAGACCGCGTAGCCCTCCCGCAGGAACAGCGTCGCCCAGCCGGACCGGCCGTCCGGCGTGCCCAGGAAGTCGAGCGCCTGACCGCCGCCGCCGTGCACCATTACCAGCGGGTACGGCTGCCGTACCTCGGCCGGGATCTGGTACTGGACGTGCATCCCGGTGACCGCCGTGCCGTGCGGCAGCGCGACCTCGCGCAGGCCGGCGAAGAAGAACCCCTGATCGGCGATGGCCAGTGGCGGGCTCATTCAGAACAGCCCGTCCGGCAGCCCGAAATGCACCTTGGCCATCTCGCGCGCCGTGTTCATGTACTGCGCCGCGATGTGGCTGCGATACATGGCCGCGTCACGGTAGTAGCGCTGGATCCGCTGCCCTCTCTTGGCGGCGGACGAGCTGGCCGCGTTGAAGATCACCTGCACCGCCTGCAGCGCCAGCTGCCCGGCCTGCTGGACCACCGCGTACAGGCGTACGTCGTCTTCGCGGCTGAAGGGCTCACCGGTCTCCGCCCACCGCCGGGCCAGTTCCATGTAGCGCTCGCCGACCTGCAGCACCATGGCCTCGGCCGAGTCGACGAGCGCGAGACCGTAGCCGTACGGCTGCTGGAAGTCCTCGTGCGTGTACCGCGGCACCTGCGGCGGGATGATCGTCTTCTTGGTCGTGATGATGTTCTCGAACTCTTCCAGCGCCGCCCGCGCCGCACCGATGACCGGGATCACCAGGCCGGCGTGATAGACCGCGTAGATCCGGCCCAGGTACATGGGGTTGCCGTGCAGGCTCGCGCCGGGCGGCGGCTCGGTCAGCCGGGTCCAGTTCATCGGCGACGTGCGGTGCTCCGGCACGAACGCCTCGTCGACCCGGACGCTGTTGGACCCGCTGGAGTTCATCCCGAGAATGCGGCCGTCTCCCCAGTCGTCGAGGATGGTGTACTGCCCCTTCGGGACCACCGCGACGATGTTGCCGCCTAGCTTCCGCGGGTCCCGGCCCTCGACCAGCGCGTTGCCCATGAAGTGGGTCGAATGCGGGGCACCCGAGCTGTAGTCCCAGGTGCCGCTGACCACATAACCGCCGTCCACCGGCCGGGCCCGCCCGGCGGGCGGTGCGCGGTGCGGGGCGCGGAAGTCGCCGTTCGGTCCGAAGATCTCCCGCTGACCTTCCTCGGAGAAGTGCGAACCGACGACGAAGGCGTGGTGGGAGCCGAGAGTCAGCCCCCAGCCGGTGCCGGGATCTCCGGTGGAGATGGCCAGCATCGCCTTCCAGAAGGTCGGGATGTCGAACTCGTAGCCGCCGAATTTGCGCGGCTGGAGAATGCGGTAGAACCCGGCGTCGACGAACGCGCGGTCCACGGCGTCGGTGTGATGGCCCAGCCGTTCGGCCTCGTCCTGCTGCTCGCGGACCATTGGAATCAGCGCACGGGCACGGGCGACGATCTCGTCCGGGGTGAGTTCGGGTTCGGGAGGTTTGACTTCGGACGCTCGGACGTCCGCGCTCTCTGCCATACGTCCTCCACGCTTGACACTTGCCTTGACGATAGTCGCCGCAGAGGCATTCCTCCAGAAACTCTCCGTAGATAACTGTTGACAGAAGTGGGAGCGAATGCGGCATCCTTAAGCGCGCTGCGTGACGTGGCGGCTGCGCACCGCGATCAACATGCGGCGAGGGCCTCCGCGGCGGGGGCGTCACATGTGGCGGGTGCGCAGGTGGGGGCAGCGTACGTGGCGGCTGCGTACGTGGCGGTGGCGCAGATGTGGGAGGCGGCGATGGACCCGCATGATGCCTTTGTCGACACGAGTGTGGGCGGGGCCACCGAGCTTCGCATTCACGGCGTCTCCGGTACGCCTCCCGAAAGCGTGCTCGGGCACCCCTACACCGACCTGATCAAGGGAGACCGCGAGGCCGGGTTCTACCGGCGGATGTGGTACGGCGGTCCGCCCGAACAGCGGTTCGGCGACGACGCGGGCAGGCGGCGGCGCGAGGCGTACGAGTGGGGCGGGCTCACCTCGGGGTCCGGGTTGCGCGCGTTCTGGCTGTTGCTGCTGCCGTTCATGCTGGTGAACCTCGGGTTCTTCATGACGCCGCGGCCGCCGGCCCGGGCGCGGGCGCTGCGCCGTACAGCCGACGGGCTGAACCGCTGGTTCGCGCTGACCTTGACCGGCACCCTCGTGCTCGCCGCGTGCGGGCTGGCGGTCGACCTGGTGGGCTGGCAGTGCACGGCCCCAGGCGGCGCGTGCCGGACGGAGCACGGCACCGACCCGGGTTGGCTGTATGTGTTCTCCGTCGACTGGATGACGCCCGCCGACCGCCGGCTGGCCGTGGCGTCCCTGCTGCCGGCCGCCGTGGTCGTACTGCTGTGGGTGCTCGGCCGCTGGACCTGGACGAAGCACGAGCGTACGGCCGTACCCGCGCCGGGCGACAAGGGCGTGACGGGGGAGGGGCTGCGGCTGGGCGAGCGCAAGCTGTGGAACGGCGCCGCGGCGGTGGGCCGGCTGCGTTCCCTGCACGTCGCCGCGGGGTTCGCGACGGTCGCGCTGGTCGTGGCGTGGCCGTTCACCGCGGGCCGGGTCGCGGCCGTCATGGTCGCCGCGACCGCGGTGGTGCTGGGCGGGGCGGTGGTGCTGACGGCCCTGCACCCAGTGGCCGCCCGCATCGACCCTGGCGAGTCCGCCGGCACCGGACGGTCCTTGAGCGCGTGGTGTACGGGCGTTCGCTGGGCCGCGGTCGCCGCTTACGTGGCCGTCGTGGTGCTGGCGCTGTTCGACCGGCTCGGGCCGGAGCCGAACCGGGCCGCCCAGCCCGAGTTGCCGGGCTTCGCCGGCACGGTCGCCGGGCTGTATCTGGCGCAACTGGCGCTGCTCGTCCTGCTGACCGTCATCACCGTCGTGCTGGCCAGGCTGACCCGGGGCGACGGCCCGGATGCCCTGTATCGGCGGGCCTTGCATGGGCTCGCGGCGCCGGTCGTCCTGCTGTTCGGCTGGCTGCTGGCCGGCGGGTTCGCGGCCGGTGGGTCGATCCAGCTGGCCCGCATGCTGGGCACCCCGGTCACCGCGGCCGGCGCGGCACCCGGCGGTCGGCTGGTCGTGCCCGGCGCGTATTGGTGGGTGGCGCTGGGCACGGTGGCGCTGGCCGCCGGGCTGGTGCTGACCATCGGCGCGCTGCTGCTGGTCTGGTGGCTGCGCCGGCGCGCCCTGGACGCGATGCTCCGGCCCGTGTACGGCGAGGTCGCAGAGCGGGCGCGCGTGGCCAGGTTCTGGGCGGCCGCCGACCTCACCGACCGGGCCGGGCTCGCCTTCGGCGGCCTGGGCGTGTTCGCCACCGTCCTGATCGTGGTCGGCACGTTCGGGTACGCCAGCGACTTCGCCTGGCCCGACCAGGTCCATTGGCTCACGACACTCGGCTCGTGGATCATCGGCGGGTTCGCCGTGGGCCTGCTCCTGCTCGGCCGCGACGTCTACCGGCGGCCGTCGCTGCGGCGCATGGTCGGGGTGCTATGGGACGTGGGCACCTTCTGGCCACGGGCGATCCATCCGTTCGCGCCGCCGTGCTACACCGAGCGGGTCATCCCCGACCTGATTCACCGCGTCGCCGACCTCACCCCCGGCGAGCGCGACCGGGTCGTACTGTCCGGGCACAGCCAGGGCAGCGTGCTCGCCATCGCGCTGGTGCTGCAGCTCGACGCGCCGTCGTGCCGGCGGGTGCGGCTGCTCACCTACGGCTGCCCGATCTCCCGGCTGTACGGCCGGTTCTTCCCCGCGTACTTCAACGCGACCGCGCTGCGGCGGGTCGAGCAGGCGCTGACCGAGCCGGCCGGGGTCGCCTGGTGCAACCTCTACCGGTTCAGCGACCCGATCGGCGGGCCCGCCCTCGTCCGCCAGGCCCTGCGGCAGCTGGTCGAGAACGGCGAGCGCCCGCTGAACCACCACGAGATCGACCACCACCTGTGGGATCCCGCCCTGGGCGCGGCCAACGGGGACGCCCCGCCGATCATCTACAGCCATTCGGACTACTTCACCGGCCCGGCGTACGGCGAGTGCCTGAGCCATCTCACCCGCACCTGACCGGCAGGCCGCTGCCGTACGGCGGTTCAGCCCCCGGCTACCTCGACGGGCGGTTTCCGGAAGGTGGTCGCCACGACCAGCGTGAGCGCGGCGAAGATGGTCGAGACCACGAAGGCGTGCGTCATGCCGGTGACCAGGACGTGCTGTGCCGAGCCGCCCCCGGTCGCGCTGTGCCGGGCCGCCGTACCGAAGATCGTGACGAGCACGGCGAGCCCCAGGGTCGAGCCGACCTGTTGCATGGTCTGCAGCACACCGCCGGCGGCCCCGGCGTCCCGCGGTTCCACGCTCGACATGATGAGTACGTTGAGGGGTGCGAAGGCCAGCCCCCCGCCGATGCCCATCAGCACCATGGGCGCGAACAGCCCGGAGGCGTACCCGCTGGACTCCGACAACTGGGTGAGCCACACGAGGCCGGCGATCATCAGCGTGGTCCCGGTCACCGCCATGCGCCGAGGGCCGAAGCGCGGCAGCAGCCGCGGGATGAACCGCGTCAGCGTGAACATCGCGACCGCCATCGGCAGGAATGCGAACCCGGTGGCGAGCGGCCCCAGCTTCAGGATGTCCTGCAGGAACTGAGTGAGGAAGAAGAACATCCCCATCATCGCCATCGGGCCGAGGAAGAAGTTCAGGTAGGCCGTGGCCCGGTTGCGGTCGGCGAACAGCCGCAGCGGCATTAGCGGCTCGCGGGCGCGCAGCTCGACGCCGACGAACGTCGCGATCAGCACGAGGCCGCCCGCCAGCGCCCCCAGCGCCGCCGGGTCGTGCCAGCCCGCGGCGGCCGCGCGGATGAAGGCGTACACCAGGCCGGCCACGCCGCCGGTCGCGGTGAGCGCGCCCGGCAGGTCCAGGCGCGCGGGGTGGCGCTCCGGCTCGGGGAGGTGCCGCGGCGCGAGCAGCAGCACCGCGAGCCCCAACGGCACGTTGATGAACATCACCCAGCGCCACGAGAGCGCGTCGGTGAGCAGCCCACCCACGATCAGGCCGATGGCGAACCCGCCGCTGGCCACGCCGGAGAAGATCGCCAGCGCCCGGACCCGTTCGCGCGGCTCGGTGAAGGTGCTCGTGATCATGGCGAGGGTGTTCGGGCCCGCGGCGGCGCCGCCGAGCCCCTGCGCGACGCGCGCGGCCAGCAACCAGGCGGCCGACGTGGCGAACCCGCCGGCCAGCGACGCCACGGTGAACAGCGCCACCCCGCCGATGAACATGGTGCGCCGCCCCAGCAGGTCACCGGCCCGCCCGCCGAGCAGCAGCAACCCGCCGAACACCAGGGTGTACGCGTTGATCACCCAGGACAGGCCGGTGGGGGTGAAGTGCAGGCTAGCCTGGATCCTCGGCAACGCGACGTTCATGACCGTGATGTCGAGCATGATCATGAGCTGGCAGGTGACGATGATGGGCAGCGCGAGGGGAGATCGATGTCGCGTCCCGGGCGGCTCTCCGATCCGAGTGGTGGAGGTGGCAGGCAGGGTTCGCTCGGTCACATCTGCTCCAGGAAAGTCACACAGTAAACGGAGACAGTCTCCGCTTTGATGTGACTAGAATATGGAGCGTGTCTCCGGTTACGCAAGTCTAATCGGAGACTTTCTCCGGTTCTAGTCGCTGAGGAGGATTCATGGCGACGGCCGGTCAGCCCAGACCCGTCGACCCGCCCCGGCCGATGCGCGCCGACGCGCGCCGCAACTTCGAGCGGCTCGTCGCGGCGGCGCAGGAGGCCTTCGGCGAGCACGGGGCCGACGCGCCGCTCGACGACATCGCCCGCCGGGCGGGTGTCGGCGCCGGCACGCTCTATCGGCACTTCCCGACCCGCGAGGCGCTGCTCGAGGCCGCCTACCGGGCCGACATCGACGACTTGGCCAAGCTCGCGTACGAACTGCTGGACAAGCTCCCGCCGGAGGAGGCACTGCGCACCTGGGTGAGCGAGCAGGTCGAGTACGTCATGCGCAAGCGCGCCCTCGCCGCCACCGTGAAAGCCGTCCTCGATCGCGACTCTCCGGTGATGGCCTGGTGCAAGACCCAAATGCGCGGGGCTGCCGCCGCCCTGCTGGCCCGCGCGCAGGAGGCCGGCGTGGTCCGACCCGAGGTCACCCCGTCCGACCTGCTCCGGCTCGCGCACGCCGTCGGCTACGCCTCCGAGTTCGCCCCCGAGGACTCCGACCGCCTCCTGACCTACATGCTCGACGGCCTCCGCCCACAGCCCACCTGACTGTCACACACCCGGCTCTTCGCCGACGCGGTAGTCGACCAGGCCGTGCCGGAAGAGGCTGCGCACCAGGGAATGGCTGCCGATGGTACGCACCGGCGCCGGGCGGATCGCGCCGCGGCGGGCTCCTGCGCGGCGCGCCGTACGCCCGGGAATCCGCCGGCTCCTCGAGACCGTACGGCCGTGTCCCGCCTATGTGCTGAGCCGGACCAGCGACGTACTCGGCGCCAATCCAGAGGGCCTGGCCCACGGACGGCCAGCGGATGACGGTCTACCAGGCCGCGCCCGGCAGCAGCGACCACGACGCGATGGCCGTGCTGTCCCTGCTCGCCGCCGGAGAGCGCCGCGAGGTCGGCTAGCCGCGGGCTCCCGACGGCCTGCCCCAGAACGCCCGTCGCTCGCGTACGGCCGGACGAGGGTCAACGACGGAGGTGGTAGGGGAAGCCGAGGAGTGGGCGGGCGTTGGGCAGACGGACGGCGACGGCGGCGAGGACGAGGTAGAGGACGCCGGCCAGCAGCCAGGCCTCCACCGGGACGAGGCCGAGGGACGGCGCCGACGACTGACCGGGGAAGAGCATCAGGCCCCAGGCGCCGAAGAGGACCGCGACTACGACGGCGATGATCGCCGGCCAGTTGCCGAGGGCCGCGGACCGCCAGGGCGGGATGTCGTCGACCGGGCGGCTGACGCCCAGCAGGCGGGGCAGCAGGAAGCGGTCGGCGCACATGACGACGGTGGCGCACGGGAGGGCGACCGCCGACCAGCCGGCGACCTTGAAGAAGCCGTTCTCGATGTGCGGGAACCAATACGTGACGAGCGCGGCGATGACGGCCATGATCAGGCAGGTGTACCAGCGCTTCCAGCCCCGTGCGTGACCCACGACGTTCTGGCCGCCGTTGATCATCTCGTAGTAGTTGCCGTCGTTGATGGCCACCTGCAGGACCGTGGCGACGATCGCGCCGAGCCAGAGCGCGCCGAAGAGCGAGTACTCGACGGTGTACTTGAAGGCGGGCCCGAAGTCGAAGGGCCCGGCGCCGGACAGCTCGGCCATCATCCAGCCGCCGGTCACGAACAGCACGAGGCCGACGGCGAGCGCGACGACGTACGGCGGCAGCGGCCACAGGAAGCGAGGCCGGCCGTACCGCCAGGTGTCGGGCTCGTTGCCCCACATGACCGAGCCGATGGCGACGCCGATGCCGGTCAGCAGCGGCAGGGAGGTCGTGCCCTTGGGGACGGTGCTCACGGAGACGTCGGTGAAGCCCTTGATGACCAGGTAGAGCACCCAGACGATCATCACCGGGGCGACCAGGTAACGCGCGAAGGCCGTGATGCCGGTGAAGCCGAACAGGTTGTTGACGATGCCGACCAGGGCCAGCAGCACGCTGATCAGCACGATGTGGCCCCAGGAGAAGAGCCCGTCGTACATAGTGGCGAGCAGGTTGAAGGCGAACGCCGTCCAGCCGGCCGCGACGCCGATCAGCAGCAGCGACACGATGACCGAGCCGACGACACCGAAGATGGACCGGGTCAGCAGCGCGTGCGTCTGGCCCGTCGTCGAGCCGAGGTAGGCGGCCGGCAGGGCGTACGCCAGGTAGCACACCGCGCCGAGCGCACCCGCGCCGACCGCCTTGGGCAGCGAGTAGCCCGCATCGTGGTACTGGAAGCCGAGGAAGAGGTAGGTGAACCCGGCGGCCAGCGTGACCCAGAGCGCGAGGAAGTGGTACCGCGAGCGTCGCTGGGACAGCGGGACCACACCGGTCGTGCTCGTCGAGTAGTCGTGCAGCAGCTCCTTCTCGAGCTCCGCGCGGGTGAACTCGCCGCGTGGCGCCGCGTGGGACGCCGGGGAGGCCGAGGAGCCCTGGGCGGTCATCCCAGTCCCTCGGCGAGCGAGTCCCAGAACGCCAGCTCGTACGCGTGCATCAGGCGGGCGGCGTGCAGGGCCTCGTCCGGATCGTCGCCATCCGCGAGCCCGGCGGCGACGATGGCCGTGGCCTGCTCGGTGAAGCCCGGCGGGAGCTCCGCGAAGAAGCGGAAGAACGCCACGGCCTCCTCCGACAGGTCGTACCGGGCCCGCAGCGCGTCGGCGGCGCGGGCGCAGTACCCGCCCCACTCCCCGAAGTTGGCCAGCATCGCGACCGCGACGCCGGCGCGGGTGCCGGACAGCGCGCTCCAGGCGAGGTACGCCGGGTACGCCTGCGCGAACGGCCGCGGGCGGTAGGCCCGCAGTTCCTTCTCGCCCCAGCCGAGCGCGTCGGCGTACGCCGCGAGCAGGCGCAGCGCCTCCCCCTCCCCGCCGGCCAGCATCAAGAAGACGTCGCCCGCCGGCGGGTCGGGGAACCGGGAGGCCAGCAGGGCGAAGCTGCGCCGGTCGCTGCTGACGATGCGGTACTCCTCGCCGGCGAGCGCGGTCAGCCGGTCGCGGGGCACCTGACCGGCCTCGAGGAGGTCGAGAAAGCGATTCGGCGGGGGTGCGGCGGAGATCTCCTGCTGCGCCGAGCGCACCAGATCCGCGGCGATTCGGTCGCTCATGCGTCCCACGGCAACATCCCGCTGACTCCGCGTCAACCGCTCGTCGCAGCCGAGCTTCCGCGGCGCCGCATTTGAAGCCGTCATGACACCGATATGAAGCCCGCCGACCCGTGACCGGGGTCCTTCAGCCGTACGTCCGGAACGGCTGCCAGAGCCGGCCTAGGCGATCTCGATCGGGATCGCCCTGGTGTAGTGCAGGCGCCCGAAGTAGGCGACCTTGACCAGGGCCCACCAGTGGCCGCCGGGCCGCGCCGTGGCCGGCACGCCGACGGCGTACCGCAGCTCGGCGCCGTCGCCGGGCGCGACCGTGAAGCCCTGCGTCCACGGGGCGATGTGCAGGTCCGTGCCCCACGTGCCGTACGGGCTGAGCAGTTGGGCCTCGCCGCGGATCTCGCTGCGCGCGCGGTTGTCCAGGCGGACCACGAGCTCGCCGTGCCCGCCGGGCGGCAGCGCCAGACCGTCCGGCCCGTACGCCACGTCGAGCAGCTCGCCGACCTCGCCGGGACCGACCGCGACCGCGACGACATCCTCGATCGTCTGGCCGAGCGTGTCGCGGATGGCGGCGGCGATGAAGTACGTGCCCGGCGCGCCGCCGTCGGATCGGACCGTCAGCGCGAACTCGGCGTGTTCACCCGCCGCGAGATCGTACGCCGGCGGCGGCGCGTCGACCACGAGGCCGGATGGCACGCTCAGCTCGACCCGCCCGGTCGCCGGCTCGCCGGAGCAGGCCACCGTTACCCGCAGCGGGGCGGCGTCGCCCGGCCCGGGAAGCCGTACGGCCGTGGGGGACAGGTGCACACTGACCGGGAGGTATCCGATCGGCGCCGGGCCCTTGTTGTGCAGCCAGTACCGCCCGAACACCGGCTGCACCGGCTCGGCCGTCGGCCCGGTGACCACCGCGGGGTCCGTACCATGATCACGCAGCGGTCCCGGGCGCGCGGCCAGCGTGACGACGTCGGCGGGGGACAGGTCCACTGTGATCTCCGCGTCGTCGGTCAGCGCCGGACGGCCGCCCGCCGTTTCTCGCTCGACGACGTCGCTGACGTGCGGGTCGGCGAGACCGGTGCCCAGGCTTACCCGGGCCGTGGCAGGCCGTCCGGCGGACTCGTACAGCCGCAACGTGACGCCGTCCGCCGGCCCGGCCCCGCCGGGGAGCGCCGACGCGATCGGGTTGCCGTACGGCTTGAGCGCGGTGAGCAGCACACTCGGCGGCTCCACCGAGCCGAGTGCGGCACGGGACGGCAGCTCGCCCGCATGCGGTTCGGTCGCCGTCGTCAGCACGGCGTGGTTGTACTCCGCCCCGGACCGTACGAAGCCCGCCCGCCGCCAGTCGCCGGGGCCGGCGACGAGGCTGTAGGCGAAGGTGTGGGTCCAGTGCTGCCAGGCGAAGCTGGATCCGTCGGGGACCGTACGTTTCTCGCCGTCGAGCCAGACCCCGCACGGCCAGGCGCTGCAGGCCCGCATCAGCGACAGGTACAGCGACCCGTCGGCGTCCGCCACGAAGCTCGGGGTTCCCTGGTTGAGCAGGCCGATCGAGTAGTCGGCGACCGGCTCCAGGGTGTCGCCGTACGGCACCTCGACGACCGCGTCGGCCAGGTCGTCGGTCAGCGCGCGGATCGCCGCGCCCAGGGCGGTATCGGATGAGGTGGTGGGCCGGGTGAGGTCGTCGCCGGCCACGATGAAAACGGGCAGGTCGCGCCGGCCGCGCACGTCCGCGTCGGGCACCAGGGTCTCGGTCAGCGGCCGGGCGGGCGGCACCAGCACCCGGCCGTGCCGGGCCAGCGCCTCCTCGATCGGCGGCTCGACTGTAAAGGCGCCGGCCCCGAGGACGATCCGTACGTCCGGGAAGTTGGAGTCGACGTCGAGCGAGCCGTACCGAGGTCCGTCCGCCGACGTGCAGGTGGCGGTCACGCCCTGCGCGGCCAGCGCGGCCAGCAGCGCGCGGATCTCGGCGGCGTGCCGGCCCGTGCCGCCGTCCGGTGCGATCACCTCGGCGACGCCGATCGCGTGGTGCCGCCCATCCGGCAGCGCGAGCCGGACGGGCGCGCTGAGCCCGGCCCAGGTGTGCACCGGCGTCTCCAGCGTCCAGAGGCTCGGGCCGGCGTCGGAGTTGGGGAAGCCGAACGAGCGGCCGATGGCCGCGAAGCCGACCTCCGCCACCGGCTTGGCGCCCGGCAGGTCGGCGTCGAACCTGACCCGCAGCAGGTGATCCTGCCCGATCGAGCCGTCGACATGGGCGCGGAAGTCGATGCGATCGACGCCGTGCCACAGCAGGACCTCCTGCGTGACGCGGAGCCCGCCCGACCACGCCGTCTCGGCCACGATGCGGCTGCCGATCGGGCACGTCTCGGCCCGGACCGTCGCCGCCGCCGGACCACGGCCGGGCCCCTTCGGCAGCAGGTGCCACGGGCCCTCACCCCACACCGGATGCGTGGGGTACTCCTCCTGCAGCACCAGCTGCCCGCCCAGCCCGCCGGGGCGCAGCACCTCGCGCCCGGTGCGGAGATCGGTGATCCGCGCGAGCGCGCCGCCGCGCGCCGGGTCGGCCGCCACCCGGAACGTCTCGTTCTCGGCCGCGACGCCGTCGACGCCGCTCCAGGCGGGCACGTCGGCGGCATTGACCACCCAGTACGTACGGAAGCCGAGCGACGGCACGTCACGGGCCAGGAACGTCAAGGTCAGCAGCCCCACGGTGCCGTCGGGGTGCCGCCACACACCGTCCGCGACCGACGGCACCACATCGCCGTTGTCGTCGCGCACCTCGACCCCGGTCGTCGCGCCCGGCGGGTAGGACAGCTCCACCGTCGTGATGCCGTCACGCGTCCACGACAGCGTGTTGACCGCGACGATCGGCCGCCCCGGTCCGTGTGGCCGCCCCGGTCCATCGGTGTCGGCGTGCGCCGCGATGCGCTCGATCGCCGCCCCGCGCACCGCGGTTCCCAGCTCGTACGCCTCCCGCCAGCCGCCGAGGAGGTCGAGGTACACCTGGTCGGACTCGCTTCCGGTGATGGCGTCGTGGTGCGCGCCGAAGGCCAGCAGCCGCCACGCCTTGTCGAGCGCCTCGCTCGGATACCTCGCTCCGTCGAGGAGCGCGGCCAAGGTGGCCAGCCGCTCACCGTCGAGCACGGCCACCTCGGCGGCGCGCTGGGCCTGCTTGGTGTCGATGTACGACACGTCGCAGCCGGTGTAGACCGGGTTCATGTCGCGGGTCTGCGGGCTAAAGGAGATGCCCGGCTCGGCCCGTACGGCGGCGAAGAAGTCGCGCGGCACGGCGGTCTGGAAGCGCGGCCAGACGTACCGCTTGGCCCAGGCTCGATGGATCTCGGTGCACCATCGCGACGGCACCACGTGGTCGGCGCCGACCGGCAGCAGCACGTTGCGCGTCGCCGCGACCGGCTTGAGCTCGCTGAACTGCCGGTACGCCTCCGCCAGCGCCTCGTCGAGGGTGCCGGCCCGGTTGTCGATGTCCCAGCCCGCGCCGTAATGGTTGGTCATGTAGCTGGTGAGCAGCCCGCGCCCGGTCGGTGAGATCCACTCGAACTCGCTCGGGAACTGCATGCGGGTGTTGTCGCCGACGTGCCGGTTCGGCCCCCACATGTGGAACGGTCCGCGCGCCCAGGCGCTGGAGTCGAGCCCCGCGTCGGCCATCAGCCCGGGGTAGGCCGGGTCGTGCCCGAAGACGTCGAGCATCCAGGCCGACCGCGGATCGCCTCCGACCACGTCGCGCTGGTACCCGATGCCGTGGACCGCGTTGCGGATCGCCTGTTCCGGATGCGTCAGGTTGCCGTTGGCCTCGTTGTAGTTGCCGCCGACCAGCTCGACCCGGCCTTCGCGGAGGAACCGGCGCAGGTCGGCCCGGTCCTCCGGAAACGCGTCCCAGTGCGGCTTCAGGTAGTCGAGCTCCGCCAGCACGAACCGGTAGTCGGGGTCGTGCCGGGCGGCGTCGAGGTGCGCGCGGACGAGGTCGAAGGCGGTCTTGACGACGGGCGGCCGCAGCCCCTCGGCGGCGGGCAGGTCGTACCAGGTCTCCGTGAAGCCGGCCTGGGTGTTCCACCAGACGGGGTCGTAGTGGAAGTGCGAGACCATCCACATCGTCCACCCGGTCGCCGCGACCTCGATCTCGGCCTCGGCGGTGACCCGTTCGCCCTCGGCTTCGGCGAGGGCGGTCACGCGTCGCGTCGCGCCCTCGGCGGCCGGGGCGGCCACCGCCACGCCGACCTCCACCACCCGCTCCTCGCCGTCCGGCAGGGCCGGCACGACCTCGGGCTCCGGAGTCGACACGGCGGGCCCCGCCACCTGCACGCGGACCGGGCCGGTCGGCGCGCCGGTCAGCGTCACCCGCACGACCTGACACGGGCTCTGCGCCGACCCGACGAACAGGTCGGTGGACTCGACGGCCGTGATCCGCATCCGTACCCCTCTCCGAAGTTCACCCGCTGCCAGGATGGCAAAAATGAAACGCCCATTGACAGCCCGATGATCTGGGCGGACGATAACGAGGCTTGTTCGATCTTGCTGCTTTCTGTTGGTTATTGTCGAGTAGCGGGCGGCGAGGAACCCATGGTCGGAACACTGCTCAACAGAAGCCTTGCCGCGCTCGCGGCGTTCGTCTGCGTTCTCGCGCTCGGCCCCGCCCTCGGCGCGCAACGAGCGCGCGCCGCGGCACCGGCGACATCCCACGGCCACGGGCCGGCACCGGGCGCCACCGACGCCCGGGTCCAGGACTTCGACCAGGGCTGGCGGTTCGCCCTGGTCAACCCGGACGGCATCACCGACCCGTCTGGGGCTTACGCTGATGCGTATCAGCCCGGCTTCGACGACTCCGCCTGGCGGCGCGTCAACCTCCCGCACGACTGGAGCATCGAGCTGAACCCGACGGCCACCGCGTCGACCAACAGCGGCACCGGGTTCCTGCAGGGCGGCCTCGGCTGGTACCGCAAGTCGTTCACCCTGCCGCCGTCGCTGGCCGGCAAGCGGATCTCGGTCGAGTTCGACGGCGTCTACATGGACTCCTACGTCTATGTGAACGGGCAGCTCGCGGGCAACCATCCGTACGGCTACACCGGGTTCAACATCGACCTGACCGACCTCGCGCACACCGACGGCAAGACGCCCAACGTCATCGCCGTCAAGGTGCAGAACCAGCTGCCCAGCAGCCGGTGGTACTCCGGCAGCGGCATCTACCGCAACGTCCATCTCGTCGTCACCGACCCCGTGCACGTGGCCCGGCACGGCGTGTTCGTCACGACGCCGAACGTCGAGAGCACGTACGCCGACGGCTACACGACAGTGCATGTCGAGACGAGCGTGGCCGGCGCCGGCCAGCCGGTGGACGTGGTCTCCACGATCCGCGACGCGAAGGGCCGTACGGTCGCCTCGCACACCGCGACGGGCACGGCCGGCGGGTCGCCCGCCTCCGACGACATCCGGCTGAACCACCCGACCCTGTGGTCGATCGACCACCCGTACCTCTACACCGTGCGCACGCAGGTCAAGGCCGGCGGCCGTACGGTCGATGAGACCACGACGACGTTCGGTGTCCGCTGGTTCACGTTCGATCCGGACGCCGGCTTCCTGCTCAACGGCAGGCCCACCAAGCTGTACGGCGTCGACCTGCACCATGACCTTGGCGCGCTGGGCGCGGCGATCAACCGGGACGCGCTCGTACGGCAGATGAAGATCATGAAGAGCATGGGGGTCAACGCGTTCCGGACCTCGCACAACCCGCCGTCGCCCGAGATGATCGACGTCTGTCAGCGGCTCGGCATCGTGATGATGGTCGAGGCGTTCGACACCTGGCGGCGCCCGAAGGTGCAGTTCGACTACGGCCGGTTCTTCGACGCGAACAGCGACGCCGACGTCAAGGAGATGGTGAACGCGGCCAAGAACTCCCCGGCCGTGGTGCTGTGGTCGATCGGCAACGAGATCCCCGACTCGACCAGCGTGTCCGTGGGCGTGCCGATCGCGCAGCGCCTCATCGCCGACGTGAAGTCGATCGACACGACCCGTCCGATCGTGATGGGCTCGGACAAGTACCGCAGCGTGCCCTCTCCCGGATCGGCGCAGGACCAGATCCTGAACCTCCTCGACGGCATGGGCCTGAACTACAACACGGCCGGCTCCGTCGACGCCCTGCACGCCCGCTACCCGACGAAGTTCTTCTTCGAGTCGGAGTCGTCGTCGGAGGAGTCGACGCGCGGCGTCTACCAGGACCCCGAGCAGCTCAACACCGGGGAGAACTACACCCCGGGCAAGCGCGGCACGTCCTCCTACGACAACAACCTGGCCTCGTGGACGATGAGCGGCGAGTACGGGCTGAAGAAGGACCGCGACCGGACGTTCTTCGCCGGTGAGTTCCTGTGGTCGGGCATCGACTACATCGGCGAGCCGACGCCGTACAACGTCTTCCCCGTCAAGTCGTCGTTCTTCGGGGCCGTCGACACCGCGGGCTTCCCGAAGGACATGTACTGGCTGTTCCGCAGCCAGTGGACCGACGACCCCATGGTGCACCTGCTGCCCATGAACTGGACCGACCACAAACCGGGCGAGCCCGTGCAGGTCTGGGCGTACGCCAACGTCGACACCGTCGAGCTGTTCCTCAACGGCAAGTCGCTCGGCGTACAGAAGTTCGACCACAAGACCACGGCCGACGGCCGTCCCTACCTCGAGACGACCGAGCCGACCGGCGACGACAAGAACGTCACGTCCGGCCCGTTCCCCGGCAGCTACACCAGCCCGAACGGCAGCGCCGGCAAGCTGCACCTGACGTGGAACGTCCCGTACGCGCCCGGGCGCCTGGTCGCCAGGGCCAGCCGGAACGGCAAGGTGGTGGCGACCGACGAGCTGCAGACGGCCGGCGCGCCCCGGACCCTGCGGCTGACCCCGGACAAGAAGGTCGTCACCGCCGACGGCCGGTCGCTGTCGTTCGTCGACGTCGATGTCGTGGACAGCCGCGGTGTGACCGTGCCCGGCGCCGACAACGCCATCGACTTCAAGGTCACCGGCGGCACGCTCGCCGGCCTGGACAACGGCCGGGAGGAGAGCGCCGAGAATTACAAGGCCTCGACCAGGCGGGCGTTCAACGGCAAGGCCCTGGCGATCGTCCAGTCGACCGGGCACGCCGGGCCCATCACCGTCACCGCCTCCGGTCCCGGGCTGCGTACGGCGACCACGAAGATCACCGCGACGCCTGCGCACGGCCCGGCACCGGCGGCCACCGACCCTTACCACCCGCCCGCGCAGACACCACTCGAGCAGTCGCCCGCGGACGCGAGCTACTCGGGCGCGCCGAACACCCTGCCCGCCGCCATGCTCGACGGCAACCTGGCCACCGGCTGGTCGAACTTCTACAACAAGGCCGCCACGGCGCTGTTGCCGGCGATCAGCCGCGCCCACGCCACGGAATGGGTCTCGGTACGGCGGCCGGCGGCCGAGACGATCGGCCAGGTGCAGGCGTCGTTCACGGTCGACGGCAGCAACGCCCTGCCCGCCCAGTTCGGCGTCAGCTACTGGAACGGCAAGGCCTTCGTGCCCGTCAAGAACCTCCAGGTCGACCGGGCCACCGCGTCCAACCAGCCGACGACCCTCACCTTCGATCCCGTCCGTACGACCACGATCAGATTGGACCTGACCAGCCCGGCGCCAGGCACGTCGACCGGCTTTATGCGCATCGCGGAGCTCAACATCGGCAACCCGACGTGATTTCCTAGACCGTATGAGCCGGGTCAACGACATCGGAGGACAGACAGGCTTCGGCGAGCTGGCCGTCGAGAAGGAGGAGCCCCCCTTCCACGCCGACTGGGAGGCGCGGGTCTTCGCGCTCAACGCCGCCCTGGTCCGCCGCGGGGTCTACACCCTCGACGAGCACCGTGACGCGGCCGAGCGGATGCCGCCGCAGGATTACCTTGCCGCCTCCTACTACGAACGGTGGCTGGCGGCGATGGAGATGCTGCTCGAGGAACGCGGGGTGCTGGCCGATGAGTGAGGCGGCAGCGCGGTTCGTGGCCGGCGACCGGGTGGCCACCCAAGCCGTCGACCCCGACCATCACAACCGGCTGCCCCGCTACGCCCGTGGCCAGGTGGGCGAGGTGGTCGAGGTGCAGGGCACCTGGCCGCTGCCCGACGACGTGGTGCGCGGCGTTCCAGCGCCACGGGTCGAGCCGGTCTACACGGTGCGCTTCGCCGCGCGCGACCTGTGGGGCACGGGTGGCCACGAGGTGACGGTCGACCTGTGGCAGTCGTATCTAATCCCCGCCCGCCATCCCCCATCAACCGACGCCTCCCTGGAGCCGGTGGAGGATCTCCATGAGTGATGATCACGCGAGCACGCCGGTCGCCGCGCGCGTGCGCCGGCTCGAGGAGCGGCTGATCGCGGCGGGGCTGGTCAGCGACACAGAGCTGGATGCCATCCTCGACCGCTTCCTGGGCGGCGCCTCGCCGGTCAACGGCGCTCGCATCGTCGCCCATGCCTGGACCGATGCGGGCTTCCGCGACCGGCTACTGGCCGACGCGAACGACGCGCTGCCGGAGCTGGACCTGTCCATGCGCGGCGGGCTACGGGAGCAGCGGCTCAAGGTGGTCGCCAACACCGCAGCCCGGCACAACCTCATCGTCTGCACGCTGTGCTCGTGCTATCCGATCGGGCTGCTGGGCCCGTCGCCGTCGTGGTACAAGAGCGAGGCCTACCGCTCCCGTGCCGTACGGGAGCCGCGCGGGGTGCTCGCCGAGTTCGGCTTGGACCTGCCCGCCGACGTCGACATCACGGTGTGGGACGCCAGCGCCGAGAGCCGCTACATGGTCCTGCCCGTTCGACCCGCCGGCACCGAGGGCCTTACCGAGGAGCAACTGGCCGGCCTGGTGACCCGGGAGGGCCTGATCGGCACCGCCGTCGTGTGACAACGCGACCCGGCCTGGCTAGCGGAAGGCCGCGATGACCTTGGCCATCCGTTCCAGGGGAGCCGGGTCGGTGAGGTCCGGCAGGCGGATCATGACCTCGGCCGCGCCCGCCTCGGCCAGCTCGCGGAAGCGGCCCACGTGGTCGGCGACCGTGCCGGCGTTGACCGCCGCCGCATACCGCCCGGGATCCTGCCGCCGCGGCCGCAGCCGGTCCACCAGTTCGGCTACCTGCGCGTCGTCGGCGCCGACCAGGGCGGTCGATAGGTGGGTGAGCTCGACGTCGCGTCCCGCCTCCGCGCAGTGCGCTCGCAGCACCGCCGCCTTGTGCCGTACGGCTGCCGCGTCGCCGAAGACGTTGGCGGCGTCGGCGTACCGGGCCGCGAGCCGCAGCGTGCGCCGCTCGCCACCACCGCCGACGATGATCGGCACGTGCTCCTGCAGCGGACGCGGGTAGCACGTCGTGTCCGGCACGGAGAGCACGGTGCCCTCGTACGCCGGGTTGCCCGGGCCCCACAGCACGGGCAGCAGCCGCAGCGCGTCCTCGAGCAGGGCGTACCGCTCGGCGACCGGCGGGAACTCCCAGCCGTACGCGACGTGCTCGTCCTTGAACCAGGCCAGCCCGAGCCCGCAGACCGCCCGGCCGCCGCTCAGCACGTCGAGGGTGGCCACGATCTTGCCGAGGTGTGCCACATTGCGGTACGTGATGCCGGTGACCAGCGCGCCCAGCCGGACCCGCTCGGTGCAGGCCGCGAGGTAGGCGAGCGTCGTGTAGCTCTCGAGGAAGTCCTCCCAGGCCCGGCCGATCTGCGGGATCTGCCGGAAGTGGTCCATCACGTAGATCGCGTCGAAGCCGGCGTCCTCGGCGGCCGCCGCGATCTCGCGCAGCCGGCCGGCCGTCGCGTCCTTCCAGGGGTATGTGGCGAGGTGCAGGCCGAAGCGCAGGCCCGCCGGTTGCTCGCGCTGCCGCCGCGCCGCCTCGGTCGCCGCCGCGAACGCCTTCGGTACGACCCGTACGGGCTGCGGCTCGAGGACGGCGTCGAACCCTTCACCGGGCAACGACTCGCGTACTCGCGCCCAGGCGCGTAGCTGCGCCGTCAGGGCGTCGGCCGGGATGCGCTTGGGCCGCTCCCGGTTGCGGGCCCGGCACACGTCGGACGGCGTGTCGAAGGCGACGGCCACGCAGGGGACGTCGTGCCGCCTGGCCAGCGCCAGCCAGGCCGCGCGCCGGTCGGCGTCGAGTCCGAGGGTGTCGATCACAGTGCTGAGCCGGCGGCCCACCCGCTGCCGGACGATCTCCTCCAGCAGCGCGAAGGCGTCCGCGCTGGCGGTGATGTCGTCCTCGGCCGCGCCGACCATGGCTCGCAGCCGGTCGCTGGAGACGATGATGTCCGCCGGGAAGTGCGCCTCGGCCCAGGTGGACTTGCCCGCCGCGCCCGGCCCGACGAGCACCACGACACACGGCGACGGCAGGTGGAGTGCGTCGGCAGTCACCCGCTAAGTATCGGCCAGCGCTCGCTGGACGCCCATTTCCACGGGCCCGAGGAAGTGCGGGTCCGGCCTTCGCGCCACCGTGTACGTCGCCTTGATCGTGGCGAGCGGCTCCCGTACGTACGCCTTGAGGGTCGGCCAGGGACGCGCGGCGAAGCTGTCGTCGCCCACGCCGTACGCGGCGACGCCCGCGGCGCGGCACAGCGTGATCGCCCGCGGCAGATGGAAGTTCTGCGTGACGACGATCGCCCGGTCGACCCCGAAGATACGTTTCGCCCGAATGCAGGAGTTCCACGTGTCGAAGCCCGCGTAATCGCGCACGATCCTCCGGTCCGGAATGCCGTGAGCGACCAGATAATCGCGCATGACCGTGGGCTCGTCGTAGTCCTTGGTGCTGTTGTCGCCGGAGACGAGCAGCACCTTGACCTTGCCGCGCCGGTACAGGTCGGCGGCGAGGTCGAGGCGCCGGGCCAGCAGTGGCGTCGGCTGGTTGTCCCTCGCGCCCGCGCCGAGCACCAGGGCCACCGGCGTCGCCGGCACCTCGTCGGCCGAGACGCGGTAGCGGCCGGTGCTGGCATACGTCCACCCCGTGGGCGCCATGACCGCGAACCCGGCCAGCGACACCGCGACAGACCCGGGCCCGGCCCAGCGCCGCAGGACCGGCCCCGCCCCTCGTAGCAGCTGCTGTGTCATGCGACTGATCATCACACGTTCTCCGACGTGCCGCGCCCACGCGCGGTTCGACCGACATTGCCGCGAAGATTGGCCGGAACCGTTACCGAAGATGCCGCGTCCCATTCGACAGGCATGGCCCGGTGCCCGAAATTCAGTGGCGCTGACGCGGGGGCCGGGCCATGCTTCCGGAGAGAAATGCGGCATTCTCATTTCTCCGCACGAGTGGACATTTATCCGGATTAAGGCCGGTTAGTGGTTTTCACATGGGGTCGATTTCGGTGACGCCGTCGGACAGTTCGAGCCAGCGGGTGATGCCGATCGAGCCGAGGAACGGGACGTCGTGGGCGGCCACGATCAGGGCGCCCTGATAGGCGGCGAGCGCCTGCGAGAGCTGGCGGACGCTGGCCATGTCGAGGTTGTTGGTGGGTTCGTCCAGCAGGAGCAGCTGCGGGGCGGGGGAAGCCGACAGCAGCGCCGCCAGCGTGGCGCGGAACCGTTCCCCGCCGGACAGGGTGCCCGCCGGCCGGTCGGCGCGGTCGCCGCGGAACAGGAAGCGGGCCAGCCGGGCGCGGACCGCGTTGTCCGAGACGTCGGGGGCGAACGCGCGCACGTTGTCGACGATGCTCGCCGCGTCGTCCAGCACATCGAGCCGCTGCGGCAGGTAGCGGACCGGTACGTCGACCCTGATCAGGCCCGACAGCGGTGGGAGCTGCCCGGCGATCGTGCGCAGCAGCGTGCTCTTGCCCGCGCCGTTGGCTCCGACCAGCGCGATCCGCTCCGGCCCGCGGACGGTGAACGACACCGTGCCGCCGTGCCGCAGCTCGGCGTCGGTACCGACCAGCACCGTGCGGCCGGCCGGGACCCGGGTCTCCGGCAGGTCCACTCGGATCTCGGCGTCGTCCCGCACCGCCTCCGTGGCCTCGGCGAGCCGTTCGCGGGCGTCCGCGAGCCGCTCGATGTGCAGGTTGCGGTGCTTGCCGGCCGACACCTGGGCCTGCCGCTTGCGCGCGCCCATGATGATCTTCGGCTCTCGCTTGTTGGCCTCCATCTTGCGGCCGTACTTCTGCCGCCGGTCGAGCTTGGTCCTGGCCTCGATCAGCTCTCGGTGCTGCCGTCGTACGTCTGACTCCGCGGCCCGCACCATCCGCTCCGCGGCCTCCTGCTCGACCGCCACCGCCTCCTCGTACGCGGTCAGGTTCCCGCCGTACCAGTGGACCTCGCCGTCGGACAGGTCGGCGATCTGGTCGACCAGGTCCAGCAGCTCCCGGTCGTGGCTGACCACGACCAGTACGCCCGGCCACGACGCGACCGCGTCATAGAGCCGCCGGCGCGCGGCGAGGTCGAGGTTGTTGGTCGGCTCGTCCAGCAGGAGGACGTCGGGCCGGCGCAGGAACTGGGCCGCGAGACCGAGCAGGATCGACTCCCCGCCGGACAGCTGCCCGACCCGCCGGTCCAGCTCGATGTGGTGCAGGCCCAGCCGGTCGAGGGTGGCGCGCGCCCGTTCCTCGACGTCCCACGCGTCCCCGATCGTGGTGAAATGCTCCTCGGCGACGTCGCCCCGCTCGATCGCGTGCAGGGCGGCCCGTACGGCGGCGATGCCGAGCACGTCGTCGACGCGCCGGCCGGCCTCCAGCGTGAGGTGCTGCGGCAGGTATGCCGGCTCTCCGGTCACCTGTACGGAGCCGCGCGCCGGGGTCAGCTCACCCGCGACCAGGCGGAGCAGGGTGGACTTACCGGCGCCGTTGACGCCGATGAGCCCGGTACGGCCGGCGCCGATCACGAGGTCGAGGCCGTTGAACACGACCGCGCCGTCCGGCCAGGCGAAGCTCACGTCGCTGCAGACGATGGACGTAGACATAGGTGGCTCCCAGGGTTGTGTGATCCAACGACAACTCGTGGAGACACCGCGGGCACGGCCGGGCGGAACTCAGAAGGGGAGCGGCGCCGGAGAACGCCGGCTCGGGGCTGAGGTCGGGCGCGGGCGAACGTCACCACGCGATGTCAGCGACCTCAGATCCGCACCGGCCACTCCAACTCAACGACGCCAAGACATCAATCAGGGTAAGCGCGCCCTGGAACCGGGGCAAGAACTTTCTGGCGGGCTCAGCCGCCGCCGGAACGTACAGGGTCGGTCGCCTGCTCGCCTTCCTCTACGGCCATGTAGGCCAGGAAGTCGTCGACCATGCGATGGAACAGCGTGGCCAGCTGATGCAGTTCCCGCGGGGTCCAGGTCGCCAGCGCGGCCTCCATGCCGCGTCTGCCGACCTCGCGGACGCGCTCGACGGCGGCCCGGCCCGCCGGGGTGAGCCGGACGACCTGCGCCCGGCGGTCGCCGGGGTCCGGGACACGGTCCACGTAGCCCTCCTGCTGCAGGCGCTGCACCTGCCGCGTGACGTGCGGCGCCTCCACCTCCAGCCGGGACGCCAGCTCGCCGGGACGCAGCGGCCCGGAGTCGGCCAGCTGCCGCAGAATCACCACGGCGGCGCGGTCGAGCGACACACCGGCGGCGGACCTGACCCGATCGTGCCGCCGGGTGCGGGTGATCAGGTACGCGATCCGCGTGAGCGCCCGCTCGAGCTCGATCACATCCGGAGAGATCGAGGATTCGGTGGTCGGCCGGCCCGCTGGCATGGCCCAACACTACCGCTTAATTACCTAAGTTAAGCAACCTGCTGTTAGGCTGTATGGGCCTTTTGTGCTTACCTAAGTTAAGTAAACCGGTACGTGTGCGATCAGGGGAGTCCATGACGAGCACCGAAGCCTTGGCGGCCCAGTCACGCGACACCCGCGGCTCGGCGGCGACCAGCCCGGCCCGTACGATGCTGGCGCTGGCGACCGCGGGACTGGTCGTGACGATGCAGCAGACGCTCGTCCTGCCTTTGCTGCCGCGGCTGATGCAGGCCTTCCACACCTCGGTGTCCGTCGTCACCTGGGTCTTCACCGTGACGCTGCTGGCCGGGGCGGTCTCCACGCCGCTGTTGTCGCGCTTCGGCGACATGTACGGCAAGAAGAAGATGATGCTCGTCACGATGGCGTTGCTCGTCGTCGGCTCCACGGTGTGCGCCTTGTCGAACTCCCTCGGGGTGCTGATCGTCGGCCGGGCCCTGCAGGGCGTGTCGGCGGCGTTGATCCCGCTGGCCATCGGCACGATCCGCGACACCTTCCCACGCGAGCGGATCACCACGGCCATCGGCATCGTCAGCGCCACGATGGGGATCGGCGGCACTATCGGCATGCTGGTCACCGGAGTCATCGCCGGACACACCACCAGCCATCACCCGATCTTCTGGATCGCCGCCGCGACTGCCGCGGCCGGCCTGGTCCTCGTCGGGCTGTGTACGCCCGCGTCCGGCGAACGCGCCGGCGGCCGGCCCGACCTTCCGGGCGCGGCCGTACTCGGAGCGTGGCTCGTCTGCCTCCTGCTGGCGATCAGCAAGGGCAACGACTGGGGCTGGGGGTCCGGCCTGGTCATCGGGCTGTTCGTGGCTGCCGCGGCGCTGTGCGCGCTCTGGGTCGGCATCGAGCTGCGGTCCCGCGACCCGCTGGTCCGGCTGAACCTCCTCGTCGGCCGCAAGTCGCTGTCGGCCAACGTGGCGGGCCTGCTGCTGGGCTTCGCGCTGTTCGCGGGCTTCACGCTGATCGCCAACTTCGTCCAGACGCCCAAGGCGCAGGTGGGGTACGGCCTGTCCGGCTCGGTACTTGACGTCGCGTTGTATCTGCTGCCGAGCGCGATCACCATGCTGGTCTTCTCGGCGCTGACCGGACGGGTGGAGGCCCGGATCGGCCCCGGCTACACGCTCGCCATCGGGTCGGTCTTCGTCGCGGTGAGCTACATCTGGCTGGCGGCGAGCCACAGCAGCGGTACGGACTTCCTCGTCTTCAGCGCCATCCAGGGCATGGGCGTGGGCATCGGCTACGCGGCGCTCGGCACCCTCGCCGTACAGCACGTGCCGATGGACCAGAGCGGCATCGCGAGCGGCATCAACAGCCTCGTCCGCACCACCGGCGGAGCCATCGCCAGCGCCGCGACGGGAGCCGTGCTCAGCGCCTTCGTCATCGGGCAGACTTCCGTGCCGTCCCTGCACGGCTACGTGGTCTGCTTCGTCATCGGCGCCGTCGCCGCGGGCCTGACCGCCGCCGTCGCCGCCTGGCACGGCCTGCGCCTCGACGCCCGTACGACCTGATCGCCGGTTCAGCCCCAGAGGTCGCGGGCGGTGTCGGCCACGAGGCGGAGCTTGTCGCGCTGGATGTCCCAGTCGATGGGGTTGCCCATGGCGACGGAGGCGAAGCCGCACTGCGGGCTGAGGGCGAGCCGGTCGAGCGGTACGTACCGGACCGCCTGCTCCACGCGCCGGATCAGCTCGTCCCGCTTCTCCATGTGACCGGTCTTGGTGCTGACCAGGCCGAGCACCACGATGACGGCATCCGGCATGTGCCGAAGCGGCGCGAAGTCGCCGGAGCGCTCGTCGTCGTATTCCAGCAGCCACGTGTCGACCGGCACCCGCGCGAACAGCTCGGCCGCGATGCGGTCGTAGCCGCCCGCCGCCAGCCAGCGGCCCTGCGAGTTGCCGCGGCACAGGTGCATCGCGACGGTCACGCCGGCGCGGTCGAGCCCGGCCAGGCAGGCCCGGTCGGCCTCGATGCACGCGTCGAGCAGCGCGTCCGGATCGGTGCCGTCGGCCGACATCTGGGCCCGCAGCCGTTCGTCGGCGAACAGGGTGAACCCGGGCGCGTCGAGCTGGATGTACGGCACCCCGTCGGCGATGAGCGCCGCCAGCTCGGACCTTACGACGTCGGTGAGATCGCCGAGCAGGTCGGCGCGGCTCGGGTAGGCGGTCTCGCTCGTGCCCCGCTGCCAGCTCGCCAGCGTGAAGTACGTCGGGTCGGGCAGCGTCATCTTGTACGGCCGGGGCGCGTGCGCGGCGAGGAACGGCACCTCGTGTGCGGTGAGCCGGCGGTGCTGCCGTAGCCGGGCGCCGACGATCTTGGCCGTGCTCCGCTTGTCGAGCGCGCTGTCGCCGCCCTGCCAGTCCATCGTGGCGTGCCCGTCGACGAAGCCGTCGACCGCGTCGGCGACGTCGCTGAGGAAGGAGAACCGCCGGTATTCGCCATCGGAGTAGACGTCGAGACCGGTCTCCTGCTGCAGGGTGAGGGCCTGCTCGATCGCGCGGTCCTCGGCGGTACGAAGATCCGCGACGTCGAGTTCGCCCGCCGCGTGCGCCGTCCGCGCCGCCAGCAGCTCGGCCGGCCGCAGCAGGCTTCCGATGTGTTCCGCCCGCGGTGTGCTCGGCATCCCTCGTCGCCTCCCTTTAGCTACGGCTTCGCCCCCGGCCCCCATTGTGCCGGGCCGCCGACCGCCCCGCCGCCCCCGAGCCCGGCGACCGGCACTGCCTCCGACCAGGTCGGTTAACTCAGCTCACTGTGTCCAACACGGACAGGTGTGAGAGGCTCGATATGGTGACGGGGAGTGGTATCAGGGGGATCGAGCGATGAATACGAGCCGGGCCGCGGGCCCCGTGCCGGACGATCATGCGCTGGACCAGCACCTCGCCGGGCCGACGGCGGCGCGCATGCTGGTCGGTGCGCGGCTGCGCCGCCTGCGTGAGGCACGCGGCGTCACCCGCGAGGAGGCGGGCTCCACGATCCGGGGGTCCGACTCCAAGATCAGTCGGCTCGAGCTGGGGCGCACCGGATTCAAGCTGCGCGACGTGGTCGACCTCCTCACGCTGTACGGCGTGACCGACGAGGCCGAGCGCGAGGTCGTCCTCACGCTGGCCACACAGGCCAACGCGCCGGGCTGGTGGCAGCACTACTCCGACGTCGTGCCCGCGTGGCTGGAGCCCTACCTCGGGCTGGAGCAGGCCGCGTCCGTCATCCGCACCTACGACGTGCAGTTCGTGCCCGACCTGCTGCAGACCCCCGAGTACGCGCGGGCCGTCATGCGGCTCTATTACCCGGGCGACACCGAGGAGACCTTGGAGCGCCGCGTCGAGATGCGAATGCGCCGGCAGCAGGTCCTGGACGGGGACGACCCGCCCAAGCTGTGGGTCGCGATCGACGAGTCGGCGCTGCGCCGGCCGACCGGCGGCCGGGCGACCCTGCGCCTGCAGCTACGGCGGCTCATCGAGGCCACCGAGCTGCCGCACGTCACCGTCCAGGTGCTGCCGTTCAGCGCGGGCGGCCACCCGGCGGCCGGGGGGTCCTTCACCTTCCTGCGGTTCCCCGAGGGCGGCCTGCCCGACGTGGTCTACCTGGAGCAGCTCGCCACCGCGATCTACCTCGACAAGCCGGCGGAGGTCGCCGGCTATTGGGACGTGCTCAACCGCATCGGCGTCCAGGCGACCCAGGCCCGCGAGACGCCCGGGCTGCTGGGCCGGATCCTCTACGAAGTCTGAGGCCTACAGCACATCGTCGCGGAGCTGCGGGAAGACCTTCGACACCTTGCCGAGGAGGTACGCGCCGTACGTGCCGGTGAAGGCGCGCAGGTCCTGGCCGTCCCAGCGCGGGCGGCCGCCCGCGGTCGCGCCGCGCGACGGCAGCGGCGGCACCTCGGCCGTCCAGCCCGGATCGAAGAAGAACGGGAACGACAGCCGATCGCGGCCGCTCACATTTCGTACGCGGTGCGGCGTCGAGCGGTACCAGCCTCCGGTGAGCTTGTCGAGCATGTCGCCGATGTTGCAGACGAACGTGCCGGGCAGCGGCGGCGCGTCGATCCAGCCGTTCCGGCCGTGCACCTGCAGGCCGCCGTTGTCGTCCTGGGCGAGCAGGGTCAGCAGGCCGTAGTCGGTGTGCTCGCCGACACCCCAGTCGGCGGAGCCGGGTGGCGCGGGCGGGTAATGGAAGATCCGGAACAGGATGGTGGGGTCGGCGGTGTAGCCGGTCGCGAAATAGTCCGCCGCCAGGCCGAGGCTGAGCGCGACGCCGCGCAGCACGGCCTGCGCCACGCCGGTCATCGTGCCGAGATACTCCAGTACGGCCGGACCGAGCTCGGGCACCTGCCGCGGAAACAGGTTGCGGCCGTGCAGGGGAGTGCCGGCTTTGACGCGCGGGTCGTCGTCCGGCAGCTCGGTGCCGAAGTAGATGCCCTCCTTGAGGTCAGGCCGGCCCGACGTGAGCTCGCCGCCCACGGGGAAGAACCCGCGCCAGGCCCGCCCGCCGAGGTCCATGGAGATCTCCATCTTGGCCTGCTCGGGGAGCGCGAAGAACCGGCGGCTCGCGGCGTCCAGCCGCCGCAGCAGCGAGTCCGGCACGCCGTGCCCGGTCACATAGAAGAAGCCGCTGTCCCGGCACGCCGTCTCGATCTCCCGCGTCACCTGGTCGCCGGACCGGTGCTCCAGCAGCGGCCGCACATCGATGACCGGCAGCCGGCCCGTGGATTCGCTCACCCCGCCATCTTCACCCACCGCCCCGCTGGGCCTTAGCGCGGGCGGCAGCGTACGCGGTCGGTTGTGGCGGCGACGCCCGCGCAGTCGCCACGGGCGATGAGGCCGGCGCGGCGGCCGGTGTGCGGGTACGAACGGACCTGCAGCAGCCCGCACACGCAGCGGGTGTAGACGATCACACCGGTGGACGTGAGATGCCGCGACACCGTCTCGTACGGCTGGTCCTCCGGCCAGCCACAGCGCCGGCACTTCCTGCTCTTCGTGTCTTTGTATGTCACACCACCAGTCTGGGCGACAACGATCGTTCACGTCCATCTCACGTTTTTGCACCGTATTATGTAGACTGGACTACATGATCGATTTGCGCCGGCTCCAGGTGCTGCGGGCGGTGCACCACCACGGCACCGTCACGTCGGCGGCCGAGGCCCTGCACCTCACGCCGTCGGCGGTGTCCCAGCAGATCCGCCAGCTCTCCCGCGAGTTGGGCGTGCCGCTGCTCCAGCCGCAGGGCCGCCGGATCAAGCTGACCGCGGCCGCGCACGTCCTCCTCGATCACGCCGATGCGCTGTCCGTTCGCTGGGAGCAGGCCAGGGCCGACCTCGCGTCGCACGTCGACGGCGACGCCGGGCGGCTGCGGCTGTGCGGCTTTCCGACCGGTCTGGCCACCCTGCTCGCCCCGGCCGCGGCGCAGCTCGCCAAGACCAGCCCGGAGCTCGGCGTCTCCATCGTCGAGGCCGAGGCGAACGACTGCTTCGACCGGCTGCTCGCCGACCGGGCCGACCTGGCAGTCCTCATTCCCACGCCGGACAGCCCGCCGCGCGACGATCCACGGTTCGACCAGGAGCCGCTCATCGACGAGCCGCAGGACCTGCTCGTACCAGCGGGGCATCCGCTCGCCACGCGGGAGTCGGTCACACTGGCGGAGGCGGCCGGCGAGCCGTGGATCAGTCCTGAGCCCGGCACCTGCGACCAGCATCACGTCGTCGTCTCCGCTTGCATCGCCGCCGGGTTCACCCCGCACGTCGCGCATTACGCGACCGAGTGGGTCGGGGTGTCCGCGCTGGTCGGCAGCGGGCTCGGCGTATCGCTCGTGGCTCGGCTGGTGCCGATACCCGGGGAGCATGCCGTCGTACGCGTCCGGCTGCGGGGCAATCCGCAACCGACCCGCCGGATCCTCACCTGCACCCGGCGTGGCGGCCGCGACCACCCGTCCATCGCCCGCGGCCTCGCCGCCCTGCGTGAGATCGCCGCCCAACGTACGGAGACGGCGCTCGTCGGCTGATCGAGCCGGTGCTCCTCAGAGGCCGGTGATCGAGGTCAGGGCGGCGACCGCGGAGCCGCGGGCTCCGGCCATGTCGAGATCGGGCACGAGCGCGAACGACGCCACCCGCGCCTGCTCCTCGCGCAGCACCGTGTTCTTCTGGACGGCGGCGAGGAACCACTTCCGGAACCGCGGCGTGGTCTCGACGACGCCGCCGCCGAGGAAATAGGTGTGCGGGTCGGTGAAGTTGGCCGCGATCGTGAAGAGCCGGCCGAGCGCCATCGCCTGCTGCTCGAAGATCTTGAGCGCCAGCAGGTCGTCCCGCTCGCCGTACCCGCGTACCAGCTTCGCGGCCTTGGAGAGCGGCTCCTTCGCCAGCTCGTGGTCGTCGAAGCGGGTCAGCCAGTAGGGCAGCAGGTTCCGCTCGATCCCGCTCAGCGACGCGACGCTCTCGGCGTCGGCGACGAAGCCGCAGTTGCAGACCGGGGCCGGTTGCCCGTCGGCGAGCAGGCCGTCCATCGGGATCGGGATGTGACCGAGCTCTCCGGCCATGCCGGCGGCGCCCTTGACAACCTGACCCGCCTCGATCACGCCGCCGCCGAGGCCGGTGCCGACGATCGCGGAGACCGACGAGTGCTGCGCGGCCTTCGCTCCGTACCGCACGTGGTGGGCGTACAGCGCCGCGGCGTTGCCGTCGTTGTTGTAGACGACCGGCAGCCCCAGCCGGGATTCGAGCGCGCTGCGGAAGTCGAAGTCGTACCACTCGGGGTCGGAGAAGTTCGTCGCGCCCTTGGAGGAGATGACCCCGTCGGCGCTGGCCGGGCCGGGGGTGTCCAGGCCCACGGCGCGCACCGCCGTCCGCTCTGTGCCGGTGAGCTCTATGACCTGCTCGAATGCCATGACCAGGGCGTCGACCGCCGGCCCGGGACCCTCCCGTACGCAGCTGGGCACCTCGACGAGGCGGTCCACCAGGAACCCCTTCGCGGCATGCAGCACAGTCGCGTTGTTGCTCGTCCCGCCGTTGTCGAGACCCACAACCACCCAATGGTCAGCGGTCGTCGGCATACCGCCCCCTCTCCCACACCTCGATGATAGAGATCGGTCAGGTCGAGGTGCAGACCGTGCCGTTGAGGGAGAAGACCGTGGGGGACGGATAGGCGCCGCTGTTGTTGCCGACGAACCCGATGTTGGCCGTGCCGCCGTTCGCCGCCAGCGTCGTGTTGAAGTCGGCGTTCGTGACCGTGACGTCGCGGCCGGTCTCGGTCCACGTGCCGTTCCAGCCGCTGCCGACCGACTCACTGCCCGCCGGGAAGGTGAACGACAGCGTCCAGCCCGTAATCGGGTCCTTGCCGCGGTTGGTGATGGTGACGTCGCCGACGAAGCCGGTGCCCCAGGCGTTGGTGACCTTGTAAGCCACGGCGCACGGGCTGTCCTGTGGCGTCCCGGTGGTGAACGCGATCGGCGCGGACGGCGGCGACAGCAGGCCGTCGCGGTCCCTGGCCAGCACGTTCAACGTGTACGGCGCGCCGGGGCGCAGGTTGGAGACGGTGAACGAATTCGAGGTCGTGGTGCCGAGCAGCTCGCTCGTCGTGCCGAACTGGCGGTACACCTCGTACTTGTCGACGCGACCGCCCGCGGACGGGGTCCACGACACCGTCGCCTTGGTATCGGTGACGTTCGAGGCGGCCGGACGGGTCGGCGCGGACAGGGTGCTGCCGCTGCCGGCGGCCGGACGCAGGTCGACGGTCATGATCGAGTGCGCCGGCACCGTCTGGCTCGCGCTTGTCCCCTCGGGCCCGGACGTGATCGACGTGGCGTACGGCAGGTAGCCGTGCACCGTGGGCTGTGCCGCGGTCGGCGTGAACCCCGCGTACGACAGCGACACGGTGCGGGCGTTGTCGTGGTCGTTGTTGATCAGCAGCACGCCCAGCCCGCCGTCGGCCCGTCGTACGGCGTGCGCGGCGACCAGCGGGTCGCTGGAGGCGGCCCGCACCATGGTGTCGCCCGGCAGCCCCGCCGTGCCCAGCATCTTGATGCCGAAGTACGGCGGGAACGGCGTGTTCGGCGCGGGCTCGCAGACGTCGCCCGAACAGGCGCCGCTGGACAGCACGCCGAAGTCGGCGTAGTCGGTGACCCCGTCGACCGTGCCGACGGGGCCGATGCCGTTGTGGGTGTTCCACCAGTCGACGGAGAAGACGCCGTTCTCCAGCCAGGTCAGGTAGTTGTCCGGGGCGAACAGGGCGGTGGCCTGGGCGGTCGACGGGTTGAGGTTGGTGTTCACCTCGGTGAGCGCGATGCCGATCTTGCTCGCGTTGGCGCCCGCGTACTGGTTGATCTGCTGGCGGAGCTGGTAGATCGAGTCACCGACCAGCGACGGCGCGCGCTGCGGGTCCGAGCCGGGGTACCAGTGCACGCTGACGAAGTCGATCGTGGGCCCCACGATGGACAGCACGGTGTGGTTCCAGTCGCCTGGATCGCCGGTGTTCTGCACGCCGTCCGGCCAGTTGCCCGGCATCGTCAGCACGGCACCCACCTTGATCGACGGGTCGACGGCCTTCATCGCCGCGGCGAACTCGAGCACGTTGTTCGCGTATCCGGTCGGGCTCTTGTCGGTGTGGTGGTCGGTCTCCCAGTTCGCCCCGTAGAACCCGTTGCCGTACAGCTCGTTACCGATCTCCCAGTACTTGGCGCCGTACCCCTTGGTGACGTTCGCGTACCGCACCCAGTCGGCGGCCTCCTGTGGCGTCCCGGAACCGTAGTTGGCGATGATGATCGGCTGCGCGTCCGCCGCCCGTACGGTGCCCATGAACGAGTCGAAATCGGTGCCGGGCGCCACGAAACCGCCGGGCGCGGTGTTATCGCGCCAGTGGTAGATGTCGGCGTACGACCCGCCCGGGTAGCGCATCGCGCCGATGTGCGCCTCGCGCATCAGGGTGGCGACGGCGGCGTCGTTCATGTGGCCGTCCCAGACCGCCGCGTTGATGCCGTAGCCGGCGTCGGGGATCGTGCCGAGACCGGCGTTGGCGTTCACCGTCACCGTGACGGGCGCGGCCGCGGCGCTCGACACCGGAAGGATGCTCGAGGCTCCCACCGCAAGCACCACTGCTGTGCATGCCACCAGCCGTCGTAGCCCCGGGGCCATCGAATCGCGCATGCGGATCCTCACCGTCCTCGCCCCGTAATTAGCGACGGCACCGCGACGACGGGAAAGCGGCGGCCGTGCGGTGGAGCGCGGCAGGGAGCGCACGCGTGGAAACGGCGTGAACTCCGATGGCCCGCACGGCCGTCACCGTCTGCGGTGGGAGCGCTCCCATGGTCTGAGTACGGCCCTGCGGTGTCAAGGAAACATGAAAGCGTCCTGAAAACCGCAGGTGGGACGGCCTATGGCGGGTTGCGACGGTGTCCACATCAGGACACGAAGCTCGATATCAAATGCTATTGACAACGTCATTACTCGGCTGGACGCTGGCGCTAACGGGATGTTTCCGCGTAGTTGGCCGGAACGTCCAAAGTCAACTGCGCTCGCGATATTTGAGTTTGTGCATTGCGCAATCCGATGCCATCTTTGGCTGCCTTTTTTGGAGGATGCGATGCGGCATAGTCGAGCGCGCAGAACGCTGTTGAGCCGGGCCGGCCTGGTGGCGCTCGGAGGCGCGGGTGCGGCGGGGCTGTCATCCCATGCCCAGGCCGCCACCGCGCCGGGGGCTCCCACATGGCGGCTGGCCATCGTCACCGAGGCACGGGACGGTGCGGTCCGGGTCGACGGGAAGCGGCGCTGGCTGGCGCTGGAGGGCTTCCCGGCGGGCTGGCAGGCGCTGGTGGGCGACGAGGTCGCGGTGGCCCCTTCGCTGGTGGCGACGGGTCTGTCCGCGCACCCGATCTGCACCTGGGAGACCCACGACGTGGCCCCCGCGAACCTCGCTCCGGCGAGCCGGATCAGTGGGGCCGACGGTCCGCAAGTGGTCGGCGCGACGATTCTGGAAGGCCCGCTGGCCGAACGGCTGCAGAGCCGGGATCGCACGTCGAGAACGCTTTTGGTCGCCGTGACGAATAACGCGTCCAAAACGGGAGCGAAGCGCGTTATCGCAGTTCGCGAGGCCTAGTCATGCAGGTGCCTTCCGGCGTTTTTGCGGTGCCCGTTGTACTGGCCGCGGCGGTACTCCTGTGGGCCGGTCTGGAAAAGGTGCGCGATCGGGCACCATTGGCCACCACACTTTCCGGCTTGGGCATTTCTCCGCGGCTCGCGTACGGCGTCCCCGTCGTCGAACTCGGAGCCGTCCTGGCCCTGGTCGGCGGCGCCCCGCCGTATCTGTCCGGTGGGCTCTTGGCGCTGCTCGGCGTGAGCTTCGCCGCGGCGGCCGCATGGAGCATGCTGACCGGCCGCGGCGTCGCCTGCTCCTGCTTCGGGGCCGGCGCCGCCGACCGAAGGCTCGGCCGGCCGCAACTGTTCGCGCTGCCGCTATGGCTGCTCGCCGGCTGGGCCACGTTCCGGCTGCCCGACTCCACGGTTGAGCAGCGCATGGCGGTCTTCGCCTGCGTGACGTTCGCGCTCGCCGCTGTCCGCGCCGTGCCGGCGGTCCGCGGCAGCGTCGAGGCCCGGAACACGCGACGAGTACTGGCGGGTGGTTGAGACATGGCGACATCGGTGCTTTTCGCGCTCGTGGCGTTGCTGGCGATCGGCGAGTTCCTGCTGTTCGGCGCGCTCGCCGAGGCGTACCGGGACATCCGGCAGATCCGCCGGCACTTCGGCATGGTCGACCAGCCCACGCCGGTCGACCTGGGGCCGCTGCGCGACGCCGCGCCCAGCGATCTCGGACTGCACCCCGACCTCGATGCCGCGGTTCGCGAGGTCGTCATCTATGTGGAGAGCCGTTGCGGCACCTGCCGGCGGATCGTCAACAGCCTCGACGGCGGCATCCCGGGCGGCATGTGGCTCGTCGTCATCGCCGAGTCGCCGGCGGAGGCGTTCGACTGGCTGGGCCAGTCCGGGATCACGCCGGACTCGCCGGCCGCACGACGGGTGATGGTGGCGCCGGCCGACGAGGTCGAACGCCGGCTCGGCATGCTCGTCACCCCGCTCGCGATCGAGATCGAGCACGGACGGTTGGTCCGGGCCAAGTCGCTGCCGTCCGTGCAGCAGTTCTACTCCCTGGTCCCGACGACGATGACCCTCGATCCAGAACAGAAGGGAGCTCCCGCATGATCAGCGATGTCATGACCCGGGTCGAGGAGACCGAGGAGCCGGGGCAGCCCGGTCGGCGCGGCTTCCTCAAGCGGGCCAGCGGGATCGGCGCCGCGGTGGTCGGCTGGCTCGCCGTCACCTGGGCCGACTCGCCGAGCGCGTTCGCCGCCCCGGGCTGCTGCGACCTCCGCTACCCCAACGGCCCATGGTGCGGCGGTACGAAAGGCAGGGATGGCTCCGGCTGGAGCTGTCCCTCCGGCTACACCAAGCGCTACTGGTCGTGCCACACCGCGCACTTCTACTACACGTGCTGGGAGTGCACCAAGGGGAGCACCTGCTGGAGCGGGCCGTGGAAGTGCTCGAACTACTTCGTCGTTTACGTCCCGTCATAACCGGGCCGATGACGGGCTTCGTCTTCGTCGGGCTCGCCGCGGTCGCGGGGTTCGCCCAGCTGTTCAGCCCTTGAGGCGTGTCGTTCCTCGGAACGATGTCCTTGGGTCAAGGACAGCCTCGGAAGGTGTACGCCGGCCTCATCGGGCGGTTCGCGGCGGCGTTCGTCGTGAGCTCGTTCGCGGTGTTCGCGCTGGCGGGCGCGATGGGCGCGGCCGTGGGCCGGGCGCTGCCGCCGGAGGTCCGGCTGGCGGTGGCCGGTCTGGTCTTCGGCGCGGCGTTCCTGCTGGACCTGCACAGCCTGCGGCGCAAGACCTGGTGTCCGCTGACGCTGCGACGGCAGACCCCGAAGGCGATCCTGTACGAACACGGTCCGCGCCGGGCCGCCGTGGCCTGGGGCCTCGATACGGGCCTGGTCTTCACGACGTACCGGATGAGCTCGATCAGCTGGGCGCTACTCGCGCTGGGGCTGCTCGGCATCGCGCCCTGGTGGGAGGGCATCGGGTACGCGGCGGGCTTCCTTGTGCCGCTGCTGGTCGGCTGCACGCTGGGCCCGCTCTGGCACGGCGACTCGGCGACGACGGTGCTGGCGCAGGCGCTGGCCAAATGGCCGCTGGCCGCCCGGGCGACCTCGGTGGCGGCGCTTGCGGCCGCATTGACCGCCGTAGGAGCCTCCTTGGCATGAGCTTCCGTCCCGCCCGCCGCTGCCTCGGGCTCACCCGTACGGCGCGTACGACTCGGACGGCGCGTACGACTCGGACGGCCGGGGCGGTGTGGGCGGTCGTGCTCGTAGGGCTGGCGGGGGCGGCGTGCTCCGGGTCGGGGGGCGGCAGCCGGCCGAGCGCGAGTGAGGAGCCGACCGTGAGCAGCGCGGAACCTCGTCCCTTGACCGACTACCTCACCCACCCGCGGCTGCGCCCCGGCGAGGCGTGCCCGGTGACCCGGGCCGAGCCCGGAGCGCGGGTGCCCGCGCCCATGCTGAGGATGTTGAACGGCGACCCAACGGGGGCGTACGGCACCGGGCCGCTCTGGGTGCTGCTGCCCGCCGCGGGTGCGAACGCCGCCCGCGTCAACGGCGCACTCAGTTCGAAGATCGGCTGGTACGTCGGCGTGCCGGGCGAACTCCGCGGCGTCGCGCGACGGCTCGACGGCAGGGCCGTCCGGACCGGACGGCTCACCGTTGCCGACCCGCGCACCGACGCGCCCCGCATGCAGCCGAGCTCACTCGTCGTGCCCACCGAGGGCTGCTGGCAGGTCGCCGCCGCCGTGGGTGACCACGTCCTCGTGTTCGTCTACAAGGTCCAGGCCGATCGCTGACAGTCCCTAGGGCCGCGGCCGGTAGGCCGGGCTGGCGATGTCGCCGATGTGGGCGGCCGTCGCGTGGTTGCCCAGCGCCTCCAAGCCGATCTGCCCGAGTCCGCCGGAAATGCTGTCGTACGACCAGACCGCGAGCGCGATGGTGTTCTCGCCGTGGTGCCGCAGGATGCCCTGAGGCAGGGTGAACACGCGCTGCGGGCCTACGTCGTTGATGTACTGGCCCACGTTCCAGCCGTTCACGAAGATCAGCGCACGATAGTGCCGGCTCGGGTCGTCGGTGAACCGCAGGCCGACCGGCACGTCCTGGTCCTTGGGCAGGTCGAGCCTGACCGTGGTGCGATACCAGGCCACGCCCGGGGTGGTCTCGGGGTGCGGCAGCGTCACGCCGGCCCAGTGCCGACCCGGGAAGCCGGGCAGTGCGTAGCCGGCGCGCTCGCCGTGCAGACCGCCGTTGTTCTGCGGCCCGCGTACGGCGTCGGGCAGCGCGCCCTGGATCCGCCAGGACGGGGCCTCGGCCGACCCGGCGAGCGCGGCGGACAGCAGGCCGCGCGGCCGCTTGTGGTTGTCGTTGCTGCCGCCGTTCTCGTTGTGGCCCATGTTCCGTACCAGCACCGACACGACGTTGTCCTGGCCCGGCTTGACGATGCCGGCCGGGAAGGTGAAGGTGCCGAAGGAGTTCTGGTCGCCGCTCGCGGTGCCGGTCTTGACCGTGCCGAGGTAGCTCCCGTTGACCCAGACCGCCCACGCCCCCGCCCGGCCGGTGCCGGCGGTGAGGGAGATCGAGTCACCCGTGGTGAAGTGGCCCCGGTACCAGACGTCGCCGTAGTGGAAGCCGTAGTCGTCGGTGTAGAGCACGGGCAGGGTGGCGGGCTTGGTCGGATTGTTCGTGGTGGTCTTGTCGGCGACCGTCCAGCCGCTGTCGTCGAACGCCGGATCGGCCTCGGGCACGTCCTGGGTGTACCGCCAGTGGGTCAGCGCGGGCAGGGTGACCGGCCGCGGCCCGGGCAGGCTGCCGAGCAGCGAGCCGGCGGGCGTACGCGTCGTCTTGATCGGGCGGCCGTTCCAGAAGACGATCTTCACCTTCGGGTCGGTGAATACCTCGACGTCGCCCGCCTGGCCGGTGTCGCCGCGCAGCATCAGGACGGCGCCGTGCCGCTCGGCCGAGCGGACGAGATAGGCGCCGCGGACCAGGACGTCGTCGTTCGGCAGCCAGAACGTCGAGGCCGTGTCACTGTCGGCGAGCAGCAGTTCCAGGGGCGGCCGGCCGCCGCCGGAGATCCGCACCCGGGCCAGCCCGTCGTGGGTGTAGGTCAGCCGAAGGTCGCCGCGGGCGGCGTCCCAGGCCGGGGTCACGTCGCCGGCGAGCACCTCGACCCGCGGCTCGCTCGCGTAGCGCAGCACGGTCTCGCCCGGCTCGCCGGTACGGCCGTGCAGCAGCGCGACCCCCGGGATGTGGGTCATGATCTCCGAGGTGGAGTAGACGAGCCGCTGCCCGCCGAAGTTGTAGCCGGCCGTAAGGATCTTGAAGTCCCGCCCGTTGATCTGCACCGGCACCGTGTACGTGCCGTCCGCCCCGTCCACAGTGAAGGTGGTCGCGTCGTTCGTGGCCGCCGTGCCATTGCCGCCGTGCCGTACGAAGTAGAACGTCGCGCCGGTGTCGGGGTTGCGCTTCACCCACACCCGCAGCGCCGGATTGCCCTGCGCCTGCTCGCCGAGGTCGTCGGCCTTGAGCAGGTCGGTCACCGAGTGCACGAGGTACGCCTGCTGCTTGAGCACCGGCACCTTCTCGGTCAGCTCGCGCTGCTCGTTGAAGGCGGCGCCGTAGTCGTAGGAGGTGTAGACGACGTTCGGATCGGCCTGCCAGCCCCAGTTCGTCCCCCCGTACGTCATGTAGAGGTTCTGGACGGTGAACTGGTTCTCGATGTTGTTGTCGTAGAACATCCGCTCAAAGGTCGGCCCGGTCATCCGGCGGCAGGCGTCGTAGGTCGGGCCGCCCCACGGGTCGAACGCGCCGCCCTGGAACTCGCCCCAGATGAACGGCCGGTCGCCCACCCCCGTACGGAGGAAGCGGTAGTCGGTGAGGCCGGGGAACGAGGTGCGGTTGCAGTCGAAGCCGGCTGGATAGGTGTCGGTGCCGTACAGATCGGGCGCGCCGGGCCCCGACGCCCAGCGCAGGTTGCGGCCCTTGTCGTTGTGGAACAAGGGCACCGTGATGCCGTCCGCCCGCGCCGCCGCCTTCAATTCCTCCATGTACGTCGCGTCGCTGCCGTCGTACTCGTTCTCGATCTGGTAGAGCACGACCGAGCCGCCGCCGTCCGTGATCTGGTGCCGGGCGATGATCGCGTTGACGTGGTCGTACCACTCCTCCCACGCGGCCTGGTAGTCGTCGGCGTTCGTGCGGGCGCGGCCCAACTGCGTGGTCAGCCAGGCCGGGTAGCCGCCGGAGTCCAGCTCGGCGTTGACGTACGGCCCGGGGCGTGCGATCACGTAGAGCCCGACCTGCTCGGCGATGTCGAGCAGCTTGTCGACGTCGCGAACGCCGCTGAAGTCGTACACGCCGGGCGCCGGCGAGTGGTAGGCCCAGCTGAAGTACAGCGAGACCGCGGTGAAACCGGTCGCCTTCAGCTTTTCGAGCTGGTCGCGCCACAGGTCCGGGTTGGGCAGCCGGAAGTAGTGGAACTCGGCCGACCACAGCCACACCCGCTTGCCGTCGATCATCACCGAGTACTTGTCGTACGTGACGGTGTGGGCCCGTGCCTTGGCAGCGACCCTGTCGGGGGCTCGGCCGGCCGCATGGGCGGGCGTCGCGATCAGGGCGAGGCCTGCGGTCAGGGCGGACGCGAGGAAGATCCGAATGCAGCGACGCATCTGCGCGGCTCCTTGATCGGCGGGGCCGGCTCCTCCATCGCCAACAATCACCTATGCGCCGCGATCATGCAATGGATCGCGGCGGACGAGGTGTAAGCGGGCTATGCGGCGGAGGACCGAGCGGGCTGAGTACGGGCGACGCCGGCCCGGTAGTTGGTGCCGCGCAGCCGGGCGACCGTCTCGCGCAGTACCTGCACCTCGCGTGTGAGGCTCGCGATGGTCTCCTCGGCGCTCTGTCGCTCGGCGATCTCGCGGATGCGTGCGACCTCCTGATACAGCGCCTCCAGCGGTGACTGCGAGCCCGGCACGGCGCCGCAGTGGGGGCATGCCTCAGGTGCGCCCATCTCTGCTCTCCCAACGGTGAGGAGGACCTGATCGCACGCTGCCACCGCCGCCGCGCCGGGATCAACGATGGAAGCCCCAAACAAGACGGGCGACTTCCTGTGCCCGGCCACAAAGAACTCGCCGTGCGTTCTGGCGCCGGACTTACGCCGAGATTCTCCCCCTTTGTGGTCTCCCACAAAGTTTGCGGGCACGTCCGGTAATAGGATTGACGATCATGGCGGGTGGGCTGCCGGCACGTGGTCGTGCCCTAGGTGCGGTCGGTCCCAAAGATCGCTCTCGGGATTTGGGCCGCGAGAACACGGTCCTGCGCGAGCTGGTGACCGTGTATCGCCACCTGTCCGGGCTCGCCCTGCAGAACGCCGACCTCGGCAGCCTCACCGCGCTGCTCGCCGACCGTACGGACGCCACCGTCGCCGTCGTCAACGAGACCATGGACGTCCTCGCCGCCGGGGCGCCGGGCATCTCGCCCGAGGAGGCCGCCGAGACCGTCAGCGAGCAGCTCGTCCACCCGCGGCTGGGCCAGGTGCTGCAGGCGTCGCGGCAGAGCCATCGGGCGCTGCGGCTGCCCCGGGTCGGCGAGATGCCGGCGGTGATCGTCGCGCCGGTACTGGTCGGCGACGAGGTGCCGGCGCATCTGCTCACCTTCGACTCGGCCGACAAGAACCTCGAAGACGACATGAGCCTGCTGGTCACCGAGCACGCGGCCACGATCTGCGGCGTCATCCTCGGCCGCGAGCGCGTGGTCGCGGCGGCATCCCGGCGGGTGCGGGACGATCTCGTCGAGGGGCTGCTGCTCGGCCGGGGGCGCGAGGAGGGCGAGGCCGAGCGCTGGGCGGCGCACCTCGGCTACCACGCCGACCGCGACCACAGCGTCCTCGTCATCGCCTTCGAGGTCCCCCGGACCACAGGCCCGGACGACTCTGACGGGCTGCGGCTGCGGGCCAGGGACAGCATCGAGCACTTCTTCACCACCCGGGCCAGCGAGGCGATCATCTCGGCGCGTGAGGACGAGGTGGTGGTCGTCGCGGCGGAGCCGGACGCGGACCATCCGGCGGAGGTCACACCGCGGCGGCTCGCGGGGGTCTGCCTGAACCGGCTGGCCGAGTTGTTCCCCGATACCGAGGTGGTCATCGGCATCGGCGGCCTTTGTCGTGAGCCACAAGAGATCGCCCGCTCGTACGCCGAGGCACACCGCACCATCGAGACGCAGCGCCGCCTCGGCCGGGTCGGCACGATCGCGTCCTTCGACGACCTCGGCATCCACCGGCTGCTGCTGCAGGTGCCCGAGCTCGCCGAGCTGCGCACCTTCGCCAGGGACGTGCTCGGCACCCTCAGCGTGCACGAGCGCGAGCACAAGTCCGAATACCTCACCACGCTCGCCGCGTACTTCCGGGCCAACAGCAGCCCGCAGCGCGCCTCGCGCGATCTGCACGTCCACCCCAACACCGTGGCGTACCGGATCAAGCGCATCGAGGAAATCACCGGGCTGCACCTGGACAACTACCGAGACCGCCTGATGGCGCAGGTGGCGCTCGAGATCTTGACCGCACTGGGGGAGCAATGAGGTTTACCGAGGTCGTCGGCACGCGCATTCTGATCGGCGACGGCGCGATGGGGACGATGCTGCACGCCGCGGGCAACACGCTCGACCGCGCGCTGCCCGAGCTCAACCTCTCCGATCCGGAGCTGGTCGGCACCATCCACGAGAGCTACCTCGGCTCCGGCGCCGACATTGTGCAGACCAACACCTTCGGCGCCAACCGGCTGTGGCTGGGCGACCAGGGCTACGCCGACAAGGTCATCGAGATCAACCGGGCCGGGGTACGCCTGGCCATCGAGGCCCGGGCACAGAGCGGGCGGGAGGCCAGCCGGGAGATCTTCGTCGCCGGCTCGGTCTCCCCGGCGGTGACGGCGCAGCAGCGGCACCGGGTCAGCCCGGCCGAGCGCACGGACGTGCTCCGCGAGCAGCTCCGCGTGCTCGTCGACGAAGGCGTCGACGTACTCATCCTGGAGACGTTCGGCTACCTTGACGAGCTCGTCGAGGCCGTCCAGATCGCCGGCGAGACCGGCGACGTGCCGATCATCGCGCAGGCGACGTTCGCCGGCGACGGACGCACCCTCGGCGGCGAGACCGCGCATGAGGTCGCCTCGGTGCTGAGCGGCCTGCCGATCGCCATGCTCGGCACCAACTGCACGATCGGCCCGCAACGCATGCTCGCCGTGGTGGAGGACCTCATCCGCTACACCTCGCTGCCGGTGAGCGCGCAGCCGAACGCCGGCCAGCCCCGGATGCTCGGACACCGGCGGTTCGAGTTCAACATCGACGGCACCTACTTCGCCCGCTACCTGCGCCGCTTCGCCGAGGCCGGGGTGGGCCTGGTGGGCGGCTGCTGCGGGACGACGCCGACGCACATCCGCGTCGCCGCCGAGGGCATCGCCGACCTGGGCGCGGGAGGGCGTTCGGTCACGCAGCCGGCCCCGCAGACCGTGGCGCCGGAACCGGCGCCCGTCCGGATCGGTGAGGGCGGGCTGGCCGATCGGCTGGCCCGGCGCCGCTTCGTGACGGCCGCCGAGATCGCCCCGCCGGTCGGCGGCGTCGCCGACGCGGCCATGGAGGTGGTGACCGCGCTGCGCGGCCGCGACATCAGCCTGTTCGCCGTCAGCTCCGGCGACAGCGCCCGCGCCCAGCTCGGCTCGGTCAGCATGGCCCTGCACCTGCAGCAGCACGCGGGTGTGGAGAGCATCGCGACCGTCACCACCTGGGACAAGACGATCATGACGTTGCAGGCCGAGCTGCTCGGCGCGCACGCGCTCGGCATGCGCAGCGTCATCTGCGAGACCGGCAACCCGCCGGTGCTCGGCGACTACCCGGCCGTCGACGGCGTGTGGGAGGTCGACTCGCTCGGCCTGGTCGGGCTGCTGGCCGCGCTCAACTCCGGCCGTGACTCGAACGGCCTGCCGCTGACCACCAAGACGTCGTTCTGCATCGGCGCCAGGATCAACCCGGGCGCCGAGGACCTCTCGGCCGAGATCGCCCGGAGCAAGGCCAAGGTGCGGTCCGGGGCCCAGTTCCTGGTCACCACGCCCGTGTACGAACTGACCGCGCTGCGCCGGATGGCCGACGCCCTGGCCGACGAGGACGTGCCGATCCTGCTGTCGGTGGCGCCGCTGCGCAGTTTCGAGGAGGCCGACTACCTGGCCCACGAGGTGCCCGACGTGACCATCCCCGCGGCGACCCTGACCGCCCTGGAGCGGGCGGGCCGCCGGGCGGCCCGGGCGACCGGCCTCGAACTCACCGCCGCCCTGCTGACCGAGGCCCGCCCACTGATCGACGGCGTCGTCGTTACAGTGCCGGAAGACGACCTGACCGCGCTGGATCCGCTCCTCGCGGCGATGACGGATTGACTGGTGATGCGGCCGTGATTCACCATGCTGACCTGGTTCATCATGTTTGATTGTCGTTTCAACCACTAGGGTGTGGCTGACGAGCGTAGCGAGGAGGACGCGTGAGCATTATGGGCACGAGGGTGGTCCGGGTCGAAGACCCGCGGCTGCTCACCGCCGGGGGCACATATACCGACGACCTGCGGGTTCCCGAGCTGGCCGGTGCGGCACACGTCACTTTCGTGCGCAGCCCCTTCGCCCACGCCCGAATCACCGGCATCGACATCTCAGCGGCGCAGGCCGAGCCGGGCGTGGTCGCCGTAATGACCGGGCAGGACCTCGACGAGCTCCCGGCCCCGCCTGCCGACAACCCGGTGTCCGAGCCGCTGCTGGCCAAGGACACGGTCCGGTTCGTCGGGGAGCCGGTCGCCCTCGTGGTGACCGACGGCCGCTACCAAGGTGAGGACGCAGCCGAGCTGGTGAGTGTCGACTACGAGGCGCTGACCGCGGTCGTGGACATCCCGGCGTCGATCGAGGGCGAGACGCTGCTCTTCCCGGCGTCCGGCTCGAACGTGCTCGCCGCCGGCGGCGCGGAGACCTCGGACGACGCCGCGTTCGCGGACTGCGACGTCGTCGTGGAGCGCACGATCGTCAACCAGCGGGTCGCCCCCGTGCCACTGGAGACCCGCGCCGCGGCCGCCGCCTGGACCGACGGCAAGCTCACCGTGTGGATCAGCACCCAGAACGCGCACTGGTCCCGTGACGCGATCGCGGGCGGTCTCGGCCTCGAGCCCACAGCCGTACGAGTGATCACACCCGACGTCGGCGGCGGGTTCGGCGCCAAGATCGGCGCCGACCCCGACGGGATCGCGGTGGCCTGGGCGGCCAAGAAGACCGGGCGACCCGTCCGCTGGGTGGAGTCGCGCAGCGAGAACCTCGTCGCCATGACGCACGGCCGCGGCCAGCGGCACATCCTCAAGATCGGCGGCGACCGCGACGGCCGGATCAAGGCCTACCGGCTCGACCTCGTCCAGGACGCCGGCGCGTACCCGCGGATGGCGCCGCTGCTGGCGACGCTGACCTCGCTGATGGCCAGCGGTGTGTACGACATCCCGCACGTCGAGACCAGGTTCCAGGTCGCGCTGACCAACACGACGCCGATCGCGGCGTACCGTGGGGCCGGCCGCCCGGAGGCCACCGCGGCGATCGAGCGGGCGGTCGACCTGTTCGCCGCCGAGATCGGCATGGACCCGGCCGAGGTCCGCCGCCGCAACGTCATCCCGCCGGACCGGTTCCCGTACACCACCCCGGGCGGGGCGGAGTACGACACCGGCGAGTACGCCGCCGCGCTCGACAAGGTGCTGGCGGCGGCCGGCTACGACGAGCTGCGCGCCGAGCAGGCCCGGCGGCGCGAGAACGGCGACCCGGTCCAGCTCGGCATCGGGCTGTCCACGTACGTCGAGATCACCGGCGGCGTGCCGGAGGCGGGCGAGACCGCCCGGGTCGTGGTGCACGACGACGGCACGGTCACCGTCTTCACCGGCAGCTCCCCGCACGGCCAGGGGCACGCCACGTCGTGGGCGATGCTCGTCCAGGACGAGCTCGGCATCCCCATGGAGAAGGTCACCGTGCTGCACGGCGACACCGAGTCGATCCCCGTCGGGATCGGCACCTTCGGTTCGCGCTCGCTGCAGCTCGGCGGCACCGCCGTCCACCAGGCCGCGCTGGAGGTCAAGGAGAAGGCCAGGGAGCTGGCCGCCAATGAGCTCGAGGCCAACACGGCCGACCTCGAGTTCGACGTCGCCGGCGGGCTCTGGCGGGTGCGCGGCACGCCGGACATCGGGCTCGACTGGGGCCGGCTCGCCCAACTGGCCGGCCCTGATGGCCTGGTCGCCGACGTTCACTTCACCTCGGACAAGTCCACGTTCCCGTTCGGCGCGCACGTCGCGGTCGTCGAGGTCGACACCGAGACCGGCAAGACCACGCTGGTACGGCACGTCACCGTCGACGACGCGGGCCCGGTGCTCAACCCGATCCTGGCCGAGGGGCAGCGGCAGGGCGGCATCGCCCAGGGCGCCGCGCAGGCGCTGCTGGAAGAGGTGCTGTACGACCCGCAGGGCAACCCGGTCACCAGCACCCTTGTCGACTACTCGTTCGTCACCGCGACGGAGCTGCCGAGCTTCGAGCTGGTGCAAATGGAGACGCCGACCAACCTCAATCCGCTGGGCGTGAAAGGCATCGGCGAGGCGGGCACGATCGGGTCCACCCCGGCCGTGCAGAACGCGGTCGTGGATGCCGTCGCCCACCTCGGGGTACGCCACATCGACATGCCGACCACGCCCGAGCGGGTGTGGACCGCGATCAACGAAGCGAGGGCCGGACAGTGAAGGTGACGATCACCGTCAACGGCAAACAGATGGAAGACGACATCGAGGACCGGACGCTGCTCGTGCACTTCCTGCGCGACATCGCCGGCCTGACCGCGACGAACGTCGGCTGCGACACCACCTCGTGCGGGGCCTGCACCGTGCTGCTGGACGGAGAGTCGGTCAAGTCGTGCACGGTGCTCGCCGCGCAGGCCGACGGCGGCGCGGTCACCACGGTCGAGGGGCTGGCCGGTGCCGATGGCTCGCTGCACCCGGTGCAGCGGGCGTTCCATGCCGAGCACGGCCTGCAGTGCGGGTTCTGCACGCCCGGCATGGTGATGGCCGCGGTATCGCTGCTCAAGGAGAACCCGCACCCCACCGAGCAGCAGGTACGGACCGGCCTCGAGGGCAACCTCTGCCGCTGCACCGGCTACCACAACATCGTCCGCGCCGTGCTGGCCGCGTCCGCCGAGGAGGGGGCATGATCCCAGCCAGCTTCACCTACCGGCGGGCCGACTCCGCCGACCAGGCCATCGAGCTGGTCGGCGAGTACGGCGACGAGGCCAAGCTGCTCGCCGGCGGGCACTCATTGCTGCCGCTCATGAAGCTCCGCCTCGCCGTGCCCGAGGTGATCGTCGACATCAGCCGCGTACGCGAGCTGTCGTACATCCGCGACGAGAACGGGCACATCGCGATCGGCGCCCTCACCCGCCATCATGATCTGGAGCACTCCGAGCTGCTGGCCGCACGGCTGCCGCTGCTCGCGCACGCCGCCGGCGAGGTCGGCGACCCACAGGTACGCCACCGCGGCACCATCGGCGGCTCGCTGGCGCACGCCGACCCAGCGTCCGACCTGCCCGGTGTGGTACTCGCCCTCGACGCCACCCTGGTCGTCCGCGGCCCGTCGGGCACCCGCGAGATCCCGGCGACCGAGTTCTTCCAGGGCCTGTTCGAGACGGCGCTGGAGCCGGACGAGCTGCTCACCGAGATCCGCGTGCCGAAGCGGGCCGCGACCGGCTGGTCGTTCCAGAAGTTCACCAAGCGCGCCATCGACTGGGCGATCGTCGGGGTGGCCGTGCAGGGCGACGCGGTGGCCCTGATCAACATGGGCGCCACGCCGCTGCGCGCCGCAGCCGTCGAGCGAGCCCTCGCCGGCGGCGCGTCGCCGAGCGAGGCGGCCGAGCAGGCGGCCGAGGGCACCGAGGCGCCGGCCGACCTCAACGGGAGCCCCGCCTACCGGCAGCACCTGGCCCGCGTCCTGGTCCGCCGCGCCCTGGAGGAATCGCGCGCCTGACCCCGCCGGGCTACCCGATGTGCCGGATCACGCCCGATCGCCAGGTCGGGCGTGATCGGTGCCCGGCGGCCTTGCCGCGATTTGACCAAGCGCTCGCTGGCCGACTCCGGCCATACTACTGACGGGTAAGCCAAGTGGATCTAACGTCGCGGCAGTGATCTTTCCGGCCACACGGGAGCCCGCATGCCGCGTCCGCGAAATAGGGGTGCACACCGTTATCTTCTCGGGCTGCTGACCGGCGCGGCGCTCGTCGTGACCGGGCTCGCAGCCGGCGCGACGCCGGCGTACGGAGCGAGCGGCTGGCGCGACGTCGCGATCCCGGCGCCACAGCCGCCCGCCACGGTCGACTACGTGGCGGCGGGGGACGCGCGCAACGCCTGGGCCATCGGGCGCGAGAACGGGGCCGACCCCGGCCAGGGCACGCCGTTCCAGCTGCGGTGGGACGGCACGGCCTGGCGGCGCGAGCCGGGCTTCCCGGCGGCCGGCGAGTTCGTCGGCGCCATGTCGGCGGCGTCGGCGCGCGACGCGTGGGCCTTCGGCAGCAGCGGCTCCCAGTGGTACGCCTGGCACTGGGAGAACGACGCATGGAAGCCGTACCTTCTGCCGGACCAGGAGGGCGCCGACGTGTTGGTCTACCAGCCGCTGGCCGCGGCGCGCGGGGGCGCCTGGGCGGCGAGCGAAAGCTTCCTCACCTCGGTGCTGTGGCACTGGGACGGCCGGGCCTGGGCCCGGCAGGAAGTGCCGGCCGACGTCGCGGTGTTCGGGCTGGGCGCGCGCACCGCGTCCGACGCGTGGGCGGTCGGGTACTCCAGGGACGGCTCGAACGCGGCGGCCGCGATGCACTGGGACGGACACGCCTGGAACGTCGTCGACACGAGCGGGCTGACCGGCGCCCTGATCCGCGTGCGGCCCGTCTCGGCGACGAGCGTGTACGCGGTCGGCTCCGACAACGGCTTCTACCTCGCGCACTGGAACGGCACCGCCTGGACCCGCGTCCCGCTGCCGATCACCACCAACGTGGTGAACGCGATCGCCACGAACGGCGGCGATCGCGTCTGGCTGGCGGTGCAGAGCGACCACGCCTTCCAGTCGCTCTATCTGCGGTACGCCAAAGGCCGCTGGGCCAAGGTGTACGGACCGGAGCGTACTGACGTCGTCGAGGTGAAGGTGAACGACATCGCCCGCGTACCCGGGACGTCGACGTTGTGGAGTGCCGCGTCGGCGGTGGTCTTCCAGAACCCGCGTACGGCGATCATCGAGGAGCGACGATGATGAGGCGTTTGCTCGTGGCCGGGGCCCTGGCGCTCGGCCTGGTCGTATCGGCGGCGGCGCCGGCAACGGCCGCCGACTGGCAGGTCGTCCAGCCCGGCAAGACACGGCCGATCACACGCCTGATCGGGGTGACCGCGCTGAACGCGACCAGCGCGTGGGCGGTCGGCGAGGAGGCCGTCGGGCTGAGCGCTCCCGGCTTCCCGCTGATCATGCGCTGGGACGGCACGCAGTGGACCAAGGTCACCACGTCGCTGCGCTGGCAGGGCCGGCTGACGTCGGTATCGGTGGAATCGGCGCGACAGGCGTGGGCGATCGGCCAGGACACCGGCCTCAACCAGCACGTGCTGCGGTGGAACGGAAAGGCGTGGCGCGAGGTCGCCTTCCCCGGCCAGGACGAGTCCGGGGTGCAGTTGAGTCGCGTCCGTTCCGCGGGCGGTGAGACCTGGATCGTCGGTGCCACCGGCACCGGCGTCCCGCTGGCCCTGCGCTGGACCTCCGGCGGCTTCGTACGGCTGCCGGACGTCATCGCGACCGGCGGCCTGTCCGGCGTCCAGATCCGCGGCGTGTCCGACGTCTGGGTGTCCGGCTTCACAGCCCGTGTCGGCGGAGGCTCGATCGGCCTGGTCGCGCATTGGGACGGCACGGCGTGGCAGGTGCTGCCGACCCCGCCGAGCTGCATCTTCACCGGGGTGAGCGACGTCTTCGCGACAACCGCGTCCGACGTGTGGGGCGGGGGCGGCTGCCGCGGCGTCGGCACGATCTCCCCGGTGAACCCGTTGCTCGTGCACTGGGACGGGACGGCATGGACGCAGCCCACCGTGCCCATCCAGTTCGGCTCGCTCAACACGATCGCGCCGGACGACCAGGGCCGCCCCCGGTGGATCTCACACACGGCCTTCAACCTCGTGCCGCCCGCCCAGGCGCAGTACCTGTCGTACGACGGTCAGGCCTGGACGCTCGTGCCGGGTCCGGCGGTGGCCGGGCAGTCGCTGGAGACCATGCAGGTCGCGCACGTCCCAGGAACCGACGCCACCTGGGCGGTCGGCTCGGCCGCCGTCAGCGGCGGATCCGTACCTCGGATCGAGCTCATCGGCTCCTTGGCGGCGCCGACGGGCTGAAAAGCTCTCTTGACGTGCCGGTCGAAGAGCGTACGTTGTTGACCGATCAAAGCGTATTGATGGTCTTCTCCGGCTCGGGGACCGGGCTGCTCTGGCGCGCTGCGGCCGGGTGGAAAGACGGACGGAGCTGTGCCGCGCCGTGCCCTGGAAGGGGAGGCCATGCAAATCAAGAGCGCGAGATCGCGTGTGCTGACAGTGGTCGTGTCGGCCTGCGCGGTGGCAATCGCCGCGACGGTTCCGGGCAGCGGCGGGGCGATCGCGTCCAGCCGGGCCGCCGACATCGAGTCGAAGGTCAACGCGCTGCTCGCGAAGATGACAGTGGACGAGAAACTGTCCCAGCTGCAGCAGATGGTCGGCAACGGCCAGGACGTCCAGGACGCGGCCCGGGCGGGCAAGGTGGGCGCCGTCTTCGGTGTGACCGACGCCGCCCAGGTCAACCAGATCCAGCGGCTGGCGGTGGAGAACTCCCGCCTGCACATCCCGATCCTGTTCGGGTACGACACCATCCACGGATTCCGTACGACGTTCCCGATCGGGCTGGCGGAGGGCGCCAGCTTCGACCCGTCCGTCGGAGCCACGGACTTCACCGTCGGGGCGCGCGAGTCGGCCGCCGTCGGGATCAAGCAGATCTTCTCGCCGATGGTCGACGTCTCGCACGAGCCGCGCTGGGGCCGTATCGCCGAGGGCTCCGGCGAGGACCCGTACCTCGGCGCCGCCATGGCCGCCGCCAAGGTACACGCCGGGCAGGGCCACGACTACGGTGCGCCCGACAAGGTGCTCACCGAGGTCAAGCACTTCGCGGCGTACGGCGGGGCCGAGGGCGGCCGCGACTACAACCAGGTCGACATCCCCGAGTCGACCCTGCGCAACCTGTACCTGCCGCCGTACAAGGCCGCGATCGGGGCGGGCGCCGACGCCGTCATGACCTCGTTCAACACGGTCGCCGGCGTGCCGGCCACGGCCAACCACCACCTGCTCACCGACATCCTCCACAAGGAGTGGGGCTTCAACGGCCTCGTCGACACCGACTACACCGCCGTACAGGAGCTCATCCCGCACGGTGTGGCCGCCGACGGCGCGGACGCCGCCCGGGTGTCGCTGAACGCCGGTGTCGACATGGAGATGGTCAGCACCAACATCGCGACGTACGGCAAGCAGCTGCTCGCCGAGCACAAGATCTCCATGAGCCGGGTCAACGACGCCGTACGTGACGTGCTCCGCGTGAAGTACAAGGCCGGCATCTTCGAGCACCCGTACGCCGACGAGGCGGCGGTGCCGGGCAAGACGATGCAGCCGGCCGACGTCGCCGCCGCCCGTGCCGCTGCGGCCCGGACGATGGTGCTGCTGAAGAACGACAAGGGCGCGCTGCCGCTCTCGACGTCGCTGTCGAAGATCGCCGTCGTCGGCCCGATCGCCGACTCCGACGACCTGCTCGGCCCGTGGTCGGGCATCGGGCAGCGCAGCGACGTCGTGACCGTCGCGGACGGCATCCGGAACGCGGTGCCGAACGCGGACGTGACCGTCACGCCCGGCTGCACCATCACCGGCGACGGCTTCGACACCCCGGTCAACAACTGCCCCGAGCCCACGAAGCCCGGCTTCGCCGACGTCAAGGACGCGGCGAGCGCCGCCGACGTCAGCGTTGTGGTCGTCGGCGAGGCGTCCGGGCAGAGCGGCGAGGCGTCCTCGCGGCAGAACATCGACCTGCCCGGCCAGCAGCAGGCGCTCATCGACGCGGTCAAGTCCACCGGCAAGCCGTTCGTCGTGGTGCTCGTCAACGGCCGCCCGCTCACCATCCCCGGAGCGGACGCCGCCTCGCCGGCCATTCTCGAGGCCTGGTTCGGCGGCATCCAGACCGGCAACGCGGTCGCCGATGTGCTGTTCGGCAAGGTCAACCCGGGCGGCAAGCTGCCGGTCACCTTCCCCCGGTACGTCGGGCAGCTGCCGCTGTACTACAACCACACCCGCACCGGACGGCCCGAAGACCCTAACTCGAAGTGGACCTCGAAGTACGCCGACGGCTCCAGCTCGCCGCTCTACCCGTTCGGATACGGCCTGACCTACACCTCGTTCAAGCTGTCCAACCTGTCGCTGGGCGGGTCGACGATGCGGCCGAACGGCAGCCTCACCGCCTCGGTCACGCTCACCAACACCGGCACGCGCGCCGGCGACGACGTCGTCCAGCTCTACATCAACGACCCCGTCGCCTCCCTCGCCCAGCCGGTCAAGCGGCTGGTGGGGTTCCAGCGCGTGACACTCGCCGCCGGCGCGTCGCAGACCGTAAGGTTCAAGCTCAACCGCGACAGCGTCGGCTTCTACGGCAACGACGGCAAGTTCGTCGTTGAGCCGGGCCAGATCAACGTCTACGCCGGCGACTCTTCCGACGCCGGCCTGACCTCCTCCTTTACCGTCGGCAAGTAATCGATCCGCACACGAGCACCCGCCGGCCGGGCACGTCCGGCAGGCGGGTGCGGCGTTGACGGCCTGGGCGGGCGCGGCGCTTACGGCCTAGGCGGGTGCGGTCTCGGGCTCGCTGGGGACGATCTTGGCGTCGGAGCTGTGGTACGCCGCCGCCGTGGCCATCTCGGGCGCGTACCGGGCGATGATCTGCCGTACGCGGTGTGCCGCCAGCGGGCCGAGCAGGTCGTACGTGGTGATGAACAGCTCGCGGGCGGCGCTGCGCGGCCAGGCGTCCGGGAGCAGCTCGTTGGGCAGGTCGGGATCGAGCCCGGGGAAGGCCCGCCACTCGTCCATGACCTGCGTACGGGCCACCAGCGCGGCGACGGGGGAGACCCGGCCGGCCAGGATGCGGTCGCGCAGGGCCTCCGCCGAGGCGATGAAGTGGTCGTATTTGGCCTGCAGGTTCTCCAGGTCCCAAGCGCGCTGCGGCAGGCCCTCCGGGCTGATGCCGGGCGCCGTGGTGGCGCGGAACGCGGTCGCCGTGCTGATGCCCAGCCCGGTGAGCCGCTGCACGACCTCGGTGGCGTGATCGCGCGGCGACACCCATACGCCGTCGTACAGCGGCGCGAAGCCGAGCCACCGCAGCTGCTTGCGCAGCGCGTCGCGGGCGGCCCGGTTGTCTTCGGGAATGGAGAACGCGACGATACTCCACACCCCGTCCCATGGCCTCGTGGCGCTGCCGAAGGAGAAGATGCGCCGCGCCCCCTCATCGAGGATCTGTGCTGCCCGCTCGCTGAGCCGTACGAACGTACGGCGACCGCGTTTGGAGGTGACGAGGAGCCGGTTGCGGGTCAGCCGGCTCAGCGCCGCCCGGGCCGCCGAGTCGCTGACGCCGAACTCCGCGAGCAGCGCGACCAGGGCCGCCGAGGGCAGCGGCTCGGTCTGCCGCCACCAGTAGTCCCCCAGCAGGGTGAGCAACAGCCGCGGCGGACGTTGCGCGACGCCGCCCCATGGCATGTCCAACGCGCTGTCGCTGTGGGTCACCGCGGTGTGGGAGTTCTGTTGGTAACCCGCCATGGCCTTGAGCGTAGCGAACGGGTCGCTCATCGACCTGCAGACCATCCGACCGGTTCCGGCTAACGCCTGAGAGCCATAAAGCATGCGAATCAATGCGACGGATGCCCGTCAAAATGTCATATATCTCGGGCGGACCGGCGGCGGCGTCAGGGTGGGGGGATGTCGAGGAAGCGGAAGCAGTTGTGCCAGGTGATGTCCTCGAGGGTGGCGTCAGGTAGGTCGAGGGCGCGCATCGTCTTGCCGGCGGGCTGCTCGCGGGACATGGCCGGGAAGTCGGTGCCGATGAGCAGGCGGTCGGGGCCGATCATGTCGACGAGGTAGCGCAGCGCCCGGCGGTCGAAGATAAGGGTTTCGTAGTAGAAGCGCCGGGCGTACTCGGTGGGGGAGCGGGGGAGCGCGGCGTGGGTGGGGCCCGCGGGCTTGCCGTCGGGAGGTAGCCGCTCGTCCCAGGCGCCGCCCCAGAAGAACTGGGCCCGGGTGAGCATCAGCGGGAAGCCGCCGGCCCCGTGGCTGAACGCCATGAGCAGGTTGGGCAGCTGCTCCGAGGTGCCACTGGTGGTGATCGAGGCGGCGGCGAGCGCGATGTCGGTGGCGAACCCGAAGGTGGGGACCGCGGGGCCCGGCAGCCGGTCGAGGAACGTCGGGTTGAGGGCGTGCACGAAGATCGGGATCCGCAGCCGCTCCGCCTCGGCGAAGAAGCCGAGCAGGCGCTCGTCGCCGAGCGAGACGCCGTCGATGTTGGACCCGATCTCGATGCCCTGCAGGCCGAGGTCCTTGATCGCGGTGAGTTCCTCGGCGGCGAGGTCGGGGTCCTGCAGCGGGATCGTGCCGAACCCGAAGAACCGGCGCGGGTCGGCCTGCCGTACCCCGGCGATCGACTCGTTGATGTGGCGGCACAGGTCGCGGGCGCTCTTGGCGGGCAGCGTGTAGTTCAGCAGCGGTGGGAACGGTGACAGGACCTCGGCGTCCACGCCGTTGGCGTCCATCGCGGCCAGCCGCCGCTCCGCCTCCACCCAGACGTCCGCGGCCCGGTACCGCACCTGACCGGTCTCGAACAGGCGCGCGCCGTCGGCGTCGGCGGGGCCCATCCGCGGCCATTCGGGGTCGCCCTCGGGGAACTCGCGCGGGATGAAGTGCGCGTGCATGTCGATCAGCATGAGCCGGCCCCTTACGCGTCGCTGTCGATGACGACCGTCTTGACCTGGGTGTACTCCTCGACGACGTCGGCGCTCATGGTCCGCCCGAAGCCGCTGCCCTTGGTGCCGCCCCAGGGCGCGCCGATCACGCCGAACGAGCCCGGCGTGTTGATGTAGACGTGCCCGGCCTGCACGCCCCTGGCCAGCCGTACGGCGCGGTTGACGTCGGTCGTCCACACCGTCGCGGTGAGGCCGTACTTGGTGCCGTTGGCGATGGCCAGCGCCTCCTCCTCGTCGGTGTAGTCGATGACCGACAGGACGGGGCCGAAGATCTCCTCCTGCGCGATGCGCATGTCGGGGCGGACCCCGTCGAAGATCGTCGGCTCCACGAAGAACCCACGATCGAACCGGTCGCCGGTCAGCTTGTGCCCGCCGGTGATCAGCTCGGCGCCCTCGTCGCGGCCGATGTCGAGGTAGCCGAGCACACGCTGCTCCTGCTTCGCGCTGATCAGCGGGCCCATCTGCACGTCCTCGTACCAGGGTCCGATGCGTACCTTCGCGAACGCGTCGGTGATCGCGCCGACCAGCTGGTCCTTCAGCTCGGGCGGGGCGAGCAGCCGCGAGCCGGCGGCGCACACCTGGCCGGTGTTGAGGGTGATGCTGCGCACGATCGCCGGGACGGCCTTGGCCAGGTCGGCGTCGCGGAGCACGATCTGCGGCGACTTGCCGCCCAGCTCCAAGTGCAGCGGGGTGCGGTTCTGCGCGCACGCTTCCATGATCTTCGTGCCGGTCTCGGGGGAGCCGGTGAAGCTCATCCGCCGTACGAGGGGATGCGCGGGCAGCGCGGCGCCCGCCTCGCCGCCGTACCCGGTCACGACGTTGATCACGCCCGGCGGGATGCCGGCCTCGGCGGCCAGCTTCGCCAGGAACAGGCAGCTCAGCGGCGCGTCCTCGGCCGGCTTGACCACGATGGTGTTGCCCGCGCCGATGGCCGGCGCCACGTCGTGCGCCATGAGGTGGGCGGGGGAGTTCCACGGCACGATGCTGCCGACCACGCCGTACGGCTCGCGGAGCGTGAGGCCGAGAATGCCGGGGCGTGCCGTCGGCAGCGTCTTCCCGGTGATCTTGTCCACCATTCCGGCGAGATACTTGATCATCCGGGGCAGCGGCGACGGGCCCCAGTGCGGCCGGCCCACCTCCATCCGCTCGAGGATGTCGAGCTCCTGCCGGTGCTCGGCGAGCAGGTCGGCCCAGCGGACCAGCAGGTCGGCCCGGACCATCGGGTTGGTGTCCCGCCAGGCCGGGAACGCGTCGGCGGCCGCCTGTACGGCCGTGTCGATGTCCTCGGGACCGCCGCGGGGGACCCGCAGCAGGACGTCCCGCGTCGCCGGGTTGATCACGTCGATCGTTTCGCCGCCGCGGGCCGGCACCCACTCGCCCGCGATGTAATGCCTGCCGTCGGTCAGCAGGGCGGCGACGTCGAGCTCACGTGCTGCGCTGTCAGGTGCTGCCGTGCTCGGCATGACCCACTCTCCTCGTGCGGTCTCAGGTACGGGTCTTCATCCGCGTGGCCATGTGTTCGGCGATCATGACCACGGTCAGGTGCAGGTTGGCCCGCACCGTGGCCGGCATGATCGACGCGTCGATCACCCGCAGTCCCTCCACGCCGAGCACCCGGCAGTCCGGATCGACCACCGTGCTCTCGTCGTCTGGAGCGCCCATCCGGCACGAGCCGCACAGGTGCACGGTGTCCAGGACGATCTTGGGCAGGTCCTCCTTGGCGGGCAGCTCCGGCTCGGCCTCCAGGATCTCGCGGAGCGCCCGGTGGCTCAGCAGCTCGGTGATCCGCTCCAGCGCGTCCTCCATCCGTAGCCGATCGCGCTCGTCGGTCAGCAGCCGCTGCTCGATGAGCGGGTCGACGCCGGGGTCGCGCGAGAGTAGCTTGACCCGGCCGCGCGAGAACACCTGCTCCTGCTGCGCGATCATCATGCCGACGCCCCGGTTGAAGCCGTTGTTCGGCAGCAGCATCATGTCGTTCTCGCCCGCGCCCGCCAGCCCGGAGGAATACCGCAGGATGACGTTGGTGACGCGGTTGTCCAGGCTGTACCGGGCCCGCTCCACCGTCGGGATCGGGATCAGCAGCATGGCGTGGTCTTGGAGGTTGTGGCCGACGGGCAGGTCGGCGGCCACGTCGATGTCGAACTCGGCCAGCTCGGCGGCCGGGCCGATCCCCGATCGCATCAGCAGCGGCGGGGTGTGCGCGGCCCCGCACGCGACGATCACCTCGCCGCCCGGCGTGGTCTCCACGACCTCCCCGGTCACCAGCCGGACGCCCCGGGCCGCACCGCCGTGCAGCAGCACGGTGTCGACGTGGGTGCTGCCGCGGATCGTCAGGTTCGGCCGGTCCCGGGCCGGTTCCAGGTAGCCGTCGTTGGTCGAGACACGCCACCCGTCCTTGATGTTCATGGCGAACGGGCTGGCGCCGGTCGAGTCGGGCGCGTTGTGGTCGTCGTGCCAGGGGTGCCCGATGTCGAGCACCGCGTCGCGGAACGCGATGTCCGCGCCACCCCAGCCGGGCTCCTGCTCGCGGTAGATCGGCACCGGGCCGCCGCGACCGTGGTACGGCGCCTCGGGGAAGTCGTAGTCGTCCTCGAGCTTGATGAAGTACGGCAGCACCTCGTCGAACGACCAGCCCTTGGCGCCGTGCCGCGCCCACCCGTCGAAGTCGTCCGGCATGCCGCGGATCGCGCACAGTCCGTTGACCGTCGAGCTGCCGCCGACGCCGCGGCCGCGGAGATAGAGGTACGGCTCCTGTACGGGGTTCCGCTGCGCCTTCAGGTTCGGCCACCAGAAGTCAGGGTTGGCATCGACCGCCATGTCGATGTCACGCGTCTGGAAGCCCTTGGGCGTCTCGGCCGTACGAAAATCCGGGCCGGCTTCCAGCAGCAGGACGTTCACGGCGGGGTCTTCGGTCAGTCTCGAGGCGAGCACAGCACCGGCCGAACCGGCGCCGACGATCACGTAATCCCAGGTCACTTCCACCACCGGAGGCGGGGCCCGGAGGCCACGCGGTTTGGGGCTGCGCTGGACTGCGCCGCACTTCCCAAGCGGTGGGGCCTCTCACGGCCGGACGAACATATGACATTATGCGCGACAGGCGTCATGCAATATCAACACCTAGCACCTGGTCTTATGTCAAGCGTAGTGTCGCATGAGAGAAGGGTGCGTACGACTGCATGGAGGCTGATGGCCCGTGAAGACTCAGGCGGCGATCCTGCGCAAGCCCGGCTCCTCCTGGGAGATCGCGGAACTCGAACTCGACCCCCCGCGGGACGGGGAGGTCCTCGTCCGCTTCATGGCGGCCGGGCTGTGCCACTCCGACGAGCACATTCGCGCGGGGGACGCGCCCATCAGGCTGCCGCTGGTCGGCGGGCACGAGGGCGCGGGCGTCGTCGAGGCCGTCGGCCCCGGGGTCACCAGGGTCGCGCCCGGAGATCACATCGTCTGCTCGTTCGTCCCGGTCTGCGGTACGTGTGAGTACTGCTCGACCGGCCGCCAGGGCCTGTGCGAACACGCCACCAACGTCGCGGTCGGCTGCATGAACGACGGCACGTTCCGCTGGCACGCCGGCGGCGAGGACTACGGCGGGATGTGCCAGGTCGGCTCGTTCGCCCAGCGCGCCGTGGTCCTCGAGTGGTCGGTCATCAAGATCGACCCCAGTGTGCCGTTCGAGCTCGCGGCGCTGGTCGGCTGCGGGGTGCCCACCGGCTGGGGCTCGGCCGTCCGAGCGGCCGGCGTGCAGGCGGGCGACACCGTGGTGATCTTCGGTACCGGCGGTGTCGGGATCAACGCCGTGCAGGGCGCGCGGCACGCCGGCGCCAAGCACGTCGTCGCGGTCGACCCGGTCGAGTTCAAGCGGCAGAAGGCGCTGGAGCTCGGCGCCACGCACGCGGTGGCCGACGCGAAGGCGGCCAAGGAGCTGCTCACCGAGCTCAACGGCATAAAGCTCGCCGACAAGGCGATCATCACCGTGGGGGCGCTGACCGGCGAGGTCATCCGGCAGGCCGTCGAGAGCATCGGCAAAGGCGGTCTGGTCATGATCACCTCGGTGGGCAAGTTCGCCGATATGAATATGGACATGTCGCCCGGCCCGTTGATCGGCGCACAGCGGACCATCAAGGGGGCGCTGATGGGCGCGGTCAACCCCCTGTACGACGTCCCGCGGCTGCTCGGCCTCTACCAGACCGGCGACCTCAAGCTGAGCGAGCTGATCACCCAGCGCTACAGCCTCGACCAGATCAACGACGGCTTCCGTGACCTGATGGACGGGAAGAACATCCGCGGGGTCCTCATCCACGAGCACGAAGGAAACTAAGGAGTATGCCGAAGGAACGGCGAGTCGACGAGCGAGCGGAGCGGCCGGTGAGCAATGTGGCGACCGCGAAGCGAGCGAGAAGACGAGCGTGACCATGAGCGACGCGATATTGGACCCGACCGGGCGCCGGTCGCCCAAGCAGGAGACCGCCGGGCCGCGGCTCGCACCGCGCCGCGCCGACCTGCGCGGCGCCACGATCGGCCTGCTGGAGAACACCAAGCACAACGCGGCGCTGACCCAGGCCGAGGTACGCGAGCGGGCCGAGCGGGCGCTGCCCGAGGTGGTCGCCCTGCTGACCGAAGGTGCCTCTTGACGACAGAGCTCGACCCGGACGCCGCTCAGGCGGCGATCGAGATCGAACGCATCATCCCGGCGCCGCGGCACCTGCCCATCGTCGTGGCCGGCGCGCGCAACGCGGCGATCTCGATGGTGGCGGGGGTCTTCGGCCTCTGGTCGGGTACGGCGGTCCCCGTCGAGGTTCCAGGCCCGGCCTCGTGAGCCCTTGCGTACCCACGGAAAGAGGAGGAGTCGTGAACACCGAACGCCTGGAGGCCCTGCGGACATCGCTGGACGCCGACGGCTACCTGCTGGAGGTCGACGAGGACGGCGGGCGCGTCGGCGTCAAGATCTCCGCGACCCCCGAGGCGTGCGAGGACTGCCTGGTCCCAGAGCCGATCATGCGCGGGATCATGAGCCAGACCCTCGGCGTGCCGGAGGACTCGATCGACCTGACCTACCCCAGCGACGCCAAGTGACCTGGCCGGCGCCCGAAAAAGCCCATACCGATACCGTCATACCGATTCGCGAAAAAGACCCACGATAGGGAGAGACGATCATGGCAGCTCGCACCGTGCCACCGTTCCGTGCCGATCACGTCGGGAGCCTGCTGCGGCCCCAGAAGCTGCACCAGGCGAGGGATGACTTCGCGGCCGGCCGCATCAACGCAGAGCAGCTGCGCGCCGTAGAGGACGACGCGATCCGCGACGTGGTCAAGATGCAGGAGGACGTGGGCCTGCAGTCGGCCACCGACGGCGAGTTCCGCCGGGCGACCTGGCATATGGATTTCATCTACCAGCTCGGCGGTGTCAGCTCGGCCGCGGACGAACAGCTCGAGGTCCACTTCCACAACGCCCAGGGCGACCTCGACTTCAAGAGCGCCGCGCTCAAGGTGAGCGACAAGGTCCGGCTGAACAACACGATCTTCGGCGACCACTTCGCCTTTCTGAAAAGCGTGACGACCAAGGCCTGGCCGAAGCTCACGATTCCCTCACCGAACATGGTCCACTACCGCGGCGGCGCGGCGTTCATCGACCCGAGCGTCTACCCCGACGTCGAGGAGTTCTGGAGCGACCTGGCCTCCGCGTACGCCGACGAGGTCCACCGGCTGTACGACCTGGGCTGCCGTTACCTTCAGTTCGACGACACCAGCCTGGCCTACCTCAACGACCCCGACCAGCGGGCGCTGATGGCCGAGCGCGGCAACGACGCCGACCACCTGCACCTCCGGTACATCAAGGAGATCAACGCCGCGCTCGCGAACAAGCCGGACGACATGTACGTCACGACCCACATGTGCCGGGGCAACTTCCAGTCGTCCTGGGTGGCGGCCGGCGGCTACGACTTCGTGGCCGAAGCGCTGTTCGGCGAACTGAACATCGACGGCTTCTTCTGCGAGTGGGACGATGAGCGATCGGGCGGGTTCGAGCCGCTCCGCTTCCTGCCCAAGGGCAAGACGGTCGTGCTCGGTCTGGTCACCACAAAGAGCGGGCAGCTGGAGTCCAAGGACGACCTGAAGCGCCGCATCGAGGATGCCGCCCGCTTCGTCGACATCGACCAGCTCTGCCTGTCGGGGCAGTGCGGCTTCTCCTCGACGGTCGAGGGCAACAAGCTGACCTTTGACGACCAGGTGGCCAAGCTTCGGCTCATCATCGAGACCGCGCAGGAGGTATGGGGATAACATTCCCGCCATCGAACGGGTCCGGCCTTGTGGGAACAACGGCCGGATCCTACTATCCAATGTAAATCTATAGACGAGCGGACGACGATATGTCACATATCGAGGCGAGGCCGGCGAGGGGGTGAGCTCGGCCGTCGCGACCGGTGCCCTTTCTGAGTCCGCCGCGACGCATGACATTCTCCGCGTGTCCGCCGATTGAGTTCCCCCGGGGCCTCTCCCGGGGTCGGCGGGCACTCGCGGCGGGAGGCTCGGGGACCCCCGCTATTCATATTCACGGTGTGAGTCTCCGCCCGCTCGACCCCCTTCGCCGGGGCCGGGCTCGGCCGCCGGACGCCGGCGGTGGGGCCGGGGCAGACGCGGTACCACACCCCTGGCAGCTTTCGGCGGAGGTCGAGAGATGACGTTCGGAACTATCGCAAGGGTCCACGGGCGGCGCTGGGCCGTGGGCGCTGCGGTGCTGGCGCTCGCAGCCACCGGCTGCAGCGGGGGCAATGACAACGGGGGCGGAGGGCAGTCCAGCGCCCCGGCGGCGACGGGGGCCGCGAAGCCGGTCGCCCGGACCGACAAGCCCGTCACCGACTACCTTTCCTACGTCGGGGGCAAGGCCGGTAAGGCCGATAGCAGCAAGTCCCCGGTCGCGATCGGCTGGGTGAATTCGCAGGGCGGCACCAACCAGATCCCGGAGGCGACGGCCGGCGCCCAGGCCGCGGTGAAGTACATCAACGCCGAACTCGGCGGCATCGACGGCCACCCGGTGACGTTGAAGACATGTTTCATCGCCTCGGCCGAGGAGGAAGGCCAAAAGTGCGGCCAGCAGCTGCTCAGTGACAAGTCGGTGTCGACCATCGTGTTCGGGGCCGTCGTCACGGGCAACCAGTCGCTCGAGGCCGTCGTGGCCGGCAAGAAGCCGATCGTGGTCGGCGTCTCGGCCGCCCCCTCCGACTCCAAGTCGCCCAACACCTACATCTTGTACGGCGACCAGACACACGTGCTGGGGCCGTGGGGCACCTACGCCCGCGACGTCCTGCACGCGAAGACCGCCGCGGTGGTCTATCCCAGCCAGGCCGGCGCCAACACGGCCGCGCAGGCGGCGACGGCGGGGCTCAAGGCCGCCGGTATCCAGGTCAAGTCGGTGGGGTACGACCCGCAGGCGACCGACCTGCTCGGCCCGCTGACCGCGGCCGGCGGGCAGAGCGCCGACGTCATCGTGCCGATGACCGACGCGGCCGGGTGCGTGAACCTGGCCAAGGCGCTGAAGCAGATCGGCAGCAAGCAGCCGGTCGTCTCCAACCCGCTCTGCCTGTCCCCGCAGGTCGCGCAGGGCCTCGGCGACCTTCCCCCGTGGACGTACGGCATCGCGCAGATCCTGCCCAGCGACGTGACGCAGCCGGACGCCAAGGCGTACGTCGACACGTCCACGAAGCACGGGCTCAAACCGGCCGACACCGCCAACCCGTACGCGGCGCTCGGCTGGGACGAGATCCTCACCACCACGAAGCTGATGAACCAGGCCGGCGGCGCCGACAAGATCACGTCGGCGGCGATGGGCGACCAGCTGAAGGCGTTCAAGGGCCCGCTCATCATGGGCGCGCCGACCGTGCAGTGCGGCAAGTACCCGGACGCGCCCGCGGTCTGCAACGACCAGACGACGTTCTATCAGTACCAGGGCAAGGGCAAGTTCCAGCAGGTCTCGAACTGGCTCACGCCGCCTACCGGAGGCTGATGGCGGGGGTGAGCCAATCGACTCGTCTGGAGGGCCGGTCCTGGTAAGCCGGGTGGGAGCTCTCCGGCCCTCCAGGCGGTGAGCGAGCCAATCGGCGCGGTGAGCGAAGGGAGACCGGATGGACGTGATTCTGCTCTTCGCGCTGCTGGGTCTGGGGACCGGCGCGCTGATCGCCGGTATCGCCCTCGGCGTCGTGCTGACCTATCGCGGGTCGGGCATCATCAACCTGGCCACCGGCGCGGTGGCGATGGTGGCTGGGTACGCCTACTGGTCGCTCAATACAGGCTTCTTCGGGTTCCGCCTCGGCACGCCGCTGGCGTTCGCCGGCGCGCTGCTCGCGGCCGCGCTGACGGGCGTGCTGATCGAGGTGGTGGCGTTCCGGCCGCTGCGGACGGCCTCGCCGCTGGCCAAGCTGGCCGCCTCGCTGGGCGTGCTGCTGATCCTGCAGGCGGCGATGGTGCTGGGCTTCGGCACCAACGCCAAGGCGCAGCCGTCGATGCTGCCGGATGACACGGTGCAGGTGCTCGGCGTCACGGTGCCGGTCAACAGGTTCATCCTGGCCGGGCTGGTGGTCGTCATCGCGGTGGTGCTGGCCGCGGCGTACCGCTGGAGCAAGTTCGGGCTGGCGACCAGGGCCGCCTCGGAGAACGAGGTGTCCGCGATGCTGGCCGGGCTGTCGCCGAACCTGCTGTCGATGAGCAACACCGTGCTGGCCAGCTTGGTCGCCGGGCTGGTCGGCGTGCTCGCCGCGCCGCTGATCCAGCTCGACTCGATCACCCTCCCGCTGCAGATCGTGCCGGCCCTGGCGGCCGCGCTGTTCGCGCGTTTCACCTCGTTCGGCATCGCCTGCGCGGCCGGGCTGCTCATCGGGATGGCGCAGTCGCTCATGTACTACGCGACCACGCAGAGCTGGTTCCCGACCGACCACGGGGTGGCGCTGCCCGGCGTCCAGCAGCTGCTCGTCTTCGTGATCATCGTCATCGCGATGTTCTGGCGCGGCGCCAGCCTGCCCGGCCGGGGCGAGCTGATCGACAAGCGGCTGCCGGTCGTGCCGGTGCCCGAACGGCTGGCGCGTACGGCCGCCATCGGCGCGATAGTGTGCGCGGTCGCGCTGGTCGTGTTCCCCTACGACTTCCGGCAGGCGCTGACCACCGGGCTCATCGGCTCGATCATCCTCATGTCGTACGTGGTGATCACCGGGTACGTCGGGCAGCTGTCCGTGGTGCAGCTGGCGCTGTCCGGGGTGGCCGGGTTCACGCTGTCCCACCTGGTGGTGGACTCGGGCATCGGGTTCCCGTGGGCCCCGATCATCGCGGTGGCGGTCGCGGTGGTACTCGGTCTCGTCACGGGCGTCTCGGCGCTGCGGGTCAGGGGCGTCAGCCTCGCGGTGGTGACGCTGGCCGCCGCGATCGCGATGGAGCAGTTCATCTTCGTCAACTCGACCTGGGGCGCCGGGTCGGGCGGTTCGCCGGTGCCCTCGCCGCATCTGTTCGGCCTCAACATCGGCCCGACCGCCTCGTTCCGTGGCCTCGACGGCAACCTGCCGAGCCCGATCTTCGGGTTCTTCGTGCTGGTGGTGACCGTCGCGGTCGGCCTGTACGTCGCGAACCTGCGCCGGACCGGCCTCGGCCGCCGGATGATCGCGGTGCGGGCCAACGAGCGGGCCGCCGCGGCGGCGGGCATCCACGTACGGAACGTCAAGCTCATCGCCTTCGCGATCAGCTCCGGCATCGCCGGCATCGCGGGCACCCTGTACGGCTACAACTTCGGCTCGGTCAGCGCCACGCGGTTCGCCGCCCTGATGGCGCTCGGGCTGATCGCGTTCGCGTACATCGGCGGCATCACCATGGTCTCGGGCGCGGTCTTCGCCGGGATGATCACGACCGAGGCGCTGTTCCCGCACGCGCTGGACAAGTGGTTCGGGCTGTCCGGCAACTGGGCGCTGCTGGTCGGCGGGCTCGCGCTGATCTTCACTCTGCGGCTGCATCCCGAGGGCGTCGCCGGCGCTGGCTACGCGCGCAAGCAGGCCAAACGCCGACAGGCGGAGATCGAGCGGGCGAAGCCGGCCGACACCGTACCGGCCACCGCGGCCGAGCAGGCGACGACCTCGGAGGCCAAGCGATGACCGACGACACAGGTGCGGTGCTGCGCGCGCGGGGGATCTCCGTCAGTTTCGGCGGCGTGCGGGCCCTGTCGGACGTCGACATCGAGGTCACGCCGGGCACACTGGTCGGCCTGATCGGGCCCAACGGGGCCGGCAAGACGACCTTCATCGACGCGATCAGCGGGTTCGTCCGGTGCCGCGGAACGGTGGTGCTCGACGGCCGCGACCTCTCGTCGGCGCCGCCGCACGCCCGGGCCCGGCGGGGGCTGGCCCGCACCTGGCAGAGTGTGGAGCTGTTCGACGACCTGACAGTACGGGAGAACCTGGCCGTCGCCACCGCGCACCGGCAGCCGATGTGGAGCGGGCTCAAGGAGGCGATGGGGGGTTCGGCGGGCACGACGCCGGAGCTCGACGAGGCGATGGAGCTGCTCGGGCTGACCGCGGAGGCCGACCTGCTGGCGACCGAGCTGCCCCAGGGCAAGCGCAAGCTCGTCGGGGTGGCCAGGGCACTCGCGGCGCGGCCGCGGCTGCTCTGCCTCGACGAGCCGGCGGCCGGTCTCGACGTCGCGGAGAGCGCCGACCTGGGCCGGCACCTGCGCGCCGTGGTCGACGCCGGGACCGCCACGCTGCTCGTCGACCACGACATGGGCCTCGTGCTGTCCGTCTGCGACCACGTGGTGGTGCTCAACTTCGGGAAGGTCATCGCCCAGGGGCCGCCCGACGCGGTACGCAACGATCCCGAGGTGGTCACGGCGTACCTGGGCAGCGCCGCCGCCGAGGTCGTGGAGGGCAGGCAATGAGCACGTCGAGCCGTCAAGGGTCGGCGAGCCGCCGAGCGGAGGCGAGGCCATGAGCACGACGACCACCACCAAGACGGTGCTCGAGCTGGACGGGCTGACGGCCGGCTACGACGAGGCGCCGGTGATCCGCGATCTCGGCCTGACGGTCGGCGTGGGCGAGGTGGTCGCGCTGCTGGGGGCCAACGGCGCCGGCAAGACGACGACGTTGCGGGCGATCTCCGGCATCGTGCGCCCGATGGCCGGGCGGATCACCTTCGACGGCGCCGACCTCGCGTCGGTCTCGCCCAGTGCGCGTGCCCGCCGGGGCATCGCGCACGTCCCGGAGGGGCGCGGCATCTTCTTCGGGCTGACGGTCGCCGAGCACTTCCGGCTCGGTCATCCGCGCGAGCGGCTCGACCAGGAGCTGGCGTTCGAGTACTTCCCGGTGCTTCGCGACCTGCGCGGGCGGCGGGCCGGCCTGCTGTCCGGCGGCGAGCAGCAGATGCTGGCGGTGGGCCGGGCGCTGGCCCGGCGGCCGCGGCTGCTGCTGCTCGACGAGCTCACGCTCGGACTGGCCCCGGTGATCGTGGAGGGACTGCTGCCGGTCGTCCGCCGGTACGCACTGGACGCCGGCTGCGGGGTGCTGCTCGTCGAGCAGCAGGTCCAGCTGGCCCTGGAGTTCGCCGACCGGGGATACGTGCTGGCCCGGGGCGAGATCGTCGTACACCGGCCGGCCACCGAGCTGCGGGCGGACCGTCACCTGCTCATTGCCAGCTACCTGGGCGAACAGACCGCAGGTGGCCACGCGGAGGATGACCGCGCCCGCGATTGAGCCCTTCGGCGCCTGCGACGGCCTCATCGTGGCTGTTGAGCGCGGTCTGTCATGGGCTCATTCATGGGTGCCGGTGACCAACGCACATTTCGTCGCTGACGGCTTCACGGTGAGGTGATGACGGGTGTCACTAGCCTGGCTCGGGCGCGGCTGAAACTCTCGGATTTGCAACGCGCGCCGGGAATCGCATCCTGCCAGTCCATATGCCCCAAAAACAGGGGCGATCTTTCCGGCGAGTATCAATCAAGGGGACTCGTCGTGGACATGCGGTACGAGCTTTACTGTCTTGCTGATCCACTTTTTTATGACTCGCCGGTAGCGCCGCAGATCGGTCATCTCGACTACGCGATCGCGAATCGTGCGGTGCCGCCCGGCTGGGAGCGGGCAGAGCAGGACGACTGGCTGGTATTCGCCCCCGGCGACGAGATCACGCGGACTGACCGGAACATCCCGAGCCAGGGCTGGAAGATCCACGTTTCCGCGTGTATGGACAACGCCGAAGAGATTCTTGACGAGGTGTGGGACTACTGCGTTCCGCGCCTTATTTCGTTCAAATTCCTACGAGCGCCGCACGTCCTGCAAATGCAGAACGCGAAATACGCGAGCCGGGGATCGAGCGGAAAACTGGTCACGATATATCCCGAGAACGAGGCCAGGCTGGAGCGCGTGCTCACCGAGCTGGACGGAATTCTCGGCGGTCGCCCCGGGCCGTACATTCTCAGCGACCTGCGGTGGGCGGACGGGCCGCTGTACGTCCGGTACGGCGGGTTCGCCCCGCGCTACTGCGTATCCGACCGAGGCATCCTGGAGCCCGCCATCGAGGACCCCGACGGGCGGCTCGTGCCCGATCGGCGGACCCCGGTCTTCTCGATGCCCTCCTGGGTCCGGCTCCCCGCGTTTCTCGAGCCGCACCTGAAGGCGCGGTCGGCCACCACCGTGCAGGGGCTGCCCTACCAGGTGGAGCGCGTGCTGCACTTCTCCAACGGCGGCGGAGTGTACGAGGCGCTGGACACCAGGACCGGCGACCCCGTCGTGCTCAAGGAGGCACGGCCGTACGCGGGGCTGGGCTATGACGGCGCGGACGCGGTCACCCGGCTGGCGCACGAGCGGTCGATCATGGAGGCGCTGGCCGGGGTGGAGGCGGTGCCCGCCGTGCGGGACTTCTTCACCCTCGGGGAGCATCACTTCCTGGTACAGGATCGCATCGCGGGGAAACCGCTCAATCAGATGTTCAGTGAGCGGTATCCGCTCAGCGACCCGACGGCCGCTGCCGAGCGGGCGCCGGGCTACACCGAGTGGGCGCTCGGCGTGTACGAGCGGGTAGAGCGGGCGATATCGGAGATCCACCAGCGGGGGGTGGTCTTCGGCGACCTTCATCCCTTCAATATCATGGTTCGCCCCGACGACAGCGTCGCGCTGATCGACTACGAGGTCGCGGCCCGGGTCGGCGAGGCGGGTCCACCGGCGCTCGCGCATCCGGGATTCGCGGCCCCGCGGGACCGGACGGGGTTCGAGCGCGACGAGTACGCCCTCGCCTGCCTGCGGCTCGCCCTGTTCCTGCCCATCACCACCTTGCTCATGCTGGAGCCGGCCAAGGCCGCGCACTTCGCCGACATCATCGCCGCGCACTTCCCGGTCCCGCGTGACTTCCTCGACGAGGCGGTCGTGTTGATCCGCCATGGTCGGCGTGCCACCCCGCAAGCCATTCGGACAACCGCTCCGGTCCGGGGGAACGGCGGCTCGCCGTCCGCGGAGACGATCGGCCCGGAGCCCGGCACCCGGGCCACGCTGGTTCCGGACGCCGCCGGGTGGGAGCGGGCGCGGGCGTCGCTGACGGCGGCGATCCTGGCCAGCGCCACGCCCGACCGTGAGGACCGGCTGTTTCCCGGCGACATCGAACAGTTCGCCACCGGGGGCCTCAACATCATCCATGGTGCGGCGGGCGTGCTCTACGCGCTCGACGTGACCGGCGCGGGCCGCTTCCCGGAGTACGAGGCCTGGCTGGCACGGCACGCGCTGGATCCGCGGGAGGGGACGCGGCTCGGGTTCTACGAGGGGCTGCACGGCGTCGCCTACGCGCTGGAGCATTTCGGCCGTCGCGACGAAGCCTTGAAGATCGTCGATATCTGCCTGGCGGAGAAGTGGGAAGGGCTGGGCCTCGACCTTCGCGGCGGCCTGGCCGGGCTGGCGCTGAACATGCGTCACTTCGCCGACCGGGCGGGCGAACCGTCCCTGTACGACGTGGCCGTCAAGGCCGCGGACATGGTGGCCGACCGGCTGGGCGCCGAGGACGACGTGTCCGAGATCAGCGGCGGCGACAATCCCTATGCCGGCATCTTCGAGGGATCGTCGGGGCCCGCCTTGCTGTTCGTCCGAATGTTCGAGGACACCGGCGATACGGGGTGGCTGGACCGCGCCGCGATCGCCCTGGGCCAGGACCTGCGGCGGTGTGTCTCCATGCCGGACGGCACGATGCACGTCAACGAAGGCTGGCGCACTGTCCCGTACTTGAACCGGGGCGGCGCGGGCATCGCCATCGCCCTGGACGAGTACCTCAAGCACCGGCAGGACGAGCGTTTCCGGGCCGCGAGTGAGGCGATCCGGCGGGGGGTCCGGTCACCGTTCACCGTTCAGTCCGGACTGTTCAACGGCCGCGCGGGCATCCTGGCCTACCTGGCCAGGCGCTACCTGCCGGGCCGGGCCGCCGCGGACCCGGACGTGGCCCTGCAGATACGAAACCTGACCTGGCACGCGCTTTCGTACCGCGGGCACATGGCTTTTCCCGGCGACCAGCTGTACCGGATGTCGATGGACATCGCCACGGGTACGGCCGGCGTGCTCATGGCGCTGGGCGTGGCCCTGCACGGAACTCCCGTCAGGCTGCCGCTGCTCGAGCCCGGACCCTTGGAGGTCGTCTAGACCACGGCTCACGAACTGAATGGGGCCGCCCGGTCGGTGGGCGTCTTCGGCCGATGAGCCGTCGTGGGAGACAAACGCGGAAGGAGGTGTACCAACATGGCGCTTCTGGATCTGCAGGGCATGGAGCTCGACGCGGTTCCTGGTGGGCACAGCAGCCACAGCAAGAGCTGCCACGGGGCCAGCACCCTGAGCCTGCTCCTCTGCTAAGAGCACCGCAGCACAACCGGGTCCCGAGCGGAGGCACTGGTCTCCAGGCCTTCCGCTCGGGACCACCCTATGTGTTTCAGCGTACCCCGGAGTAACCCATGAGCCAACCGGCCGACGAGCGGCGAGCCGCGGACCGGCTGCTGGCCGGTGTCGTCCGCCACGGCGGCGGCTGGGTGGTGGCCCTCGCCGTCGCGACGACGCTGACCGCGCTGGCGGAGGTGCTGCTGCCCGCGGCCCTCGGCCGCGCCGTCGACGCGGCGCTCGCCGGTACGGAAACGGTGCGGTGGGCGAGTGCCTGCGCCGTTCTCATCGCGGTCTGCATCGCCGGGGAGGCGCTCGGTGACCTCGCCGCGGGGATGAGCCGGGCCCGCGCGACGGCATGGCTGCGGCACGCCCTGCTGGACCGCCTACTCGCGATCGGCCCCCGCGCCACGCGCCGATTCGAGCCTGGTGACCTGGTCAGCCGCGTGGTCGCCAATGCCGACGATGTGGGCAACGCCGCGGCGGCGGCGGCCATGGCGGCGGCGGCCGCGCTGCCCGCGGTCGGCAGCCTCGTTGCGCTCGCGCTCATCGACCCTTGGCTCGCCGCGGCGTTCCTGGCCGGGCTGGTGCTGCTGGCGACGGCGCTGCGCGGGTTCGTCCGGGAGGCTTCGGACGTCACCGGCCGCTATCAGCGCGTCCAGGGAACCATCGCGGCCCGGCTGCTCGACGCGCTGGGCGGGGCGCGCACCGTCGCCGCCGCGGGGACCGCGGGCAGGGAGGTCGAGCGCGTCCTCGGCCCGCTCGCCGAGCTGCGCGAGCACGGCTTCGCGATGTGGCGGACGCAGACCCGGATGACGGTGCGGGGCGAGCTGATCGTGCCGTTGCTCGAGGTCGTCGTGCTCGCGGTCGCCGGCCTGCTGCTGACCTGGGATCGCATCACCTTGGGCGAGCTGCTCGCCGCCGGTCGGTACGCCGTTCTGGGCTCCGGCCTCAACGCGGTGGTCCTGTTCGCCAACCGGGTGGTACGGGGCCGTGCGGCGGCGCGGCGGGGTGCCGAGGTGTTCGCCGAGCCCCCGGCGGTGTACGGGACCAGGCGGTACGGCGCACCCGATGGACCCGGCCGAGGCTGCCTGGAACTGTGCGCGGTGACCGCACGGGTGGCCGGCGAGCCCGTCCTGATCGGCATCGACCTCGTCGTACCGGCGGGGGTGGCGGTGGCGGTCGTGGGCCGGTCCGGGGCGGGCAAGTCGTTGCTGGCCGCGCTGGCGGGGCGGCTCGTGGACCCCGACGAAGGCGTTGTGGTGCTCGACGGAGTTCCGCTGCACGAGCTCGACCGCGCCGCCCTGCGCCGGGCCGTGGGGTACGCCTTCGAGCGCCCTGTGCTGACCGGAGACACCCTCGCCGACGCGATCGGCTTCGGCGTGGCGGCATCGTCGCCAGGGCGGCCGGAACGGGTGCGCGAGGCGGCGCGGGCCGCGTGCGCCGACGCCTTCATCCGCCGGCTGCCCCAGGGGTACGACACGCCGCCGGAGCGGGCGCCGATGTCCGGGGGAGAGGTACAGCGGGTGGGACTGGCCCGGGCCTTCGCCCAAGCCGAGCGGCTGCTCATCCTCGACGACGCCACCTCGAGCCTCGATACGGCCACGGAGCTCCAGGTGAGCCGCGCGCTGGCCGAGGAGCTCGGCGACCGTACCCGGCTGATCATCGCCCACCGGGCGGCCACCGCCGGCCGAGCCGACCTGGTCGCCTGGATCGACGGGGGCGGGCTCAGGGCGTTCGGGCCGCATCGTGAGCTCTGGCGGGACCCGGCGTACCGCGCGGTCTTCCGTCCCGCCGACGCGCTGGAGCCGGCGGTGAGCTAGATGAGAACGACGACCGGCGTAACTCGTGTACTGCTGACCACACTGCGCGGCCATCCCCGTGACCTGGTGCGGCTCGCCGGCTGGTCGGTGGTCGAGGTGATCCCGGTCTACGTTTCGGGCCGGGCCATCGCACTCGCGGTCGATGAGGGGTTCCGGCACGGCCGGCTGGAGGTCGGGCTCGGCTGGCTGGGACTGCTGGCGGTGGCCGTGCTCGCGGGTGCGATCGCGGTTCGGCGGATCTACCTGCTGCTGGCCTCGATCGTCGAGCCGTTCCGCGACGAGCTGGTTCGGCGCGTCGTCGCCGGCGCCGTGCACCGGGCCGCCACGGGTGACGACCCTCCGGGGGCGGTCGGCGTCGCCCGGCTCACCCGCCAGGTCGAAGTGGTCCGGGACTCCTTCGCGGGCATGGTGATGGTCGTCAGGGGTTTCGCGTTCACGGTGACCGGCGCGCTGCTCGGCCTGCTGTCGCTCAACCCGGCCGTGCTGGCGTTCGTCGTGCCGCCGTTCGCGGTGGGGCTGGGCGTCTTCCTGGCCTCGCTCTCCACGCTGGCCGCCCGGCAGCGGCGGCTGACATTGGCCGACGAGGAGGTCGCGGGCGCGGTCGGCGCGCTGACCGGCGGTCTGCGCGACATCGTGGCCGCGGGCGGCGAGGACCGGACGCGCGCGAGCGTCGGCGCCCGCGTCGACGCCCAGGCCGCCGCGACCCGGGCGCTGGCCTGGCTCACCACCGTACGGACATTCGCCCTCACCGTCGGGGGCTGGCTCCCCGTCGTACTGCTCGTGATCGGGGCACCCTGGCTGCTGCGCCGGGGGGCGAGCCCGGGCTCGATCCTCGGCGCGCTGACGTACATCCTGTATGCGCTCCAACCGGCGCTGCAGACGTTGGTGCACGCCGTCGGCGGCAGCGGCCTGCAACTCGCGATCAACTTGGGTCGCATCATCGAAACGGGCCATACCGAGCCCGCCCTGCCTGCATCCGCCCGTACCGGGCCCGCCGCCCGTACCGAGCCCGAGTGCGGTGGGCCCGGCCCGGACAGGCAGGGCGCGGCGAGGCGAGCCGGCCACGACCTGGAACTGCGCGAGGTGACCTTCGCCTATGGGCCGCACGTCGAGCCGGTGGTCGAGCATCTCGACCTCACCGTGCCGGCCGGTGACCATCTGGTGATCGTGGGACCGAGCGGGGTGGGCAAGTCGACGCTCGCCCTGTTGATGGCGGGCCTGCTGAGTCCCCAGTCGGGCCTGGTACGGCTCGGCGGGGTTCCGGTGGCCGCACTGGACGGCGCCTATCGAGTGCTGATTCCCCAAGAGGCCTACGTCTTCACCGGAACGCTCGCCGAGAACCTGACCTATCTGCGACCCGATGCGCCGGCGCCAGACCTCGATGCCGCGGTGGAGCTCGTCGGATCGCGTCCGCTCGTGGACCGGCTGGGCGGGTACGACGCGATCGTGGCGCCGTCGGCCCTCTCGGCGGGCGAACGGCAGCTCATCGCGCTGACCAGGTCGTATCTATCTCCGGCGCCGATCGCGATCCTCGACGAGGCGGCCTGTCACCTGGACCTCGCGGCCGAGGCCCGAGCCGAGCGGGCATTCGCCCGCCGTCCGGGAACGCTCGTCGTCATCGCGCACCGAATGAGCTCGGCAATGCGTGCCGCGCGGATCCTCGTCATGGACGGGGTCTCGACGCAACTCGGTGATCACTCGAACCTGCTGGCGAGTTCACCGCTGTATCAGGACCTGGTCGGGCACTGGGGCACGTCAGAGCCAGCCCTTCTCGCCGGCGATCCGGACGGCGTCGATGCGGTTACGGGCCCCCGTTTTGTTGATGATCCTGGTCAGGTGATTGCGGACGGTGCCAACCGACAGGCATAGCCGTTCGGCGACGTCATCCGGCGGTGCCCCCAGCGCGGTCATGCGCAACACTTCGATCTCACGCGGGGTAAGGGGGATATCGGCGGCGTCCAGTGCGGCGAACGCGAGGTCGGGGTCCACCACGCGCTGTCCCTTGGCGACCTGACGGATGGCGTTCGCCATGTGCCGCGGCGGTGTCTCGTGCAGCACCAGGCCGTACGCGCGTGCGGCCACCACCCGGCGCAGGTCGCTGGCGTTCGGCTGGGACGCCATGATCAATGCCCGGCACTGCGGGAGCCGGTCGGACAACATCCGGGCCGCGGTGAAACCGTCCATCCCGGACAGGTCGCTGTCGATCAGCGCGACGTCCGGCAGTCGCTGCACGGCCGTTGGAATAATTTGATCGCCGCGCTCTACCTCGGCGATCACGTCGATATCGGCTTCGCGGGAAAGGAGGGCGACAAGTCCGCCACGCAGCAGCGGCATGTCTTCCGCGATCAAGGTCCGTATCGAAGCGGGTGTCCCCATCACCGTCTCCCGCAGCGGGCGCTAAGCCATTGTTGCGCTAGACATTCCCGCCTGGGGTCTTCCAAGCGGTACTTCGACTGGAGACGCAGGAAATCCTGCGTGCAATTTAACCCAGATGTTGGACAGCTCGTCAAATTTCGCAGAGGGGAGGAAAGGCCCGCAGCGCGCGGCCGTCGCCGCGGGCCGATCGTCGAGGTCAGTGCGTTGTCACATAGATGGTGGCGGTGGCCGCAACCAGCCCTCCTTGTCTGCGGCGCGAACGGCGTCGCGCCGGGTACGCGTACCGGTCTTCGCGATGGCACGCGAGATGTGATTGCGCACGGTCCCCGCTGACAGACCGAGTCGCCGGGCGATCTCGGCCGTCGAGATTCCCTCAGCGGCCACTCTGAGCACGGCCGCCTCCCGGGGGGTGAGCGGGTTGCTGACCGCCCGTGCCGTACTGCGGTCGAGCGTCGGATCGACGACCCGTTCGCCGCCCGCCACCCGGCGGAGCGCGCCCAGAATGAGGTCCGGCGGGGCGGTCTTGAGGAGGAGTCCCTGTACGTGCCGGACCGTCGCGCGCAGGTCCTCGCCGATATCACTTCTGTCGAGGAGGGCCATGATGCGGCACTCGGGGAGCGTGTCGCGCAGCCGCCCCAGCGCCGCCTGACTGCCGGACATGTCCATGTCGATGACGGCGACATCCGGCCGCAATACGACCGCCACAGGTTCGATCAAGTCGCTGCTCTGCAGTTGTGCGACGACCTCGATGTCGGGCGGCCGGGAAAACAATGCCATCAATCCTGCGCGGAGCAGCCGTGCGTCCTCGCAGATCAACGTGCGGATCAAGAGTCATGCCTTTCTGCTCACTCACCGCGTTGTGAAATACGCCCATAAGCAGGGCGGGAAAGAATCAATGCGGCTGGCGGTGAACAGGCCCAACGGCCACGCACTCCGGCCGGTTCGAATGAACCGGTACGGCGGTGGCGTCCAGCTATCGGCCGCGGGCGACCCGCGGTTCAGTCGGGCGAGAAGCCAGGTTCGTCGGCGATGGTGCGGACGGCAGGCGGCCCGGTCGCGCGGAGGGGCAGGAAGACGTCGGCGACGCGCGGCTCCCCGTAGCGGGCGGCCTCACTCGGCGCGCCGCCGTTCGATGATGTCGGCGGCGCTTGGCTGGTGCCGATGAACAGGGGGAATTGCGGCGCGCCCGGACCTTGCGGGTCGGGCTGGCGGCCATGCTCAGAGCGGCCGCCCGGAAAGCCGGAGAGCCCGCCCGGCGACCACAGGTCGGCGGCCCGCATGCCGGTGGGACTATCGGCGCTCGGGTTGGATTCGTAGCAGGCCGATGGCGCGACGGCGGATTCGGCCGCGCGACAGCCGCTCAGCGACGACGCGCCATCAGACAGCGCATCGCCGGACGGCGGCGCGCCGAACGGCGTCGACGACTCGGCCGCCGATTCCGCCGTGACCATCCCCCGGCCGGCTGTGCCGGTGGCGCCGGCCCCGCCGGCCGCGGGCCCGACGAGCGGGCCGACGACCGGCGCGACGGGTGCGATCACCTTGCTCGCCTGCGGCGCGAGCCGGCCGGCCGTCCCCGTGACCTGTTCGACCAGCCCGCCGACCGGCATCGTGACCGGACCGAGCGACACGATGATCGCCTGCACCGGCGCGGTGAGGGTGCCGAGCGGGTCCGTCAGGGTGCCGAGCGGCCGTTGCAGAGTGCCGGTCGCGGCGCCAACGGTCGTCGTCGCCGCGCCGGCGACTCCGCTGAGTGTCGTACGAGTGAGGTCCGCGACCGGCCCGAGCCGCTGGGCCGCCCGCACCGCGCCGTCGCCGGGCACCGGGTCGTCGCCGGACACGGCCATGCGGGCCGCCTCGACGGTTTCCCGCGCTCCGCGCCCGACATCGCCCACCTGGCCGCCGGACCCGGCGCCGCTGAGCGTCGCCACGCCTGTTCGCCCCGCGACCCTGCGTACGGCGTCGGAGACCGCGGGCTTGGCCGCCGTGACCGGCACTGCCGCCTTACCCGGCACTGCCGCCTTACCCGGCACCGCCGCCTTCGCCGGCGCAGCGACCTTGGCCGGGCTCGCGACCTTGGCCGGGCTCGCGACCTTGGCGGGTGCCGCGGTCTTGGCGGGTGCCGCGGCCTTGGCGGGTGCCGCCTGTCGTGCGGGCGCCGCGACCTTGCCGGGCTGGGCCTTTGCGGCGGCCGGCGTCTTTGCCGGGGCCGAGGTCCTGGCGGGCGCCGGGTGAGTCGCCGCGTCCCGTGCGGCACCGCTCGCCCCGCCGGAAAGAGCGCCGCCGACCACGTCGTGCACGGCGCCACCGACTGAGTCATGGACCGCGTTGGTGGCCGCCGCCGGGACCGGGAGGGGTGAACCGGCGTCCGCGTGCGCCGAGTGGGCGCCGCTGATCAGCCAGCCGCAGACGAGAAAGCCGCCCACGACGAACAGGCGGCGGAGTAGGGGCCGGCGGAGCGCACGTTGGAGCAGCGTCATGCGGCCCATCGGCAAGATGGTGCCCACCCAATGCGGCTCACGTCGCAAGCGAGCTCCTCGGCAGCGACGACGACGTCACGCTCCCGCATTCTCGTCCAGATGCGAGATCGGTAACAAGCCCATTACGGATAGTTCCGCTGTTTTCAGGATGTTTTCATGCGGCCGCCGGACAGCGCGCGCCGGTTGCGGGCCGCTCACCTGGGCGTACCCGGAGGCGTTTGTGCCCGTCCACAAGAGATCTCCCCGCAGCCTTGTGTCGGCAGGCGATGAAATCAGGCCCCGGCGCTCGGCAGAGTGGAAACGTGCGAACTGATGTTGCCTCACTTCGGCGCCGGCGTAGTGACCCCGCCGAGCGTGCGTTCGACGACCGTTATCGTGATATCGGGCGGTTGCTGATCACGTGTCCCGACCGTCCGGGAATCGTCGCGGCCGTATCTCGCTTCCTGTTCGAGAACGGCGCCAACATCCTGGAATCCCAGCAGTACTCGACCGACCCGTTCGGCGGGACTTTCTTTGTCCGGCTGGAGTTCCACCGCGATGACCTGGCCGCCCACTTTGACGAGCTGAGAGCCGGTTTCGGGCGGCTGTCCGACGAGTTCTCCATGCGCTGGACGATGACGCGCGCGGCCGAGCTGAAAAGGCTGGCCATCTTCGTCTCCAAGGCCGATCACGTGCTTCAGGAGCTGCTCTGGCGAGTCCATTCCGATGAGCTCAACGCCGATATCAGGATGGTGATCTCCAATCATCCCGATCTCGCCGACGCCGTCGAGTCCTGGGGCATTCCCTTTCATCATGTGCCGGTGACAAAGGACACGAAGCCCGAGGCGGAGGCCGCCCAACTCAAGCTGCTCGAGGGCGACATCGACGCCGTTGTGCTCGCACGCTACATGCAGATCCTCTCGCCCAACTTCCTCGCCGAGTTCACCGCGCCGATCATCAATATCCACCACAGTTTCCTCCCGGCGTTCAAGGGTGCGAACCCGTACCAGGCCGCCCATGACCGCGGCGTGAAACTCGTCGGCGCCACCGCCCACTACGTGACCGCCGAGCTGGACGCCGGCCCGATCATCGAGCAGGACATCGTCCGGGTCGATCACCGCCAGACGGCCGACGACCTGCGCCGGATGGGCCGGCACGTGGAGCGCGCGGTGCTGGCCCGGGCCGTGGCCTGGCATCTCGACGACCGAGTCCTCGTCCACCAGAACAAGACGATCGTCTTCGCCTAGCCGGGGAGACAGGAGGTGGGTGATCTGATGACTCAAGCGCTCCAGGGGGCCGGGCCGGCCATGGGGGCGCCCGACGACCCGTCCGATGGGCGTCTGCACCCCCGTCCCCGTCGACCTCGTTTCACCGCCCGCACGATGTACCGCATCCAGCGGCTGCTGCGGCCCAACGCCTTCTACCGCGTGCTGGCCGCCCGGATCGAGTCGCTGCCGGTGTTGCGCAGGCTGTTCACGGCCGCCGAGGAGAAGGTCAAGGCCGACCTCTTCGGCTGCCAGATGTGCGGCCAGTGTGCTCTTCCGGTCACCGGGTATGCCTGTCCGATGAGCTGTCCCAAGCAGATGCGCAACGGCCCGTGCGGCGGGGTCGGGCGGGACGGGTCCTGCGAGGTGTATCCGGAGCTGCGGTGCGTCTGGCTGGAGGCGTACGAGCGCGCCGCCGACCAGGGACGCGCCGCCGACCTGAGCCGCCTGCAGCGGCCCATCGACCAGCGCGTCTGGGGCCAGAGCTCCTGGGTCAACTACTGGCAGGGCCGCGACGAGGAGTTGTGGACCGACGCGCTCTGGACCGACGAGGGCGTCCTCGACACCCGGCCCGAACTAGTGACGGGACATGCGTAAATGAATTCCGGGCTGCGTAAACGTCTCGAGTCCGAGGGCTTCGCGGTGACCGCCGAGATCGGTCCGCCGCGCGGGGCCGACCTGGCCGCGGTACGGCACAAGGCGGAGATCCTGCGCGGCTGGGTCGACGCGGTCAACATCACCGACAACCAGGGGTCGCACGTCCGGCTGTCCAGCTGGGCGGGCAGCCTGGCCGTCATGGAGGCGGGCGTCGAGCCCGTCATGCAGGTGACCTGCCGCGACCGCAACCGCATCGCGCTGCAGTCCGATCTGCTGTCCGCGTCGGCCATGGACATCCCCAACGTGCTGCTGATGACCGGGGACCATCCGAAGCTGGGCGACCACGCCGATGCCAAGCCGGTCTTCGACCTCGACAGCATCCAGCTCACCTGGACCGCACGGACCATGCGCGACGAGCAGAAGCTGATGTCCGGCCGGGAGCTCGACCCGGCCCCCGACTGGTTCATCGGCGCGGTGGAGAACCCGTTCGCGCCTCCGGAGGGCTTCCGTGCCCAGCGGCTCGGCAAGAAGGTCGCCGCGGGTGCCGAGTTCGTCCAGACCCAGTTCGTCTTCGACATCCCCGCCTTCGAGGGCTGGATGAGCCAGGTCAGGGACCTCGGGCTGCACGAACGCTGCCACATCATCGCCGGCGTCGGCCCGATCAGGTCCCTGCGGGCCCTGGACCACATGCAGCACAACGTGCCGGGCCTGCACATCCCCGACGAGATCGCCCGCCGGCTGCGCGGCGTCCCCGAAGATCAGGTCGCCGACGAGGGCATGCGGGTGGCCGCCGAAATCGTCCAGCTCGTCCGGGAGATCCCGGGGGTCAAGGGAGTTCATGTCATGGCCTTCGGCTACGAGCGCGGGGTCCCCGAGATCCTCGAGCGGGCCGGCGTCGGCGCCCGCGAACCGGACTACCGCGACCCGGGAAGTGACGTACAGCCGGGAAGCGACGTACAAGGGAGCGGCCATGCGGGTTGACGTGCGCGCCGCCGAGAAGCGGCTGCGCGAGTCCGTGGACGCGACGGCCGTCTTCGGCCCGATGATCCAGACGCTGGGCTCGGCCGAGGTCGACCTGTCCCGGCTGCGGGTGGTCTGCGACTGGATCCAGTACCGCCAGAACTTCCGGGAGCCCATCGACCACCGCCCGCTGCTGAGCGCCTGGGGGGGTTCGAACGAGCACAACGGCCTCGAGATCGCGGTCGACCTGCGCCGCTGCCCGGACATCGACCTGACCGAGCGGATCAAGGACGTCCTGAAGACCGCGAACGCCAACGATCAGGACAGGATCACCCTGGAGCCGTGGGTGCCCGGCCGCGAAAGCTGCATCTGGCGGTTCAACACGCTCTACTGGCAGGCGCTCGAACAGTGGGAGAAGGCCACCGGGCGGGAGTACGAGCAGGCGCTGCCCGGCGGCGAGAGCGACGCCCGCAACCGGGAGGCCGTACAGGAGCTGATCCTGGAGCTGTTCAAGGTCTGGGACGATCTCGACGCGCGGCAGGCGCTCCCCGAGGAGCTGTACGTCGTGGAGCTCGGGGTCGGCAACGGCAACCAGGCGCAGGTCTTCCTCGACATGTTCGCCGAGCTGGACGAGGCCCGCGGGCGCGACTACTATCACCGGCTGCACTACCTGATGGGCGATTACTCGCCGCACGTGTTGGAACGGGCCAGGAAGGCGGTCGCCCACCACGGCGACCGGATCAGCGCGCTCGTGCTCGACGCCACCCGGCCCGCCCACACGCTGGGCTTCCTCGCCGGCAAGGCATTCCTCGTCTACATCTCCAACCTCTACGACAACCTCCCGTCCGACGAGGTGGCCAGCATCGACGGCCGGATGTACCAGGTCGAGGTGCGGGCGTACCTCGGCGCCGCCGACGCGCAGCAGATCTCTGGTGAGTTCGGCATCGCCACAGATCAATTGGGGACGCTGATCGACCGGCTGCTGCGGCTGGGCCCCGAGCTGCTGAGCGTGTCGCTACCCGATCGCTTCCCCGACGCCGAGCGGGCCGTCGGGTTCTGGGGGCAGGTGTGGGAGGCGCTGCGGCTGCAGGAGCGGTACGTGCCCATGGAGGGCCTTGACCTCTACCAGATCTCCCCGTCGCTCAGCGGCGAGATCCTCCGGCCGGTCCTCGAGGCCGCCGGCGACATCCGGATGCACGTCAACAACGGCACGCTGAGCAGCTTCGCCGACACGCTGCCGCTGCTGCATCCGTACGGCCGGCTGCAGTGCCACGACCTGTTCCTCACCGACCGGCGGCAGTACCGGATCGGCTACTACGGCCCGGGCAAGTACGACGGGTCGGTTGTGAACTGGGTCAACGGCCCGCTGCTCCAGCTCATCGGGAACCGGCGCGGCTTCGACGTCCGGTTCAGCCCCTTCAAACAGCGGCCCACCGCCAACGTCAAGACGCTCACCGCCCAGGTACGGGACTGACCTTCATGCCCAAGAACACGCCCAGGAAGAAAAAGGTGCTGCTGCCCACGACGGTCGTCGGATCGTACTCCGTTCCGGAGTGGCTGGAGCGGCTCAAGACCGACTACTACCAGCGCCGCATCAGCGGCCAGCACCTCGAGGAGATCCACGAGATCGCCATCAAGGCGGCGATCAAGGATCAGGAGCAGGCAGGCATCGACATCGTGTCCGACGGCGAGCTGCGCCGCGACAACGACATCGACTACTTCCTCACCCGCATCCCCGGCGTACACCTGCCGCACCACGCCAAGACCGACTACTTCGACTACTACGAGGCCGAGGTCACCCGCCCGCTGCCGGAGAGCGAACCCGCGACCGGCATGGGCCTGGCCGGCGACTTCGCGTTCACCCGGGGCCAGACCGACCGCCCGATCAAGTTCTCCTTCACCGGCCCGTTCTCGCTGTCGCGGCGCATCACCGACCACGCGTACAAGGACCAGGGGGAGCTGGTCCGTGCGATCGCGCGGCGGCTGAACGCCGAGGCCCGCGCGCTGGTCGCCGCCGGCGCCGAGCTGCTGCAGATCGACGAGCCGTTCCTGGCCGGCTACCGCGAGGACGTGGAGCTGGCGATCGACGCCGTCAACATCGTGACCGAGGGCGTCGGCGCCACCTGGGCCCTGCACGTGTGCTACGGCAACCGGTACGCCCGCCCGCTGTGGGAGGGGCACTACGACTTCCTCTTCCCGGCCGTCCAGGCCGCCCGCGTCGACCAGCTGGTGCTGGAGTTCGCCCGCCGCGGGCTGGACGACCTGCGGCTGTTCCGGGCGTACGAATGGGATCGGTCCCTCGGCCTCGGCGTGATCGACGTCAAGAGCGCCGAGGTCGAGACCTCCGAGCTCGTGGCGCGGCGCATCCGGCGCGCGCTCGAGTACGTACCGGCCGAGCGGTTGGTGATCAATCCCGACTGCGGCCTGCGGCACCTGCCGGCCGAGGTCGTCCGGGCGAAGCTGCGGGCGATGGTGGCCGGAACTGAGCAGGTACGGTCGGAGATCGCCGCCGGGGAACCTCAGGAGGAGTCACGGGGGCACAAGACGCGGCCCGCTCGACAGGCCTCAGCTGGGCGGGCCGCGCCCAACGGTCGTGTCGCAGCCGGCGCCGGAGACAACGCCAAGCAGCGCGCGTAATACCCCGGGAGGGATCGATGAGCCAGACCGAAGACGGCTTCCTGTTCACCTCGGAGTCGGTGACCGAGGGACATCCGGACAAGATGGCCGATCAGATCTCCGACGCGGTGCTCGACGCCGCGCTGGAGCAGGATCCGGCATCGCGGGTGGCCGTCGAGACCTTGGTGACCACTGGCCTGGTCGTGCTGGCCGGCGAGCTGACCACCCAGGCGACCCTCGACTTCGCCGACATCGCGCGCCGTACGATCTGCGAGATCGGCTATGACAGCGGCGAGTTCGGCTTCGACGGCAAGGCCGTCGGGGTGATCACCGCGCTCGACAAGCAGTCGCCCGACATCGCGCAGGGCGTCGCGCAATCGCACGACGTGCGCAGCGGCGCCGGCTCGGAGGCGTTCGACCAGGCCGGGGCCGGCGACCAGGGCATGATGTTCGGCTACGCGACGAACGAGACGCCGGAGCTGATGCCGACCCCGATCACCTTGGCGCACCGGCTGGCCCGGCGGCTGACCGAGGTGCGCCGCGGCGGTGAGCTGCCGTTCCTGCGTCCGGACGGCAAGACGCAGGTGACCGTCCACTACGACGACAATGGACGGCCGACCGACGTGGTGAAGGTGCTCATTTCCACCCAGCATGAGGACGGGGCGGAGGGCAAGCTGCCCGACGCGCTGTGGGACGAGGTCGTCACCCAGGTGCTGCCCTCCGACCTGTACGACCCGGCGACGCTGCGCGAGGAGTTCTACGTGAACCCGACCGGCCGGTTCGTGATCGGCGGGCCGGTCGGCGACGCCGGGCTCACCGGACGGAAGATCATCGTCGACACGTACGGCGGCTTCGCCCGGCACGGCGGCGGCGCGTTCTCCGGTAAGGACCCGTCCAAGGTGGACCGGTCGGCCGCATACGCCGCCCGGTACGTCGCGAAGAACATCGTCGCGGCCGGCCTCGCCGACCGGGCCGAGGTTCAGGTCGCGTACGCGATCGGGGTGGCGCGCCCGCTGTCGCTGCTGGTCGAGACGTTCGGCACCGAGAAGATCCCGCGCGCCGACATCGTGCGGCTGGTCCGGGAGAACTTCGACCTGCGCCCCGCCGCGATCCTGCACGACCTCGACCTGCGCCGGCCCGTCTACCGGCAGACCGCCGCGTACGGGCACTTCGGCCGCGACGAGGCGGGCTTCAGCTGGGAGCGCACCGATCGCGCCGCCCTGCTCCGCGAGCGCGCGGGAACCTAGACCCAGGACCTGCGGAAGCACTTCGCGACAACGCCGTTCCAGCACGCCGCGAGATCAGGAGAACCATCACACGCTGTCGTTTTCGCTGAGCCCTCCGCTGCCGTCGAACGGATTGGACGGTCCGTTCATCGACAGGTCGGCGGCGGCCGGCGCCGTGCCGCTCGTGCCATCGGACCAGGTGTACTGGCCCATGCCCATGCCAACACCGACTCCCGCCAGCGTGAGGCACAACAGCACGGATGGCAGTCCCGCCGGTCCGGCTCGTTTACTTCGGTCTCGTCGCATGTGAATCCCGCCCTTCGCAGCTGCGACGTCGTCGGCTCCGGCGGGCCTATGACGACATGACCAAGGACGAGACATAACGAACTCATAACGGTGCCGCTCCCGGGCAATCCGCGGGCGATCCGGCGACGAACTATCTCGGTTCTATCTCCAGCCCTCCCGGAGGAGGCATGGATCAAGAACACGAGCACGATCCGGAGGCCCAGGCCGCGTGGGCGCTCGCCGCGACCCCGGATGAGGCGGGCCGGATTCTGACGACACTCAACGGATGCGCCGACTGCGCCGCCGAAGCGACCATGCTGCGCGCCGCCGTGGAGTGGCTGGGCAGCGCGCAGCCCGTACGGCCGCCGGCCCGGCTGCGTGCGGCCGTGCTGGCCTCGGCCCGGGCGAGCAGGCCGGCCACGTCGCGCAGTCCGCTGCAGGCCCTCGCGTACGCGACGCAGATCGAAGCGCTCGACACGCTGCTGGCCGGGCTGACCCCGATGGACTGGCGGGCCGTCGACCCGCGGCACGGCAACATCCGCGGCGTGATCGCGCACCTGACGGCCAACGACGAGCTGGTCGCCACGGGCCTCGGCGTGCGGGAGCCGGCGGGCAGCGTCCGGCACGTCCGGCAGATCTGGCACGACCGCGCCGTCTCGGTGCTCGATCGGGTGCCCGCCGGGACCGACGACACGCTCGACCGGCCGGTCCGGCTCGCCGGTAAGTACCAGGCCGAACGACCGCTGCGGGACGGCCTCGTCCAGCGCGCGTTCGAGACATGGACACACGCCGACGACGTCCGCGGGCTGCTGAACCTCCCGTCGCGTCCTCCGCCGGACGACCACGTGCGGCTCATCGCCGAGATGGGCATACGGCTGCTGCCCACCGCCCTCGCGGCAGTCGCCGCCGGTGCGGAGACATGGGCGGTACGGCTGATCCTGCAAGGGCCCGGCGGCGGCACCTGGGACCTGGGATCGGCCGGTGGGCCCCCGGTGACCATCACCGCCGACGCGTTGGAGTTCTGCCGGCTGATGGCCGGGCGCCGGGTGCCGGAGGAGTTCGGCGCCGCGGTGGACGGCGATCGGGAGCGCGCCCGCACCGTGCTGCGGGCCGCCGCGAGCCTGGGGTGTGGTGACTGACATGAGCCCACATGACCAGGCATGGGACCGCCGCGTGCACCGCGGGCTCCGAGCCGGCGACGAGCGGGCGCTCGCCGAGGCGTACGACGAGTTCTCCCCGTACGTCTATGGCATCGCGCTGCGCGCCACCGGCGACCAGGAGGCCGCGGAGGACATCACCGAACACGTGTTCCTCCGGCTCTGGGAACGGCCCGGCGAGTTCGATCCCGAACGCGGATCACTGCACGTACTGCTGTGCGACCTGGCCCGCGCCCGGTCGATCGAGTGGCTACGGCAGGCCGGGCGGCGCCGGGCGGTCGAGTCGACGCTGACCTGGGAGCCGATCGAGGGGTCGAGCGCGGCGGGCGCGCCGGCGGCCAAGACGGTCCAGGACGTGCTGCGCAGCCTGCCCCCGCAGCAGCGCAACGCGATCATGCTGGCCTACCTCCATGGCCTCAGCTTCCGCCAGGTGGCCACCGAGCTGGCCATCTCCGAGGGGACGGCGAAGTCCGGGATCTACAGCGCGCTGCGGCAGCTGGCGGTGGCGCTGGCGGCGGCCGGGGTCACCCCGGACCCCCGGTCGGCCTAGCGCCCGGGCGGCGGTCGGCGCGGCGTCGGCCTCTCTCGGTGGGATGCGGTATCCGGAGGGGCCGGTGCGGGCACGTTGCATGACCGGACGGGAAACGGTAGGCGGGCGGGGCCTACCAGTGGCCGGTCATGCAACGTCCTGCCGCGCGGGCGCTCAGGGGTTTGGCGCGCTCAGGGTTGCGTCGCTCAGGGCGCGTCTACCAGGCGGCGGAGCAGCGCGCAGCCTCGCTTGATGTCCTGGAGGCGGGCGCTGCCGTAGCCGACCACCAGCCCCGACACGGTGACCGGTCCGACGAAGTGCCGGTCCAGGGCGTCGAGCAGCAGACCGTGCCGCTCGGCGTCGCCGACGAGCCGGTCCGCGGTCGCGGCGGGCAGCCGTACGACCAGGTGCAGCCCGGCCGAGTCACCGCCCATAGGCAGGTCACGCAGCGCCTCGACGATCGTGGCGCGGCGCCGGGCGTACTCGGCACGCATCCGGCGGACGTGCCGGTCGAGGTCTCCACGCTCCAGCAGCACCCGCACAGCCTCCTGCGGTACGACGGCCGTACGGTCGCTGACGGCGGCCCGCTGCCGCGCGATCTGTTCGATCAGATCCACGCCGCTCACCAGCCAGCCCACACCCACGTTCGGAGTGAGGGTCTTGCTGGTGGTGCCCAGGTAGACGACGACCTCTGGACCAACCCCGTACAGCGCGGGCAGCGGGGCCACGTCGTAGCGGAACTCGCTGTCGTAGTCGTCCTCGGCGATCAGCGCGCCGGTGCGGCGCGCCCATGCGATGAGCGCCTGCCGGCGCGGCACCGGGAGCACCCCGCCCAGCGGGTACTGGTGGGACGGCGTCGTGTAGACGATCCGCAGGTCGCCGGGCAGCCCGTCGACGATCAGACCGTGCTCGTCGACCGGGCACGGCACCACCTCGGCGCCGCGGGCGGCCAGCACGGACCGGGCCTTGCGGTAGCCCGGCTCCTCGACGCCCACCCGGTCGCCGGGGCGCAGCACGGTCGCGGCGAGCAGGTCCAGGCCGCTGGTCGCGCCGCGTGTGATCAGCACCTGGTCGATCGCGCAGCCGATGCCGCGGGTGCGGCGTATGTGCTCGACGACGGCGGCGCGCAGCCCGATGAGCCCATACGGATCGGTGCGCGCGGCCGGTGTGACGGTCGCGGCCAGCCGCCAGGCCCGCCGCCACGCCGGAGTGTTCAGGTCGCCGACCCAGGGCACCCCGGGCCGCAGGTCGATCATGCCCTCGGGCTCGGTTGCCCGGCTGGGCGCCGCTCGCCGTTCCCGCGCTCGCTGGGGGGCGGGCTGTGGAGCCAGGTCGGCGACGAACGTGCCCGAGCCGTGCCGGCCGTCGAGCCAGCCCTCGGCGTACAGCTGCTGGTAGGTCTCGGTCACGACGGTGCGGCTGACCTGCAGGGTGGCGGCCAGCGCCCGGCTGGACGGCAGCCGCTCGCCGGCGGCCAGCCGGCCCTCCCGCATCGTGGCCCGCAGCTGCCGGGTGAGCTGCGCGGAGAGCGGCTCGGTCGAAACGCGATCCAGCACGAGCGGCAGGTCGAACTCGGCGCGGGGGCGGGACGGCCGGGGCAAAGTGGTCTCCAACGTTTCGGCTTCAGTGGCCATTCTCGACGGTCCACTTGTTTCTCTAGCGTACGTGCCATGAGCGCGACACAACTCTTTTCCGACCCGCAGTCCGCTACGCCGCAGTCCGCTACGCCGCAGTCCGCGACTCCGCTGTCCGCGACGCCCCGTACGCGGTTGGGGCGGCAGCGGGACCGGGCCCGGATCGGGCGGACGGCCCTGTACGAGGTGCTCGACGCGGGCATGATCTGCCACGTCGGTGTGATCGTGGACGGCGCCCCGGCGGTCCTCCCGACGGGCTACGGGCGTGTCGGCGACACGCTGTACCTGCACGGCTCGACGGGCAACCGCGCCATGCGCGGCGCCCTCGCCGGCGAGCTCTGCGTCACCGTCACCCACCTCGACGGCATCGTGTGCGCGCGCTCGATCTTCCACCACTCGGTGAACTACCGGAGCGCCGTGGTCTACGGCACGCCCCGCGCGGTCGACGACCCGGACGAGAAGCTGGCCGCGCTCCGGGCCGTCTCCGAGCGGCTCGCGCCGGGCCAGTGGGACGTCGTACGGCCGCCGAACCGCAAGGAGCTGGCCGCCACCCTGGTGCTCGCGGTGCCGCTGGAGGAGGCCTCGGTGAAGGTACGGAAGGGCCCGCCGGGCGACGAGGACGAGGACTACGCCCTCGACGTGTGGGCCGGCGTGCTGCCCGTCCACCAGGTATTCGGCGACCCCGTGTCCGACCCGCAGCTACGCCCCGGGATCCCGGTCCCCGACCACATCGCCAACCGCCCGGCAGCCCACGCGGCCGCCGAGCAGCCGGTCTAACCGCCAGCTGCCGACAGCCCGGGTCACGTCGCTCAGGAGGTGACCGGGTCGTCAGGCCCGGTGGGGACCGGCGACCGCCGGTCGGTGGGGACGTCCGAAAGCCAGCGCAGCGCGGCCTTGCCGACCACGACGGCACTGGTAAGCGTGCCCACGTCGGCGATCGCGATGGTGATCTCGTCGCCGGCGAGCAGCGTGAACGGGAGATCCGGCACGAGGCAGGTGCCGGTGGCCAGCACCACACCGTCGGGGAAGTCGTCGGCGTGGAAGAGGTAGGTGATGAGCTCATCGAGCCGGCGGTGCAGCAGGCTGGTGCTCGCCCGGCCCGTCCACGCCTCGGCCCCATCGCGCCGGATGGTCAGCGTGATGTCGAGGTCGTAGGGGTCGGGGATCTCCCACGCCGGCCGGATCGCCGGGCCGACCGCACAGCCGCCGAGGTAGATCTTCGCTTGCGGGAGGTACAGCGGGTTCTCGCCCTCGATGGTGCGCGAGCTCATGTCGTTGACTACGGTGTAGCCGACGATCTCGGCCTGCCGGTTCACGACGAGGCCCAATTCCGGCTCGGGTACGTCGATGCCGGAGTCGGTGCGGATCGCCACCGCCTGACCGTCGCCGGTCACCCGCCAGGCCGCCGATTTGAAGAACAGCTCCGGCCGTTCGGCGTCGTAGACCTGCTCGTACACGTCGGCCGACCGTTCGCTCTCGACCACCCTGGCCTCGCGCGAGCGGCGGTAGGTGACGCCGGCGGCCCACACCTCCATGCGCCCGTCGGCCGGCGGCAGCAGCCGTACCGCCGCCGCGTCGTGGCGCGCCCCGGCGCCCCGGTCCGGCACCGGCTCGCACCGCGCGCGCAGCTCCGCCGCCGGCAGCCGCAGCAGCTCCCCGATGCCGGTGACCCCGGCCAGCTCGGTGACCGTCGTGCCGTCAGAGACCCCGATCGCGATGTCGTCGGTGCCCGGACGTGCGAAGCGGACGATGTGCACTGCACTCCTCACTTTCAGTCGCGGCCACCCCGCGATCATCGCATCGCGGCCGGCGAGTTGGCGCGACCCTTTTCGTACACGGTGAGCCCGGGGGAGCGGCCGAGCGGGACCAGCACCAGCTCGACGACCATGGCCTTCCACGCGTAGTAGAGGTTGACGGCCTTGGTCAGGTACACGCAGGGCAGGTTGATCAGCACCTGCCGCACCGGCAGGTGCCGCCGCCGCGCGCCGTACAGCAGCGGCGGCAGCGACAGGGCGAGCTCGCTGCCGAACCACCACGCCAGGGTCGGCCCCACCGGCCGGCCCAGGCCGAGCGTGACCACGAACGGCGTCGCCCACCACAGCGGGGCGGTGAGGATCTCCAGCACGGCGAGCACGATCCACAGCGCCAGCAACGGCTTGCGGGTGACCAGCCGGGCCAGGTGCAGCCGTACGTTCTGGAAGAAGCCGGCCATCCACCGCCACACCTGCTTGCGCAGGTAGGTCAGGGTCTCCGGGTCTGCGGCCCACGCGACCGCGGTGCCGACGTACACCGCCCTGCGCCCGGCGATCTGCTGCGACCAGGTGAGGTCCATGTCCTCGACGACCGTGCGCTCCGGAAAGCCGCCGCCGGCCACCAGGGCTTCGAGCCGGAACGCCGAGCAGCAGCCGGAGCACACCACCGGGCTGCGCACGATGTTCTGGATCGGCCGGTGCCAATGGAAGCCGAAGAGGTACTCGATGGACCGGCCGCGCTCCCAGACCGTGCGGGTGAAGCGGGTCTGCACGCTGCCCGCGGCGACCACCACAGCCGGGTCGGCGAAGGCCGGGACGATCCGCTCGACGTAGTCGGGCGCCAGCACGGTGTCGGCGTCGACCGCCAGCACCAGGTCGGTCGCGCAGTGCGGCAGCGCGTAGTTCTGTGCCTTGGCCTTGCTGCCGAGGTTGCGCGGGGGAGTCAGCACGGTCACGCCGTAGGCCCGCGCCACCTCACCGGTGCGGTCGGCCGACCCGTCGTCGATCACGATGATCTCGTCGGCGGGAACCGTCTGCCGGAGCACGGACTCCAGCGTCGCGGGCAGTCCGAGCTCCTCGTTGTGTGCGGGCACGATCACGGTGACGGTTAACGTCATGGCCGCCGCCCCCGCTTGACCAAGTTGATCGCCCGGCCGGCGAGGGCGATGAGCCCCACCGCGCCGTAGACGAGCGTGCTGAACCCGATGATGGGCAGGCCGCCGTGCATGTTCGGACCCCTTCGTGACTGGTGACGCCCACCCCGATCGGTGGACGCGACAGCCATGCTTCAACCCGCGCGGTGCAGCCGTACAGGCCCTCGCCGACCTGTGGATAACCGGGGTTCGATGGCCACCGGGATGCCGTTGAGGTGGGCCATGCCGGCCAGTCGCTCCAGGTCGCCGGGCTCGGGCGAGGCGAGCAGGTTAACGTTGGCGCCGCCGGCCGCGTTCGCGATCCGCCAGCCGCCGCCCGCATGGCCCCAGCCGTGCGGCACCGCCACCGCGCCGGGCGTCATCTCGTCCGTGACCTGCACCGGAAGCTCGACCGACCCGTGCGCCGAGGTGATCTGGCATCTGCCCCCGTCCACCACTCCGTACGCCGCCGCGTCCACCGGATGGACGCGGGCCCGGTGATCGCGCCGGCCGCGCATCAGCGCCGGGGCGTTGTGCATCCACGAGTTGTGCGACCGCAGCTCGCGCAGGCCGATCAGCCGCAGCGGGTACTCGGGCGACGGCTCGGGGGCCGCCGCCAGCCGTTCGATCTCGGCCACGATCTCCGGCGGGGCCAGGTGCACCAGCCGGTCCTGGTGCCGGATCCGGCGGCGCAGCGTCCCCGTCGGATGGTGGTCGCCCAGCACGACGCCGTGCGGACGGGCTCGCAGTTTGCGCAGGCTGAGGCCGCCGCGGCGCAGCCCGAACCAGTCGCCGTGGCGGCCCGTACGGACCAGCAGGTCGATCAGCAGCCGCGGCGACGGCCGGAGGCCGAGGCGATACGCCACACGCTGCACTCGCAGCGAGCCGAGGCCCAGCCGCATGCGCCGGGCGAGCTCGTCGATGATCTGCCACTCCTGGCGGGCCGCGCCGCGTGGCGGGACGACGGGCTCGGTCCACGTGACGTACGGAGTCAGGTAGTTCTGCAGGAACGGCAGCGGGAAGTCCTCCCGTTCCAGGAAGGTCGTGGCGGGCAGGATGTAGTCGGCCCGCCGGCCGGTCTCCGTGACGTACAGGTCGATGCAGACCAGCAGGTCGAGCTCGTCGAACGCGGCGGAGAGGGCGGCGCTGCCGGGCACGGTCAGCAACGGGTTGCCGGCCGACACGAACAGCGCGCGCAGCTGCCCCGGGCCAGGCGTGGTGATCTCCTCGGCCATCACCCCGGCGGGGAAGGTGCCGAGGACGTCGGGGAACCCGCCCACTCGTGACCTGGTCTTGCCATATGTCGCCAGCCCGGACAGCCGCAGCAGCTCGTCGACGAGGATCGGCGACGTGCCGAAGATCCCGCCGCCGGGCCGGTCGAGGTTGCCGGTCACCAAGGTGAGGGCGTCGATCAGGAAGGCCACCAGCGTGCCGTGCCGCCCCAGGCAGGAGCCGGTCCGGCCGTACACGACCGCGCGCTCGGCGGTGGTCAGGTCGCGGGCCAGCCGCCGGGCGACCTCGGGCGGCACCCCGCTGTACGGCTCGGCGCGCTCTGGCGTCATGGCGGCGACCAGCTCGCGCAACGCGTCCACGCCGGTGGCCTGCCCACCGCCGGCGGCCAGGCCCTCGGCGAAGACGACGTGCAGCAGCGACAGCAGCAGCCAGGCGTCCCCGTCCGGCCGCACCGGCAGGTGCTCGTACGCCCGGGCGGTCTCGGACCGGCGCGGATCGGCCACGACGACCCGCCCGCCGCGGCGCACGATCGCGTTCAGCCGGTCCCTGATCCGTGGCGCCGAGATGATGCTGCCGTGTGACACCAGCGGGTTCGCGCCGATCATCAGCAGCAGGTCGGTGCGATCGAGGTCGGGGATCGGCACCAGCACCGGCGCCCCGTACAGCAGAGCACTCGCCGCGAACCGGTTGTTGACGTCCTGGGACCCGGCCGAGTAGAGGTGCGGCGACCCCAGCGCCGCCATGAAGCCGTTGAGCCAGAGCGGATGGCTGTAGGAGAACGTCGCCGGGTTGCCGAAGTACCAGCCGATGGATTCGCCGCCGTACGACGCGCGCAGCCGGCTGAGCCGGGCCGCGATGTCGGCGAGCGCCTCATCCCAGCCGACCTGCTCGAACGTCCCGTCGGGGCGGCGCCGCAGCGGATGCAGCACTCGGTCCGGATCGTTCTGCACCTCGGTCATCGCGATGCCCTTGGGGCAGGCGAACCCCTTCGACAGCGGGTGCTCGTCGTCGGCCCGCAGCCGAACCAACTCGCCGTCATGCACCGTCGCCACGAGTCCGCACAAGGGCTCGCAGATGCGGCAGTAAGTAGCCACTTGCGTCGTGCCCATGCGGTCATTCTGCCGTACACCTCCGGGCATCGTGTAGCGGGCCGGTAAGGCCTTCGTCACCACCACGCAACGTGATCGCCCGCTTATCGGAGGCATAACGGATCAACGACGCCACCCAGGCGCACGCCACCCCAGGCGGACGCCACCGGACGACGGACACCACCGTTACGACGGACGCCCACCCCCCAGGCGGAGGTCATCGGCATGACGCACGACAGCTCAACGGCAACGGTCGAAGCCGCCCTCGGCAACCGGTCCTTCCCCACCGCCGGAGGCCGGCTCCCGGGGGTCACGCTGCAGGATCTGCCGGACCCGCTGCCGCTGCGCCGCCTGCTCGGCCCCGGCGTGGTGGGCGCGGCGATCGGGCTGGCCTCGGGGGAGTTCATCCTGTGGCCGTACATCTCCGCCCACGCCGGCCTGGTGTTCCTGTGGGGCGCCATGCTCGGGGTCGTGTTCCAGTTCTTCATCAACATGGAGATCGAGCGCTACACCTTGGCCACCGGCGAGACGGCGCTCACCGGATTCGGCCGGCTGTGGCGGCACTGGACGCTCGTGTTCATCGTCCTCGCGGTGCTGTCGAACATGTGGCCCGGCTGGGCGACGAGCTCGGCCACGGTGTTCAGCTACGCCGTGGGCGGCGGTGAGCCCAAGTGGATCGCCATCGGCGAGCTCGTGCTCATCGGCGTGATCCTCACCGTCGCCCCGTTCATCTACCGCTGGGTGGAGCGCATCGAGTTCGTCAAGGTCGCCGCGGTGCTGGTGCTGATCGGTGTCGCGCTGGCCATCGCCATCACGGCCGACGGGTACCGCGGGCTCGGCGACTCGGTCACCAACCCGGGGCTGCCCACCAACCTCGGCTTCGCGCTCATCCTCGGCGCGCTCGCGTACGCGGGCGCCGGCGGCGGACAGAACCTCGTGCAGAGCAACTGGATCCGCGACAAGGGCTTCGGCATGGGCGCGCGGATGCCCAAGCTGGTCTCACCGGTCACCGGCGAGCCGGCCGCCAAGCCGTCGACCGGGTTCCTGTTCGCGCCCACCGACGCCAACCTGGCGCGCTGGCGGTCGTGGTGGAAGGTCGCCAACACCGAACAGCTCGTCTCGTTCGTGCTCATCACCATCGTCACGATCGTGCTGACCTCGCTGCTCGCCTACTCGACCCTGTACGGCACGGACCCGCCCAACGACGTCAGCTTCCTCCGGCTCGAAGGCGACGCCCTCAACGACAAGCTCGGCTGGTTCGGCACGTTCTTCTGGGTGATCGGCGCGTACTCGCTGTTCGCCGCGGCGCTCGGCATCCTCGACTACATGGGGCGGCTGGTATCCGACTCGATCAAGGTGGCCTACCTGCCGGGCAGTACCTGGTGGACGGAGTCCAAGCTGTACGTCACGGTCGTCTGGGCGCACATCGTCGTCGGGTCGGCGATCCTGATCGGCGGGTTCGACCAGCCGCTGGTGCTGCTCGTCATCTCGGCGAGCGTGGCCGGGTTCATGATGTTCATCTACTCCGGGCTGCTGATCCGGCTGAACCGGCGTACCCTGCCGAAGGCCGTGCAGATCGGCAGCTGGCGGCTCGGTGTGATGGCGCTGGTCTTCCTGTTCTTCGGGTTCTTCTCGGTCTTGACGATCATCGATCAGATCAACGAGAACTTCTGAGCCGGGGCCGTATAGAGTCGCATACCGTATGTCGTATACGAACAGCCGGCCCAGTGGTGGACGACACCTTTTGCAGGTCCCCGGCCCGACGAACGTTCCCGAGCAGGTGCTTCGGGCACTGGCCCGCCCGACCATCGACCACCGCGGTCCCGAGTTCGCCGGCCTCACCCTCGACCTGCTGCCCCGGCTGCGGCGCGTGTTCCAGACGAACGGCCCCGTCGTCATCTATCCCTCGTCCGGCACTGGGGCGTGGGAGGCGGCGCTGGTCAACACGCTGTCCCCGGGCGACAGGGTGCTCGCGTACGAGACCGGGCACTTCGCCACGCTCTGGCGGGACATGGCCGTACGGCTGGGCCTGCAGGTCGACTTCGTGCCGGGGGACTGGCGGCGCGGCGCCGACCCGGACACGGTGGCGGCGCATCTCACGGATGACATCGCGGCCGTAATGGTGGTGCACAACGAGACGTCCACCGGCGTCCGCAGCCGGGTCCCGGAGATCCGCGCGGCCCTCGACCAAGCCGGGCATCCGGCGCTGCTGCTGGTCGACACTGTCTCCTCACTCGCCTCGATGGACTACCGGCACGACGAATGGGGCGTCGACGTCACGGTCGGCTGCTCGCAGAAGGGGCTTATGCTCCCGCCCGGCCTCGGCTTCAACGCCGTCAGCGACAAGGCGCTCGCCGCGGCCGAACGGGCCCGGCTGCCGCGCTCGTACTGGGACTGGCGGCCCATCCTGGAGGCCAACCGGCGCGGCTTCTTCCCCTACACCCCGCCGACGAATCTGCTGTACGGCTTGGACGCGGCGTTGTCCATGCTGGAGGCAGCGGGGTTGCCCGCGGTGTTCGCCCGCCACGACCGGCACGCCGCGGCCACCCGCCGTGCCGTACGAACGTGGGGGCTTGAGGTGCTCTGCCGCGACGAACGCGAGTACTCCAGCTCGGTCACCGCCGTGCTGCTGCCCGAGCCGTACGACGCCGACAAGGTGCGCGGCGTCATCCTGGAACGCTTCGACATGTCGCTCGGCACCGGATTGGGCCGGCTCGCCGGCCGGGTATTTCGCATCGGTCACCTCGGTCACCTCGGCGACCTGGAGCTCGCCGGCACGCTGGCCGGGGTCGAGATGGGGCTGCGGGCCGCCGACGTCCCGATCGAGCGCGGCGGGCTCGACGCGGCCCTGACGCACCTGGAGCAGGCCCCGTGAGCGCGCCCCTCGCCGAGGCTGCGCCGGAAGCACAGCGCGCGCCGGAGGAGATCCGGGCGGCGCTCACCGGCATAGACGTACGGATCGACGACTACACGCGGCACCTGTACGCCTCCGACGCGAGCATGTACGCGATCGAGCCGCTGGCCGTGGCGTTCCCCCGGCACGCGGACGAGGTTGAGGCCATCGTGACAAAGGCCGGGCGGCTCGGCGTGCCCGTGCTGCCGCGCGGCGCCGGCACCAGCCTGGCCGGCCAGACCGTGGGCCGGGCCGTCATCGTCGACTTCTCCCGGCACATGAACCGGATCGTCGAGCTCGACCGCGGCGCGGGCCTCGCGCGGGTGCAGCCCGGAGTCGTACAAGATCAGCTCAACCGGGTCGCCATGTCGTACGGCCTGATGTTCGGCCCGGATACCTCGACGAGCAACCGGGCCACCATCGGCGGCATGATCGGCAACAACTCGGCGGGCAGCCATTCCGTCCGGTACGGGTCGACGATCGACCACGTCGAGGCGGTCGACGTCGTGCTGTCCGACGCGAGCCGTGCGCGCCTGGCCCCGGTGCCGCTCGACCAGGTGAGCGCCCGGAGCGCCGCGGGCACCCTCGAGGGACGGCTGTACCGAGACCTGCCCGGCATCCTGGACCGCAGGGCCGATGCGCTGAAGGGTTACCCGCCGTTCTGGCGGCACGCGGGCGGCTACCGGCTCGACCGCGTCCTCCACGGTCTCCATCAGCAAGGGCGACTCGACCTCGCCAAGCTGGTCGTCGGCTCCGAGGGCACCCTCGCGGTCGTCACCGAGGCGGTGGTGCGGCTGGTGCCCAGGCCCGCGGCGCGCGCCATCGCGGTCGGGCACTTCACGTCGACCGCCGCCGCGGTGGCCGCGACCACCGACGCGCTCGCCCACGACGCGGGGTCGGTGGAGCTGATCGACCGCAAGATCCTCGAACTGTCCCGCGGCCGCGTCGAGTACGCCGGGATCGGCGACATCCTCGACGGCGACCCGGACGCCCTGCTGTTCGTCGAGTTCTTCGGCGACTCCGCCGCGGAGGTCGCCGCGCGGGTCGACGACCTCGCCCGGGGCTGGGCGGCGAACGGGCATGGCTACCACACCCTTCGTGCCATCACCGCCGACCAGCAGGAGGCGGTGCTCAAGGTGCGCAAAGCCGGGCTCGGCCTGCTCATGGCGGCCGGTACCGGCACCCGTCGCCCGCTGGCCTTCGTCGAGGACACGGCGGTGCCGCCCGAGGCGCTGGTGCCGTACGTCAAGGAGTTCGCGGCGGTCCTCGAACGGCACGGGCTGAGCGCCGGATTCTACGGGCACTGCTCGGTGGGCTGCCTGCACATCCGGCCGTTCGTCGACCTGCGCCGGCCGAGCGAGGTGTTGACTATGCGAGCGGTGGCGATCGAGGTCGCCAAGCTGTCCGCGCGGTACGGCGGCGTCAACTCCAGCGAGCACGGCGACGGCCTTGCCCGGTCCGAGTTCAACCGAGGACTCTTCGGCCACGAAGTGTACGAGGGGATGCGCGAGGTCAAGCGGCTGTTCGACCCGTCCGGCCGGCTCAACCCCGGCAAGATCGTCGACGCACCGCCGATGACCGAACACCTGCGCGACCCGGCGCTGCCCGAGCCGGTGCCGCTGGAGACCAGGCTCACCTTCGGCGGCGGCATGCGCGGGGCCGCCGACCGCTGCGTGAACATCGGGGTCTGCCGCAAGACCGACGCGGGCGTGATGTGCCCGTCGTACATGGCCACGCGCGAGGAGGAGCACTCGACGCGCGGCCGCGCCAACGCGCTGGTCAAGGCCCTGTCCACGCCGGACCCGCGAGCGTCACTCGACGACGAACGGCTGCACGGGATCCTCGACCTCTGCCTGGAGTGCAAGGCCTGCAAGTCCGAGTGCCCGCTCGGCGTCGACATGGCGGCGCTCAAGAGCGAGTTCCTCGCCCACTACCACGACGTGCACGGCACGCCGCTGCGCTCGCGGGCGTTCGGCGCGATCCGGAGGCTGAACCGGCTCGGCTCCGCCGTCGCCCCGCTGTCGAACCTGCCGGCCCGGCTGCCCGGCGCCCGCGCGCTGCTGGACCTGGGGCTGGGCATCAGCCGGCACCGGCCACTGCCGCGGTTTCGCCGCGATACGCTGCCGCGCTGGTACGCCCGGCGGTCGGCGCCGATGGGGAAGTATCCGCGCGGCGACCTCGTGCTGCTGGCCGACTCATTCACCTCCTACACCGAGCCGGACATCGGGCGCGCCGCGGTGGAGCTGTTCGAGCTGGCCGGATGGCGGGTCGTGCTGGCCGCGACGGGCTGCTGCGGACGGCCCCAGCTGTCCAAGGGCCTGCTCGACCAGGCCAAGACGATGGCCGCGGACCTGCTCGGCACCCTGGCCCCGTACGCCGAGCGGGGTGTGCCCATCGTCGGTGTGGAGCCGTCCTGCCTGCTGACGCTGCGGGACGAGTACGCCGCGCTGCTGCCGGGCGACGACCGGGTCCGCCTGGTCGCCGAGCGGGCCCGGCTGGCGCCGGAGCCGCTGGTCGAGGCGATCGACGAAGGCGCGCTGCCCCTGGAGTCCCACGGCGACCGCCGCATCCTGTTCCACGGCCACTGCCACGAGAAAGCGATCGTCGGCACGGCCGCGAGCCGGGCGCTGCTGGAACGGATCCCGGACGCCGACGTGGTGGAGCTCGACGCCGGGTGCTGCGGCATGGCCGGATCGTTCGGGTTCGAGTCCGAGCACTACGACCTGTCGATGAAGATCGGCGGGATGCGGCTGTTCCCGGCGGTGGCGGCCGAGCCGCCGGAGACCCTGCTCGCCGCGTCCGGCGTCTCGTGCCGGCAGCAGATCGGCCACGGTACGGGACGTACCGCCGTCCACCCTGTCGAGCTGATCAGATCGGTAGTGACTACCTAGCGTTTGACGCCGACCCCGCCGTAGATGTGCACGTGTGCGTCGTCGACGGAGCGTGCCGCGTCGTCGGGATGCCAGTGGTTGACGAGAGTCACGCCGGGCTCGACCATCTCCAGGTCGGCGAAGAGCGCTTCGACCTCTGCCTTGGTGCGCGCCTTCACCGGGATGCCGCGGACGTTGTAGGCCGCCACGCCGGCCTCGACCTCCGCCGGCGCGCTGTCGGGCGTCGTAGTGGACAGCGCCAGGACGCTGCCGGGCGGCAGCGGCTCCAGAAGGCGGTCGATGATGTCGCGCGCCTCCTTCTCGTCCTTGATGTAATGCATGATCGCGATCAGGCAGAGGGCGACCGGCCGGCCGAAATCGAGCGTGCCGCGCAGCTGTGGGGCGGCGAGAATGGACGCCGGGTCGCGCAGGTCGGCGTCGATGTATGTGGTCTTGCCCTGCGGAGTGCTGGTGAGCAAGGCGCGGGCGTGCGTCAACACGATGGGATCGTTGTCGACATAGACGATGCGCGACTCCGGCGCGAGCCCCTGTGCGACCTCATGCAGGTTGGGGGAGGTGGGCAGCCCGGTGCCGATGTCCAGGTACTGGCGGATCCCCAGCTCCGCGGTCAAGTAGTGGGTGAGCCGGGCCAGGAAGTTCCTGTTGGCACGCATCGAGGTGGGCAGGTGGGGCCAGTCTTGGACGATCCCGGCGGACGCCTCGCGGTCGGCGGGGAAATGGTCCTTGCCGCCCAGCAGATAGTCGTAGATGCGGGCCGGGTGCGGCACGTCGGTGTTGAGGTCGACGCTTTCCGCCGTGCTCGTGCCCTCCGGGTCCTTGAGCCAATCAGATCTGCTCACCACGGCCCGGGCCTTTCAGGAGTGCGATTTGAGTGCATGTCCAGCGACATCCTAACCCGGCCGCCGGTCGTTGATCATGAAACCCGACTGATGGCGTAGCGAGATGAGTGCGACTCGAAAGGTTATTGGACCAGTTCCGGCCAGCCCCATACGCTGACGGCCCATGCTGGGTGTCCGGCTTCTGTCCGGGCACGGCCGGGGCCGGCAGCGAGAGGCCGACTCTAGGGAGTAATGGTGCGACTGCGGTATCGGTTCGCCCGGTCTGCCCTGGTCGCCGCGGCCGTTGTCGTCGCGGTGGCAGTGACAGGCTGTGGCGGTGATTCTTCGGGGGACAGTGCCGGCTCGTCCGGCAAGATCACGAACGTCAAGGTGGGGTACGTCCCGTACGCCGACGACGCGCCCGCCTTCCTCGCCCAGGAGAAGGGCATCTTCAAAAAGCACGGGCTGAACGTGACGTTCGTGCCGGCCGCCAATCCGACCGCCATCGTGGCGGCCATGCTCAGCGGTCAGCAGCAGTTCGGCTTCATCACCGATCCGGTGCTCATCAACGTCAACATCAAGGGGACGCCGCTCAAGTGCGTGGCGCCCGTGGTGGGCCGGCAGCCGGCCGACGCGAAGCGCGACGGCACCACGCTCATCGCCGGCAAGGGCACGGGCATCAAGGGCGTCAAGGACCTGGTCGGCAAGAAGGTGGCCATGGTCCAGCTGAACTCGCTGAACTCGCTGGATGTGCAGACCCTGGCCACCCAGGCGGGCGTCGATCACAAGGGCATCCAGCTCATTCAGATGCCGTTCCCGCAAATGCCGGCGGCGCTCAGTCAGGGCCGGGTGCAGGCGGCCATCATCGTGCAGCCGTTCGCGCAGACCGCCATCGAGCAGGGAGCCACCATCATCAACCACCCGAACGCCGTGCTGTGGGCGGGCGGCACGACGGTGTGCTTCGGCGCGCTGGGCAGGTACATCGACCAGAATCCCGACGTGGTCAAGGGCTTCAACGCGGCCATGCGGGAGGCGATCCTGTACACCAAGGACCACGAGTCCGAGGCCAAGGCCACGCTGGTCAAGCGCATGAACCTGCCGCCGGCGGCGGCGCAGAAGCAGGTGCTGCAGACCGACTGGAACCCGACGCTCACCCCGGAGACAATCGACAAGATCCAGACTTACATGAAGCAGTTCGGGCTACTCCAGAAGACGATGCCGGGATCGGAGATGATCTGGCAGGGCGCCCTTTAGGGTCCCTCCTTCGGCGGCGTCCACGGGGAACGGAGCGCAGTATTTACCAACGCAATGGCCGAGTCGGCTCCCTTGTCTCACCGTTGCTCTCGACGGGCCGGGTGCGCGTGCTGGCGTCCCGGCTCGTCGTGCTGGCCGCCGCGCTCGGCCTGTGGCAGGTGCTGAGCGCCACCGGCGTGCTGCGCTCCGACGAGTTCCCCTCGATGACCAGCACGATGCATGCCCTCTGGGACCAGCTCACTACGGCCCAGCTGTGGTCGGCGGTACGCGACACCGTGGCCAGCTGGGCCATCGGGCTGCTGATCGGGGGCGGCAGCGCGATCATCGTGGGCTCGCTGATCGGGCTGAACCGGTTCGCCTACCAGAGCGTGATCCCGGTGATCGAGTTCTTCAAGGCGATGCCCGCGGTCGCCATCCTGCCGATCGTCGTCGGCACGCTCGGCGCCACCCTGCAGGGCAAGTACGTCCTGGTCGCCTTCGGGGTCTTCTGGCCGCTGGTCATCCAGGTCATCTACGGCGTGCGGTCCATCGACCCCACGGTCCGCGACACCGCCACCGTCTTGCAGGTGCGCGGGCCGCGGCGGTTCTTCGTGGTCACGCTGCCGAGCGCGGCGCCGTTCATCGCCACCGGGCTGCGCGTCTCGGCGGCGGTGGGGCTGATCCTGTCCATTGTGTTCGAGCTGATCGGCGGCGGCAGCGGCGTGGGCGTGAACATCCTGAACTCCGAGAACTCCGGGCCGCCCGCCTATCCGCTCATGTACGCGTACATCTTCGTGGCCGGCGTGCTGGGCATCGTGCTCGCCGGGATCTTCGCGCTCGGCGAACGGTGGGTGCTGCATTGGCACGAAAGCCGCCGGAACGTACGGGGGGCGGGACGATGAGTTCCCCGGTGGGTCGCAACGTCACCGATGCCGCCGTCCCGCCGCGGCCCGCCGTCGGCCGCCCGGCGACGCAGCCGCGACGGCGTGCCCGGGGGTTCTGGCTCACCCGCGGGCTGCGCCGGCTCGCGATGCTGTGGCTGTTCGTCGTGATCGGGGTGGTCTGGTGGTTCTGGTCGGCGCGCACCACCTCGCCGTTCTTCCCGCCGCTGAAGGACATCCTGCACCAGCTGTACGACCAGTGGATCGTCGGCGACGCCAAGAAGAACCTCGCGTCCAGCCTGCAGAACTTCGCCTTCGGCTACGCGATCGCCTCCGTCGGCGGGGTCGCCGTGGGGGCGGCGCTGTGGCTGGCCAGGTCGGCGCAGGAGGCGGTCTCGCCGTACCTGTACTTCCTCTACGTCCTGCCGGCGCCGGTGCTGATCCCGGCGGCCATGACCATCTTCGGCATCGGCGACGCCATGAAGGTCGCCATCATCGCCTTCGCCGCCATCTGGCCGACACTGCTCAACACCCTCGACGGCATGCGCGGCGTGGACCCGCTCAAGCTCGACACCGCGCATGCCCTCGGGTTGTCCGGGTTCCGCGTGGTCCGCTCGGTGGTGCTGCCGGCCGCGCTGCCGCAGATCGTGGCCGGGCTGCGCAACAGCTTGCAGGTCGCGATCATCCTCATGGTCGTCAGCGAGCTGGTCGCGTCGACCTCCGGGATCGGCTTCTTCATCCTCAATGCCCAGCAGTCGTTCGCGTTCGTGGACATGTGGACGGGGATCATCGTGCTGGCCGTAGTCGGCATTGTGCTGAACCTGCTGTTCGTGGTCATCGAAAACCGGGTCCTGTTCTGGCACTACGGCGCCCGGGCGACGGAGGAGAAAGGTTGAGTCGCGTGTCGGAGGCATTGCAGCAGACCGACCAAGTGCTCTCAGTGCGCTCGCTGCGCAAGGCGTACCAGGTCGGCGGCGCCGAACGGGTCGCCGTCGCCGACGTCTCCTTCGACGTGCTGCGCGGCGAGTTCGTCTGCGTCGTGGGCCCGAGCGGGGCCGGCAAGACCACCCTGCTGCGCTGCATGTCCGGCCTGGCGACACCGACCAGCGGCGAGGCGCTCTTCGAGGGCCAGGCGCTGCGGCGGGTGCCGGAACAGGTCGGCGTCGTCTTCCAGGACTACGGCCGCTCGCTCTACCCCTGGCTGACCGTGGGCCGCAACATCGCGCTGCCGCTGAAGGTACGCGGCGTCGACAAGCCCACCCGTACGACACGCATCAACGAGGTCCTCGGCGCCGTCGGACTCGCCGGCGAGGCCCGGCAGTACCCCTGGCAGCTGTCCGGGGGAATGCAGCAGCGGGTCGCGATCGCCCGATCCCTGGTCTACCGGCCCGAACTCCTGCTGATGGACGAGCCGTTCGCCTCGGTCGACGCCCAGACGCGCTTCGAGCTCGAAGACCTCATCCTCCGGGTGCGCGACGAGTTCAACGTCACGGTCGTCTTCGTCACCCACGACATCGACGAGGCCGTCTACCTCGCCGACCGTGTGGTGGTGCTCTCCTCGTCGCCCGGCGTCGTCCGCGAGGTCGTCGACGTCTCGCTCCCGCGCCCCCGCGACCAGTTCACCACCAAGAAGGACGAACGCTTCGCCGAACTCCGCCGCCACATCCTCGAACTCGTCATGGCCCGCTGACCGGCCGATCCGGTCCAGCCGCGTGACCCGTGTGCCGGTCAGGCGTCCCGGCGTACGAGAACGGTGCCGCCGGCCAGGAGGGCGCCGAGGGCCCAGAGCGCCAGTACGCCAAGGCCCTTCCAAGGTCCGATGGCGGGGTGGCCGGTGGTGGCCTGTACGGCCAGCCCGGCGCTCACCGGCGTGATCCGTTCCAGGCGCTGTTGCCATGTCGGGTCGGCGACGACGCCGATGACAATCGGGGCGGCGTACTGAAGGGCGAGGACGACACCCATCGCGGCGGCCGGGTCGCGGACCGCCGTCGCCGTACCGAGGCTGAGCAGGCCGATGAGGACCAGGTACAGGACCGAGCCGATGGCCGGGCGCAGAATCATGTCGTGGGCGGGGAGCAGGAGCAGGTCCAGGACAAGACACCCCGCGACGGCGACGGCCGCCGCGACCGCTGACCGACGGCCTGACGGTCGAGACGGCGCTCGCGGCGGCGCCCGCGTCGGGGGATCCGCGGCTGGTGGAAAGCCTCGTAGCGAACCTGGTCGACAACGCGATGCGGTACAACGTGCCCGGCGGGCGGGTCGAGGTGGCGACCGCAGCCGTCGACGACGGAGCCCAGATCTTCGTCCGCAACTCGGGCCCGATCATCCCGCCAGGACAAGTCGACCGGCTCTTCGAGCCCTTCCAGCAGCTCGACGGCCAGCGGATCGGGCGCGGCCAAGGTCATGGCCTGGGCCTGGCGATCGTCCGGGCGATCGCGGACGCGCACGGCGCGGCGCTGCTCGCGCTAGCTCAGCCGGCCGGCGGATTGCACATCACGGTCACCTTCCCCGCACCACCGGCACCACCCCCACCCCCACCACCGGCCCTTTGATGGCCCAGAGAGCGACCGGGCACCGTCGGTTACCTGGACGCGCCCGAATATTCAGGAGGATGGTTCGGGCACGGTTGATTCGACCAGGGCTGAGCCCGGGCGCACAAACGAACCCCCGTTCCAACGCCACGGATCGGGGGTTGCTCTCAGTCGAAGCTCAGCGGTCGAGCTGGTGTGCCTTCACCTGGCTGACCAGCATGGCGAACGACCGATCGGAGAGGAAGAGCCGAGGCCCGGCCGGGTTCTTGCTGTCCCGGATGCCGATGGCTCCGGAGAGGTCTGCGACCTCTACGCAGTCGCTACCCGACTCACCACCGCTGTGGCTGGACTTGCGCCACACGGGATTGCTCATCTGATGGCCTCCATGGCCTGCTTGATCTTGTCTCGCGACTGTACTTCGGGCAGCGCGTGCTGGCCGATCCGGTCGTACTTTATCCCGTACTTCCGTACCTCCTCGGCGGATGGCACCAGTCGCCCGCCGCCGGGCGATTCGGTATATACGACGTCACCCGACTCAGTCGACATGATCTTGAAGCTGCCGGTCGTTCCGGCGTGCGCGCCGGCCGAGCGGGGCAGCACGCGGATCCCCATGTTGGGCTGCTCGGACGCCTCAAGCAGTCCGGCTAGTTGCTTGCGCATCACCTCCGCACCGCCGATCGGCCAGTCGAGCGCGTTCTCAGACAACAGGACCCACAGCTGGGGTGGCGGATTCCTGGTCAAGATCGCCTGCCGCGCCATGCGCTGCTCCACGTCCTTCTCGACGTCGGCCACCCCGTCCGCTGCGAACAGCGCGCAGGCGTACTCCGGTGTCTGGAGGAGTCCGGGTACGACCAGAGCCTCGTACGTCTTGATCACGGACGATCTGGCCTCGATGTCGAGGTGCTCCTGGAGCCAGTTGGGGTT